>NZ_JAUXSP010000030.1 GCF_030679875.1 Phenylobacterium sp. | reverse complement strand
TCCTCGCGCGCATCAACGACCTGCCGGCCAGTCGTCTCAACGAGTTGTTGCCCTGGAACTGGACGCCCACGGCGCTTGCCGCCTAAGCCACTTCCCGGCGTTTCACAGCCTAGCCGCCGCGGTCCTCACCGGATGCGTACGATCAACCAACTTCCCGCCGTGCTGCTGGAGCGTGGAATCACGCTGGCCAAAGGTCGCGCCGTCCTCATGCGTCGGCTTGAAGAGGTTGGCTCTGAAGGCTTGGCGGTCAGCGACCGCACCCGCAGGCTTGTGGAGGACCTGCTCGAGGAGTGCGACGGCCTGAGTAGGCGAATCAAAGCCTATGATGACGAACTCGCCGCAGTTGTCCGCAGCGACGAACAGGCGCGTCGGCTTTCCAGCATCCCTTGGGTGGGCGTGATCAACGCCACCGCTTTGCTCGCCGCCGTGGGCGATGGCAGCGCCTTCGCCAAAGCCCGCGATCTGGCGTCTTGGCTCGGCCTTACGCCCCGCCAGCACTCCACCGGAGGCAGGACCCGGATGCTCGGCATCAGCAAGCGGGGAAATCGATATCTGCGAAAGCAGCTGATCGATGGCGCCAGGGCGACGCTGCCGCATCTTGCCGCTAAACCTAACGCGATGGGCGCCTGGCTGCAGCAGCTGCTGGCGAGATCGCACCCCAACGTCGTGGTCGTGGCTCTGGCCGCCAAGCTGGCGCGCATCGTCTGGGCGGTGTTACGACGAAACGCGCTCTTCGACCACGGCGCCGTCGCGGCAGCCTGATCAACACAACTGCGGCGGCGCTCCACGCCACCGCTCCCGAAGTCTGCGTGAGGTGAAAGCACAGATGGCATAACGGTCAAACCGGCGGACTGGAGATCCTGATCCTAAATGCGGCGCTGGTCACCGAGGCTTTTATGAGGACCCGGGACGCGCGGATATCCATCTTGGCCAGGGCTCGACCCTGAGACCGGATACGTTGTTGCAGACCGCTGACGCCATCTAGCGAACACCCCTTGCGGACGGGGCGGGCCTACGTTTTTAGGATATCGCGCTCCATCCGAAGCCGGTCGTTCTCGCGCTTCAGCCGAGCGTTCTCCGCAGCCAAATCAGACGGCGACGGGGCCACCGCCTGCGTACTGGGGCGCCGCGGCGTCCCCGTCGCCTGCGCTCCGAACTGCATCATCCATCGTCGAAGCACCGGGTCTCGCGGAGACCCAACTCCCGGACCACCTCACCAACCGACAGGCCGCTCGAGGCCACACGATCAACAGCCTCCCGCTTGAAGGCCTCCGGAAACACCCGGCGCGTACCACTCATCTGACACTCCTCTCCAGCTCCGAAAAGCTAGCATGGGTGTCCACCAAAACGAGGGAGGATCATGCCAGAACCGTCACGCATCCGCGCCAATTTGGTCACTCGACGCTGGCACGGTCTTTAACTCATCATACCGGTCGCACAGGCGCCGTCAGCGATCGCTTGATCCTCCGCTTCCGCCGGTGCCTGGGCAAGTGGGGCAATCGATGTCCTGTTCAGCGTTTATCGAACCCAGGACGGCCTCGATGGCGGCGAACAGCTGGTGTGCTTCGACCGGTTTGTTGACAAAGGCCTGCATTCCGGCGGATCGACATTGGTCGACGTGGTCGACGTGGTCGACGGCCGAAGACGCCGTCAGCGCGACAACGGGTGTGTTTCGATTCATCCCGTTCGAACCTCTTAGTCGCTTCACTGCTTCCACGCCGCCCATTACCGGCATGTTCATATCCATTAGCACGACATCGAATTCGTTGATCGACAAGAGTTCCAAGGCGGCCTGACCGTCTTTGGCGGTGACAATCCGGCCGCAGAAAGGCCGCAACATCAGACTAAACGCTTTGCGATTGATCTCATGATCGTCGACTATCAAGACCCTGAGATCCATGCTGGGCGCTACCGGTTGCTCGCAATCCTCCCGCTCGACGGCCCCCTCAAGCCTCGTGTGCGGTAGTCGCAATGAAAAGGTGGTGCCGTCGCCTGCGAGGCTTTTCACCGTCAGGTCCCCACCCATGAGCTTCGCTAGCTGCCGACTGATGTTCAGTCCAAGCCCGGTGCCGCCATGCGTACGAGCCGTGCTCGCCTCCAGTTGCTCAAATGCGTTAAAGAGGCGTTCGAGCTGGCGGGGGGGTATTCCAGGTCCAGTGTCAGTCACCTCGACCTGCAGGAATTCCCCATGGGGTTGCGTAGAAGTTATGGCGCACCGCAACTGCGCCATCGTCGGTGAACTTTATTGCATTCGAAAGCAGATTGTTGAGAATCTGTCGAAGTCGGAAGGGGTCACCCCGAGCCCAGCCAAGGCTGGGCCCAGTCTCCAGTTGGAGTGAAATCCCCTTCTTGCGCGCCGCGGCGGACCAGAATTTTAGGGTGTCTTCCACCAGTGACTGAAGGTCATAGGGGACCTCTTCAATCGTCAGTCGGCCCGCTTCTATCTTGGACATGTCGAGTAGGTCGTTGAGCAGGCTGTTCATCATACGGGCGGAGTCAAGGATGAGGCGTGCGCTTAGACGATCGCAAGCGCTGCGTGACCGACCCTCTAGTTCGGCCGCGCCTGCCAGAACGGCGCTGAGTGGCGTGCGAAGTTCATGGCTGACCATCGCTACAAAGGCCGACTTTGCGGCGGTGGCGGCTTGCGCTAGCGCCTTGGCCTCACGCTCGGCCGCCAGGGTATTCTGATAGAGGCGCCAGGCCAACAGTGCAGCTGTAATGTTCAACCCCGCCGTCATAGCAAAGGCGGCAGCTTGACCGGGCGACGCGCCGAGAGGCATGGCGAGCAGAGATAGAACGATAAAGTAACCGATCTGCGGCAGGAGGGCGGCAACGAATACCGGGCGACAACCGACGCTGGTCAGAACGGCGTTCAGTATCGCGCCGGACACCCACAGCGCGCCGCAGGCCGCTCCCCAGGGTCCGCCGAAAACGGCCGCGACGATGCCAACCGAACCGAAAATCACTCCATTGACCGCCACAACCGCAAGGGCTGCGGTCCGCCAGCGCGTGTGCGCCATCCGTTGCTGAATCAGTGCGCGGGGAAAGACCCACACTTCAATCGCTTGTAACAGGAAGTAGCCGATCACCCCCGCCATCACGGTCATGAAGGAGCCTGTGAACACAGCGTCTACTGGAGCGACAATCGCTGGCAAAAGCAGGCGCATGGCGATTTGTCGCCGGCGGGTCGAAAGAACTGCAGCGAACTGTTGATGGCTTTCCAACTGAAAATTCGCCCTTCGCGTCGCCCAGTCGCCCATTACAGAATTGTAGCGCACGACGGTACTTGTACCACGACGGTACGTGTACATTACTCTATACTTGATTAATTGCGCCGGGAATTGCGGACTTCGCTTGGTAACGGCCGCAATGCTGGGCTCAAACGACGGGCGACCCTAAAAAGAGCGCTCAGGGTTTGACCTGGGAACCCCGGCGCTCCGCTGGCCGCGGTGGCTCGCGATCACCGAGTAATCCTGTAAGGTACGCCTGTGCGGTACGATTGAGAACGGTTGCCTCCCTTGAATGCGCTCATTGACCTCGGGCAGTTCTTCGCCGAGGGGCGAAAGCCTGCCCGAGGTGATCAGGGTATCTCTGCGCTGGAGCGGGAGAGTTGGCTTGGATCCAGGCCCAACTGCGGGTAAGCGCTCGATTCTCCCCATCGGGCTGCCGAGGAAGTCCTGATAGAGAAAGCAGAGGGGGATTGCCCGGGAATGTCTGAACATCAAAGCCGCCGCGGGCATCTGTTTACGTGGTGCTTCGCTGAAAGCGAGCCAAAAATGCGCTTTGAACTTCGTGTTAGGGCGAGTTTCGGCCGACTGTGGCCGGCTGTTCGGAATACTGCCGATCGAGAAAGCTCACTACGGCGTCGAGGAAGGCATCGTTGCGATCCCCCGCGACCATGTGAGAAGCGCCAGCGACGTCGGTGAACTGGGCGTTCGCCAATTTTGCGACGAAATCTTCAGCGGCTTGACGCGTCACCAATTCGCTGAGCCGACCACGAATGAGGTGCACTGGCAGGGTTAGGCTAGCGAGTCCGGTGTCGAACGCCTGCGCATCTCGCCTCGACCGTTCCCGGTTGGCGCTCGCTACGAAGCTCGGATCCCAATGCCAGTGGTATCGGCCATCGCTACCGCGACGCAGGTTCTTCGCCAATCCGGATAGGTCCGAGGGTCTGGCTCGGTGCGGCAAATAGGAGCTAATCACGTTGGCCGCCTCCTCAAGGCTGCCAAATCCCTGGCCGACGTGGGCGCCCATGAACTTCAGCACCTTTGCCGCGCCATTCGGATCCATATTTGGCACGATGTCGACCAGGGTGATCGAGCTGAAGCTCCGCGGCGCGATCTCCGCTTCTGCGAGCAATCCGGCGAGGCCGCCAAGCGAGGCGCCGATCAGCGCCGGACGTCCGCCCATCTCGTTGGCGACGATTGCGAGGTCGCCCGCGAACCGTTCCATCTGGTAGTCGCCCGTGGGCGACCAGCCACTGTCGCCGTGCCCGCGCAGGTCCAGGGCGACGGCTTCCCAGCCGCGATCCGCCAGGGCCGCCGCGGTCTTGGCCCAGGCGTGCCGGGTCTGGCCGCCTCCGTGCGCCAGAAGCACGCCGCCGCGGATCGGCGTGCCATAGCGGTCGGCGACGAGGTCGAGGCCGTCGGGCGTTCTGAAGACGGTACGGTGCGGTTCAGTCATCGATAACCCTCACTACGGGAACAGCCTCCTAGCGCCATCGCCCGATCCTGCCAATCGGCCTTTTCCGCCGCAGAGTTGGCTTCACGCTTTCCTTAGTCCGGTAAGTCAGCGTAGCATGCCGATGGCACACTAAAACACATATGTGTTGGAGAGCAACATGAGCGACGTCGTTGGGGTCGAACGGAAGGGCCAAGTTGCGCTCATCACCCTCAACCGACCTGAGGCGAGAAACGCCATCTCCCCGGAAATGCTGGTCCGATTGGCCGACGCCTGGACCGCAGTGCGCGACGACCCCGACATCCGCGTCGCGGTTGTCACCGGCGTCGGTGATAAGGCTTTTTGTTCCGGAGCCGATCTTGGACGGTTCATTCCGTTGATGAGTCGGGCCCGACCGCCCGAAGACGAGTGGGATCGCCGGCTGCTGGCGGATGGAGAGATGCTCGGCCGTGGGCTTCTTCGGACCTTCGATGTGGTCAAGCCGGTGATTGCGGCGATCAACGGTCACGCGATCGCCGGGGGCATGGAGCTGGCCCAGGGGACGGACCTACGTGTCGCGTCCGAATCCGCCAAGCTTGGGGTGCAGGAAGTCAAGTGGGCGATCTTCCCGGCAGGCGGTTCGACGGTGAGACTGCCCCGACAGATACCCTATGCGCGGGCCATGGAGTTGCTGCTCACCGGAGATCTAATAACCGCCGCCGAGGCGCTAGAGTTGGGGTTCCTCAATCGCGTGGTGCCACAGGCCGACGTGCTGCCCACGGCCCTCGATCTGGCCGAACGCATCGCCGCCAACGGGCCGATCGCGGTACAGGCCATCCGCCGGTCGGCGCGAGCCTGCCTGGGCCGTCCGGAAGCTGAGGCCATGCAGATCGAATCCGAAATGGCTGCCGCTGTCTTCAGAACCGAGGACGCCCAGGAGGGGCCGCTCGCCTTCATGCAGAAACGCAAGCCCGTCTTTCGGGGTCGCTGACCCAAGCTCCGCTCAGCGACCCTCATCATCCGAGACAAGGAACACCATCATGGCATTAAACAGCCGTATTTGCGAGATTTTCGACATTCGCTATCCCATCGTTCTTGCCGGAATGGGCGGGGCCAGCGTTCCCCGCCTGGCAGCGGCCGTCTCCAATGCCGGAGGGCTAGGAATTCTTGGCGCTGCGGCCTGCTCGCCCGAGGAACTTCGCGCGTGGATCCGCGAAGTGCGATCGCTCACCGACAAGCCCTTCGGGGTCGACACATTGCTCCCGGCCTCGGTCCGCCGCGAAGTGGTCGACGCCGCGGCGGGCTCCGGCGAGGGCGGCAAGCCGTCGCCTATGGAGCTGCTTAGCGACTATCAGGCGTTTGCAGCCGACTTCATGCGCCAGGAAGGCCTACAAGAGGTCGCCCGTTCCCGCGATGGCAACAAAGGTGAAGCTCAGGCCGGCCCCGCGTTCTTTTCAAAGGAGTTCTTCGAGGCGCAAATGGAGGTCGTGATCGAGGAAGCGGTTCCGGTCTACGCCGCAGGCCTGGGCAACCCGGGGCCTTGGATGGAGCGACTGCGGGAGAACGGCACGAAGGTCATGGCCGTCATTGGGTCGGTGAAGCATGCGCTGCAGGTCGCTGCGTCAGGCATCGACGTGGTGGTCGCCCAGGGACATGACGGTGGCGGACATAATTCGCCGATCGGCACCATGGCGCTTATCCCCCAGGTCGTCGACGCCATGGCGGGGCGCATCCCGGTGCTCGGAGCCGGCGGTATTGCCGACGGCCGCGGCGTAGCCGCCGCAATGATGTTGGGGGCTGAAGGCGCCTGGGTGGGCACCGCTTTCCTGGCGACGGAGGAAGCCGGCATTCAGCAATTCCAGAAGGAAGTTCTGGTCGAGTACGGCGATGGCGACACGATTGTGTCAAAATCCGTCACCGGAAAGCCGGCCAGGATCATCCGCAACAAATGGGCGCAGGCTTGGGTGGACGCGGAGAAGTCGCCGCTGCCCATGCCCTTCCAGTCTATCATCGCCGGGCCCGTGCTCGCGGCGGCGACCCTCGACCAGCGCAAGGATATCGCGCCTGGGTTTGCCGGCCAGGGCATGGGCCTCATCAAGGCGATTCGCCCCGCTCGGGATGTCCTGGAAGACCTCGTCAGCGGCGCCGAGACCGCGCTCGCTCGCGCGACTGTTTTCGCTAAGCCGCGAAAGGAAATTCAATGACCCCGCGCAGAATGCCCGCGTTTCACGCCGAGATGGTTGAAGCCTTCATGGCTTCGAGCAATCGGATGACCGGCCTCCCTGAATACCTGGGCCTGCGGATCGTGACCATGGAACCGGGAGGCCTCACGGCAGAGATGGCGGTGGACCCAAAGCTGCTGACCGGCTTCGGCAACATGCATGGCGGCGTCCTGTCTGCCGCCTGCGACCATGTGTTGGGATGTGTCTGCTACCCCCATATGGAGAAGGGACAGTGGGCGGCGACGACCGAGTTCAAGATCAACCTCCTCGCGCCGGTCAGCCGAGGGATGGTCATGGCGCGTGCGGAAATCCTCTCGATGAGCAAACAGACTGCGGTGGTCCGGATCGAAATGGAGAACGAAGGTCGCCTGTGCTGTTCAGCGCAGGGCACTGTCCTAATCCAGAATCCCAGACCTGCCTGACGGGCGCCTGCGTTCACGCGGTCTTTGGGGCTGCCCTCGGGCCGGGGGTCCCGAGGCTGCCTAGCACGTCACGCATGATCCCAAGCAATTCGGGGCGACGGCCCCGGAACAGGTCTTTGGGCGCGGCCAAGCCAAGGGCCAGGGGCCGGGCCGGCGGACCTACGGCGAGGGGAATGGCTAGCATGGCGGCGCTTTCGTGCACCAGGCCGGCATGGAAGGCATGACCTCGGGCGGCGACCTGGATCAGGTCTCCGGTGATCTCCTCTGCGGGCGGTGGCGCCTCATCGCCGTCCCACACAGCAAGCGCTTCCGCGATCATCCTGGTCCTCGTATCCGGCGGCTCCAAGGCGAGAAGCACTCGGCCCAGGGTTGAGCGGACGAGGCATCGCCGCGTGCCGGCCTTGACGTGATAGCGGATCGGGGTCGTGCCTTCGATCACGCGGACATACTGGCAATACCCGCCGCTCACTGCACCCAGCACCACGGTCATCTGGGTTTCTTCGGCGAGATCGCGCATCTGCTGCTGGATGCGCCGGAGCGGAAAGACTTCGTCGCTAACCCAATGGCCCAGCAGGGAGACCCGGATTGATGGGAAGTAAGTCTTGTCTTCGGCGGAAAATTCCAGATAGCCGAGGTCGGCGAGGCTGCGCAGCAGCGCGGCCGTACTGGAATGCGGATAGCCTAACGCGAGGGCCACCTCTTGAATGTGCGCGGGCCTGCGAGCCTCGTCGAAATATTCGAATATCTCTAGGGTCCGGGCGGCCGACTTGACGACCGACTGATCAGGCTTCGGCATGCTATCAAATCCTTCGGGCGCGCGCTCAGATCTTGAGCGCCGCCCGGGTTCCTTCCTCAATGGCCCGGACCGCATCCAGACCGGCTGCGTCGCGCGCGCCCCCAACCAGGGAATATGGCATCTGCTTCGCCGCCAGCAACGGGGCGATTCCTGCCTGCGGCTCTTGGCCGATGCATAGCACGAACGTGTCGGCCGCGATCAACTGTGGGACGCCGCCCACCATGACATACAGGCCCTCTGGGCTGAGCTGGCCATAGACAACATCACCCGTCATGGCGACGCCCCGGCGCTTCACTTCCTGGAGGTTGGCCCAGCCCCGCGTCTTGCTCAGTCCCGCGCCGAACGCCGATCCCGGCTTGCGCTGGAAGAGCGTGATCTGCCGGGCCGAGGGCCACGATCCGGGCTGCGGGTGCAGGGCGCCGCGCTCGTTGAAGCCGGTGTCGATCCCCCAATTCTGGGAGAAGCTCTCAATATCGGGCCTGGTAGGGTCGCCCGCGCCGGTGGGGTGCGCTAGGAGTTGGGCCACGTCGAAACCAATGCCACCAGCGCCCAGGATCGCCACGCTTTCGCCTGCCAGTTCGGGCGTTTCAATGGCCTGTGCGTAGGTAAGCACACGCGAGTCGTCCATGCCCATCGAATCGAGCGTTCGCGGCTCCACGCCGGTGGCGACGATCACATGATCGTATGCGGCGGCGATGAGATCTTGCGGGCGAACAAGCGTTCCCAACCGCACTTCGACCCCGAGCTCGGATAGCCGAGCGCCGTAATATCCGATGGTTTCGGCATAGTCCTCCTTGCCCGGGATCCGGCGCGCGAGATTGAACTGGCCGCCGATCTGTTCTGATCTCTCGAACAGGGTGACCCGGTGGCCCCGTTCCGCGCTCGTCACCGCCGCGGCCAGGCCCGCGGGCCCCGCGCCAACAACCGCGATACGCTTAGGTTCGATCGGCGCTGCGACATCGCCGAATTCGGCCTCGCGGCAGGCGGCGGGATTGACCATGCAGGTCGTGAGCTGGCCGGTAAAGGCGTTGTCCAGGCAGGCCTGATTGCAGCCAATGCACACATTGATTGCGGCACGTCGCCCGGCCCGGGCCTTGGCGACGAAGTCGGGGTCGGACAGGAAGGGCCGTGCCATTGAAACCATGTCGGCGGTGCCGTCGGCGATGAGGCGGTCGGCAAGCTCCGGGGTGTTGATCCGGTTCGACGCCACGACCGGCAAGTTGAGATGGGACCTGAGCCGTGCCGCGGCCCACGCGAAAGCTCCGCGGGGCACCATGTGGGCGATGGTGGGGA
>NZ_JAUXSP010000028.1 GCF_030679875.1 Phenylobacterium sp. | reverse complement strand
TCCTCGCGCGCATCAACGACCTGCCGGCCAGTCGTCTCAACGAGTTGTTGCCCTGGAACTGGACGCCCACGGCGCTTGCCGCCTAAGCCACTTCCCGGCGTTTCACAGCCTAGCCGCCGCGGTCCTCACCGGATGCGTACGGATCATCCAGGAGCGCAGCCGGCGATACACCGACGAGGAGCTGCTCGCGCGATTGTCGGCGCTCCTGGCTGAGAAGGGGTGGCTGTCGGGCCTGGTGATCGACGAGATCGAGGATATGCCCTCCAGCTCGACCTTCCGGCACCGGTTCGGAAGCCTGGTGCGCGCCTATCAGCTCGTCGGCTACGCGCCTTGCCGGGACTATCGCTACATCGAAACCAATCGGACGCTGCGCACCCTCCACCCCGGTGTCGTGGCGCAGGTCACCGCCGACATAGAAGCGGCCGGCGGAACGGTGCGGCGGGATCCGCTGACGGACCTGCTGCACATCAACGAGGAGTTCTCGGCCTCGATCGTGATCTCGCGATGCCAGGTCACCGCGGCGGGCGGCTTGCGCTGGAAGGTGCGCTTCGACAGCGGACTGCGGCCGAGTATCACGATCGTCGCGCGCATGGCGGAGGATAATGTTGCCATCCACGACTACTACCTGCTGCCGTGGCTGGACATGGGCGCCACCCCCAACCTGCGGCTAGCGCCTGAGAACGGGATTCTGCTCGACGCCTATCGCTTCGACACGCTCGACGCGTTCTTCGACCTGACGCGGCGCGTTCCGCTGAGGATGGCGGCATGAGCGCGCCCGCCCCGGAGATTCGCTCGATACCGGTTGATCTGATCACCGTGTTGAACCCGCGCGTGCGCAACAAGCGCATCTTTCAGGAGCTGGTGAACAGCATCGCGCACCTGGGATTGAAGAAGCCCATCACCGTCAGCCAGCGGCCCGGCAAGTCCCGCTTCGACCTGGTCTGCGGTCAGGGGCGGCTGGAGGCCTTCGTCGCGCTTGGCCAAACCGAAATCCCCGCCATCGTCATCGATGCCGCCGAGGAGGATTGCTACGTTATGAGCCTGGTCGAGAATCTGGCGCGGCGTCAGCACAGCGCGCTCGAACTCGTCCACGCCATCGGCGCGTTAAGCGCGCGGGGATACTCGCATCCGGAGATCGCCGCGAAGGTCGACTTCTCGGTCGAGTATGTGAGCGCGATCTGTTTCCTGCTCGACAATGGCGAGGAGAAGCTGATTGCGGCGGTGGAGCGCGGCGTGATCCCCCATACCATCGCGATGGAGATCGCCCGGGCCAAAGACGGTGAAGTCCAGCAGGCGCTGGCGCAGGCCTATGAAGAGAAGTCGATCCCGGGAAACCAGGTCCTGGCGATCCGGCAGATCATCGAGCAGCGCAACAACAGCGGCAAGCAGCTCCACAAGCGCGGTCCGAGGTCCACGCGCACCCAGAAGGCGGTCACATCGGAGAGCCTGATCCGCGCCTACCAGCGCGAAACCGAGCGGCAAAAGCTGCTGATCAAACGCGCGTCGCTCGCCCGCAGTCGGCTGCTGTTTGTGGCCAACGCCATGCGCCGGCTGCTCGATGACGAGCACTTCGTGACGCTGCTGCGTGCCGAGGGCCTCAGCACTCTGCCGCGGGCCCTGGCCGAGCGGATCGGACCGATAAAGGCCTAGCATGTCGGATCCGGTCAAAATCGCCTTCGAGCGCAATATTCTGACGCTCCCCATCGCTGATCTTTTGCCGACGAAGGCCCTGCCGGCGGGGGTGCGCGAGAGCGTGAAATATCGCCGGATCGCAGCCTCGGTGGCGGAGGTGGGCCTGATCGAGCCGCTGTCGATCGCCCGCCAAAAGAGCGGCGAATATCTGTTGCTCGACGGCCATATGCGACTGGACGCGCTGCGCTTTCTCGGCGCGACCGACGCGCCATGCGTGGTCGCTGATGACGACGAGTCCTTCACTTACAACAAGCGGGTCAATCGGCTCGCGACGATCCAGGAGCACTACATGATCGTGCGGGCGCTGGAGCGCGGCGTTCCGGAGGAGAAGCTGGCGCGGGCGCTCAATGTCGATGTGAAGGTTATCCGCCAGCGCCGCCATCTGCTGGCCGGAATCAGCCGCGAGGTCGCCGAGCTGCTGAAGGACAAGCCGGTCGGCCACCACGCCTTCCAGAAGCTGCGCAAGATGAAGCCAATCCGGCAGCTCGAGGTCGCCGAGCTGATGGTGTCGGCGAACAACTACACGGTGAGCTACGCCAAGGCTCTGCTGGCGACCTCCAAGCCTTCGGATCTGCACAAGCCGGACGAACTCAAGAAGGCGACTGGGCTGTCGTCCGAGCAGATGTCCCGGCTGGAGCGCGAAATGGCCTCGGTGAGCGAGGAGTACAAGGAACTCGAGGTCTCGTATGGCGACGACATGCTGGTGCTGGTCGTCGCCGCCGGATTTCTGGAGCGGCTGCTGTCTAGGCCTGAGATTGAGGGCTTTCTGGCAGGACGGCATCCCGAGTTTCTGGAGAACTTTCGCGCCATCGTGCAGGCGACGTCGCTCGATCAATCGGCGGCCGTGGCTTGACGATAGGGCTTGGGGACCGGGACCCATAAGCGCCGGGACCGTCGGAGAAGCCGCCGTGTGGGTCGGATCAAGGGCGGCGGCGGGGACGGCGGCGAACCCGCTCTGAGCCCGCTAGGCCAGTCGGCATAGGACTGGCTGGTGCCGCCTGTGCGGCATGAATTGTCCTGGAGCGCGTCGACGCCGGTCCGCGTCGGCGCGCTCCGATGCTTGAGGTGTCTGGGATTATCGCGCATCTCAGATGCGTGATAATCCTTGCATCACGACACGAGTGGTGGGATTAACGCGCGTCTGAGATGCGAGAAAATCCTATGGCGATCCATTTGGTTGGAGAGACAATCGACGCCAAACGCGCCCATCAGCGCGCCCAGGCCGGTGAACTGATCCAGCTCGTGCGCGGCGTCTACGTCGATCACGAGTCGGACCCAGAGGCGGCGATCCTGGGCCACGCGGTCCGGATCGCGCACTATCTCTATCCCAACGCCTACCTGTCGTCCGCCAGCGCCGTCCTGCTTGCGCCCACGCCGGACGGGCGGCTGTTCCTCAGCGGGCGCCGCAATCAGCGCACGCGGCTGCGAACGCTGGAGATCGTCCAGAACGAAGCCCCAGCCCATCCGTCGATTGCAGCCGCGGTGATCGGCGACGATCTTGGCGAGCTGCGGATCGACGTGTCCTCGCCCCGCCAGCGCTTTCTGGAAGCCTTCCGGCTGCGCAGCGAACACGCCAGCGCGATCAGTGCGGACATGCGCATCCAGATGGCTGCGCGCCTCGTCGAGGAGCATGGCACGCCCCAGGCGGCCGCCGACGCCGTCTGGGCGTTGGCGCGCGAGAATGAATGGTATCGCGAAGGGGAGGGCGCCGAGCGCTTCCTGATGGCGCAGCCGGGCACGGCCAAGGCGCCGGTCAACAAGGCCGCGCTCGATCTCCTGGTCGCCTGGCATGGCGAGCCGCTCGGCCGGCTGACCCATGACGGGTTCGAGTGGCGCTGGAAGGCGCGAAGGCGCACCGGCCCGGTCCTGGTGCGCGAGACCACGCCGGGCAAGCTGCCGGCGTTCATCGAGTCGCTGTTGCCAGAAGGCTGGCTCGCCCAGGTCCTGCATGAGCGCGACGAGCGCGAGGCGCTGCGGCGCGGGCGGCGCTACATGTCCAACATCACCGTCGTGGAGAGCCGCGAGGAATTGGCGGCCTTGCCCGCAGACGTGCTGACCACCACGCTGGCGAGCTTCTGCGACGAAGGCCGCTTCACCGGCCATTACGCGGGGCCGGCGCGCGGAGAGATCGAGGAGACATTTGAGCAGAGCCTGGCGCGCATCTTCGCCCGGGCCGAGACGCCGCGCTTGTCGGGCATCCAGATCAAGGCTCCGATGAGTCTGACACCCGACGGCCGCCTCGTTCCGGCCGTCGACCAGCCGTTCACCCATATTCTCAAGCCCGCAGGAACGGCGGGATTCGAGACGCTGCCGATCGTGGAGTGGCTGTGTCTGGAGCTTGGTCGGGCGGCCGGTTTCGAGGTGCCTGACGCGGCATTGATCGAAATGCCCGATGGCATGTCGCCGGCCTTGCTAGTCGAGCGCTTCGACATTCGGCACGGTCCGAAGGACCAGCGTCGTCTGGCGTTGGAGGACTTCTGCTCCATTCTCGATCTTCCGACCTCGGCAAAGTATGACGGCACGATAGAGCGCATGGCCCGCGGCCTGCGGCCCCTGTCGACCGATCCCGCCGCGGATCTCGACATCCTGTTCCGTCGCGCGGTCTTTGCCTGGCTGATCGCCGATGGCGACATGCACCTGAAGAACCTGGCCCTGCTCAAGACGGCCGACCCCGGGGCCAAGACCTTCACGACCGTGCGCTTCGCCCCCCTCTACGACGCCGTCACCACGCGGGTTTTTCCGGGCCTCGGTGTCGATCGGATGGCGCTGAAGCTCAACGGCAAGGATGATCGCCTGACGCGGCAGGACTTCCTGGCGTTGGCGCGAACCATCGGCCTGACCGCCGGTGATGCCGATGCAGCGATCGGTCAACTGACCCAGCGGCTGGATGAACGCGCCGGAGGGCTACGCCTGCCGACCTTCGCGGCGCAATCGGAGGCCGCAAAGGTTGTCCAGGGCAGAGTGACCGCCCTCGTTGTGGAGCGTTGCGCTGCCCTCGGCGGAGCAACGGCGTGAGGCGTATTTCGGGCCTGGAGCCTTCGCTTGGATGGTCCTTTTTGTCGCGGGACGCGCTGGCGCGCGCCAAAGCCCAAATGGACGAGGAATCGACGGGCGTTCGGGATGAGATCGGCTTCCTGACGATTCACCAGAGCTATGCTGACCGCTTCTTTCCCGGCACGTCCGTGCTGCATACCCGCGCCCGCTACGCTATCATCGTCCCCTGGCTCTTCGAAGACCTGGCTGGCTTGACGGGCGCATCCGCCACACGAGCGCTGCGGGATCGCGAATGCGAACTCGCGGGGCGATTGACGGGCCTCGGCGTGATTGGACGCCGCGTCTTTCCCAAGCCCTCGAGCCAGCCGCCCTCCACGGTCTATTGGAATGCTATGGCCGTGTGGGGAATTCTACGGCCCCGGCCGAATGGTCGGACCATCTCGCGCGCTCAGGCGCACCGGTTGCTGCGTCCGATCGGGAGCACGACGGACGACGATGGTCAGCCGCTATTTGGCTTCGACCCACCGTTCGTCGCTTTGCCGCGCCGCCCCGGCAACTGGCAAGACGGCGACATCTCTCTCGATCTTGCACGAGATGAGGCGACGTTTCTGCGCGAGCGGTTATCTGATTTGCGGCGGCCCAGTGATCCTGAACTGTGTTTGCTTGCGAGGCTGGTCCGGACCGGCGCCGAGGCGCCCGCCGATATGTGGTCGCCCGAGGTCATGGACATTGCTGGGCCAGATCGCTCCGCACTGAGGCGGGCGCAGCAGGCCGCCAGCCTGGCGGGCATAGGTCGAGCCATTTACGATGCGCTGCTGGAATCCATGTTCGAGCGCGAGGACAAACGTCCAATCTCGACGCGGCACCGCGATCATCTGGTCGACATCGTCGATCAGCACGGCGCGATCGCCAGGAAGCTCGACATTGACGCGCTCGAAGCGGACATCGGTAATCTGCCCACCAAATTGCGAGCGGTCCTGTTTGCGACCAAGTTGTGGATTGAGGATCGATCGCTAGATCCCCGCGCCCTTTTTGAACCCTATGAAGCCGCAGAGGCTCGAAAGGGCACGCGCGCCCGACTTGCCCGAACCCCTAATGGACGAGCTCGACGCCTGGAATGGTCCAGCGATGAGCATGGCCTTGCGACCTCGTTGCACTACCGGTGGGAACAGGTCGCCACCCTCTTGGACGACTTGGCGGCAGCGCTGTGAGCGCCGCAGTCGATAGCTGGCCTGCGCTCTCCTTCCTCGAGGGATTGCGGCCCGGAGCTGATGAAACGGTCGAACTGGCCCTTCTTGCCGCCTACTCCGCCGACCTCGGCTCAATCGGCGCGGCTCTGCTGGCGCTGGCCGGCAAGGACAACGATGAGGGGAGAGGAAGCCATCGGATTTCGCCGACGCCGTGGAGTCGCTGCGGGGCAAGGCGCGGATCCTAATCCAACGTGGTCGATTGGCCAGAATGCGCCGCACGCCAAAGGTCGCAGCGGTGCTGGATCAATTCGTGCGGGAGGTCGATCTCGACGAGGCGACGGGCAGTTGGCATCCGAAGGCTGCGCTCATCAAGCTGCGTAAGGACGACGGCGGTGTAAGCTGGCGGTTGTGGCTTGGCAGTCGCAATCTCACCGAATGCGTCAATCGCGACATCGGTCTCCTACTGGTATCCGCCTCCAAGGGCGGTTCCCAGATCGCAGGTGTTGATGACGTCGCGCGCGCCTTAGCTGAGCAGGCTCAGATGAAGGGCGTTCGGCCTTCGTCGTTTGCGACCGCGGTGAGCTCGGTCTCGTGGCGATCGCCCACAGGCGTGAAGGTGCAGGGAATTCGTTGGACCACGGGAACCGGAGACTTCACGGTTCCTGTCCCTTCCGCAGGCGCCGACGCGGTTGTTATCGTCAGTCCTTTCATCGACAAGACTTTCCTCGCTCGTCAAAAGCTTGCGCAATCCAGCGAGGGTCGCCGTGTCCTATTGACGACGATGAAAGAGATCGAGCGCGTGGGGCCGGCTCTATCCGGATTTGACGATCTTCTCGCGCTCGATGCGCCTGATTATCCCGCGCCAGATCCACAGCTAGAGACGAGCGACCTGGCAGCCGGCGAGAACGACCGGGCTGCCGCAGAAGGCGAGGAGATCGGACGCGGTCTTCACGCCAAGCTCCTCTTCACACGGACGGGAAATAAGCGGCGGCTATGGCTCGGAAGCGCAAACGCGACAATGCGCGCGTGGACCGGCCGCAATGTCGAGGTCATGGCCGAGTTGTTGATCAGCGAGGCGGTGGAAAAAGGGCTCTTTTCACTACTCGACATGGCGCGTCTCGTCGCCGCTCCAACAGCGGAATATGAGGCGGATGCTTCGACGCTGGAGGAGGAGGCGCTGGAGCGCGCGCGCGCTCAAGTGGCGGCGCGCTGGGCCGGTGAACTAACCGTTGAAGGCAGCGGCCTTCGGCTGACGCATCGTTCCGGCTCCAAATTCGGTGGGCCACATCCAGACGAGTCCGACATCCTTCTTGAAGTCGGCGCGCTGAATGGCCCGCTTCTGCCTTGGCCGCGGGGAGAAACCAGTTTGAGCCTGGGCCAAGTCCCTCGGGACGAGCGCAGCGAGTTTGTTCGGCTGCGCGTGAGCCGTTTGGAGCGGGGATTATCGTGGCTTCAACGGGCGCCGGCGGATCCTGCGTTCGGCGAAGATCGCGATCGAGCGGCCTTTGCGCGTTTCCTGGGCGCGCGTGGCTTTCTTCTCTGGGTCGCAGGTCTCCTGTCGGGCAATGCCACCGATGGCGAGGGTGACTGGACCCAAGATGAGCGCGCGGACAAAACCTCGTCCGACATCAACCTAGCCTTCGATCCTGAGCTGCCGACGCTCGAGGAGATCCTGGCCGCCTGGGCTAGGAACCCGCAAAAATTCGCCGAGATCGACCGCCGTGTGGCGACCTACCTGCCAGCGGTTTTGGAACAGATTGAGCAAGAAGATCCGTCGGCCGCGCGGACTTTAGGGCAGTTCGCCGATCTGTGGCGAACGGTCCAGGCCGGTTTGGGACAACCGGCCGGCCGGAGGCGTCGAGGTTGAGCCAGCCCAAGCCATTTCAGAAGGCGGCGGTGAATGCCGCGATGAGAGCCTTCAATGATGCTGGAGGACGTCGCCGTTTCCTTGTGGCGGACGAAGTCGGCCTCGGAAAAACGGTCGTCGCGAAGGAGATCGCGCGCCGAATGTCTCAGGACGGCCATCGGCCCCTGGTCGTCTACTACATCGCCAACGGCCACGCGGTCTCCCACCAGAATAAGCATCGGGTGGTAGGCTTCCTGGGAGATAAGGAGCGCGAAGCCGCTACCGATACGCCTGATCGGCTGTCCTTGATTGCTGTGTCGAAGACGCCGTCCAGTCCCGTGGTGATCTATGCCCTAACCCCTGCAACGTCCTTTCCAGGCGCCCGCGCGCGGCTGACTGGGGGCCGCAAGGAAGAGCGCGCTTTTCTCAAGGTATTGTTGGAGCGAACCTATCCTGCCTTCGCACGCAATCTGGATCCCAGCATTCTCCGGCTCAGCGCGCGCAATTCCTGGGACTGGGTGGTCGAAGACAGCGAGCGAAAGTTGGCGTGCTCTCCACCCAACATCGGCCGTCGCTTCCGAGAGGCGTTGGCTCTGGAATTCGGCGAACCCGTCCGCGCTGGGCTCGACGCGGCATCCAAGGGGAAGGCGACCGCGTTTGTCGGTCGGCTTCGTCGAGCCTTGGCATTGGCTACCTTGCGGCACCAATCGCCCGATCTCGTGATCCTCGACGAGTTTCAACGCTATCGGCAGGTTCTGGATGAGAAGGAGCAGGATCCGCTTCTGAAGACGCTCCTTGGGTCCGACGGCGGCGCCTCCGCACCGGCAGTTCTGCTGTTGAGCGCAACACCGTACCGTCTCTTGAGCACGCGTTGGGATGAGGCGCGCGGGGCGCTCGCGCAACGAGAATTGCTGGATTTGGTCGAGTTCCTCGCTGGAGCGCCGGCGCGGGACAAGGCCAAACATCTCTTTGCAGCCTTCGGCGATAAGCTGCGGGACATCGTTGCTCACACCGACGCCGATCACCCTGAGGTGGCGCCGGAAATTCGGACAGTTGGCTAAGGTAGGTTCGACCTCGATGAAGGACGGACTTTATGACTGGGAAGCGGAAGCGGTACACGGCTGATTTTAAGGCCAAGGTGGCGCTGGAGGCGTTGAAGGGTGAGCT
>NZ_JAUXSP010000016.1 GCF_030679875.1 Phenylobacterium sp. | reverse complement strand
TGCCAGCACACATAGGCGCACCAACACGCGCCAATCCCATCTGCCGCGGGGTGGAGCAGCCCGGTAGCTCGTCAGGCTCATAACCTGAAGGTCACAGGTTCAAATCCTGTCCCCGCACCCAAATCATCTCAAAGCCGCCTGACGCAACCCGTCCGGCGGCTTTTTGCTGTCTGACCCCTCAGCTGAGCGCCAACTGCCTGAATCCCCGCCGCCGCACGCCAAGCGCCCTGAGTGCCGCGCGGGACCTCAGGGGCGTGGTGATCTCCCTCGACGATGCTGGCGTCACCCTCCACTGGCGCGCGCCGCCGCTCGCTTGGCCCAATAGTCCCGGAAAAATCCGCGAGGATCCTTCTCCGCCCGGGTCGGGTGTCCGAAGACCAGGGTTGTTCGATCCGTCAGGTCGTAGGCGGGCCACTGCGGCGTCTTCGGATTGTTCGGCTCGCCCGTCGCCGCCAGGGCCACCCAGGCGCCGGCGATTTCGTCGGCGAGCCGCAGATTGTCCCGGGTAGGACCGGCCAGGGGGAAGCGGATATCGTGCATGGAATAGGCGACGTCGATCCCGTGCACGGCGCCATAGCGCCCGTCAAAAGCCGGGCTTGGCGCTTCCCATAGATAGGCCCAGGTGGGCGCGCCGCCCGCCGCGACCCGGCGCTCCAGCATCAGGTTGGCTGACAGTCTGAAATAGGTGTCGCTGGCGATCCTGGCGTTGATGATAAAGGGGGTCGCTGCGGGGGTCTCGTCTCGATAGGCGTCGAGCAGCATCTGGGCGTCCTCGCCGACGCGCTTTTGCAGGCTCCCGAGCACCTCCTCCCACGTCACATCGAACCGTGTCTCGCGATAGGTCCGCTCGTCCAGGGCCGTGGACACCACCAGAGGGATGTCCCGGGACTCCTCCGGGGCTCCAGGCGTGAAAGGGTGGTGCGGAATAGCCTCACCCAGGACGGGCGCGAAGGAGCGGGGCGCCTCGCCGCGGCGGCGTTCCTCAGCCTCGACGTCGGCCTGGGCGGCCAGCAATGTCGTGAATGGGACGGCCTGCAGCGCCTGGACCTGGTGTCGCCCCAGGCCCAGCCGTTGCAACAACTGGCTCGACGCCTTGTCAGCCTGCTCGCGGGTCATCGAGGTCAGGGACGAGCCGCTCATCACGCCGGCGCTGGAGAACAGGCCCTTCGCCCCGGGCATGGCCATCAGGTGGCTCACCTTCGCGCCGCCGCCAGACTGGCCGATGATCATCACGCGTGCTGGGTCGCCCCCGAAGGCTTCCACGTTGCGCGCCACCCATTGCAGCGCGGCGACCAGATCGGACATGCCGGCCGCGCCGGAGTCGGCGAAGGGGCCCTCATCACCCAGATAGAGATAGCCGAGCGCACTCAGGCGATGATTGACGGTGACGACCACGCAGTCGCCGAAGCGGGCCAGCATCTCGCCGTCGCCGCCCGGATTGTTGGAGGACCCGCCGTAGAAGCCGCCGCCATGGAAGCGCACGATGACCGGGCGCTTGCGATTGGCGTTGGGCTCCGGCGTCCAGAGATTGAGGACGAGGCAGTCCTCGCCCATGCCGCCCGGCTGGATGTCGTTCAGGATCAGGTCGGCATAGACGTGCCGCCGATTGCCAGGGATCTGCGGCGCGATATTGCCATAGTCGAAGGCGTCGCGGACGCCGCTCCAGGGCGCGACAGGCTGGGGCGGCAGGAAGCGATTGGCCCCGGCGGAGTCCGCGCCGTAGCGCAGGCCCTTGAAGACGGCGATTCCACCTGAGCTGACCCCGCGGACCTTGCCCGTGGCGGTTTCGACGATGGGGAACAGCTTGTCTTCGGCGGCCCGAACCGGGCCGGCCGCCACCAGGCCGAGGGCGGCGCCGCCAGCGGCGATAAAGGATCGGCGGTCTGTCGTCATAGGGATGTCCTCCGGCTCAGCGGTGCAGGGTGCGGCCCATCTGCTGGGTTTCGTAGCGGCTCATAAATTCGCGTTCAGCGGCCCAGGGGTCGCTCGCCAGTCGGGTCGGGACCTCGAACAGCATCGTCGCGCGATCGGTCAGGTCGTAGGGCGGCCAGGTGGGGATGGCGGCGTTGTTGGGGTCGCCGGTGCGCGCAAAGCTGATCCAGGTGTCGGCCATGGCGTTGGCCATGGCGCGGGTCTCCTCGCTCTCCGGCCCGGTCAGGTGGAGGGCGGCGGCGACATTGTCGAACATGAAGGGCAGGTCCAGCGTGTGCTGGCTGATGTGCTTCCCGTCGTCGGCCGGCGAGCGCCAGGTCAACTGATAGAGATAGGTCGGCGCCGCCTGCGCCCCCACCCGCTGCTCGGCCATGATGGTCGCGTCGCGCACATAGCCGCGGGCTGAAGCGAGGGTGAAGTAAAGCTCGGAGGGCGTGGCCTCCGGCGACGCCGCGCGGAAGGTGGCGATGGCCTGGTCGACGTCCTCGGTCGGGACGAAGCGGCCCACACGGCGGCGCAGCTCGGCCATATCCAGATCAAACGCGCCGTCCTCATAGCCCAGCTGGTTGGAGAGTTCGGTACGAGTGGTGCCGACCATCATCGGGAGGTGATTGGACCGCGCCGGCGCGTGGGGGACGAACGGGTGCTCGGTAAAGGCCAGCCCGTCGAGCACCGGCGAGAAGCGCGAGCGCATCTCGCGCATCACCCGCAGCTGCGCCCGGGTCAGGGCCTCGATAGGCACGGAGAGCAGCTTGTCGATGTCGGCCGGCGCGATCTCCAGTTGCGCCAACAGGGCGTCGGTCAGGCGGCTGGCCTGTTCCGGCGTCTGGATCCGCAGGTGCGAGCCGCTCTGGACGATGCCGCGGGCGAACAAGCCCTGGGCGTCTGCGCCCGCATAGCAGAGGCTGACCTTGCGACCTCCGCCGGACTGCCCAAAGAGGGTGACATTGTCGGGATCGCCGCCAAAGGCGGAGATGTTCTCCCGCACCCAGCGCATGGCCGCGATCAGGTCGAGATAGCCGGCATTGCCGGACCCGGCGTAGGCTGGGCCCAGGCGATCGCCGAGGTAGCAGTGCCCGTAGACATTGAGACGGTGATTGATGCTGACCACGACCACGTCGCCGCGCAGGGCGAGGCGCGTCCCGTCATAGACCTTCTGTGACGCCGAACCCGCCTCGAACCCACCGCCGTGGAACCACAGCATGACCGGCCGCCCGGCGCCGTCGGTGGCCGGCGTCCAGACGTTCACGCGCAGGCAGTCTTCGCTCATCGGCCCCTTGTCGGCCAACATGCCGCGCATCTGGGGCGACTGGTCGCCATAGGCGACGGCGTCCTGGACCCCGGTCCAAGGCTCCAGCGGCTGCGGCGGCCGGAAGCGGTTGGCCCCGCCGGTGTCGGCGCCATACCGCATGCCCTTGAAGACGCTGACGCCCGCGCGGCGGCGGCCGCCCACCTTGCCCTGAGCCGTCTCGACAATGACCAGGTCTTCGGCGGTGGCAGGCTGGGTGAGGGGGGTCATGTCTTGTCTCCTCCGACAGTACGGCTAGCGGGCGATGAGGGCGATCAGGTCGCGGGCCGCGGCCATGTGCTCAATCCCTCGCACCGCCTCGATCACCGCCTTTGCGCGGGCCACGCCCAGGTGGGGCGCCATAAGGTCCAGCGCCTTGGCTTCCACATCGGCCGCGGTCATGGGATGGGAGGGAAAGCCCAGGACGTGCGGGGTATAGGCGTGCACATCTCGGCCCCCCTCCAGCCGCACGCTGACGCGGGCCGACTCCGTTCGGGGCTCGCCCGGTCGGGCTTCCTGCGCCGGATCATGTGCGATCTTCACGCGGTCCATTAGGGCGCGCACCCCCTCATCGCCGGCCATCCGCTCCAGACTCTGCGCCGATACGAAGTCCAGGCGTCCGTCGAGCAGAATGATGGCGGTGAGGTAGCGCAGGTTGAGCGCTGGCATGGCCGCGTCCCGGAACGCTTCCCAGCGGCCGGGCATCTCGATCTTCACGGCTTCGACGGGCGCTCCGGCGATGGCGGGCAACAGGGACAGGAGGGCCTCGACCGCCGGCTGGGTCGGCCCCCCCACCGGATAGCGCTTGTAGGCGGTCAAGGGCAGTTCGGACCGTTGGCCAAGCCCTTCGACCAGATAGGCGTGGTTGCTGTCCCCGCCAGCGAAGACGCCGCCGTGCAGCCATCCGGCGGGATGGTCCAGGGCTTGCCTGACGCCGCGGAAGCCGGCCTCCACCATCAGGGTCGCGTGCAGCCCATCGCGGGCGCCCATGCCGGCGAAGACGAAGGCCTTCTCGATGTGCTCGACGTCCAGCAGCCATTGCCATGAGCCGCCGGCCTGCTGCGCGCAGAAGGTCCACACATCATCGACCTGCGCCGGAGTCAGCCTCAGCAGGGCGGCGGCCGCGGCGGCTGATCCGAACAGCGGACCGATCCCGTGGTTGGCGACGCCCGCCCGGCGAAGATTGGCAAGGCCAAGGGCCTTGGGGAGGCGGCCGGCCAACTCATACCCCGCCATGACGGCGCGCAGCAGATCGGCGCCGCTCGCGCCCCGCGTCTCGGCGAGGGCCAGGGTGACCGACACCACCGCGGGCCCGGGCTGGACGAAGGCGGAGGGGATGAAGTCGTTGATCTCCGCGGCGTGCCCGGTCATGGCGCTGGCGAAGGCCGCGTCAACCAGGCCGGCGCGCTCGTTCGTCGCCAGCATGGTGGTGGTCCCGCAGGGGCCGCTGAGGGACAGGGCGTAGTTGCGCGCCAGGAGGGCCGGCTCAAGATCACGGCAAGCGACCATGGCCGCCAGGGTGTCGAGGATGTGCAGCCGCCCGAGTTCACGATGGGATGCGGGCGGATCGGCGGCCAAGGCGCCGGCGACGTAGGCGCTGAGCGTTCGGGTGATGGAGAGCGGCCCAGGTGAGGTCATGGCTGGGCGAGCGCCTCGCTCATGCGCGCGCCCGCCTCGAGCAGGGCCCCGATGACCGCGTCGCGGTCGGCGCCGACGAGATGTTCGCTGGGGGCTGAGACGGAGAGGCCCGCCTCGGCGGCGGCGCTCCCGGCTTCCACCGCGACGCCGATGCTCAAGACGCCAGGGCTGTAGCTGGAGATCGCATAGCCACGCGACCGCGCCTCATCGAGCTCGGCGCTGACGGCGGCGATATCCAGCCCGTGTAGCTCCGCCGACTGCCTTGCGAGTTCAACCCCGTCCGGCCGCCGGCTCAGCATGGCCTTGCCGCTGGCTGTAAACAGGGCGGGCACGCGGCTGCCGACGCTGGTGCGAAACTGCACAGGGCGCGGGGCGATGAGCTTGTCCAGATAGATGACGTCCAGTCCCGAGAGCAGGGTCAGGCTGACCGTCTCGCCGATTGTCCGATGCAGACCATGAATGAAGCCGGCCGCGATGCGCTTGATCGGAAGCTGGGCGACCGTCCGGGCGCCGAACTCCCAGGTCCGCAGGGTGGCGCCATAGCGACCCGAGGCCTCCTGCCGCACATAGCCCAGCTCGACCAAGGTCCCCAAGAGTCTGTGGGCGGTGCTCTTCTGGAGTCCGGCGAGTTGAGCGACCTCTATCAGCCGCAGCGGCTCGCTCGCGCTGGCGAGGCTCTCAAGCAAGGAAAACGCGCGCGACACCGCTCGATCCACACCGACGCTCCAGCTGATTCCTCGGTCTCTATGCCATACTCTCTCGAAGAAAAAAGCATTTTAGAACGGCGTTCCGGCAGACGGAACGGTGGACGACGGGGCGCGCATCTCTTCTCAAGCGGCGCTGATCCCCCGTCTTTCAACAGGTCTGGCCACCGCCTTGCCGCCTTGTGAAAGAGCGTCCTGTTCGGACGAGTCCCTTAAGCCTGCCGACACCGGTAGGGGCTGCCGTCAGCCCCTAGGGGCGCCGGGGATAGGTGGAGGTTGGACCGCGCCTATGCGAGGAACCGACCGGCGATCAGGGCGACTTCGGTCCGGTTTCGAGTGCCGGTGAGCTTCAGAATCGTGTGGATATGGGCCTTCGCTGTACCCAATGTGATGCCGAGCGTGTCGGCGATCTCCTGGTTTCCCATTCCGACCGCAATACACTTCAAAACCTCCAACTGCCTAGGCGAGAGGCGATCGATTGATCGCGCTGATCGACCAGTCGGAGTGGTCAACGGCGGTGTCGCAGGAAACTGTAGGCGCCCCCCCGCGACGGCTGCAATCGCCGCCTCAAGCAGATCTATTTCATAGTTCTTGCAAGCATACCCCACGGCGCCCGCGTCCTTGGCGAGCCGCACGAAGGCCGGGTTTATCCGGTCATCAATGACCATCACGCGAACCGATTTATGGTGGTGGATCAGCCGAGCCAGGCCCTCAAAATCATACTCGACTGAAAACAAGTCCACGATGAAGAGGTCGGGCGCCGATAGCCCGATCTGCGCGTCTGCTTCCGACAAAGAACTGGTGAAGGTCGGCTCTCCGAACCCTGCGAGTCCGGCCACCACGGCGGCGATCGCCCCGCGGCACAGGGGCTTCTCCTCGAGAATCATCGCGCTCCGCCCCCGCGTCTCGTCCAATAAGCCTCCTTTCAAGCCGGCGATCCTCCCAGTTCGCGTGAGTGTCTTGGGGGCGAGTGGCGACCCACCCGATTTGGCCGGGGGCAATTATACCCACATGGAATTTGTGGATAACCGTCGAGCGAGAGATGAACAATGGGGAATCATGAAATCGACCGGGATCATGTAATAATACCAGTTCTGTGGCTCAACATGGGCATATGCCTTTGGGTATACGCCTTCTGAGTAGTTCTAATGGCTATGGCTATTCTTTAAGTTGGTAACTTAATATCTCATTATCCATCACGGCGTTCTATGAACTGTGAAATTTCACACATAGGACACCGCTATGCCTCGGCACGATGCGCTAGACGATCGCCTAGATTTCATGAAACTTGACGAAGACGCCCGGGCGAACCTCCGGAGGATCAAGCCGATCCTGATGCAAGAACTGCCAGCGGCGTTGGACAGCTTCTACATCCAGGTCCAGAGCCGCCCTGAGACCCGACGCTTCTTCGAGACCGACGCCCATGTCGGCAGCGCCAAAAAACGGCAGCTTGGCCACTGGGAGACGATTTCCAGTGGCCACTTCGACGGGGCCTATGTCCAAGCCGTCACGACTGTTGGAGAGATCCACGCGCGCATCGGCCTGGAGCCGAGGTGGTACATCGGCGGCTACGCCTTGCTCCTCAACGCGCTGATTGGCGCAGTTGTGGAATCGCGGTGGCCTAAGTCGCGATTTGGAGCTCGAAAGGATGCGAGAGGCCCTGAGGTCGCGGCCGAACTTGGAGCGCTGGCGAAAGCGACGCTCCTCGACATGGACTTTGCCATCTCGGTCTATCTTGAGGCTGATGAAGCGGCCCGAAAGCGGGCGGAGGCCGAGGTGCTCGAGCAGGAGCGAGCCTCCGTCGTCAGGTCTGTGGGCGCTGGAATGGCCGCGCTTGCCGCAGGCGATCTCACCTACCGGATGCCAGACGAGCTCGCGCCGGAGTACGGCCAGTTAAGGCGCGACTTCAACGCCGCGCTCGAACGCCTCGAGGAGACGATTTCAACCGTCGGCGCCACAACGGGTGCGATCGGATCCAGCGCCCAAGAATTGGCTATGGCCTCCGACGATCTGTCGCGGCGTACCGAGCAGCAGGCGGCCGGACTGGAAGAGACAGCCGCAGCATTGGATGAAATCACGGCGGCTGTGAAGGCCACAGCCGGTGGTGCTCGTGAGGCCGGCGCCACCGTTGAAGACGCCAAGAAAGAGGCGCAGCTTTCGGGCGAGGTCGTCACGCGTGCGGTTCGCGCTATGGGGCAGATCGAGGAGTCATCGCGACAGATCAGCCAGATTATCGGGGTCATCGACGAGATCGCCTTCCAGACCAATCTTCTGGCGTTGAATGCGGGCGTGGAGGCTGCGCGGGCTGGCGAGGCAGGCCGTGGCTTTGCGGTCGTAGCCTCAGAGGTCAGGGCGCTGGCCCAACGCTCTGCGGAGGCGGCGAAGGAGATCAAGACGCTGATAGCGGCGTCTTCGCATCAGGTGGGAGAGGGCGTGAGCTTGGTCGGGGAAACGGGCCAGGCCCTTCAGTCCATCATCAGCAAGGTGGCTGATATCGATGGGATCATCTCGGCGATATCGGCTTCAGCCAATGAGCAGGCCGTCGGATTGGCCCAGGTCAATGTTGCGGTCAATCACATGGACCATGTTGTCCAACAGAACGCTGCAATGGTCGAGGAGTCCACCGCCGCTAGCCACGCCCTGAAGCTCGAGACGGCCGAATTGGCCCGCCTTGTCGGCGCCTTCAAAACGGCGGGCTCTCACGCAAGCCCAGGGGCTGCCCTCAAGCTGGTGTCGAGCGCTTCGACATCGAGGCAATCGCCGGCAAGGGGGATGCGCGCGGGGGGAGCCGCACTTGGCCGCGCAGCACCGGCGGATCAATCGTGACACGACCTCATACCATGTTCCTGGCTCAATCCTCACATGATCGAAAATAACCTCATCCCCGCGCAAGGCCCAATACCTATGCTGGATGAAACGTCGCCTGTTGATGTGGAGGCAATGGTTCGACACTTGGCTCGAAGCCAGAAATTATCAGGCACTGGGAGTTGGGAATGGAGGGTGGAAACAGACGAGCTATTCTGTTCTGAACAGTTCTACCACGTATACGGGGTGTCTGAAAAAGAGTTCAAGCCAACATTCCAGACATTCCTTGATCTGGTTCATCCGCATGATCGCGACAAGATGCAGGAGGCTGTTGAGCGAGCGGTTCTGAAACACGAACCATACTGTATTGACCACCGTATTATTCTGCCCGGCGGGAATTTGCGTTCTGTGCAGACGCAGGCGGACGTGGACCTAGATCCAGACGGGAGCCTCGTTGGCTTGTTCGGTGTTGTGAGGGATGTGACGCAACAGCGAAATATCGAAAATGACGCGCGCACGACCACCGAGATGTTGGCGTCAATGCTGCGAATTTCTCCTGAGGCCATCATCTTCACCGACCCGGCCGGCTGTATTCTGCAATTCAGCGCTGGGGCCGAGAACGTCTTCGGATACGCCGCAAGGGAGGTCATTGGCCGAAGTGTCGGCATGCTTATAGGCGAAGGTGTGAGGGCCGAGCATGCTCGCCACGTTCAGAATTTCGCCGAGGGGCGTCGCAAGAGCCTGCGGATGGGAGACCGTGCGCCTGTTCATGGACGCCGAAAGAGCGGCGGCCAGTTTCCAGCTGAAGCTTCGCTTGCGAAGCTGGAAACGGCAGGAGGGTTAGCCTTCGTGAGTGTGGTGCGAGACCTTTCGGAAGTCCGGGCGGCCGAAGCGCGATTGACTGAGGCTCGCGAAGCGGCCGAACGCGCGAACCTCGCCAAGTCCAGCTTCTTGGCGAATATGAGCCATGAGATCCGCACGCCGCTCAATGGTGTTCTGGGCGTCGCCGGAGCCCTGGCGCGAACCGCTATGCACCCTAAGCAGCGCGAGATGGTGCAACTCATCGAGACATCTGGGCGGGCGCTTGAGGGTCTATTGAGTGACATTCTCGACCTGGCAAAGATCGACGCGGGGCGGATGGCGTTGCGGCTGGAGCCGTTCGATCTGGAGCAACTTGTCACCGATACCATTGCTCTGTTTCAGGCGAGTGCGGCGCAGAAGGGCGTCGAGCTGAGACTTGAGGCGACGGATCGGAATTGTGGGCACTTTCTAGGAGACGATCTCAAGATCCGACAAGTATTGTCCAACTTGCTGAGCAATGCAGTAAAGTTTACGGATCGGGGTGAGGTTGTCCTTTCTCTCAGCGAGGTCGCTCACGATGAGATTGGCTGCCAGATCAGATTCAAAGTGCAGGATACCGGTATCGGCTTTCCGGAAGAGGTTGCGTCAACCCTGTTCGAACGGTTTGAGCAAGCGGACGGAACTATCACCAGGCGCTTTGGCGGGACGGGCCTTGGTCTAGCTATCTCGAAATCACTCGTAGAACTGATGGGCGGGTCGCTCTCAGCGACATCAATTTCGAACGTGGGTTCAACGTTTGAATTTGATCTGGTGCTGGAGCGAGCCGGAAGTGAAATCCCGCTTAGGGCGGAGTTGGGAGATGCGGCGGAATTTGAGTGGACGCGAAATCTGCGCGTCCTTCTTGCTGAAGATCATCCGATCAACCGAAAGACGGTGCAGATGATACTGGATGGTCTGCCGGTGGAAATCGTTTCGGTAGAGAATGGCGAACAAGCGGTGCGAACTGTTGAGGCGGGAAATTTTGATCTCATCTTGATGGATATGCAGATGCCGGTGATGGATGGCCTTACGGCGATCAAGCTGATCCGGGAGTACGAGTTAAATTGTCAGAACAATCCAACGCCGATTTGTGTGCTCACGGCTAACGCAATGCCTGAGCATCGAGAACTGGCGGTCCAGGCTGGAGCAAATGACTTTTTGACCAAGCCCATAAACGCTGGAGATCTCATCTCCCTCGTCTGTGATGTCGCAGCAAGCGTCCAGGTCAGACAGCAATAGCGGGGTTCCCGGCTGCAGTGGGACCTGAAGCGGTTTCGCGAGGTCCCTGCTGGTCGCAGTGGAGGTGAGCCCACAGGGGTTGGCGCACCGCGCCGGCCTTGCCGGCAGTCCTGTCGGCCATCAGGCTCGAGCCCTTGCTAGGGAGGGGGGCGGTATGGTCTGAGAGACAAATGGAACCGAGCGGCGCCAATCTACCCTCCATGAATCTCCGGCATATCGAGGTCTTTCATGCGGTCTACCGGGCCGGCTCGATCAGCGCGGCGGCCCGGGCCCTCTATGTCTCGCAACCCTCTGTCAGCAAGGTCCTGAAGCACGCCGAAGGTCGGCTTGGCTTCCCGCTGTTCCGCCTGGTGAAGGGGCGACTGACGCCGACGGATGAGGCCCATGCCCTGTTCCGGGACGTCGACGAGATCTACAGCCGCATCGAGTCGCTCAAGGAGACGACCCGCAATCTGTTGAAGGGCGGGTCGGCCCATATCGGCCTGGCGGTGCTGCCCTCCCTGGGGCTGGGAGTCGCGCCCCGGGCCGTCGCCCAGTTCCGCCAGAAGCATCCCGGCGTCACCTTCACCCTGCAGACCCTGCATGATGAAGACATCCTGCGCGCGCTCTATGAGCGCAAGGCGGACATGGCGGTCGCCTATGACGCCCCGCGCCATCCGAGGCTGGCCCATGTCCGCATCGGCACCGGCGAACTGGTTCTGCTCTATCGCCGCGACTACCTCCCCGACGCCCCGCCGCGCCTGGGTATCGAGAGCTTCAGCGGCCACGAGCTGATCAGCCTGGAGGGCAGCGGCCCGGTGGGCGCCCTCTATGCCAGCGAAGTCATCCGGGGCGGGCCCGCCCGACCCCAAGGCATCGTGGTGCAGACCTACTATGTCGCCGCCGCCCTCGTGCGCCACGGCGCCGGGGTGGCGATTGTCGATGAGTTCACCGCCCGGGAAAACCTGGACGCCGATCTTGATTTTCGCCCTCTTTTGCAGCCCGCCAACTTCGGGGTCTATTGCATCTATCTTGAAGACCGCCCGCTTTCCAAAATGTCCCGAGCTTTTGTGAATACTTTAAAGGCGGACATTCAGGACCAGCAGCAGACGCATAACCCCGGGCTATAACAGACCTCTTCCTTTCGAGCTTCGCGCGCGGCTCAGTTTCGCGATGATCGGGCAACAGCGTCGCCCCGGCCCGAAGTGAGAGACTATGATCCCGCCGCCCTACCTGCTCTATCTCGGCGACTCCCAGAATGAGCTTTCCGTCAAAACCTCCCGCGGGGTCGCCTACTGGCGTCCCGACTGGAGTCTGGGAGAGCATCGGCGGCCTGAGTGCACGGTCACCCTGGGCCTGCCGCACCTGAGCTTCACCGAGGCCGCCGCCCAGGGCGCCAAGACCCTGATCGTTGGCGTGGCCAATGCCGGGGGGGTCTTGGGCCCCAGCATCGTCGCCGATGTGGTCGCCGCCCTGGAGGCTGGCCTGCACGTCGCCTCTGGCCTGCATGAGCGGCTGACGGAGCATCCGGCGATTGTCGCCGCCGCCGCCCGTCGGGGCCTGTCCCTGTTCGATGTGCGTGAACCGCCGAAGAAGATGGCCGTCGGCAATGGCCGCCCCCGGGCCGGCCACCGCCTGCTCACCGTCGGCACCGACTGCTCAGTCGGCAAGATGTATACGACCCTGGCCATCGAGCGGGAGATGCGGGCCCGGGGCCTGGCGGCCGATTTCCGCGCCACCGGCCAGACCGGCATCTTCATCGCCCAGTCCGGCGTGCCCATCGATGCGGTGATCGCCGACTTCATCTCCGGGGGCATCGAGGAGATCAGCCCGGCCCGCCACGACGGCGGCTGGGACCTGATCGAGGGGCAGGGCTCCCTGTTCCATCCCTCCTATGCCGGCGTATCCCTGGGCCTGCTGCACGGCGCCCAGCCCGACGCCCTCGTCCTGTGCCATGAGCCCGGCCGCCCGCACATGCGCGGCCTGCCTGGCCGGGACCTGCCTGAGCTCCAGGCCTGCCTCGAGGCCAATCTGGCGTCGGCCGCCCTGACCAATCCTGGAGTGAGCGCGGTAGGAATCGCCTTCAACACCTCTAGTCTCGCCCCCGATGAGGCGCGCCGGCTGTGCGATGAAACCGCCGCGCGCTTCAACCTCCCTTGCCAGGATCCCGTCGCCATGGGCGTGGACCAGATCGTCGACAGGTTAGTGGAATGCTTCGCACCCTCTCAGTCCGCGCAGAACATTGGCCGCTAAGCACGCCATTCCGCATTTCCCGCGGGGTGAAAACCGCCGCTGACGTGGTCGGCGTGACCCTGGAGCAGGACGGCGTCCAGGGGCGCGGCGAGGGGGTGCCCTACGCCCGTTATGGGGAAACCATCGACTCCGTCCTGGCCCAGGTGAACGGCCTGGCGCAGGACATTTCCCGCGGGATGAGCCGCCATGACCTGGCCTCGCGGCTGGGTCCTGGCGCGGCCCGCAACGCTATCGACTGCGCCCTGTGGGATATCGAAGCCCGCCTGGCCGGCCGTGCGGTCGCCGAAACCCTCGGCCAGCCCCCGCTCCATCCCCTGGTGAGTGCGCTGACCGTGAGCCTGGACACCCCCCAGGCGATGGGGGAGGCGGCCGCACGGATGACTGGGGCCACCCTGATCAAGGTCAAGGTTGACCAGAACGACCCGGCGGCTTGCCTCGCCGCCGTCCGCGCAGCCGCGCCGGACGCCGACCTGATCGTCGATCCCAATGAGAGCTGGACCATCGAAATCCTGGGGTCCCTCCAGCCGGTTCTCGCACAGCTCAAGATCGCGCTGATCGAACAGCCGCTGCCGGCGGGGGAAGATGGCGCGCTTGCCGGGTTCAGGAGCTGCGCGCCCATCTGCGCTGACGAATCCTGCCATGTGGCCGCTGACCTGCCAGGGCTCAAGGATCGCTATCAGGTGGTCAACATCAAGCTCGACAAGAGCGGTGGCCTGACGGAGGCTCTTGATCTGCTAAGGCAGGCGCGTGCGATGCACTTTGGGGTCATGGTAGGCTGCATGGTCTCCTCCTCGATGTCGATCGCGCCAGCCTTCCACGTGGCCCGGCACGCCGACTTCGTCGACCTCGACGGGCCCACCTGGCTTGCCAATGACTATGCGGGCGGCGCGGTCCAGCGTGGCGCCGACCTTCTCCCGCCCCAGGGCCTCTGGGGCGTACCCGACGGCCCTGAGGCCTGACCGGCGACCGCTAAGGCGGAACGAGGACGGCGCGACCCCGCACTTTGGAAACTAAGCCGATGACCGACCTCGCGTCCGATCCCGCGCCTGCTGGCGCGCCTGAAGGCAGGGGCGGGCTTGGCGGGCTGGTCCGCCGCTACTGGCTGGACGTCACCCTCTGGAAGCGAATCCTGCTGGGGCTGGTGCTCGGCACAGCGCTGGGCCTGATCATTGGCGAGCAGGCCATGGGCATCAAGTGGGTCGGCGACCTCTTCGTGCGGCTGATCCGCATGATCGTCACGCCCCTGGTCTTCTTCTCCATTGTCTCGGGCATCGCCGGCATGGGCGATGTGAAGCGGCTGGGCTCCATCGGGGCCAAGACGCTGCTGATGTATCTGGCCCTGACGGCCGTAGCGGTATCATTGGGCTTGATCCTGGGCACCCTGTTCCAGCCCGGCGCCGGCATGGACTTCGTGGGGACCACACCGCAAGTGCTCGGGGCCGCGCCGACGCTGGGCGAGTACCTGATGAGCATCGTGCCGCTCAACCCGTTCGCGGCCCTGAACGAGGGCAATATCCCGGCGATCATCTTTTTCGCCATCCTCATCGGCCTGGGCATCCTGATCATCGGCGAGCCGGCTGCGCCGGCCGCGCGCCTGTTTCAGATCGGCTCGGACATCATGCTGGTCCTGGTCCGGGTGATCATGGAGCTCGCGCCTTTCGGGGTCTTCGCCCTCGTGGCCTGGGTGATGGGCACCTCAGGCCCCAGCACCTTCGTCCATGTCTTCCTGCTCGCCGTGGCCCTGGTCCTTGGCTGCGCCATTCAGACCCTGATCGTCCATGGGGGCGTCATCCGGTTGATCGCCCGCCTGCCGGTCGTCCCGTTCTTTCGCGACATTGCTGATGCGGTGATCGTGGCCTTCTCCACCTCGTCCAGCGCCGCGGTCCTGCCGGTCGCCATGCGGGTGGCGGAGAAAAACCTGGGGGTCAGCCATACGGTGGCCTCCACCACCCTGCCGCTGGGCACGACGCTCAGCATGGACGGCACGGCCCTCTATGTGGCCCTGCTGGCGGTGTTCTCCGCCCAGGCCTTCGGGGTCGATATGACCGCCGCCCAGTATCTGATGGTCGGCCTGGTCTGCGTAGTGGTCGCGGTAGGCACCGCCCCTGTGCCCTCGGCCTCGCTGTTCATGCTGGCCGCCGTGCTGCAGGTGATCGGCCTCAGCGCTGAGCAGACCGCCCTGGTGGTGGGCTTCATCCTGCCCTTCGACCGTATCCTCGACATGACCCGCACCGTGCCCAACGCCACCAGCGACCTGGTGGTGGCGGTCACGGTGGCCAAGTGGGAAGGCGAGTTGGACGAGGCCGTCTATCGCGCCAAGCCGGTGGAGTAGGGCGGCCGGCTGACTATTCCGGCGCCGACCAGACCCAGAGCAGGTTTTCCTGGCGCGTCCAGCCGGTCCGCCCATCGCCCAGGCGGACCCGCCGCCAGCCTAGATAGGCCTGATCGACCCGGCCTACGCTGCCCCCGGCCAGCTGGATTTCCGCAGCCTCGGCCGGGGTGTCGACAGGCAGGGCCCGCAGGGGACCGGCGCCCCAGATCACCACGGCCTGCGAGCTGCTGAGCGGGCCGTAGCTCGCCAGGGCCGCAGCGCTGACCATACCGCACACCAGGGCCAGAGCGGCCAGGCCCAGGCCGGCCCGGGCCAGGTGGCGCCGCGGCCGATAGCGCGCATAGAGGGCCGCCCCCAGGCCCGCTGTCCCCAGCGCTCCGAAGGCCAGCGAAAGCCAGCGCCAGGTCGCCGGCGAGGCCAGGGCGATGCCCCGCCCACGCCAGTCCCGGGGCCGTGGCACGCTGGCGCCGGGCTCCAGGCTGTAGCCCGCCTTGGCGCCGGTGGTCAGCCAGAGCTGGCGGAGCTCGGGTTGAGACGGGTTCTGCACCCAGGCGACCGCCGCATGGCCGGCGGCTTCTTCCCAGCGGTCCTGGGCGGCCAGCGCGACGGCCAGATTGTGCCGGGCCCGCCAGTCCAGGGGGGCCTCGGCGACCTCCGCTGCGAGGGCCTTGGCGGTCATCTCCTGGGCGTCAGCCTGGCCGGTCATCAGGATCAGGGCCAGGCCTGCCAGGCCTGCGGCCGCAGGCAGCAGATTTCGCCGGCTCAGGGCCGCGGCCGGCTTGAAGGACGGTGGGGGCCCAAGGTCCTCGAACAACCTGCGGGCCCGTCTCGTCCAGTCTTCGGGAAGACGGCCCTCCCGGCCATAGAGGAAGCGGTCAGCCTCAGCCGAGAGCTCACCCCACCTGGGGTCGCCGAAGGCGTGCGGCGCCGGCGCCGCCAGGCCCAGGCGCAGGCGCAGCGCGGCGTCCCTTTGCCAGTCGCGCACCAGGGCGCGGGTCGTGGCGGGTTCGGGGTGATCGGCCAGCCGCGCCAGGGTTTTCGCCAGCCGCCGGTGGGCGCCCCTGGCGAGGCGGAAGGGATCGCCCTGATGGGCCCGCCAAAGGGCCAGCCCCATCCACAGTCCGACCAGCCCCAGCGGCGCCGTCAACAGGGTGATGCCGAAGAGGATGTCGGCCGGCGGCGCAATTGCGGAGCCCTGGCCCTTCAACATCGGCGGCAAGGGGGCCTCCTCATCTGGGATTGCGCCCGCGGGCAGGTCCGGGGGCAAGAGGTCCCCATGGGGTCCTGGCAGAACGTCCAGGGTGATCGGCGCGGCGAGGTGACGGACATAGCTGCCGGACTGGGGATCAAAGGCGATCACCTCAACCGCTCCCAGGACGTAGCGCCCGACGCGCTGGGGGACGAGGGTCACAACTTCGCTCAGGGTGCGTTCGAACAGGCTGGAGTCCGCCCCTTCGATCTGTTCGGGCTCGCCGATGACCTGGAAATCCCGCGAGACCTGGCGCGCGGGCAGGCCGGAGATGGCGGGCCAGTTGCCCGATCCTGACAGGGTCACGCGCCAGATCAGGCTTTCACCCACTCGGACCTCCTCGGCCACGATGGCGGACTCCACCGTGAACTCGCCGACAGCCCCCATGAAGCCTTGCGGGGCCGCGGGCAGGGGACGGATCCGGAACAGCCCGGGCGCGCTCTCAATGGTCCGGGTCTCGGTGATCGCCCGCTGGTATTCCTCCATGTCCACGACGCCGGTCTGCAGGCGCATGACCTGGCGGGCGGGCTGCAAAGGCGTCAGGCCGGGAGCCAGCGCCATGGCGCGGGTCTTGAACTCGATGACCGCGCGCGAGGCCCCCGGCGCCGGGGGCGCTCGCAGGGCCGGGGCGCCCCAGGGTTCCGCCGCCAGAGGCTCAGAGGCCCACTCAAGCTCCCCTTCCAGATTGCCGAATGTGTTCCAGTCCACCGTCCAGGCCAGGGTCAGCTCGAAGACCTCGCCGGCCCACAGGGGTTTGGCCGGGGCTTCGAAGGCCCCGCTGACCTCCTGGGCCTGGGCCAGGGCCGGGAGGGCGAGACCTGCGGCGGCCAGCAGCCCGGCCAGCCAGGGTCGCAGGCGGCTCACCATGTCTGGGCTCCGGCCGGCCGCGGGGTCGTCCGCGCAGCCTGCCGCCGGAGGAAGAGCTCGCCGGGGGAGTCCGCGGCGCGCAGCCGGCGCAGGGTGTCCAGGGGCTGGACAAGGGCAGGATTGCGCCACTCCGCCGGGTCGAACTGATCGGACTTGGAGCCGCCCACATTCTGAAGACCCTGCTCGCCCGCCGTCGGCGCCTCGTCGTCCTCGCCCGATGACTCGCCTTCGCCTGGCTTGGCCTCCTCGCCGGCCACCGGTTGCTCGCCCGTGGCGTCCATCGGCTCATTGGCCGGATCGGCGGGCCCGGGATCTTCCATCGGAACCGGCGGCGGCGGGGTGAGCAGGCGTTTCAGCTTGGCTTCGGCGGCGGCCCAGTCGGTCAGGTCAGGGTCCAGACGCCGGCCTTCGACTATGGCCGCAAGCCCGTCGCGCATCACCCCATCCTCGAGGGGATGGCCGTGACCCCGGTGGATCTCACCGTATCGAATGGCGACGTCGGTCACCCGCTTGTAGTCACCCGCGGTGAGACGCCGCCGGGTCACCAGCTCCTCGGCCAGGCTGCGCATCTGCAGCAGGGGGTCTTCCTCCCCCTGAAGATCAGCTTCAGTCAGCAGCGGACCCTGGGCCAGGGACAGGCTGGCCGGCGCCAGGGTCAGCGCAAGGGCGACCAACAGCACCGCCCGCCCAAGGCCAGGCGTGCGCGCCTGGCGAAGCCGGGGATGGGCTGGAACCTCCACCGCCGCGCTCCAGGCGAGGAGAATGAGCGCCGCGGCGGCGAACCAGACAAACTGATCGGCGGCCTGCACCGCCCGGGCGGCGGCCAGCCCCGTCGCCTCGGGCGCGGCGGCGCTGGCGGCCCGGACGCGGCTGCTGAGATCGACGGCGGCGGCGAGATCAAGCGACTGCCCCCCCGCCGCGCCGCCTGCGGCCAGGGCTGTGAGGACCTCCGGCGACAGGCGAGAGATCACTGGCGTGCCGTCGGGGGCCCGCAGCGGGGCGCCATCTGGGCCAGGGGGTGCGCCCCCCGCCTCGGTTCCCAGACCGACCGCAATCACCCGGACGCCCTGTGCCCGCAGGCCGGCCAGACTTGTTCGCCACGGGCCGGGCTCGGCCTCGCCATCGCTCAGCACCACCAGCACCCGGCCCTGGGGCGTGTCGCTGAAGCTGCTCAGGGCGACCTCCAGCATGGCCTGCAGATTGCTGCCGGGGCTCGGCATGTGTTCGGGCGAGATGTCGGGCAGGTATGTCCGCAGGATCGCCTGGTCCTCGCTGACGGGCGCCAGGAGATGAGCCTCGCCCGCATAGCCAATCAGGCCGATCCGCCGGTCAGGCAGATCGTCGGCGAGCCTGAGCGCCAGGGCCCGGGCCCGGATCAGCCGCGAGGGCGAGACGTCGCTGACCAGCATGCTGCGGGAGAGATCAAGGGCGATGACCACCTCGCCCGGCGCGGCGTCGTCGGCTGAGGCCGGCGCCTGGCCCCATTGCGGGCGGGCCAGGGCCGTCACCAGCAGCAGGGCGGCGAGCCAGAAGCGCCACGGCCTGGCCATTGGCCGCCCGACGCTGGGACCAAACCGGGCCCGACCGCCGATGACCGCCCCCCGCCGAATCTGGCCATCCGGGCGGGGCGCGGGCGAGGATGCGCTTTCGCGGCTCTTTCTGGGCGGCCGGTCCAACAGAATCTGAAGGCCGATCAGGGCGGGGACGGCGGCGGCGAGCCACAGCAGGTGGGGCCAGTAAAAGCTCATGGGCGGACCCGGGCCATACGGCCGCCGGCGGCGCCCCAGATCGGCGCGGCGCCCAGAAGGAGGAGCAGGGCGCCTGCCAGGGGCCAGGGGAAGAGCTCGGTGGTCACCCGCCGCGTCCTGACCTGAAAGGCCGTCTTCTGGGCGGCGTCGATGGCGGCGAAGGCCTCGCTCAGGGCGGCGGTGTCGCCCGCCTGGACAAAGCGACCGTCAGTTTCCCGGGCCATGCGCTGCAGGGCCTCCACATCCAGGGCGGAGGGAAACTGCCGGGTGCCGACCCGCCGACCCTGGTCGTCGAAGATCGGGAAGGGCACCATGCCGTTGCGGCCCGCGCCGATGGCGTAGACCGGCACGCTCCGATGGCGCGCCAGGGCGGTCGACTGGGGCGGGGTCAGGCTGCCGCTGGTGTTGGCCCCGTCGGTCAGCAGCACCACGAACCGGCCTACGGCTTCATCCTGGTCCTCCCGGGGGCGCTCCAATCCAGCCAGGGCGATCCCCAGGCCGTCGCCCATGGCGGTCCCATCTTCCAGCAGTCCGATCCGCAGGCCCGCCAGCTGCTCGGCCAGCCAGGCATGGTCGGTGGTCAGGGGGGCCAGCGTATAGGCCTGGGCGGCGAACAGCACGACGCCGATCCGGTCGTTGGGCCGCTCGGTGACGAAGGCCTGCAGGGCCGGGCGAATGGCCTCCAGCCGGTTGATGGGCCCGTCGGGTCCGACATAGTCCTCCGCCAGCATGGAGCTGGACAGGTCGATCGCCAGCATCAGGTCATAGCCGCGCGAGACGACGTCCTGGCGCTCGTCTGTCCGTTGAGGCCGGGCGAGGGCGACGATCAGCAGGGCCAGGACCCCATAGAGGCAGATCATCCGCCAGGGCCCGCCGGGCAGGGCGCGGGGCGGGCTCCAGGCTGCGGCATAGGGGGTGAGCCAGACCGGCGCGCGCCCGCGCCAGCGCCGCCAAGCCGCCAGGGCGGGGATCAGCAGCAGCAGCCAAAGGACCCAGGGCAGGGCGAACTGGAAGGCGTTCATGGGGCGCCGTGAGCCCCGCCGACCCGCCTCGCGCGCAGGAAGCCGACCAGGGCGGCCAGGGGATCAGCGGCGGTGTCCACCACCAGCCGGTCAAGGGGATCGGGCCACCAGGCCCGCCAGATCTCTTCCCGGGCGGCGCGCCAGGCGGCATGGGCGGCGCGGCTGGCTGGCGTGTCCTCCACCCGGGCCAGGCGGCCGGCGGCCGGATCATAGGCGGTGAAGCCGCCGCCCTTGGGCGGCGCTCTCTCCCAGGGGTCTTCGACCCGCACGCCGATGACAGGGTGGCGGCGGCGAAAGGCGGACCATTCCGGCGGCGGCGGCGCGGCGGGAATCTCGCCGAACCAGACCATCAGGGCGCCCCGCGGCACAGGCCCTGACAGCAGGGGCCATGGACGGAAAGGCGCTGGCGGCGCGGGGTCGGGCGCCTCGGCGGCGAACAGCTCCCCCAGGGCGGTCAGCAGGCGGGCGCGGCGGCGGGTGGGGTTGTAGAGCGTCTCGCCCCCGGGGGTCTGGCGCAGCAGGCCTGCCCGCTCCCGGTTCACCACCGCCAACATCAGGGTCAGGGCGGCGAGCTGCAACAGGATGTCGCGCTTGCTGGCTGCGCCGGAGCCGAACTGCAGGGCCGGATCGTCGCTGACCACGGCGAAGACGGTGAGTTCGCGCTCTTCGACAAACACCTTGCGATAGAGATCGCCCAGACGGGCGGTTACGTTCCAGTCGATGTCGCGGATGTCGTCGCCATAGGCGTAGCGGACGACCTGATCGAACTCCATGCCCCGGCCCCGGAACACCGAGCGGTGAGCGCCCCCCAGCAGGGTCTGCACCGAGCGGCGGCGCAATTGCCACTCCAGCCGTCGCAGGGCGCTCTGGGCCCGCGGATCAATCACCGGCGAGGGCGCGTTCATCGGCTGGAATCAGCCCGGCACGGCGACGGCGGCCAGCGCCTGTTTGACGATGGCGTCGGGGGTCAGCCCCCCGGCCTCGGCCTCATAGGTCAGGCCGATGCGGTGGCGCAGCACGTCAGGCGCCACCTCCTGAACCAGGTTGGGGGTCACCTGGTCGAGGCCCCGCAGGAAGGCGAGCGCCCGGCTCGCCTGATAGAGGGCCAGGGTCGCGCGGGGCGAGGCGCCGAAGGCCAGCGTGCGTGGGCCGCTGGCTGGCGCGGCGGCCAGGTCTCGGGTGTGACGGACCAGGGCCAGCAGATAGGCCTGGATCTCCGGGGCGACGAAGATTTCGTCGACGGCTTCGCGCAGGGCCAGGAGTTCGGGGCCACTGGAGGCCGCCTCGACCACCGGGGCGCGGGTCGCCGAACCCCAGCGGCGCAACATCTCCAGCTCGTCCTCGCCAGACGGGTAGTCGAGCAGCAGCTTGAACAGGAACCGGTCGGTCTGCGCCTCGGGCAGGGGATAGGTGCCCTCGTGCTCCACCGGGTTCTGGGTGGCGAGCACCAGGAAGGGATTGGGCAGGGGATGGCGGGTCCCGCCAATCGTCACCTGCCGCTCCTGCATGGCCTCCAGCAGGGCGCTCTGCACCTTGGCGGGCGAGCGGTTGATCTCATCGGCCAGGACGATATTGGCGAAAACCGGCCCTAAATGGGGGGTGAAGCTGCCGTCATGGGGGGAATAGACCAGGGTTCCGACCACGTCGGAGGGCAGCAGGTCCGGGGTGAACTGGATGCGTTCAAAATCGAGGCCCATGGCCTGGCCCAGGGACTTGACCAGCAGGGTCTTGGCCAGGCCGGGCATGCCCTCCAGCAGCACATGACCGCCGACCAGGAGGGCGATCTGCAGCCGTTCGACTACGTCCTTCTGGCCCAGGACCGCCTTGCCGATCTCGGCTGACAGGCGCTGCGCCCAGGCCGGCCCCGGCAGGTCTGATGATGTGGCGGGCTCGGGGAGACTCATCAGGACCATCCACTAGATACAAACGCCGCCGGCGCGCCCCATGCCGGGCGCGCCGGGTACTTCAGAAGTGCGCTATTGCCCGCGTCTCAGCACGCGGCCGTGACGCTCCTCGGTCACCTTGCCCGCGCTGAGCGCGGTCTGGCCGTTGACGAAGATGTACTCCATCCCCTCGGAATAGGCGTGGGGCTCCTGATAGGTGGCCACGTCCCGGATGGTCTCAGGATTGAAGACCAGCACATCGGCATAGGCGCCCGGCGCAATGACCCCGCGGTCCTTGATGGCGAACACCTGGGCCGGCAGGCCGGTGGAGGTGTGGATCGCCTGGGCCATGCTGATCACGTCGCGCTCGATCACATAGCGGCGGAACTTCCGGGGGAAGGCGCCATAGGCCCGGGGATGTTCGCCGCCGACGCCGAAAGCGGGCAGGGCGCCGTCGCTGGAGGTCATGGTCCAGGGTTGCTGCATGAGGCGTTCAACATCGCCTTCGTTCATGTTGAAGGAGACGATGCTCGAGCCGCCCTTGATCAGCATGTCGATGGCCGTATCCAGGGGGTCCTGCAGGTTCCGGCGGGCGATCTCGTCCAGGCGCATGCCGTTGAGAGACGGATCGGCCTGGTAGTTGCGGATCATGATGGCGTTGGCGCCGGCCCGGCGTTCCAGGTTGGCGACCATTTCCTGCCGGATCAGGGCGCGCTGCTCGGGGTTCTGGAGGCGCTTGATCGTCGCGTCCGGTCCGCCCTCCTGCGCCCAACCGGGGACCAGGGAGCTTTGCAGGGATGAGCCCGACGCCGCGTAGGGGTACTGGTCAGCCCAGATCGACAGGCCTTCGGCCCGGGCGGCGTTGATCATCTCCACCGCCTGCTCCGACTGACCCCAGACACTGGGGCCGAGCATCTTCATGTGGGTGACCACACCGATAATGCCGGTCTGGCGGGAGACCTCGATCAGTTCCTCGATGGCCCCCAGAACGCCCACATCATAGCTGGACTCATCACGGACATGGCTGATGTGAAAGGCGTTGGGATAGGTGTTGGCGACCTTGGCCAGGGCCACCAGCTCGGAAGTGTCAGAGAACTTGCCAGGAATATAGAAGGGCCCGCTGGAGAACCCGAAGGCCCCGAGGTCCATGGCCTTCCTCACCAGGGCCTCCATGCCGGCCAGCTCGGCAGGCGTCGGCTTGCGGTTTTCCAGGCCCATGACGTCCCGGCGCACGCCGTTGTGGCCGATCATCGGCACGACATTGACGCCGGGCTTGTTCGTCTCGATGTCCGTGATCAGGGGCGTAAGGTCGCCAGGGCCGCCCCCATCGGGGTTGATCATCACCGTGGTGATCCCCTGGTGGAGCACGGGGATCGCGGCGGCGAGTTCAGGCGTGCCGATCTCCGGCGCAGCGTGAGAATGCGGATCGATGAAGCCGGGGGACACATACTTGCCGGTCGCGTCCACCACCGTCGTCGCCGTCGCCGTGGCGGGGATGACGCCGAATGCGACGATGCGCTCGCCCTTGATCGCCACATCGGCGGCCTTGCCCTCTGCGCCGGTGCCGTCAAACACCGTGCCGCCGCGGATCAGGACGTCATACTCCTGAGCCAGGGCCTGAGCCGAAACCCCGGACATGAGGCTAAGCGCCAGGCCGGCCCCTAGCAGGCGTCTGCGGATGAGGCCTTGAGGGGGGGAGGTGTGGCGGTCGTAGGCCATGGGTGTCTCCAGGATCTTGGGCGGGTTGCGCGCCATTGTCTCTTCAGAACCTGTCGAGCCCAGGCGTGGGGCTTGGTCCTGTCGCAAGGTCATAAGACACGAGGCCCGATCCTTTCGGATCGGGCCTCGCCTGGACGGGGGTCAGTACTCGAAGCGCACGCCCACCCGGAACACGCGGCCCAGGATGTCGTAGACGCCCTGACTGGTGGAGGGATTGCCGTAGGCGGTGCCGGCGGGGCCTTGCGGAACAATCGCCGGGTCCCGGTTGAGCAGGTTGGAGATGCTCACGAAGGCCTCGGTCTTCTGGAGCAGCTTCAGGTCGTAGGTCATCGCCAGGTCGACATAGAAGGCGCCTTCGACGTGGTTGTTGTTGATTGTCCGGTTGGCGATGGTCGAGGCGGGGCAACCGGTGGTGCATTCGACAAAGGCGTTGTCGAGCTTGCTGTCGCTGACGCCGCGGCCCGTGACCTGGATGGTCCAGGGATCAGCCGTGTAGGTGGCCGTCGCGCGATAGATGAACTCCGGCAGGGCGACTGAGCCGGCATTGTCAGTGGGGACGTCGATGCCGTTGTCTTCGAAGTTCTCCAGGTAGTAGGTGCCCACCGCCCGCAGGGCCATGGAACCGGGGCCGAGGTTGAAGCGGTAGGAGGCTTCCAGATCGAGGCCGCGGGATTTCTGAACCGCGAAGTTGAACGGGCTGACCGAGACCTGGCTGATCTGGTTGCCCGACCGGACGATGGCCGCGCAGAATTCCTGATTACCCTGGAAGCAGCGATCGACGATGGTGTTGGCGAGAACAGAGCCGATGGCGCCTTCGATCTCAATGTCGAAGTAGTCGATGGCGGCGGCGAAGCCCGGCAGGAAGCTGGGCTGGACCACCACGCCCAGGCCCCAGGTGTCAGCCAGTTCGGGGTCGAGGGCGAGATTGCCGGTGGTCAGTTCCAGGAACTGGGTCGCCTGTCCGTTGTTGAAGGGATCCAGCAGGGTGTTGGTGCGGCTGGTGCCTGCGGCGAACAGTTCGTTCAGGTTCGGCGCGCGGATGTCCCGTGAGCGGGTGACGCGGAAGCGCAGGTCAGGGATCGGCGAATAGACCGCGCCCACCTTCCAGGTCGTGACATAGCCCGAGGTGCTGTAGTCGGTGCCGCGGACCGCGGCGTTGAGGTCAAAGCCGTCGGCGAGCGGGACGACCGCCTCAACATAGGCCTCGGTCACCGTGTAGGAGCCGAAGGTCGGGCGGTAGTTGCCCACGAACCAGCCGGACTGGAATACGGTCGGAACATTGCCCGAGACCTCTTCCTTGCGATGCTCGATGCCGGCCGCCATGGAGACCGGACCGGCCCAGGTGGAGAAGGGGTCGCCGGAGATATTGGCCGCGGCGACCTGCTGGGTGAAGAACTGCTCGCGCTGCGGATCGCCCAGGATGTAGTCCAGGGCGGCCTGGGAATTGACGCCGATGCCCATCCGGTTGAAGGGCACGCAGCCATTGCTGGGATTGGTCAGGGTTGAGCGGCAGACGATCTGGCCGTTCGGCGCGAAGACCGCGTCCTGGGCGAGCGCTAGGCGGGCGTTGTTGGTGATGTCCTTGGCGATCTCAAGGGTCTCGGTTTCGCCCCGCTGATAGTAGGCGTCCCAGCGCCAAGCCCGGTCAAAGGCGGTGAAGTCACCCTCGGCGCCGACCACGTAGCGGGTCACGCTGCGCTCATTGTCGGTCTTGCGGATCGGGAGGTCGGCATTGGTGGTGCCGAGGCTGAAGCTGGCGATGTTCAGGGCCGCCAGCTGCTGACGGATGTTGGCCGGCAGGAAGGCGTTGTCCGAACGAATGGTGACATTGCCCTGGTTGAACTGGACGCCGGTCCAGCCGAGCGAGGCGTGGGTGTTGTAGGACGCCTGAGCAAAGACCTCGATATTGTCGGTCAGGTCATAGCTGACCCGGCCGAAAATCCCTTTGCGCCGGTCATCAGCGTTGAGGGACTGCTTGTCATTGACCTGGACGGAGCGCCAGTCGCCACCGATCATCCAGGGATCGCGGGTCAGGCCGTAAGCCTGCTGGCTGACCGCGCCGCCGACGCCGAAGGTGGTGCCGCGCAGGGGCGTGTTGACGATGATGCCGCCGGGGCTGGCGTTGGACAGGCCGGCGCCGCTGGTGACAAAGCGCTCGGGCTGACCATTGCCTGGGGCGTAGTTGGGGTTGGTGATGATGTACCAACCATCATTGTTCCAGTCCCGCGGCACGCCATAGATGCCTTCGCGATCGGCGATTTCGCCGTTCAGCAACAGGTGGCCGCGGCCACCGGCGAATTCCGTCCCATAGGTCAGGTTGACCCGGTACTGGTCATCGTCGCCATAGGTCGTCTGGCCGCCTTCGATCGAGCCCTTGAAGCCTTGGTAGTCGGTGTTGAGGATGAAGTTGACCACGCCGCTGACGGCGTCGGAGCCGTAGGCGGCCGAGGCGCCGCCCGTGACGATCTGCACGCCGCTGATCAGGCCCTGCGGGAAGGTGTTGACGTCCACGGCGCCGGTGATGGTCGAGCCCACCGAACGCTGGCCGTTCAACAGCACCAGGGTGCGGGTGGCGCCCAAACCACGTAGGTTCAGGGCGTTGACGCCCGAGGTGCCGGCGCTGATGGAGGCGTTGGAGGTCTGCGGCGTGGCGCTGCCGACGATGGAGGGAATGTCGTTGACGAAGTCGGCGACGTTGGACGGCGCTGCGGCCAGGATCTCGGTCTCACTGATCACGGTCAGCGGCGTGGGGGCCTGATAGCCGTCACGGACGACCCGAGTGCCGGTGACGACCACCTCCTCGACGTTAGCCGGCGCAGGCGCCGTCTGAGCCTGGGCGGAGCTGGCGCCAGACGCCGCGATCACCAGGGCTATGAGAGACGCCCCGCCAGCGAGGCCCAATTTCTGGGCAGATTTCCAGCCCTGAGTCTGCGCAGCGCGCATTTGAACATTTCTTGACATAACTAGCCCCCTCGGAATTGACGATAAGCAAATTGTTCTTTCCGCGACCCGGTTTATTGTGCATCACCGGCATAGCGACAATCTGCATCCGTATTCGATATGAGGTTGTCGGCCCCCTGCGCGGGTGTCAACGCCGGCTCCCCTTCGGAATATTGCGGCGCCCATAACCCTCAGTCATGGGTGACGCGTGGCCGCAGGGGGGTGAAACTGCGCCAGGCCTTGTATGGCCTGGGATCGCGGACATTCAGAATTGAGACGTCTGGGTCGCCGGCTTTCGGGATTCCGACCGATCCGAGGCGCGATTCCAGGGGCTCGAGCCTTCAGGATCGCGGAAGCGGCGGCCTCGGCGCGGGCGAGCTGCGCCATGTCGTCAGGCTATTGATGGTGCAATATTCGGAAGGGTCAACTTGATTGACACTAGAGTTGCGAGGCTGACACGCTGCGAATTCTGAGGGCCAAGACCTCCGTCGGGGCCGTGGGGCGTTCGCAAGATTCGGGCGCCCTGCATGTCAATAGAGCGCCCCGTGCGCGCCGCGCGGCATGGCGCGGCTCAGCTTGGACGAGGAATGAATGATGAAAACGCCACCAGGACTCTTTCGCCGCCGGATACTCGCGACCGGTCTCGCCGTCGGACTGATGGCGGCGGGGGCAGGCCTGGCGTCGGCGCAGGATTATGATGTCCTGATCCGGGGCGGTCTGGTGTTCGACGGCACAGGCGCCGAGGGGCGCCTCGCGGACGTGGCGATCAAGGGCGACCTCATCGTCGAGGTGGGAGACATTCCTCAAGCCGCCACAGCCGCCACGGTGGTGGACGCCACCGGCAAGTATGTCTCGCCGGGCTTCATCGACACCCATTCTCACGCCGCGCCGGGGATCGAGACCCCGGAACTGGCGCCGGCCGTCTCGGTGCTCACCCAGGGCATCACCACGGCGATGATCAACCCCGATGGCGGCGGTCCGTCTGATCTGCGCCCGCAGGTCGCTGCGATCGAGGCCGCGCGGCCTGGCGTCAATGTGCTTCCGATGATCGGGCACAACGGCGTGCGCCGGGCGGTCATGGGCCTGGAAAACCGCAAGCCGACGGCGGCCGAGCTCGCCCGGATGCAGGCCCTGGTTCGCGACGCCATGAACTTCGGGGCCCTGGGCATGTCCAGCGGCCCCTTCTATGTGCCGGGCAAGTATTCCGACACCGCCGAGATCGTCGCCCTGGCCAAGGTCGCCGCCGAGTTCCCGAACGCCTTCCACACCAGCCATATCCGCGACGAGTCGAGCTATGACATCGGCGTCCTGGCCTCGGTGGCGGAGTTGATCGAGGTTTCCCGCCAGACCGGGATCACCGGCGTCGTCAGCCATATCAAGATGCTGGGCCCCACCGTCTGGGGGCAGTCCGAGGACGCGGTGAAGATGATCGAGGCCGCCCGGGCCGAGGGTCTGTCGATCTGGGGCGATCAGTATCCCTATGCCGCCTCCAGCACCGGCCTGTCGGCGGCGCTGGTGCCTGGCTGGGCGCAGGAGGGCGGGGGCGAGGCCCTGGCCAAGCGCCTGCAGAACCCCGAGCAGCGCGCCCTGATCCGCGAAGGCATGGTCGAGAACCTGGCCCGCCGGGCCGGCGCCAATGCGGTGATGATCAGCAGCCATAGCGCCGACCCCACCCTGGAGGGCCTGCGGCTCGACGAGATCGCCCGCCGCAAGCTGCAGGATCCGCTCGACACGGCCATCGACATCCTGATCAACGGCGGCGCCGGCATCGTCTCGTTCAATATGAACGAGAAGGACCTTGAGCTGCTGATGAAGCAGCCCTGGATGATGACCTCCTCCGACGGCGCCCTGGTGACGTTCGGCGAAGGGGCGGAACATCCGAGGGCCTACGGCGCCTATCCCCGCAAGCTGCGGCGCTACGTCATCGATCGCGAAGTGGTCAGCATGGCCCAGGCGATCCATTCGTCCAGCGGCCTGCCGGCCCAGGTCTTCGCCATTCCCGATCGCGGCGTGATCACCCCGGGCGCCTATGCCGACGTCCTGGTCATCAACCCCGAGACCGTCCGCGACGTGGCCACCTATCCCACCCCGCACGCCTACTCCGTCGGCATGGACTACGTGTTCGTCAACGGCAAGGCCGCGGTGGTCGAGGGCGAGGTCACCCCTGAGCGGGCCGGACGGGTCATCCTGCGCAGCCAGTAGCGGCGCAGGCCAGGGCCGGAGCCGTCGTCCCCACGGGCGGCTCCGGTCCGAACGTCCTTCGCGGGAAGCCCTCAAGTCCAGGATCAACACCATGCGCCGCGCGACCCTGAAGTCCCTGCTGCTCGCCTCCGCCCTGATGGGGGCTTCTGGCGCCCAGGCCGCGGAATTCGACCTGGTGATCCTGGGCGGTCAGGTGGTCGATGGGACGGGGGCGCCGGCCTATCGGGCTGACCTCGCCATCGACGGCGACCAGATCGTGCGGATCGCCCGGGACGGATTGAAGCCTGAGGACGGCGCTGTCGTCCTGGACGCCCGCGGACTGATCGTGGCGCCGGGCTTCATCGACAACCACGCTCACATCGCCGATAACATCCACGAATACCCCCTGGCCGAGAACTTCGTCCGCCAAGGCATCACCAGCATCATCGCCAGCCTGCACAGCGGGCCGCAGCCCTATCCGCTCAAGCCCTATGTCGAGGCCCTGAAGGTCGCGCCCAATGTCGGTTTCTTCGCCGGCCACAGCTTTGCGCGCACCCAGGTCCTGGGCATGGCCAACCGGGCGCCGACGGCCGATGAGCTGGCGCGGATGCAGAAGATCATCGCCGACACCATGGCCGACGGGGCGCTCGGCATGTCCACCGGCCTGGTCTATGTGCCGGCCAACTACGCCAAGCCTGACGAGGTGATCGCCATGGCCAAGGTCGCCGCCTGCTGGGGCGGCATCTATGTCTCCCACATGCGCGACGAGGGGGCCGGCGTGCTGGACTCGGTGGCTGAGGTCATTCAGGTGGCGGAGGAGGCGGGGCTGCCGGGCCAGATCAACCATCATAAGGCCATGGGCTCGACCCAGTGGGGCTGGAGCGTCAAGACCCTGGCCATGATCGACGAGGCCCGCGCCCGCGGTCTCGACATCACCCACGACCTCTATCCCTACTCAGCCTCCAGCTCCTCCTCGGCCGTGATGTTCCCCGCCTGGTCCCTGGCCGGAGGACCCGAGGCCTTCAAGGCCCGCATGGAGGACCCTGAGGTCCGCGCCAAGGTCGAGGTCGAGATGATGCGGATTCTGATGGTCCAGCGGGGCGGGGCTGAACTGGAGCGGCTGCAGTTCCGCAGCCTGCGGGCCGATCCGTCCTACAATGGCAAGACTCTGGCCGACCTCGCCCGCGACCGGGGCCTTGCGGGCACGCCGGAAGATGCGATCCAGCTCCTGATCGAGCTGCAGCTCAAGGGCGGGTTCAGCGCCATCTATCATGTGATGGATGAGGCTGATGTCATCCGCATCCTGCAACACCCCCTGGCCATGATCGAAACCGACGGGGATCCGGTGGGGTTCGGCGACGGCTTCCCCCATCCCCGCACCTATGGCGCCTTCCCCAGGGTGCTCGCCCGCTATGTCCGCGAGCAGAAGGTCCTGACCCTGGAGGACGCGGTGCGGCGCATGACCTCGCTCGCCGCCGACCAGATCGGCCAGACCCGGCGCGGGCGGCTGACGCAGGGCGCCTTTGCCGACATCACCGTCTTCGACGCCGAAACCATCGCCGACAAGGCGACCTTCGAGGATCCCCACCAGTACGCGGTCGGCATCCGCCACGTGGTCATCAACGGCGTTCCGGTGATCCGGTCCGGCGCCCTGACCGGCGCCATGCCGGGCCGTCCGCTGCTGGGACCTGCGCGGCCAGATTCAGTGCGCGCCGATCCGCAGACCCCGGGATGTCCGGCCGGGTGATGTCGCCGGTCGGGGCCTAGGGCCGTCGCTGCAAAATGAGGTGGCTCAGCACAGCCAGGCGGCAGGCCGAGGCCAGGCCCTGATCGGCGCGGGCCAGGTCGATTTCCGTCACCAGGGCCGCCAGGCTCAGCTTGCGGTCCTTGGCCACGTCTTCGAGGGCCGCCCAGAAGGCCGGTTCCAGCGCCACGGAGGTGGCGTGGCCAGCCAGCAGGATTGATCGCTTCGTCAGGCGCGCCATGAGCCATTTTCGCGCAGGCGAAACGTTGCGGCAATGGCTGTGAGCCATTGATTGAGTCTGACGCCCGCGTCATCTTTGCGATCTGTGACGGGAGACACCCCATGAGCCTCGCGACCGAAGGCTACGCGCCGGCCGCCTCCAGAGCCCCCGCGCCCCAGCGGCTGCCCAAGCCCCGGCTTCAGTGGGGGGCGGCCCTGAAGGCTCTGCGCCGGCTGTTGGCCGACAAGGACGACACCGTGCAGGTGTTCGAGATCATGCGCGCCCTGAACGGCGGCGCCTCGGCCTGGGGCTATCACCGTCTGCTCGAAACGCCGCAAGGGGGGCGGATCGCCTATGAGCGGGTGGAGCTTGAAGCCCGGCTGATGGACGACGCCTGGCTGGACAGCCTGCCCACGGGCTCTGTGGGTCACGCCTATCGCGACTTCGTCCGCAGTGAGGCGCTCTCGGCGCAGGGTCTGGCCCAGATCAGCCGGGTGGGCGCCAAGCCCATTGAGGTCATGCACCCCTATGCCTGGTTCGGCCGACGGACCCGAGACGTCCACGACATCTGGCACATCCTCAGCGGCTATCATCGCGATGGCCTGGGGGAGGGATGTCTGGTCGCCTTCTCCTATGCCCAGACCCGGGGTCTCGGCTGGGCGCTGATCGCCGTGGGCGGCGCGCTGCGCGGCCGCAAGGCGAGCTATCCCTATGCCCAGGCGATCTGGCAGGGGTACCGGCGGGGCAAGGCGGCCGCCTGGCTGCTGGGTGAGGATTATGAGGCCCTGATGGCCGAGCCCCTGGACGCGGCCCGACGCCGGCTGAACATCACGCCGCCGACCATCTACGACGCCATTCCCCCACAAGCCCGTGATGAATCCAGAGCCTGACCTGGCGAGCTAGTCCTCGTCTCGCCGGGCCTGGTCGAGCTTGCGTCGCTGGCGCTCGGCTTCAAGCTGTTCGGTCAGGGTCTGGCCCTTGGGGCGGCCGTGGCTCACCCGGTTGACCTTGGCCTGGGCGTTTTCAGCGGCCTTGGCGCGCGCCTTCCGAGCCTGGTTCAGATTGACGATATCGCCCATGGGCCTCTCCACCGGTTGCCGGAAATCCTGCCCCGCCCGACCGCATCGGGCAAGCGGGACAAGGGGCTGAATCTCGACACTGATCCCGGATTAGGGCAGTCAGGGGAGGCAAGCGAGGGGCCCCAACTTGGCCAAGGTTACAGGCGCACGGACTTGGGCGAGGCTGCGGGACATGGTCCCGACCTTGCCGGTCATGATCCTGGTGCTGGGGCTGACGGCCGCAGCCGGCGGGGGTCTGGCGATTGAGCGTCTGGCTGAGGCGCGCGAGCGCCAACGTTTTGAGTCCCTCGTCAATCAGGCCAACAGCGCCATCGCCGACCGCCTGGCCACCTATGTGGCGGTCCTCCAGGCCAGCGCCGGCCTGTTCGCCGCCAGTGACGTCGTCACGCACAAGGAGTTCAAGGCCTTTGCTGAGCGGGCCGAACTCACCGAGCGCTATCCAGGCATTCAGGGGATTGGCTATTCAGCGCGCATCGCGCCGGGGGCGCCAGACGCCGAGGAGCGTCACGCCATCCTGTTCCTGGAGCCTGAGGTCGGGCCAAACCGGCTCGCCCTGGGGTTCGACATGTATGCTGAGCCTGTGCGGCGTGAGGCCATGGCCAGGGCCCGCGACACTGGCCTGGCGGCGATGTCGGGAAAGGTCCGGCTTGTTCAGGAAACCGAGGACAACGCCCAGTCGGGCTTTCTGATCTATGAGCCCGTCTATGCGGGGGGCGGGGTTCCCGCCTCCCTCGAGGACCGTCGCCGAGACCTGGTGGGCTTTGTGTATGCGCCGTTTCGGGCAGGTGATCTGTTGCAGGCGGTGTTCGACACCGTCTCGCATCGCCCCTACCGGTACTCTGTCTACAATGGCGCCATCGAACCGGAGAACCTGCTGTTCCGCTCCGATCCTGGGGCGGGCTGGGTGGATTTCGGCCCTCTGGAGACCCGCCAGATCGAGGTGGCCGGGGGGCGTTGGACCGTGGTCTACCGCGCCGGTCCCGACTATGTGTCGAGCGCGGCCCGGCAACTGGTCTGGGCCTTTGTGTTGGGCGGTTTCCTGGCCACGGGGCTGGTGGCGGCGGCCACCTGGCGGCAGGGCATGGCCCGCCTGGCCGCAGAACGGGAAGTGGTGGCCCGAAAGGCCGCTGAGGCCCGGCAGAAGCTGCTCCTGGACGAGCTGAACCACCGGGTGAAGAACACCCTGGCCACGGTTCAGTCCATCGCGGCCCAGAGTCTCCGGGAGACCGGGAACGTCGAGGACGTCAGGGCCAATTTTGAGAACCGGTTGATCGCCTTGTCTCAGGCCCACAACCTGCTGACCCGGGATGGATGGCGCGGCGCCAATCTGGCCGAACTGGCCCAGACAGAACTACGCCCCTATGGCGGTCTGGCCGATGACCGGATCGAGCTGCGCGGCCCGGCGGTGTGGCTGGCGCCGAATACCGCCGTCGCCCTGGGCATGGCGCTGCACGAGCTGACCACCAATGCGGTGAAGTATGGCGCCCTGTCCGTCCCCGAGGGCCGCATCGATCTCAGCTGGGATCTGGCCGAACGCGACGCCGACACCGAACGTCTGACCCTGCGCTGGCGCGAGAGCGGCGGCCCGCCTGTCGCGCCGCCCACCCGTCGGGGGTTTGGGACGCGGCTGATCGTTGGCGGACTGGCCCATCAACTGGACGGCGACGTCGCGCTCGACTTTCCGCCCGAAGGGGTGATTTGCGCCATAGGCTTCGATATTCCCCGGCAGGTGGCTGCAGATATTCTGTCGGTGGGCGCCGCGGCGTGAACTCCCAGGCCCATTGAACCGTTCTCCCGTCTCCGATCCCAAAGGAGACTACAGATGATCCAAGCCTCTGAAATCAAGGAACACATGGAAGTCGTCGGTTCGGACGGCGGACATGTGGGCCGCGTTGACCATGTCCTCGACACCGAGATCGAACTGGCCAAGTTCGACTTGGGCGCTGGCCTGAAACACCACATGATCCCACTGACCTGGGTCGATCGGGTGGCCGACGACAAGGTCTGCCTGAACCTGACCAAGGACGCCGCCAAGTCATCCTGGCGCGAAAAGACCTGAAGGTCGGGCGGCCCCTCCGGCGAGGAGGGGCCAGACCCCTATTTCACCGCCGCGCAGAAGCGCTGAATACGCCCGCAGGCGTCCTCGAGCACCGCATTGCTGGTGGCGTAGGAGATGCGGAAGAAGGGCGAGAGGCCAAAGGCCTCGCCAAACACCACCGCCACGCCCTCGGTTTCCAGAAGTTCGTTGGCGAAGTCCTTGTCCGACCCGATGACATTGCCGCTCGGCGCCGTCTTGCCGATCAGCGCCTCGCAGGAGGGATAGACATAGAAGGCGCCTTCCGGCGTCGGGCACTTGAGGCCAGTGGCCTGGTTCAGCATCGACACCACCAGATCGCGGCGACCCTGGAAAAGCCTGGCGTTGGGCTTGATGAAGTCCTGCGGGCCGTTCAGCGCCTCTACCGCCGCCCACTGGGAGATCGAGCAGGGGTTGGAGGTCGACTGGCTCATCACCTTGGCCATCAGCTTGATCAGCGGCTCAGGTCCGGCGGCGTAGCCGATCCGCCAGCCGGTCATGGCATAGGCCTTGGAGACCCCGTTCATGGTCAGGGTGCGCTCGTAGAGGGCCGGCTCCACCTGGGCGATGGTGACGAATTCCATGTCGTCGAACAGCAGGTGCTCGTACATGTCGTCCGTCAGGATCCAGACGTGTGGATGGCGCATCAGCACATCGGCCAGGGCCTTGAGCTCGGCGCGGGTGTAGGCCGCGCCCGACGGGTTGGACGGCGAGTTCAGGAACACCCAGCGGGTTTTCGGGGTGATCGCCCGGTCCAGATCCTCAGGCCGCAGCTTGAAGCCGGTCTCCGCGGTGGTCGGGGCGAACACCGGCGTGCCGCCGGCCAGCAGCACCATGTCGGGATAGCTGACCCAATAGGGGGTCGGGATCACCACCTCGTCGCCGGGGTTCAGGGTCGCCATCATGGCGTTGAAGATCACCGGCTTGCCACCCGGCGAGACGTTCACCTGGCTGGTCTTGTAGGTCAGGCCGTTCTCCCGGGCGAACTTGGCGACGATCGCCTCCTTCAGCTCCGGGACGCCGTCGACATTGGTGTACTTGGTCTTGCCGTCCGAAATGGCCTTGATGGCCGCGTCCTTGATATTCTGCGGCGTGTCGAAATCGGGCTCGCCGGCCCCCAGGCTGATAATGTCGCGGCCCTGGGCTTTCAGTTCACGCGCCTTCTGGTCGGTCGCCATGGTGGCGGACGGCTTGACGCGGGCGAGCGTGGACGATTGCAGCGACATGGGCGCAGACTCCCTTTGGAGCGGGTGGGGAAGGAGCGCCGGGTTTAACTTGAAGGCCCCCGCGTCGCAAACGCGGCCGTTGGTGGAACGTCAGTTAAGCTTGTCCGTTTGCACCAGAGCCACAGCGGAGCTCCCGGATGACCCGACCCCTCCTGTTCATGACCCTGGCGACATCCCTTGCCGCCTGTGGGGTGAACGAGCCTGAGACCCCGCCTAGTGCGCCATCGGCTGTGGCGCCGGCCGCGTCGCCCGCGGTGGCCACGCCGGCCTATGTGGGCCGGTGGGCGGCGACGCCGGCCCTCTGTTCCGACGGCGCCTGGACCTTCCGACATGATGGCCTGAGCACGGCGGGCGAAGTGTCCTGCCGCTTCGACGGGGTCGCGGCCCTGGACGAAGGATATGAGATCGCCGCGACCTGCACGGCCCAGGCCCCGCCACAGACTCACCGTCTGCATCTCAGCTTTACCGCAGCCGGTGAGACCATGAACATCCGCGGCGGTCCGTTCGATGATCCGCCGCCGCTCAGCCGTTGCCCCTGAACCGCCGCCCAGCTTGACCCGCGCCCGCGGATCGGCGAGGCGTGCGCCATGCGCCGCCTGATCAGCTTCGTGACCAATATGGACTCGCGCGCCTGGCGGGGCGTGGCGGTGTCCTTTGTCCTGTTTGGCGGGGTCGGCCTCGTCTTCCTGTTCGGGGCCCAGGTGCTGGGCTTTGACGGCGAGGCCACCGTCGAACACTGGCTGGGCATGGCCGCCCATAGCCCCTGGGCCCTGCCGAGCGCCGTGGCCGCCTTCGCCATCCTGGCCTTTGTCGGCGTGCCGCAGTTCGTGCTGATCGCCGCGGCCGTGGTCGCCTTCGGCGCCTGGACGGGGTTCGCCTATAGCTGGATCGGCACCATGGTCTCGGCTCTGGTGGGCTTCTATCTTGGCCGGCTGGCTGGCGCGCGAACCCTCAACGCCTTCGCAGGCGAGGGGGTGCGCCAGTTCATGCGCCTGGTGGGACGCAACGGATTCTGGGCCAGCCTGATCGTGCGGCTGGTGCCATCTGCCCCGTTCATCGTGGTGAACATGGCCGCCGGCGTCACCCCCATGCGGCTGACCCACTTCACGGCCGGGACGGCGCTGGGGATCATTCCGAAGATCGGCGTCACGGCCTTCGCCGGCAACGCCATAGCCCAGGCCATGCGGGGCGGCGGGGGCGGTTATATCGCCCTGCTTGCGGCCATCGCCGCCGGCTGGATCCTGATGGGCTGGTTCGCCCGCAAGTGGCTGAAATCCCGCGAGGCCGCCGCCGGCGAGGGGGCGCCGCCAGGCTGAGCCCACGCAAGGTTCTTGCCCGTCGGGGCCGTTTTATGGGGATTTGACGCAAGAGCGTTGCGGTCGCGCCCGTTCTTGAGTAGAAAACACCCATGACCGCCGGATTCCGCAGCCTGCTACTTGGCCTTCCGCTGGGGCTTAGCCGCCCCTGGGCGCCCCTGTAGGCCTGCGCGAAACATCGCGGGGCCGGGCGCTCAGGGGATGACCCCGCCGCCCGTCCTTTCTAGAATGAGCTCCCGCGAAGAGATCCTGACATGACTTCCCAAGCTTCCAACGCCGCGTCTGAACGCGATCGCGTCATCATTTTCGACACCACCATGCGCGACGGCGAGCAGTCGCCCGGCGCCTCCATGTCCCTGGAGGAGAAGCTGGAACTGGCCAAGATCCTCGAGGAAATGAGGGTCGACGTCATTGAGGCCGGCTTCCCCATCGCCTCGAACGGCGACTTCGAAGCGGTGCGGCAGGTCTCCGAGATCGTCACTGAAAGCACGGTCTGCGGCTTGGCCCGGGCCGCGGCCATCGATATCGAACGCTGCGCCGAGGCGATCCGCCCGGCCAAGCGCGGCCGGATCCACACCTTCCTGTCCACCAGCCCCTCGCACCGGGATCACATCCTGAAGATGAGCCAGGAGGACATCCTGGAAGCCATCACCCGTTCGGTGACCCACGCCCGCAACCTGTGCGGCGACGTGGAATGGTCGGCCCAGGACGCCACCCGCACTGAGCAGGACTTCCTGCGTCGCTGCGTCGAGGCCGCCATCAAGGCCGGGGCCAAGACCGTCAACATCCCCGACACGGTGGGCTATTCCTATCCGTCGGAATACGAGGCCATCTTCCGCGACCTGGTGGAGAACGTCCCGGGCGTCGACACCGTCATCCTGTCCACCCATTGCCACAACGACCTGGGCCTGGCCGTGGCCAACAGCCTGGCCGGCGTGCAGGGCGGGGCCCGTCAGGTCGAGGTCGCGGTCAACGGCATCGGCGAGCGGGCCGGCAATGCGGCCCTGGAAGAAGTGGTCATGGCCCTGAAGGTGCGCGGCGACCGGCTGCCCTATTATACCGGGGCCGAGACCCAGCACATCACCCGGGCCAGCCGCTACGTCTCGGCCATCACCGGCTTCCCCGTGCAGTTCAACAAGGCGATTGTCGGCAAGAACGCCTTCGCCCACGAGAGCGGCATCCACCAGGACGGGATGCTGAAGGACCGCGGCACCTACGAGATCATGACGCCGGAAAGCGTCGGGCAGGGCGGCTCCAACCTGGTGATGGGCAAGCATTCGGGCCGCCACGCCTTCCGCGAGAAGCTGAAGGCCCTGGGCTATGAGCTGGGCCAGAACGCCCTGAACGAGGCCTTCCAGCGCTTCAAGGATCTGGCCGACAAGAAGAAGCACGTCTTCGACGACGACATCGTGGCCCTGGTGGATGACGCCCTGGCTTCCGGCGCTGACCGCATCCAGGTCAAGCACCTGCGGGTGATCGCCGGCACCGAGGGGCCGCAGGAGGCCCACCTGACCGTGGCGGTCGAGGGCGTCGAGCGGGCGGCCACGGCCACGGGCGATGGCCCGGTGGACGCAGTGTTCAACGCCATTCACCAGGTGGTGCCGCACACCGCCATCCTGCGCCTGTTCCAGGTGCATGCGGTGACCGAGGGCACCGACGCCCAGGCTCAGGTCTCGGTGCGCCTGGAAGAGGATGGCCGCATCGCCACCGGCCAGGCCGCCGACACTGACACCCTGACCGCCTCGGCCAAGGCCTATGTGAACGCGCTGAACAACCTCTTCGCGCGCAAGGAAAAGACCGCGCCCGACGCCATCGCCAGCGGATTCTGAGGGGGCCCGCCGGTTTGCGCCGGCGCCCCTGATCTCCCATGCTCTGGATCGCCCTGACGATCGCGGCCGCGCCCCTGCAGGTGGCGCGCAACGCCTTGCAGCGCGGCCTCATGACCGAGGCCGGGCCCTGGGGAGCGACGCTGGTTCGCTTCCTGTTCGGCCTGCCCTTCGCCCTCGCCATCTTCGCCGTGGTCGCGGTCCTGACGCCGCAGGCCGAGCCGACGCTGACGGCCCGGTTCTGGATCACCGTCAGCGCCGGCGCCCTGGGCCAGGTGTTGGCCACCGCCGCCCTGCTGGGCGCCATGCGCCGGTCGGGCTTCGCCGTGGCCACCTTCATGCAGCAGGCCTCCCTGCCGCTGGCCGCCCTGATGGGGCTGGTGCTGTTTGGCGACCAGTTGGGGGCGCAGGCTTGGGCCGGCGTCGCCTTGACCACGGCGGGTCTTGCGGCGCTGTCCTGGCCAGGACCCGAGGCCTCCCGGGGGGCCCTCATCGGCAGCGCGCTCGGCCTGGCCTCAGGCGCGGCCTTCGCTGTCGCCCTGAACGGATACCGTCAGGCCGGACTGGCCCTGGAGCCGGACTATCCGATCTATGCGGCCACGGCCGCCGTCTGTGTGGCTCAGACCCTGCAGACCCTCTGCCTGGGCGCCTGGCTGGCGGTCGCGCGGCCTCAGGCTCTGATGGCTGTGGCGCGGGCCTGGAGGCCCTCGTTGGGGGCGGGTTTTTTCGGGGCGGCGGCGTCGGCCTGCTGGTTCTCCGCCCTGGCGCTCGCGCCGGCGGGCATGGTCCGGGCCGTCGGCGTGATTGAGGCCCCGATCGCCGCGGCGGCCGGCCGTCGCCTGTTCCAGGAGACCATGACCCTGCGCCAGATTCTGGCTGGGACCGCCACCGCCCTGGGGGTGATTCTGACGGCGCTGGGCTAGGCCCCGAGGCGTCCGTCGCCGGTCATGCCGCGGAGAATCGGCCCCACAGCGCCTTCATCCCACCGAGCCGGAAGCGCGCGACCCGACCTCCTGGCGGTTGAATTGTGGGGTCCCTGTGAGGGCGCAGAACGCCGGTCTTGGGGCGTTGGGTGAATAAGCCTTGAAATCAACAAAGGGGCGGGGCACACGAACCACAAGTCCTTCTCGCGACAGACTGTTCCGCCCGTTCGCCTCACGGCGCGCGACGGACCAGGATTTCGCCCGAGTCGCTCATTAAGCCCCCCAGTCACCAGGGCACTGCATGATCTCGTCCCTCTTCGGCGCTATCTCGAATGACATCGCCATCGACCTCGGCACGGCCAACACCCTCATCTACATGAAGGGCAAGGGGATCGTGCTGAACGAACCCTCCGTGGTGGCGCTGCGAAATATCGGCGGCCGAAAGGTCGTCCATGCCGTGGGCATCGAGGCCAAGCAGATGCTCGGGCGCACGCCCGGCCACATGGAGGCCATCCGCCCCATGCGCGACGGGGTCATCGCCGACTTCGAAGTCGCCGAGGAGATGATCAAGTACTTCATCCGCAAGGTTCACAACCGCAAGGGCTTCGTGAATCCCAAGGTCATCGTCTGCGTGCCGTCAGGCGCCACCGCCGTCGACCGCCGGGCGATCAACGATTCCTGCCTGACCGCCGGCGGACGCCGGGTCGGCCTGAACGACGAGCCCATGGCCGCCGCCATCGGGGCGGGTCTGCCGATTCATGAGCCCACGGGGTCCATGGTGGTCGACATCGGCGGCGGCACCACCGAAGTGGCGGTGCTCTCCCTGTCCGGCATTGTCTATTCCCGCTCGGTCCGCGTTGGCGGCGACAAGATGGACGAGGCGATCATCTCCTACATGCGCCGCAATCATAACCTGCTGATCGGCGAGACCACCGCCGAGCGGATCAAGAAGGAAATCGGCACCGCCCGGGCCCCGGCCGATGGCGAGGGCCTTTCCATCGAGGTCAAGGGCCGCGACCTGATGCAGGGCGTGCCCCGGGAAGTGCGCATCAGCGAAAAGCAGGCCTCTGACGCTCTGGCCGAGCCGGTCGGGCAGATCGTCGACGCGGTGAAGATGGCGCTGGAGGCGACCCCTCCGGAACTGGCCTCCGACATCGCCGACAAGGGCATCATGCTGACCGGCGGCGGCGCCCTGCTGCGGGGCCTCGACGCTGAGATCCGCGACCATACCGGCCTGCCGGTGACGGTGGCTGACGACCCGCTGTCCTGCGTGGCGCTCGGCTGCGGCAAGGTGCTGGAACATCCTAAGTGGATGAAGGGTGTCCTAGAATCCACCTTGGCCTAGGACTTGCTTAATCGACGAGGGTAGGGCCGTGGCCCGGCAGCATCTGGCGGGGAGACGATCTTAGGTGTCCTTCAGGGACAATCCTCTGGGTGAGATTCGGGTGCCGCTGGCCTGGACGGCTGGCGTCGCCCTGGTCGTGGCTGTGATCGTGGCTGTGACTCTGCTCCTGGGGGATCGCCGGGAGACCCTGCGCACTGAGGCCTATGGGGTCACCCGGGAGGTCAGCGACGCCGTCGCCGCGCCGGTCTCCGGCGTCATCTCGGCGCCGGTCGGCTGGCTGGGCGGGCTCTCGGAGGGGATCGGGCAGTACTTTTTCGCCGTGTCTGAGAACCGTCGGTTGCGCGCCGAGCTGGAAGCGGCCCAGGCCCTGCGCCAGGAGGTGACGGGCCTGCGCGACCTCAATGAGCGCTACCGCGACCTCCTGGGGCTGCAAACCGATCCGCCGGTGCCGATGGTGTCGGCGCGGGTCGTCGCCGATTCCCGAGGCCCTTTCGCCAACACCCGTCTGGCCAACGCTGGCCGTGAGCGCCAGGTTCGCGTCGGCAATCCCGTGATGACAGAGCATGGTCTGGTGGGCCGGGTCGTGGGAGTCACCCGGGGCGCCAGCCGCATCCTGTTGCTCACCGACATCGCCTCGCGCACCCCGGTGATGGTGGACCGGACCAACGCCAGGGCCATCCTGGCGGGCGACGGCGGGCCAAATCCCAAGCTGGAATACCTGCGCGGGCACAATCCGGTCGAAGAGGGCGATTTCATCGTCACTTCCGGGGACGGCGGACTGATGCCCCGGGGCCTTCCGGTCGGGGTGGCGGTCAAGGGTATCGACGGCGCCTGGCGCGTGGTGCTGAGCTCTGAGACCGGCGCCATCGACTTTGTCCGGATTCTGCTGTTCGAGGACTTCTCCCAGCTTGTGGACCAGAACGAGCTGAACGCCCGGGGCGAGCCGCCGGCCAACGGCGCGCTGCCCAGCGTCGGGGTGACCGCGCCGCCGCCGCCGC
>NZ_JAUXSP010000013.1 GCF_030679875.1 Phenylobacterium sp. | reverse complement strand
GTACTTCTTCGCCGTCGCACCGCCGGACTTCGCCAGCGTCATCGTGATCGCCGCCGTCAGCGTCGTCTTCCCATGGTCAACGTGACCAATCGTGCCGATGTTGCAATGCGGCTTATTGCGTTGGAATTTCTCTTTGGCCATTTCAAGCTCCAGCCCTGTCCGGGCTCGTCCTCTAACTAGGGATGGAAGGTTTAGGCGTACTTCTTGATGACTTCGTCAGCCACATGCTGCGGGACCGGCTCGTAGTGGTCATACAGCATGGTGAACTGAGCGCGGCCCTGTGACATGCCCCGGAGGGTGTTCACATAGCCGAACATGTTGGCCAGCGGCACGAAGGCGTTGATCACCGTCGCGTTGCCACGCATGTCCTGGCCCTGGATCTGACCGCGACGACCATTCAAGTCGCCGATGACCGAACCCACATACTCTTCCGGGGACACCACCTCGACGGCCATGATCGGCTCGAGCAGCTTCGGAGAGCCCTTTTCGCGCAGTTCCTTGAAGGCCGCGCGGGAGGCGATCTCGAAGGCCAGCACCGAGGAGTCGACGTCGTGATAGGCGCCGTCGATCAAGGTCGCCTTGAAGTCGATCAGCGGGAAGCCGGCCAGCAGGCCGTTGTCCTTGGCCGACTCGATGCCCTTCTGAACGCCGGGGATGTATTCCTTCGGCACCGAACCGCCGGTAAGCGAGCTTTCGAACACGAAGCCCGAACCCGGCTCGCCCGGCTCGAACACCAGCTTCACGCGGGCGAACTGGCCCGTACCGCCGGTCTGCTTCTTGTGGGTGTAGTCGATCTCGCAACGACGACCGAGGCTCTCGCGATAGGCCACCTGCGGCGCGCCGATATTGGCTTCAACCTTATAGGTACGCTTCAGGATGTCGATCTTGATGTCCAGGTGCAGCTCGCCCATCCCCTTGAGGATGGTCTGACCCGACTCGTGGTCGGTGGAGACCGTGAAGGACGGGTCCTCAGAAGCCAGCTTGGCCAGGGCCACACCGAGCTTCTCCTGGTCGGCCTTGGACTTGGGCTCCACGGCGATCTCGATGACCGGCGCGGGGAACTCCATACGCTCCAGGATGACCGGCGACTTGCCGGGATCGCACAGGGTGTCACCGGTGCGGGTGTCCTTGAGGCCGGCCAGGGCGACGATGTCGCCGGCATAGGCTTCCTTGATGTCCTCGCGGTTGTTCGAGTGCATCAGCAGCATGCGGCCAACCCGCTCGCGACGGTCGCGGGTCGAGTTCAGCAGGCCCATGCCGGTTTCGAGCTTGCCCGAATAGATGCGGCAGAAGGTGAGCGAGCCCACAAAGGGGTCGTCCATGATCTTGAACGCCAGGACCGACAGGGGCTCGTCGTCCGAGGCGCGACGCACCACCGGCTCTTCGGTCTTGAAGTCGATGCCCGGTGTCGGCGGGATGTCGAGGGGTGACGGGAGATAGTCGACAACCGCGTCGAGCAGGGGCTGCACGCCCTTGTTCTTGAAGGCCGAGCCGCAGAGGATCGGATAGAAGGCGCCATTCAGGACGGCCTTGCGCAGGCACTTCTTGATGGTCTCTTCCGACGGCTCTTCACCCGACAGATAGGCCTCCATGGCCTCGTCATCGAGTTCAACCGCATTCTCGATCATGTAGGCGCGGGCCTCATCGGCCTTGTCCTTCATGTCGGCGGGGATCTCTTCGTCGGTGAAGGCGGCGCCCAGGCCGTCATTCTCCCAGACCACGGCCTTCATGCGGACCAGGTCGATCAGGCCGCGCAGGGAGGATTCCGAACCGATCGGCAGTTGGATCGGAACGGCCTTCGCGCCCAGACGGTCGCGGATGGATTCCACCGACTTCTCGAAATCAGCGCCGATCTTGTCCATCTTGTTGATGAACACGATGCGGGGAACATTGTACTTGTCAGCCTGGCGCCAGACCGTCTCGGTCTGGGGCTCGACGCCGGCGTTGCCGTCCAGCACCGTCACCGCGCCATCGAGCACGCGCAGGGAGCGTTCGACCTCAATGGTGAAGTCCACGTGGCCGGGGGTGTCGATGATGTTGAGGCGCTTGCCCTTCCAGAAGGACGTCGTCGCGGCCGACGTGATCGTGATGCCGCGCTCCTGCTCCTGCTCCATCCAGTCCATGGTGGCCGCGCCGTCATGGACTTCGCCGATCTTGTGGCTCTTGCCGGTGTAGAAGAGAATCCGCTCCGTCGTCGTCGTCTTGCCCGCGTCGATGTGGGCCATGATGCCGAAATTGCGGTAGTCTTCGATGAGGTGCGTACGGGCCATAACGGAAGGCTTTGCTGAAAGAGGTCCGGAGATAGCTGCCGGTCGATGTGCTGAACGAACGGCGCGGGCGGTTTAGCTCAAACCGCCCGCGCCGGAAAGCGATGGATGACCGATCTTACCAGCGGTAGTGCGAGAAGGCGCGGTTCGCCTCGGCCATCTTGTGGGTGTCTTCGCGCTTCTTCACGGCGGCGCCGCGATTGGTCGAAGCATCCAGAAGTTCACCGGCCAGCTTCTCGGTCATGGTGTTTTCGCCGCGCTTGCGCGCCGCGGTCACCAGCCAGCGAATGGCCAGGGCGCGACGGCGCTCGGGACGGACTTCGACGGGGACCTGATAGGTCGCGCCGCCAACCCGGCGAGAGCGGACCTCGATGCCCGGCGCAACATTTTCCAGAGCCGCATGGAAGGTCTCCAGCGGGCCCTGGTCTTTGCGCTTGGCTTCCAGGATATCGAACGCACCGTAGATGATGTTCTCGGCGACGGCCTTCTTACCTTCGTACATCACATAGTTCATGAACTTGGTGACGACGAGATCCCCGAACTTCGGGTCGGGAAGGACTTGACGTTTTTCTGCGCGACGGCGGCGGGACATGTCTTCTGATCCTTACTTAGGACGCTTGGCGCCGTAGAGCGAACGACGCTGCCTGCGATCCTTCACCCCTTGGGTGTCGAGCACGCCGCGCAGGATGTGATAGCGCACGCCGGGAAGGTCCTTCACCCGGCCGCCGCGGATCAGCACCACGGAGTGTTCCTGGAGGTTGTGGCCTTCGCCGGGAATGTAGCACACCGCTTCAATGCCGGTCGTCAGACGGACCTTGGCCACCTTCCGCAGAGCCGAGTTCGGCTTCTTGGGGGTGGTGGTGTAGACGCGCGTGCAAACGCCGCGACGCTGCGGGCAGCCCTTCAGGGCCGGCACCTTGTTGCGCGAAGGCTTGTCCTTGCGCGGCTTGCGGATCAGCTGGTTGACCGTGGGCATATATTCTCTGCGCCATTCCTAGGCTTATGGGGGCGTGTGCCGTTGGGCCGATGCGCCCCGTTGAAGGGTCGTGTTTCGTTTTGTCGTCAAGCCCGGCTCTGAACACGAAAACTCGCCGGCGCGCATTGGTGAAGCGCTCCGGCGGGCGAGCCGTCCCTTGCAAGACTTTCGGGTCCGTCGAGACCTGGGACATCATCCCCGGCCTCAAAGGAGCGCGGTTCATACTCGCCCCGGCCCGGCCCGTCAATGTTTGCGCAACCTGACGCCCCGCTGGGGTCTGAACGCCACAGTTTCGCCCCCCGCCTCCCCCAGCTTGGCCGTAGGCGGCCGGAAGGGACGATGACGCGCGGCTTGAGAACCCTGGCGGCCATAACCCTGGTCGTAGCCCTGCATGTGGCTGCGCTCATGGCCCTGACCCAGATGGCGCCACCTGTTCTGTCGCCACAGGAGGGACCGATCTTCGAGATCGTCCTGGCGCCGCCGATGATTACGGGAGGGCGCCGTCCACCGCCGTCGGACCTGGCGATTCGCACCCTCACGCCGCGGCGGCCGCAGACGTCTGGAGACGAGCGCGATTCGCCGCCGGCCCCAGCCGCGCCCATCTTCGCCGACGGGGTGGACGACCCGCAGACGGCGGCTCGGGCGGCGGCGCAGGCGGCGCGACTAAGGGCCGCCCTGCAGCAGACCTTCGGCTGCAGCCATCCTGACATATCCCGGCTGAATGAAGCCGAACGCGCGGCCTGTCTCGCCCGCTTCGCCAGGGGCGCGGAAAATGCTCCCTATCGCCCCCCCTTGATGGACGGGGACAAGCAGCAGACCCTGAATAGAGCGGCCGCCCGGAAGGCGGCGGACCGGGCCTATCGAGATCAGACTTCGCCACCGCTGGGGATCAGCACGACGGGCGGCGGGCCGGTCATGAACCCCCTGCCCGATCTCTAGCCCCGAGGGCGGTCAGAAGTCGATGAAGTCCTTGAAGGCTGGAACCAGGGCGGCCCAGGTGCCGATGACGCTCTGGAGCTGTTCGGTCGTGCCGCCGAGCTCAAGGTCGACATCCATCTCCACGACGGGATCCATTTCGGCGTCGAGATAGGCCCGGCCGAACCGCATCTCGCGGTTCCACTCATTGATCTTCGCCAGACCCGGTGACTGTTTCATACTGAAGGCCACACCGAACTGAATGGTCGTGCAGCGTTCCCGCTCGCAGCCGTAGAAGTAGATGGCGAAGTTGCTCCCATCGGTGGCGCTTCGAACCATCGGGTCGCCGACCCCGTCCACGTCGGCCTGGGCGCGGTAGCCGTTGGCCTGCAGCACCTCGATCACCTCGGCCGCCGTCACGCCCCCCGCAGGCAGCGGCCGAGCCTGTGCTTCGACGGCCACAAGACTCAGGGCGAGACCTGCGATCATCCAAAGTCCACGCATGCAAATACTCCGTCTCAGCCAGGGGCGCCGTCGCCGCACTCATTTCATAACGCCGGTGAAACGGGAAGTGCGGGAACGGCGCCAAGCCTAAGCTACGATGCCGGCAGATGGGTGGCGAGGAAGCCATCCAGAGCCTCCAGCATCCGCGCCCGGCTCTGGGGGCGATAGAAGTAGTGGTTCTCACCTTCGAAGGTGAGGAGCTCGACGGACTTGCCCGCCCGCTCCAGGGCGTTCTTCATCAGCACTGAGTGGTCGAGCAGCACGACGGTGTCCTGCTCCCCGTGCATCAGCAGGATGGGCGCGGTGACCGCCGCGGCGTGGTTGGCAGGGGACGCCGCAACCATCTGCTCGCGGGTGGCGTTGGCCAGTTGATCGCGGAAGCCGGTGAACATGCCGGAATCACGCCCCGCCGCCCTCACCACATGGAGTTGCAGCATCTGCAGATCTGTCACCGGCGCGATCGCTGCGGCGCACTGGAAGGCGCTGGGGTGCAGCGTGGCCCCCACCAGGGCGGCGTACCCACCATAGCTGGCCCCGATGATGCAAACCTGCCGCGGGTCGATCAGGCCGTCGGCCCCCAAGGCGGCGACCCCGTCGAGCAGATCCGTCTGCATCTTGCCGGCCCACTCTCCGCGCCCCGCATCCTCAAAGGCCTGGCCAAATCCCCGGGAGCCGCGGAACTGAGGCCGGAGGACCGCGTAGCCCCGGGTCGCCAGAAACTGCGTCAGGTAGTCGAAGCTGTTGGTGTCGCGGGAGGCCGGTCCGCCGTGCGGCAGAACGATCAGCGGCAGACCCGTCGCCCGGCCGCCTGGGGGAAGGGTCAGATAGGCAGGGATCTGCAGGCCATCGCGGGCCTGGTAGGTGATCCACCTTGTCGCACCTAGTTGGGCCTCGCCAAGCTCGGGGAAGGCCGAGCCCAGCGGCGACAGCTCCTTCTTGCTCCAATCCAACAGGTACCAGACCGGCGGAGCATCAGCGCCTTCAGCGACGATGACGAAACGCTTCCGGTCCTGCGACCAGCTCACCAGGCCCAGGTCGCGTCCCGGAAGGGCCCGGCTGAGCAGCCCGTGCACGGCGCCGATCTCGGGGTCGAGGTATTGGACGGCCATGGTCTCGCCGCCCGCCATCAAGGCGAGCGCCTGGCCCGTGTACGGGTCACGCACCAACCGCGGCTGGTAAGGACTGGGTTCTCCGACGCGCTCAATCTGGCCATCGGCGAGGCGATGACGGATGACCTGTTGGCCCGCCTCATTCACCTGGAGGAGATAAACCGAGTCCTCAGGGTCGGAGTAGCCGAGGTAGTCGCCGCCGGACTCCTCGCGCCAGATTTCGGTCCAACGGCGCTGCCCCTTGGCGCGGGCGAAGACGCGCGCCTTGGCGACCTTCGGATCAACCTCCAGACGAACCCGCGCCTCACCCTCGGAGTCCGGTTCGAAATAGACGGAGTCAAAGTTGCCGTTCTCGACGATCCGCCCATGTCCCGTGCCAGGATCGGCCCGCCAGAGCGACCACTTGAAGTCCTGCTCGTCCCCCTTTTGGACGATCCGGCTGTCCACATTGGAGCGGTCGATGGTCTGCTGCAGCCCCATCAGATAGATGACCGGCTTAGGTCCGTGAATCACCCGCACGACGGGCTGGCCCGTCGCATAGCGGCTGGCATGGTCGTTGGAGAGCAACAGGGCCCCGACCTCACCTCCGGCGCTGACCACGACGTTGCGCTCGAAGCGCGCCTGACTACGGGGGCCGAACTTCTCCCAGTAACCGACCCGGACGATCACATAGTCATCGCCCGCCCAGTCGATGCTGACCGCCTCAACATCTCCCAGGGAGACCGTCTTGGCTCCAGCCTGATCGAGGGTGGCGATATTGAGGGACCGGGCGCCGGCTGGGCCGCCGAGCAGGGCCACCCGCGACCCGTCCGGCGAGATCGCCGCATCCTGGATCGCCTCCAACCGGGCGAAGGCCGCCACCGGCGGCGGCGCAGCCACCACCGTCGTCGCACCCACGGCCCACGCCGCCAGCGCCATCATCATCAGGACGCGCATGGGATTCCCCGCCGAAAAATTAGTGATCATCGGTGACCCCTGATTCATTCAGGTTATTCGAAAGAAAAACCGCCAATGCGTCCAACATCGTCAGTCGGTTGGCGGCTTTGTAAAGGTTATGATTATCGTCATCGAGGCGAATAAACTGAACATCCTTGCCTGCCGCGACCATGGCGTTTCGCATGTACTCGGAGTGTTCAATTTGCACGGTGGTATCGAGGGCGCCGTGGACGAGCAAGACCGGAATAGCAAACCTATCGACCTGATTGATCGGGGATCCTGCGCGTAGATTGTCGCGCCCCGCATTGCCCAGGGCCTTCCTCAGATACCCAAAGCTGCCGGAGTTGCGGCCGGCTCGACGGACCATGTGGAGCTGGAGCATCTGCAGATCGCTGAGACCGGCCACCGAGCCTGCACACCTGTAGGCCTCAGGATACTGGAAGGCGCTGGTGAGGGCCGAATAGCCACCAAAGCTCCAGCCGACGATGCAGACACGATCAGGATCGATCACCCCATCCCCCGCCAAGGTGGTCACCCCATCGAGGATGTCAGTCTGGATTTTTCCCGCCCATTCGGCATGTCCGGCCTTTTCGAAGGCGAGGCCAAACCCCGTGGAGCCACGGTACTGCGGCCGCAGCACCACATAGCCGCGGGTGGCGAGGAACTGGGTCAGCCAGTCAAAGGCGTAGACGTCACGGCTGGACGGTCCACCATGCGGCAGGACCACGAGGGGCGCGGCCCCGCCCTGATCTCCGGGCGGCATGGTGACGTAGGCTGGTATTTCGAGGCCATCACGGGCCTTATAGGTGATCCATCGCGTGGTTCCGAACGCAGCGCCTTCGAGCTCCGGATAGGCCGAACCCAGGCGCGAGACCTCCCGCTTCTGGCTGTCGAACAGATAGTAGTTTGGCGGATGGTCTGGGGAGGAGGTCGAGAAAACGTATCGGGTACGGTCCAGCGACCAGTTGTAGAACGACACTCGCTGACCTGGGAACGCCGCGCTGAGTTGCCTGTGCACCCCGCCGATCTCGTCATCCAGCCAATAGTGGACCGGCTTTTCGGCCCCTGCCGAAATACCCAGGGCGAGGCCTCGGACGGGATCTCGCAACAACCGCGGCTCATGCGCCAGAACCTGGCCTACTGGCTCAATGGCGCCAGTCGTCAGCCGGTGGCGCACCACCTGATAGCCATCAGGCCGTCTTTCGGTGAAATAGACAGCGTCTTCAGGGTCCGAATAGCCGAGATAGTAACCCTCCCCTGTCTCGGGTTCCTGGGACCAGATCTTGGTCCACTTGGTCGATCCCTTGGGCCGAGCCCTCACCCAGACCTCGTCATCGTCGCTCTCCAGCAACACCCGGGCTTCACCGGTTGAATCTGGCTCGATGTAGTCGGTCGAATGGCCGCCATTCTCCACGATACGGCCGTGCCCCGTGGCCGGGTCCACCCGCCAGAGTGACATCCGGAACTGCCACCCGAAGCTCATGACATAGATTTCTGGCCTGGGCTCATCGACGACCCGGACGATGGACTGACGGAGCAGATACCGGCTCGCGTGATCATTCGACATCAGATTGGCGACGGGCTCGCCCTGGAGGTCGACAACGATGTTCCGCTCGAACTCATAGTCGCGGCGCTGGGCGAGTTTCTCGTAGAAGCGGACGCGCACGACGACGTAGTCGTTCCCGGCCCAACGAATCTCGACGGCCTCTACATCGCCCAGAGGAAGGCTGGTGTTGTCGGCGGTGTCCAAGGTGGCGATGTTGAGGGACCGCGCGCCGGCTGGGCCGCCGAGCAGGGCCACCCGCGACCCGTCCGGCGAGATCGCCGCATCCTGGATCGCCTCCAGCCGGGCGAAGGCCGCCGCCGGCGGCGGCGCAGCCACCACCGTCGTCGCGCCCACGGCCCACGCCGCAAGCGCCATCAGCATCAGGACGCGCATGGAAATCCCCCTCAACCCCAGGTGAGGTTAGCCAACGGTCGCCCGCATGGCAAAGCTTTGCCGCCGCGCCAAAGAAAAACGGCCCGGGGTCGCCCCCGGGCCGTCTGTCTGTCTCACCATGATCCCGTTTGCGGGCGCCTGGCTTAGTTGTCGATCGTCTCGGCCTGGGCCTCGGCGGCGATAACCTCCGGGAGGGGCTCCATGGTGGTCTCGCGGCTCGCGGCCAGGGCCTCGTCGCGCTTGGCGGCGATGCGCTGGAGGTTGCGCAGATACGAGCCGGTGCCGGCGGGAATGAGCCGGCCCACGATGACGTTCTCCTTCAGGCCTTCCAGGGTGTCGCGCTTGCCCTGGACCGAAGCCTCGGTGAGCACGCGGGTGGTTTCCTGGAAGGAAGCCGCCGAGATGAAGCTGCGGGTCTGCAGCGACGCCTTGGTAATGCCCAGCAGGACGGGCTGGGTGATCGCCGGACGACCGCCGCGGGCCTCGGCCTTGGCGCTCTCTTCGTCCACTTCGATCTTGTCGAGATGGTCGCCCTTGAGCAGGCCGGTGTCGCCGGTCTCGAGGATCTCCACCTTCTGCAGCATCTGGCGGACGATGGTCTCGATGTGCTTGTCGTTAATCGGCACGCCCTGGAGGCGATAGACCTCCTGGATCTCATCGACGAGGAACTCGGCCAGGGCCTCGATCCCCTGAATCCGCAGGATGTCGTGCGGATCAGGATTGCCGTCGATGATGTACTCGCCCTTGCGGATCGTATCGCCGTCATGGACCGCGATATGCTTGCCCTTGGGGATCAGGAATTCGACGGGCTCGCCGCCGTCCTCCGGAGTGATCTTGATCCGACGCTTGTTCTTGTAGTCGCGTCCGAACTCGACCCGGCCTTCCATTTCCGCGATCACCGCGCAGTCCTTCGGCCGGCGGGCCTCGAACAGCTCGGCCACCCGCGGCAGACCGCCGGTGATGTCGCGGGTCTTGGCGCCCTCGGTGGGGATACGGGCCAGGACCTCGCCGGGCTTGGCCTCGTCGCCGTCGCCGACGGAGAGAATGGCCCCCACCGGCAGCAGGTAACGGGCCTCACCGCCGTTGGCGATGCGCTTGAAGGCGCCGTCGGCGTCGATCACGCCCACGGCGGGACGCAGGTCGCTGCCCTTGGTTGAGGCGCGCCAGTCGGTGACCACGCGGTTGGAAATGCCGGTGGCCTCGTCGGCTTCGTCACGGACCGAGACGTTCTCCAACAGGTCCTCGAAGCGGACGCGACCGCCCACTTCGGTGAGGATCGGGGTGGTGTAGGGGTCCCATTCGGCCAGGCGCTGACCGCGCTTGACCTTGTCGCCGTCCTTGACCTTCAGGCGCGCACCATAAGGCGGCTTGTAGGACTCACGGTCCTTGCCATCGACCTGCACGATGATCTGCAGGTTCCGGTTCATGACCACGAACTCGCCGTCGCCGGCCTGGACCACATTACCGCCGATGACCTTCACGGCGCCTTCGTTGGCGCTCTCGAAGAAGGACTGCTCGGCCACCTGGGCGGTGCCGCCAATGTGGAAGGTCCGCATGGTCAGCTGGGTGCCGGGCTCGCCGATGGACTGGGCGGCGATGACGCCGACTGCTTCACCGATGTTCACCGGGGTGCCGCGAGCCAGGTCACGGCCATAGCAGGTGGCGCAGATGCCGGTCTTGGTCTCGCAGGTCAGGACCGAGCGAACCTTGACCGACTGCACGCCGGCGTTGTCCACCAGCTCGATCATCTTCTCGTCGAGATAGGTGTCGGCGGGAATGACGACTTCGCCTGTGTTCGGATCCTTGATGTCCTCGGCCGACGAGCGGCCCAGGATACGCAGGCCGAGCGAGACCAGCACGTCGCCGCCTTCGACCACGGCGCCCAGGGTGATGCCCCGGGTGGTGCCGCAATCTTCCTCGGTGATGATGCAGTCCTGCGCCACGTCCACCAGACGACGGGTCAGATAACCCGAGTTGGCGGTCTTCAGGGCGGTGTCGGCCAGGCCCTTACGGGCGCCGTGGGTGGAGTTGAAGTACTCCTGGACGGTCAGGCCTTCCTTGAAGTTCGAGATGATCGGCGTTTCGATGATCTCGCCCGACGGCTTGGCCATCAGGCCGCGCATGCCGCCGAGCTGCTTCATCTGCGCCTGAGAGCCACGGGCGCCGGAGTTGGACATCATGAAGACCGAGTTGATCTCGGATTCACGACCGTCCGCGCCCTTAACGCCCTCAGAGATCTCGCGCATCATTTCGTCGGCGACGCGGTCGGTGGCCTTGGCCCAGGCGTCAACGACCTTGTTGTACTTCTCACCCTTGGTGATCAGGCCGTCGGCGTACTGCTGCTCGTACTCCTCGACCAGCTTGCGGGTTTCCTCGACGATCGGCTTCTTCCGCTGCGGGATGACGATGTCATCCTTGCCGAAGGAGATGCCGGCCTTGGCGGCCTCGCGGAAGCCCAGGCCCATGATCTGGTCGGCGAAGATGACCGTCGCCTTCTGACCGCAGTGGCGGTAGACGGTGTCGATCAGATTGCCGATTTCCTTCTTGGTCAGGTTCTTCTCAAGCAGCTTGTGGCTGACCGCGGCGTTGAGCGGGAACAGCGCTGCAATCTTCATCCGACCCGGCGAGGTGTCGATGATCCGGCGGACCACTTCGCCCTCGGGGTTCATCTCGGTATAGCGGCAGCGGATCTTGGAGTGCAGGGTCACGACGCCTTCGTTCAGCGCCGCTTCAATTTCGCCCAGGTCGGCGAACACCTTGCCTTCGCCCGGCTCGCCGTCCTTGACCAGCGACAGGTAGTAGAGGCCGAGCACGATATCCTGCGACGGCACGATGATCGGGCGACCATTGGCGGGCGACAGGATGTTGTTCGTGCTCATCATCAGCACGCGGGCTTCCAGCTGGGCTTCCAGCGAGAGCGGCACGTGGACGGCCATCTGGTCGCCGTCGAAGTCGGCGTTAAAGGCCGTGCAGACCAGCGGGTGAAGCTGGATCGCCTTGCCTTCGATCAGCTTGGGCTCGAAGGCCTGAATGCCGAGACGGTGCAGGGTGGGCGCGCGGTTCAGCAGCACCGGATGCTCGCGGATCACCTCGTCGAGGATGTCCCAGACCGCCGGCTGCTCACGCTCGACCATGCGCTTGGACTGCTTGACGGTGCCCGAAAGGCCCTTGGCGTCCAGGCGCGCATAGATGAACGGCTTGAACAGCTCGAGCGCCATCTTCTTCGGCAGGCCGCACTCATGCAGCTTCAGCTCAGGCCCGACCACGATGACCGAACGGCCGGAATAGTCGACGCGCTTGCCGAGCAGGTTCTGACGGAAGCGGCCCTGCTTGCCCTTCAGCATGTCGGCCAGGGACTTCAGGGGGCGCTTGTTGGCGCCGGTGATGACCCGGCCGCGACGGCCGTTGTCAAACAGGGCGTCAACGGACTCCTGCAGCATCCGCTTTTCGTTGCGGATGATGATGTCAGGGGCCCGCAGCTCGATCAGACGCTTGAGGCGGTTGTTCCGGTTGATGACCCGGCGATAGAGGTCGTTCAGGTCGGACGTGGCGAAGCGGCCGCCGTCCAGGGGCACCAGGGGGCGCAGTTCCGGCGGGATCACCGGAACCACCGACAGCACCATCCATTCAGGCTTGTTGCCGCTCTCGATGAAGCTCTCGATGAGCTTCAGACGCTTGGACGTCTTCTTGAGCTTCATTTCCGAGGTGGTGGTGAGCAGGTCCTCGCGGAGCTTCTCGGCCTCCTTGGGCAGATCGATGGCGCGCAGCAGGCCCTGGACCGCCTCAGCGCCGATCTCGGCGGTGAAGCTGTCGTCCCCGAACTCCTCCTGGAAGCGCATATAGTCGTCTTCCGACAGCAGCTGGTGCTGCTTCAGCGGGGTCAGGCCCGGCTCGGTGACGATGTAGTACTCAAAGTAGAGCACCCGCTCCACGTCCTTCAGCGCCATGTCGAGCATCATCGAGATGCGGCTCGGCAGGGACTTGAGGAACCAGATGTGGGCGACCGGGCTGGCCAGTTCGATATGGCCCATCCGCTCGCGCCGGACGCGGGCCAGGGTGACCTCGACGCCGCACTTCTCGCAGATGATGCCCTTGTACTTCATGCGCTTGTACTTGCCGCACAGGCATTCGTAGTCCTTGGTCGGGCCAAAGATACGGGCGCAGAACAGGCCGTCACGCTCGGGCTTGAACGTCCGGTAGTTGATGGTCTCGGGCTTCTTGATCTCGCCGAACGACCACGAGCGGATCTTTTCGGGCGAGGCCAGAGCAATGCGGATCTGGTCGAAGGTCGGGGCGGCCTGGACCGGATTGAAGATATTCAGGACTTCCTGGTTCATCAGATTTCCAGTTCGTCAGTCATTCTGGAAGGCGAGAAGGAGGGGCTGACGGCCCCTCCCCCCGCAAAAACGGCGCGGGATGGAGACAGCGGTCAGCTGTTCTCCAGCTCCACGTTCAGGCCGAGCGAGCGCATTTCCTTGACGAGAACGTTGAAGCTCTCGGGGATGCCCGCCTCGAAGGTGTCGTCGCCGCGCACGATGGACTCGTAGACCTTGGTCCGGCCGGCCACGTCGTCGGACTTCACCGTCAGCATTTCCTGCAGGGTGTAGGCCGCGCCGTAGGCTTCCAGAGCCCAGACCTCCATCTCCCCGAACCGCTGACCGCCGAACTGGGCCTTGCCGCCCAGGGGCTGCTGGGTGACCAGGCTGTAGGGGCCAATGGAGCGGGCGTGGATCTTGTCGTCCACCAGGTGGTGCAGCTTCAGCATGTAGATGTAGCCGACGGTGACCGGGCGCTTGAACTGGTCGCCGGTCTGGCCGTCGTACAGCATGACCTGGCCCGAACGGTTGAGACCGGCCTTCTCCAGCAGGTTCTCGATGTCGTCGATATGGGCGCCGTCGAAGACCGGGGTGGCGAAGGGCACGCCCTTGGAGAGGTTGCGGGCGAGCTCGACGAGGTCTTCATCGCTCTCGGGCAGTTCTTCCTCGGGACCGTAGATGTCCCGCAGCCAGTCGATCAGGGCCTGACGCTGGCCACCATTCTGCCAGGCTTCCAGCAGATCGGCGATCTGACGGCCAAGGCCGGCGGCGGCCCAGCCCAGGTGGGTTTCGAAGATCTGGCCGACATTCATCCGCGAAGGCACGCCCAGCGGGTTCAGCACGATGTCGACATTCAGGCCGTCCTCAAGGTGCGGCATGTCCTCGATCGGCAGGATCTTGGAGATGACGCCCTTGTTGCCGTGACGGCCGGCCATCTTGTCCCCGGGCTGAAGCTTGCGCTTCACGGCCACGAAAACCTTGACCATCTTCATCACGCCAGGGGGTAGTTCGTCGCCGCGCTGGAGCTTGTCGACCTTGTCCTCGAAGCGACGGTCGAGGCGCTTGCGGGCCTCGTCGAACTGACGGCGCATGGCCTCCAGCTCGCCCATGGCCTTCTCGTCCTCAAGGGCGATCTGCCACCAGAGACCCGGCGCGATATCGCCCAGCTTCTCGGCGGAAATCTCGCCGCGGCCCAGGCCCTTGGGCCCGGAGACGGCGACCTTGCCCACCAGCATCTCGCGCAGACGCGAGGTCATGTTGCGGTTCAGGATGGCGAACTCGTCGTCGCGGTCCTTGCCCAGACGGTCGATCTCGGCGCGCTCAATGGCCATGGCGCGCTCGTCCTTGTCGACGCCGTGACGGTTGAACACCCGGACCTCAACCACTGTGCCCGACACGCCGGGCGGCAGGCGGAGCGAGGTGTCGCGGACGTCAGACGCCTTCTCACCGAAGATGGCCCGCAGGAGCTTTTCTTCCGGGGTCATCGGGCTCTCGCCCTTGGGCGTCACCTTGCCGACCAGGATGTCGCCCGGCTGGATCTCGGCGCCGATGGCGACGATGCCGGCCTCGTCGAGGTTGCGCAGGGCCTCCTCGCCGACATTGGGGATGTCGCGGGTGATTTCCTCAGGACCAAGCTTGGTGTCCCGGGCCATGACCTCGAACTCCTCGATGTGGATCGAGGTGAAGACGTCATCGCGCACGATGCGCTCGGAGATGAGGATGGAGTCCTCGAAGTTGTAGCCGTTCCAGGGCATGAACGCGACGAGCACGTTGCGGCCGAGCGCCAGCTCACCAAGCTCGGTGGAGGGGCCGTCGGCCACCACGTCGCCAGCGGCGATCCGGTCGCCCACGCGGACCAGCGGACGCTGGTTGATGCAGGTCGAGGTGTTGGAACGCTGGAACTTCTGCAGCCGGTAGATGTCGACGCCCGGCTTGGTGGGGTCGGTCTCTTCCGTCGCACGCACGACGATCCGGGTGCCGTCGATCTGCTCGACCACGCCCGAGCGGCGGGCCACGACCACGGCGCCGGAGTCCACGGCCACGACGCTTTCCATACCCGTGCCCACCAGGGGGGCGTCGGTGCGGACCAGCGGCACGGCCTGCTTCTGCATGTTCGAGCCCATCAGGGCGCGGTTGGCGTCATCGTTTTCGAGGAACGGGATCAGCGAGGCGGCGACGGAGACGACCTGCTTGGGCGAGACGTCCATCAGGTCGACGGTGTCTTTGGGCAGCAGGGTCGGATCGCCGTTCACGCGGCCCGGGACCAGATCGTCGACGATCTCGCCGTTTTCGATCTTGATGTTGGCCTGGGCGATGACGTGCTTGGCCTCTTCCATCGCCGACATGTAGACCACCTCGTCGGTGATCTTGCCGTCCTTGACCCGGCGGTACGGGCTCTCGATGAAGCCGTACTTGTTGACCACCGCGTGGGTGGCCAGCGAGTTGATCAGGCCGATGTTCGGGCCTTCCGGAGTCTCAATCGGGCAGATCCGGCCGTAGTGGGTCGGGTGCACGTCGCGGACTTCGAAGCCCGCGCGCTCCCGGGTCAGACCACCGGGGCCAAGCGCCGAAAGACGGCGCTTGTGGGTGATTTCCGACAGCGGGTTGGTCTGGTCCATGAACTGCGAGAGCTGCGAGGAGCCGAAGAACTCCCGCACGGCGGCGGCGGCCGGCTTCGCATTGATCAGGTCGTGGGGCATGACCGTGTCGATATCGACGCTGGACATGCGCTCCTTGATGGCGCGCTCCATGCGCAGCAGGCCGACGCGGTACTGGTTTTCCAGCAGTTCGCCCACCGAACGGACCCGGCGGTTGCCGAGGTTGTCGATGTCGTCGATCTCGCCACGGCCGTCCCGCAGGCCGACCAGGGTCTTGAGCACGGCCAGGACGTCGGCCTTGCGCAGGACGCGGACGTCGTCGGGGCAGTCGAGCTCCAGGCGCATGTTCATCTTCACCCGGCCGACCGAGGACAGGTCGTAGCGCTCGGAGTCGAAGAACAGGCTGTTGTACATGGCCTCGGCGGCTTCCACCGTCGGCGGCTCACCCGGGCGCATGACCCGGTAGATATCGAACAGGGCGTCCTCGCGGGCGGTGTTCTTGTCGATGCGCAGGGTGTTGCGCATGTAGGCGCCCACCGTGACCTCATCGATGTCCAGCACGTCGAAGCTGGTGAAGCCCTGCTCTTCCAGGGCGCCCAGCAGGGTCACGTCCAGTTCGTCGCCGGCCTCGCCATAGATCTCGCCGGTCTCGTGGTTGACCATGTCGGCGGCCAGGTAGCGGCCGGTCAGCGCCTCGGGCGCCAGCAGTAGGGTCTTGAGGCCCGCATCAGCGAACTTCTTGGCGTTGCGGGCCGAGATCTTCTGGCCAGCCGGGGCCACCTCTTCGCCGGTTTCGGCGTCGACCAGCGGGAATTCCGGCTTCACACCGCGCCAGCGGTCAGGCTTGTAGGCCGTGGCCCAGCCGCCTTCACGCTTCTCGAAGGTCACGGTCTCATAGAAGGTGGAGAGGATCTCCTCACCGTCCATGCCCAGCGCCATGAGGAAGGTCGAGGCCGGCAGCTTGCGGCGGCGGTCGATGCGGACATAGACGATGTCCTTGGCGTCGAACTCGAAGTCCAGCCAGGAGCCGCGATAGGGGATGACGCGGGCGGCGAACAGCAGCTTGCCCGAGGAGTGGGTCTTGCCCTTGTCGTGGTCGAAGAAGACGCCGGGCGAGCGGTGCATCTGGGAGACGATGACGCGCTGGGTCCCGTTGACGATGAAGGTGCCCTTCTCCGTCATGAGCGGGATGTCGCCCATATAGACGTCCTGCTCCTTGATGTCCTTCACCGAGCGGGCGCCGGTCTCTTCATCGGTTTCGAACACGATGAGGCGCAGCTTGACCTTCAGCGGCGCAGCGTAGGTCATGTCGCGCTGGACGCATTCCTCGACGTCGTACTTCGGGTCTTCAAACTCGTAGGACACGTATTCGAGCACGGCGCGCTCGTTGAAATCCTTGATCGGGAAGACGGACTTGAAGACCGCCTCGATCCCCTCGTCCCGGCGGTCGGCCGGGCGCACTTCACGCTGCAGGAACTGTTCGTAGGACGAGCGCTGAACCTCGATCAGGTTCGGCATCTGCACAGCTTCGGGGATGCGGCCGAAAGACTTCCGGATCCGCTTCTTGCCGGTGAAGGATTGCGCCATGTTATTCCCTTGAGCGCACGCGGGCGTCAGGCCAGCGCGCCGTAAGTTTCATCCTGCGTCCACCCTCAACCCCCGGATCGCCGGGGGCCGGACGCTGGAAATGTCCCCTTTACGTCGGGGACGCTCCCTCGCATGGTCGGAGGGCGACGGACCATGCCTCGGAGACGGAACGTGCGAAGACTCGCGTCTTAGCTGAATCGGAATTTCGAGAAGCTCGCCACTTAAGACGTTTGCAAGCCCTTGGGAAGCCCTCTTCCACAGAAAAGTTAAAGGGGTTGTGGAACCCGGCTGCAGGGCGCCTGGCCTAGAGATCGATCCGCCAACGCAGGATTTCCGCGTCGACGTGGAGTGTCCCACCGGGTTCACGGGCCACAAGGTAGCCGCCATTCTTGATCACCACCCTTTGCGAGGCCGGGTTGTCGGCGTCGGTGGTCAGTTCCACGTGGTCAAGCCCGCGCAACCTGGCCTCGGGCTTCAGCAACGCCAGTCCCTGGGTGGCATAGCCGGCCCCCCGTCGCCATGCCGGCACGGCGTACCCGATGTGGCCATACGGGAACCAGTCCGGCAGCGGTCCGCCGCCGGGCCCCCAGCGCAGGCCGATCGCGCCGCAGAACCCGCCGTCCCAGATCCAGCGCCGTATGCTGGGCAGGCGGGTCCCCAGGCTTCCGTCCAGGCGCATGACCGGCGGCCCGCCGCCATTGGGATTGTCGAGGGAGTCCACGAAGGCCTGGGGATCGGCCGCGATGCGCTGCAGTTCCTCGTCGGCCGCGACCTTGCCGCGCACATTGTCAGCCGACCAGCCCCGCCGCAGGGCGTCGGCGTAGTGCGGCAGCAGGCCCAGACTGGGGGGTTCAAGCGTGACGGGCATGCCCTGACCTAACCTGTCAGCAGCATCGCGAAAAGTGTGCGCGTGGGGCGCGCCACGGACATGGAAACGGGCCCGGAGGTTTCCCTCCGGGCCCGCGAAAGAGACGCGAGATGCGCCGCTTTAGTCCTACTTGATTTGGACCGAAGCGCCGGCTTCTTCGAGCTTCTTCTTGATCTCTTCAGCTTCCTGCTTGGAGATGTTTTCCTTGATGTTCTGGGGAGCGCCTTCCACCAGGTCCTTGGCTTCTTTCAGGCCGAGGTCGGGGCGCACGCCGCGAACTTCCTTAATCACGTTGATCTTCTTGTCGCCGCCGCCGGTCAGGACGACGGTGAACTCGGTCTGCTCTTCGACGGCTTCAGCCGGCGCGCCACCGGCGGCCGGGGCGGCCGCGGCCACCGGAGCGGCGGCGGAAACGCCCCACTTTTCTTCCAGCATCTTGGAGAGCTCAGCGGCCTCCATGACGGTCAGAGCCGACAGGTCTTCGACGATCTTTTCGAGGTTAGCCATGGGATTTCGATCCTTGAGAGATTGGGGATGTCGGGAAAATGACGATCAGGCTGCGTCTTTGGCGGCGTATGCGCCCATGACGCGGGCCAGCTGACCGGCCGGAGCCTGCAGAATGCCGGCGATCTTGGTCGCGGGCGCCTGCACGAGGCCGATGATCTTGCCGCGGAGCTGGTCGAGCGAAGGCAGAGTCGCAAGCGCGCTCACCCCGGTCTTGTCCAGAACCTGCGTGCCCATCAGGCCGCCCATGATCACGAGTTTCTCGTTTTCCTTGGCGAACTGGGTGGCGACCTTGGCGGCGGAGACCGGATCCGGGCCGAAGGCGATGGCGACCGGGCCAGTGAAAAGGGCGTCGCCGTCCTCCCCCACCGAACCGTTCAAAGCCTTCTGGGCCAGGGTGTTCTTCACCACCTTCAGCTGGGCGCCCTGCTCACGCAGGCGACCCCGGAGATTCGTCATTTCCGCAACGGTCAGACCCAGGTTGTGGGTCACGACCACGGCGCCGGATTCGGCAAAGACGCTTTTCAGCGCCTCGATCGCTTCCTGCTTTTGAGCGCGGTCCATTGCGGTCTCCTACTCAGGTGCGACGTCCGGACTATTCCAGACGCCGTTTGACGGCCACGCCGCGGGGAAGCCCCGCCTTGGAACCGTCAAGCCTGTCCTTTGAGAGAAGCCGCAGCCGTCGCGCCCCTCGCCGCCATGCGGAAATGGGCCTCATCGGCGTCATCTTCCCGTCTCCCCGCGAGTGTGGAAGGGCTCTTCCACGCTTATGGTCCAGGCGACCCCTGGACCCCGCAGTTCTTGGACAGGATCGGAAGCTCATAAACCGGAGCTTCCAGTCCCCGCCCCTCCTTGCGGAGCGGCGAAACCTTAGAGGGGCGGCTCATACATCAACGGCCGTTGCGGCGCAACGCCTGCCAATGCCGAGCCCTCGCCCACAGAAAAGGGGGCTGCGTCGCCGCAGCCCCCTGATCGTCGGTTAGAGCGAAGTCAGGCCAGTCAGGCGCCGACCGAGCTGGCCTCGATACGGAAGCCCGGGCCCATGGTCGAAGACAGGCTGATCTTCTTCACATAGACGCCCTTGGCGCCCGAGGGCTTGGCCTTGTTGAGCGCGTCCACCAGGGCCTTGACGTTGGCCAGGATGGCCTCATCGGAGAAGCTCGCCTTGCCGATGCCGGCGTGGATGATGCCGGTCTTCTCGGTGCGGAACTCGATGGCGCCGCCCTTGGCGTCCTTCACGGCCTGAGCCACGTTGGGGGTCACGGTGCCGACGCGGGGGTTCGGCATCAGGCCGCGGGGGCCCAGCACCTTACCCAGACGGCCAACCAGGGCCATCATGTCCGGCGTGGCGATCACCCGGTCGAACTCCATGAAGCCGCCCTGGATGCGTTCCACCAGTTCCTCAGCGCCGACGATGTCGGCGCCCGCGGCCGTGGCTTCATCAGCCTTGGCGTCCTTGGCGATGACGGCGACGCGGACGTCGCGGCCAGTGCCCGAGGGCAGGTTCACCACGCCACGGACCTGCTGGTCGGCATGGCGGGGATCGACGCCCAGATTGACGGCGATCTCGATGGACTCATCGAACTTGGCCTTGGCGTTTTCCTTGACCAGGCGGATGGCGTCTTCGACCGAATGGGCGGCCAGACGGTCGCCGGTCCAGGCCTGAATGCGCTTTGCTTGCTTAGGCATGGTCCTCAGGCCTCCACGATCTCAAGGCCCATCGAACGGGCGGAGCCCTCGATGATGCGGGCGGCGGCCTCGACGTCCACGGCGTTGAGGTCCTTCATCTTCGACTCGGCGATCTCGCGCAGCTGCGTGCGGGTGATCTTGCCCACGGTCTCGCGGCCGGTCAGCTTGGCGCCGGACTTAATGCCGACGGCCTGCTTGATGTAGTGGGTCGCCGGCGGGGTCTTGGTGACGAAGGTGAAGCTCTTGTCCTGATAGACGGTGATCACCGTCGGCAGGGGCGTGCCCTTCACTTCCTTCTCAGTGCGGGCGTTGAACTCCTTGCAGAAGCCCATGATGTTGACGCCGCGCTGACCCAGAGCCGGCCCGATGGGCGGCGAAGGCGTGGCGGAGCCCGCAGGCACCTGCAGCTTGATATAGCCCAGAATTTTCTTGGCCATCTTCTCCTCTTTGACCGGACGTCCGGTCTGTTGAGCCGTGGTGCGGGGTTATGGCTGGCCAGCCCCCTCCCACGGATTTGAGCCGCGCGACCAAAGGCCGCCCGGCGAAGCCCGCGCTTCTATCAGCGGGGACGAGCTGCGGCAAGCGACGTCGCCGCAGCATCGTTTCACTACACAGGGAGTCGCGCCCTTCGCGGCCCGACTTCAGGCAGAATGACAACCAGCGCGGCTTAGCTGGTCTTTTCGACCTGGGCGTATTCGAGTTCGACGGGGGTGGCGCGGCCGAAGATGGAGACGGTGACGCGCAGGCGGGCGCGGTCTTCGTCGACCTGCTCCACCGAGCCGTTGAAGCTGGCGAAGGGGCCGTCGGTGACGCGAACCTGCTCGCCGATCTCGAAGCTGATGGTCGGCTTGGGCCGCTCGACACCCTCTTCGATGGCGCCGATGATGCGGGCCACTTCCTTTTCGGAAACCGGCAGCGGCTTGGCGCCGGAGCCCAGGAAGCCTGTCACCTTCGGGGTGTTCTTGATGAGGTGATAAGCCTCGTCGGTGAGGTTCATCTTCACCAGGACATAGCCCGGGAAGAACTTGCGCTCGGTGTTGATCTTCCGGCCGCGGCGGATCTCCACCACGTCCTCGGTGGGCACCAGAACCTCGGAGAACTGATCCTCAAGACCCTGATTGCGGGCCTGGTCGAGGATGGCCTCCTTCACCTTCTTCTCGAAGTTCGAATAGGCGTGGACGATGTACCACTTGTGGTTGGTCGGCGCGACGGCGTCCGCGGTTTCAGCGTTCATCTGGATTATCCCGCGTTGGCGAGCTGGAGGATGAGGCCCATCACCCAGCTGATGATGAAGTCGACCCCGAAGAAGAAGATCGCGGCCAGAACCACCATGATTCCGACCATCACCGAGGTGATCCAGGTCTCCTTGCGGCTCGTCCAGGTGATCTTGCGCCCCTCGGCGCGGACCTCACGGAAGAACTGACCAGGCGGGGTCTTCTTCTTCGGCGCGGAGTCGGCGAGCGGCGAGCCCGAGGACATGGCCGCAGCCGTCTTGGCGGCGCGGTTCCTCATCGCTTGCGGCGTAGCGCCCGGTTTCCTGGCCATCGAGGATAGCGACTTTCTACTTGAGGGCGGCGGCTCTAGGACGGGCCCCGCCCGCGCGGTTCAAAGCTTCACAGACATAGATGGTGGCAGGAGTGGAGGGACTCGAACCCCCGGCCCTCGGTTTTGGAGACCGATGCTCTACCAGCTGAGCTACACTCCTACACGCCTCAGCCCGACATCCCGAGGGATGATGGGCCGCGGCTCCGAACAATAAACAACGCACCGGTAGGCGGGAAGCCCGCCGGCGCGCATGGTCATCACCGGAGCCGGCTCGTTTAGCAGGGGGCGCCCGCACGGGCAAGTTGGATCAAAGCGCGAGCCAGAGCGTTTGACTGGCGACACCCAACCGCCCCTGTGAGGCCTTCATGAGCGACCCTTCGAGCCAAACCCCCAAGGCCCCTCAGCCCGAGACCGGGGCGGACCGAAACCGTGACGCCGAGCAGCGGCCGGGCTCACCGCCCACCTCGGCCTATGTGCCCAAGGGCTCCGAAAACTCGACCCACAGCGATAAGACGCAGACGGACCCGGATACGGGCGCGCCGGCCAATTCAGACCCTGAGCCCGCCGACTCCAAGACCGACCGGGACGTCTGAGGCCCTCAGGTCTTGACGCCGTCCAGTTCAAAGCTGCGGTCAAGATTGGCGATCTTGTCTTCCACCAGCCCAGCCCGCTTGAGCGCCAGGGAGGCGGCCCACAGGCCTGCCCTGGCCGGCATCGGCGTTCGGGACATGGCGGCGACGGGCAGGCCCTTGCGGCGGAGAATGCCGTTGGCGTAGTGGGCCCCATTGGTGATCCGCGAACCCCAGGTCTGATAGTCCACCGACAGGGAGACGTTGAAGCCCTCCTGGTTCTCAATACGGTGAGGGGCATGGAGGGGCCAGGTCACGGCCATCCCCGGTTCCAGGTCGAACACCTGGGCGGCGGCGTCCATATCTTGGCGGTAGGGAAGCTCTTCGGTCTGCTGCTTGAGGAGGATGTCCTCCATTCCGGTCTGGGGCATGTGAGCCTCATCAGCCGGATAGATCCAGATCCGCTTACGTCCCCGCATGTGGAACAGGCAAACCCCGGGAGAATCGGCGTGGAACGGCACCTTGGCCTGGGGGGCTGAAAGGATGAGCTGACCATTCAGTTGGACGGGTCGGAAGTCAGGGAGCCGGACCTTGATCTCGTCAAACGCCGCGGCGATGACCGGTCGCAGCGCCTCGTAGTGCGCCTCGACCCGGCGAAGCTGGACCCACACCCGCCCCTGTTTAATTCCCTCAAGAACCTTGTCCCCGGGCAACCGACCGCGAACGCCTGTGCGAAGGCGAAACTGACCCTGGTCATCGAAGTCGAACAGATTGATGTCGTAGAGCTCCGCCGGATACCGGTCGAGGAGACTTGCGAGCGCGTCATCCTCGAACAAGCCGGTCGCTGCCAGACCATGGGCGAACGTCATCGGGGCATGGCGAAACTGCGCCCGCTGATCAGGGGTCCAGGCTGGGACGAGGTTGCGCGCAGGCACGCCTTGGACAGGGTCCGGTTTCATCTTCGCGCTCCTATTCCGACAGCAGCAGGCCGGCGCTGGCAAGCGACAGGCCAACGCTCAGGCCGGCGCCAAGTCGTCTGTGCCGCCGCCCCAGCGCGCCGATGGATCGACCGACCGCGGCCAATTGCCCCTCCAGAGCCGGCTCACAGGCTGTGATCCGATCCAGCCGACGATCCACGCGCAGATAGGCCGCGGTCAGGCGCTCATGGATCGCGGGGTGGACGCCTCGGGTGCTGGAGACCATGTCCCGCAGCCCGGCGATGAACGGATCGATGTGGATGTCGCCTTCCAGGACCTCGGGGCCCGGATCGGCGAACACCCGCTTGTAGCTTTCCGCGCCTGGCCCGAAGTCGGCGAAACTGACACCTTCGTCGGCCAGGACGCTCAGGGTCTCGTAGGACAGCAGGGCGCCGGGCGAAAACCGCGAGAAATCCCGGTCGTAGATCGGAAACCAGAAGTGATAGGTGTCCCCGGATAACAGGCCGACCTCGGCGGCGATCTGGCGGCCTCCGGCCTCAAGCACGGCGACCCGAAGGCCGAAATCCTCGCTGTCCATCTCCGCAAGGCTCGCCAACAAGGCCCGGGTCCAAGGGGTGGCGAAGACGTCGTGCTGCCCGGTGCGGCGCATCTGGTCGCGTTTGCCGTCGATCAGGCGAGCCAGATCATCGGGGTCCTTTGACCAGCGGAACTGGGCCGGACCGTGGGCCTTGGTCAGCTGGCGCATGCAGCGCTGCTTGTCCTTCACATAGTTCCAATGCCCGCCAGCCTTGCGGGCGGCGAGATAGCCTTCGTAGCCCTGACGCAGGTCGGCCAACATGGCCGGCCGCACCGCGGCCCGACTCACGCGCTGGCGAGGCAGGCCCATGAGACCGCTGAAACGGTAGCGACGCGCGCCAAGGGCGCCGACAACCTCCCGCAGATCGATGCCGGCGTCTGGCCGAGCGATCAGTCCGTGATAGTCGGTCATGGGTGCGCCGAGGGGCTGAAGCAGCCCGCCCCGACGCTGAAACGGGAAGAAGGCCTCGGTCCGCCCGTTACGGCGGACGACGCCCACTGCGGCGCCTGGGGCCCACATGGCGGCGGCCTCTATATAACGCAGATCAAAATAGGGGCTGTAGAGCGCAGGGTTGGCTCCGCGAAACTCGGCCCACAGGACCCGGTCAGCCTCGCTCAGCTCGGCCACCGCCTGCGTCTCGACTTTCAGTCCAGGCCCCATGCCGGCGCACTCCATGGTTTCGAACGCTTCAAGCGGAAGAACCCGCAAGGGCAGCGTCGCGCGCTGATGGAACCATGTTGAGGTTTCGAAAATGGAAAAGGCCGCGGGTTTCGCCCGGCGGCCTTGGCCCCAAAAGAGCGCCGAGATCTGGAAAATTCGATGACCGACGCGCCCATCTGACGCTCCGACCGCCCTTCCCGCCCAAAGGTTGATCCCGCGGAGGTCGCCTCAGACCTTGACGCCGTCCAGTTCGAAACTGCGCTCGAGGTTGGCGATCTTGTCTTCCACCAACCCAGCCCGCTTGAGCGCCAGGGAGGCGGCCCACAGGCCTGCCCTGGCCGGCATCGGCGTTCGGGACATGGCGGCGACGGGCAGGCCCTTGCGGCGGAAAATGCCGTTGGCGTAGTGGGCCCCATTGGTGATCCGCGACCCCCAGGTCTGATAGTCCACCGACAGGGAGACATTGAAGCCCTCCTGGTTCTCAATGCGGTGCGGCGCGTGCAGGGGCCAGGTGGCGGCCATTCCCGGTTCCAGATCGAACACCTGGGCCGCGGCGTCCATGTCCCGCCGATAGGGCAGATCTTCGGTCTGCTGCTTGAGCATGATGTCTTCCATGCCCGTCTGGGGCATGTGGGCCTCGTCTACAGGATAGATCCAGATGCGCTTCTTGCCGCGCATGTGGAACAGGCAGACGCCCGGCGCATCGGCGTGAAAGGGCACCTTGGCCTGAGGGGCGGACAGAATTAGCTGGCCATTGAGCTGGACCGGCCGGAAGCCGGGGGCTTCCCGGGAAATCTCCTGAAAGGCGTCATGGATAAGGGGAATGAGCGCCTCGTAGTGCTGCTCGACCCTGCGCAGCTGCACCCAGACGCGGCCGTCCTTGATGCCCTCGAGCACCTTCTCGCCCGGCAACCGCCCGCGCACGCCCGTGCGCATGGTGACCTGACCCTCATCGTCATAGTCGAACAGATTGATATCGTAGAGCTCCGCCGGATACCGGTCGAGGAGGGCCGCGAGCGCCGCGTCGTCGAACAGGCCCGTCTGCGCCAGGCGATGGGCGAAGGTGATCGGCGTCTTGCGGAAGCCAACCTTCTGCTCGGGCGCCCAGGCCGGGATGAGGCGATCAGTAGGCGTGCCTGTGGTCATGGTCCTGTCCTTCGTCAGTCCAGCAAGATCAGACCGGCTGTGGCGCCGGTCAAAGATAGGCCGAGGCTTAGCCCCAAACCGCCCCGCACCCGCGGTGCGGTTGCGGCCGATGCGGCCGATGCGGCCGATGCGGCCTAGCGAGCGGCCTGCGGCGGTGATTTGTCGATCCAGTCCAGGCTCGCAGGCGGCGATGCGATACAGCCGTCGGTCCAGCCGCTGGTAGATCGCGCGAAGGCCGTCATGCAGGGGCGGGGAACAGGACACGATCTGTCGAACCAGGCTCTGGAGGCCCTCGACAAAGGGGTCGGCGGTGACATCGCCTTCCACCACCTCGTCGCCCTCGTCAGCGAAGGCGCGCTTATAGTCTTCAGCGCCAGGACCGAAATCGGCGATGGCCACCCCCTGCTCGGCCAGGACGCGAAGGGTCTCCAGCGTCATCAGGGCGCCGGGCGAATAGCGCGCATAATCCGGATCATAGATCGGAAACCACAGGTGATAGACCGAGCCGGACAGCAGGCCCGCCTCGGCGGCGACCACCTTGTCCCCGGCCCGCAGGACCGCCACCCGCAGGCCAAAGCCTGGATCGTTGTCTGTGTTCAGTCGCCGCAAGAGGTCCTGGGTCCACGCGGTGGAGAAGACGTCGTGCTGGCCGGTGCGCCGCATCTGGGCGTGCTTCTCGGCAATGATCATTTCCAGGATGGCGGGATCACTGGACAGGCTCAAGCTCAACGGCCCCACCTGTTCAGCCAGCAGCCGCCGTCGGCGGCGCTTATCCTTCAGAAAGCTCCCCTGCCCGGCGGCGCGACGGCCCTCCAGATAGGCGTCGTAGCCTCCAGACAGATTGGCGACCATGGCTGGCTTCGGCGCCGCAGCGTTCACCGGCCGCCCCTGCCCGCCCACCAGCCCGCCGAACCGGAAACGTCGGACCCGCAGGTGTTTCAGCACTTCCTTCAGATCGACCTCGGCGCCAGGTCTCACAACCAGCCCATGATAGTCGGTCAGGGGGGCGGCCATCGGCTGAATGACCCCACCCCGTCGCTGGAACGCCAGGAAGGCGACGATCTCGCCCCCCTTGCGGATCACCGCGACCCGGGCCTGTGGGGCGACGGCGCCGGCGGCTAGAATATAGCGCAGGTCGAAATAGGGGCTTGAGAGGGCCCGGTCGCTATCGCGAAACTGGGTCCACAGGACTCGCGCCTGCGGATCAAGCTCACTGGCCCGCCGTGTCTCGACGCTGATCCTGGCTCCCATTCTGGCGCCCTCCAACCCCACTCACCCGCTCAGGTTGTTACCCTGCAAGTTGCGTGCGCAGGCGCGAGACAACCATGCGTGGGTTTCAAAATAGGAAAGGCGCCGCCTTGTTCGCCCGCAGGCCCAAGGAAAAGGCCGCCGGGGTTTCCCCCGACGGCCTTGGCCTTCGTGTCTGGCTGTGAGGCCTTCGACTATTCGGTGATCTTGGCCACGACGCCGGCGCCGACGGTGCGGCCGCCCTCGCGGATGGCGAAGCGCAGGC
>NZ_JAUXSP010000012.1 GCF_030679875.1 Phenylobacterium sp. | reverse complement strand
GCCTGCGCTTCGCCATCCGCGAGGGCGGCCGCACCGTCGGCGCCGGCGTCGTGGCCAAGATCACCGAATAGTCGAAGGCCTCACAGCCAGACACGAAGGCCAAGGCCGTCGGGGGAAACCCCGGCGGCCTTTTCCTTGGGCTGCGAGCTTGCTAGAGCCCGGTGACCCCCGCGGGTGACGGCGATGTCATGACCGCGAATTAAGCTGTGCGGGGCGCCGTCCAGGGCTAGCTTTTCCCCAGATAGACAAAAGGGGAGCAGCCCATGGGCCGTTCGATCACCGTTTTCAGCCTGGCCCTCGCCAGTCTCGCCGTCGCCAGTCTCGCCCTCCCAGGCGCCGCTCAGGCCGCGTCCGTAGAGGTTCGCGATGCGGTCGCCCGGGTTGTGGTGACCCCAGAGGCGCGCAGCGATATCCGCGTCGATATCCTGACCACCAATCCCAGCCTGCCGCTGAGCGTCCGCACTCAAGGCGATCTCGTGCTGATCGACGGCAATCTGAACCGGGGCATCCGCGCTTGCGGCGCCAGGGCGGGCCGCCCCTCGGCGACCGTGACGGGTGTTGGCGAGGTGGCCTATGCCGACATGCCGCAGATTCTGATCCGCACCCCTATGGACGTGGATATCAAGGTCGGTGGGGCGGTGTTCGGCGCCGTCGGCCGAAGCCAGAGTCTCAAAATCTCCAACGCCGGCTGCGGCGACTGGACCCTGGCCAACGTCACCGGGGCCCTGGAGGCCTCGCAGGCCGGTTCTGGCGACATGCGCATGGGGTCGGCGGGCTCAGCCACCCTGCGCGTGGCGGGTTCAGGGGACATGGCCGTGCGTCGGGTCAACGGCCCCCTGGAGGCCGACGTGGCGGGCTCTGGAGACATCAAGGTGGCCCACGTGTCCGGACCGCGCCTGGAGGCCCGGGTGGCCGGCTCAGGCGACGTACAGGTGGGTGAGGGACAGGTCGACGCCATGACGGCCACTGTGGCCGGGTCAGGGGACGTCCGCTTTGACGGCGAGGCCGGCGCCTTGAAGGCCTCGGTGGTGGGATCGGGCGACGTCCGCGTCCGCCGGGTCCGGGGGTCTGTCGACCGATCGGTCATCGGATCGGGGGAAGTGCGGGTCGAGCAGGCATCTTAAGGGGAGGGGAGGGCTCGCAGGCCTTGACGCAGGCGAGTCGCCTCTGTACTACCGCGCTTCCTGTTGGACCGGCTGTGCGGCTTCTGTCGCAGACGCGGTCCGCGGAACGACCTTAGGCCGCGACATATACAGCGGTCTTGGGGGTAGCCTTCGCGGCGACGCGCGGGCCGAATTCGTTTTTGCGGGCTACGCGTACGGCGCCTCTTGCTTTGGGGGTTCCGGAGTTGGTCTTTGAAATGGTCAAAGTCACGCGGGCGGACCGCCGTCTGTAGGGAAAATTAAGAGCGATATGGATCGTCAGAACATCCGCATCCGGCTCAAGGCCTTCGATCACCGCGTGCTGGATCATTCCACGCGCGAGATCGTAAACACGGCTAAGCGCACCGGCGCCACCGTCAGGGGTCCCATCCCCCTGCCGACCCTCATCGAGAAATTCACCGTCAACCGCTCGCCGCACATCGACAAGAAGTCGCGCGAGCAGTTTGAAATCCGCACGCATAAACGCGTGCTCGACATCGTCGACCCCACCCCGCAGACCGTGGACGCGCTCATGAAGCTCGACCTGTCCGCTGGCGTGGACGTCGAGATCAAGCTCTAAGGGGTCCAGCCGATGCGTACCGGCGTGATCGCCAAAAAGCTGGGCATGGCGCGCTTCTTCGATGAAAGCGGCGTCCATGTTCCCGTCACGGTCCTGAGCCTCGAAGGCTGTCAGGTCGTGGCGCAGCGCACCCAGGAGAAGGATGGCTACGTCGCCCTCCAGCTCGGCGCTGGCTTCAAGAAGCCCAAGAACACCACCAAGGCCCTGCGCGGCCACTTCGCCAAGGGCGAGGTGGAGCCGAAGCGCACGCTCGGTGAATTCCGCGTGTCTGAAGACAACCTCGTCGATGTCGGCGCTGAATTGAGCGCTGAACACTATGTCCCCGGCCAGAAGGTCGATGTGACGGGCGTGACCATCGGTAAGGGTTTCGCCGGCGCCATGAAGCGCTGGAACTTCGGCGGCATGCGCGCCACCCACGGCGTGTCGGTGTCCCACCGGGCCCACGGCTCGACGGGGCAGCGGCAGGATCCGGGCAAGACCTTCAAGGGCAAGAAGATGGCCGGCCACTACGGGGTCGAGACCGTCACCACCTTGAACCTCACGGTCTGGCGGGTGGACGCTGAGCGCAACCTCATCCTGGTCAAGGGCGCTGTCCCCGGCTCGGAAGGCTCCTATGTCAAGATCCGCGACGCGGTGAAGTCGGCCCTGCCGGCTGACGCGCCGAAGCCGGCTGGCGTCCGCACGTCCGGCGCCCAGGCGTCCGCGCCTGCGGCCGAAGAAGCCCCGGCTCAAGAGCCGGCTGCGGAGGGGCAGGAATAATGAAGCTCGACGTCATCACCCTCGACGGCGGCAAGGGCGGCTCGATTGAGCTGTCCGACGCCATCTTCGGCATCGAAGATATCCGCGGCGACATCCTGCAGCGTTGCGTGACCTGGCAGCTCGCCAAGCGCCGCGCCGGCACCCACAAGATCCAGGTGCGCAACGAAGTCTCGCGCACCGGCAAGAAGATGTACAAGCAGAAGGGCACCGGCGGCGCCCGTCACGGCTCGCGCCGGGCGGCTCAGTTCGTCGGCGGCGCCAAGGCCCACGGTCCCGTGGTCCGCAGCCACGCCTTTGACCTGCCCAAGAAGATCCGCGCCATGGCGCTCCGTCACGCCCTGTCCTCCAAGGCCAAGGCCGGCGCCCTCGTGGTGCTGGACTCCGTGGTCATCACCGAGGCCAAGACCGCGGCGCTGCGCGCCAACTTCGCCAAGCTCGGCCTGACCAATGCTCTGGTCATCGCCGGTCCCGAGGTGGACGGCAACTTCCGGCTGGCCGCGCGCAACATCCCCAATGTGGACGTCCTGCCGAACGCCGGCCTGAACGTCTACGACGTGCTGCGTCGCCACACCCTGGTCCTGACCAAGGACGCGGTGGATGCGATCAATGCGCGGTTCTCTGAGAAGGAAGCTGCGTGATGGCTGAGCCGACCGCCCGCCACTACGACACCGTCCTGGCGCCGGTGATCACCGAAAAGGCGACCCTGCTTTCCGAGCAGAACAAGGTCGTCTTCCGGGTCGCCGCCGATGCGTCCAAGGATGAGATCGCCGCCGCTGTCGAAACGCTGTTCAAGGTCACCGTGACCAAGGTCAACACCTTGAACGTCAAGGGTAAGACCAAGCGTTTCCGCGGCATCACCGGTCGTCGTTCCGACGTCAAGAAAGCCATCGTGACGCTGGCCGAAGGCCAGTCGATCGACATTACTACGGGGCTCTGATCCGATGGCCTTGAAGCAATTTAATCCGACATCGCCTGGCCGTCGCGGCCTGGTGCTGGTCGACAAGTCCGAGCTCCACAAGGGCCGGCCTGAGAAGTCCCTCGTCGAGGGTCTGACCAAGTCCGGCGGACGTGGTGGCGGCGGCCGTATCGCGGTGCGTTTCCGCGGCGGCGGCGCCAAGCGTCTGTACCGCAAGGTCGACTTCAAGCGTCGCAAGTTCGACGTGGTCGGCGTGGTGGAGCGTCTGGAGTATGACCCCAACCGTACCGCCTTCATCGCTCTGGTGAAGTATGCCGATGGTGAGCTGGCCTATATCCTGGCCCCGCAGCGCCTGAAGGCCGGTGACGAGGTGATCGCCTCCGAAAAGGCTGACGTGAAGCCGGGCAACGCCATGCCTCTTCGCGGCATGCCCATCGGCACGATCATCCACAACATCGAGCTGAAGCCCCTCAAGGGCGGCCAGGTCGCCCGTTCGGCCGGGGCCTACGCCCAGCTGGTCGGCCGTGACGCCGGCTACGCTCAGATCCGCCTGAACTCCGGCGAGCTTCGGATGGTCCAGGACACCTGCATGGCTACGGTCGGCGCAGTGTCCAACCAGGACCATATGAACGAAGTCCTGGGCAAGGCTGGCCGCTCGCGTCACAAGGGCCGTCGTCCTCACGTTCGCGGCGTCGCCATGAACCCGATCGACCACCCCCATGGTGGTGGTGAAGGCCGGACCTCCGGCGGTCGCCACCCGGTGACCCCGTGGGGCAAGCCGACCAAGGGGCGCAAGACCCGCACCAACAAGACGACGGATAAGTTCATCATCCGCTCGCGCCATGCTCGGAAGGCCCGCTAAGTCATGACCCGCTCCGTCTGGAAAGGTCCGTTTGTCGACGGATACCTGCTCAAGAAGGCCGAAGCTGCTCAAAGCTCCGGCCGCAAGGACACGATCAAGACCTGGTCGCGTCGCTCCACCATCATGCCGCAATTCGTCGGCCTGACCTTCGGCGTCCATAACGGCCACAAGCATGTGCCGGTGATGGTCTCCGAAGAGATGGTCGGCATGAAGTTCGGCGAATTCGCTCCGACCCGGTATTTCCCGGGCCACGCGGCCGACAAGAAGGCCAAGAGGAAGTAGTCATGGCCAAGCAAGCGAAAGCGCGCCGCCTGGCGTCCGTCGAGGCCATGGCCAAGGTTCGGACCCTGCGGATCAGCCCTCAGAAGCTGAACCTGGTGGCCCAGTCGATCCGTGGCCTCAAGGTCCAGCAGGCGCTGAACGAGCTCGAATTCAGCCATAAGCGCATCGCCCGCGATGTGCGCAAGGCTCTGTATTCGGCCGTCTCCAACGCCGAGAACAACCACAACCTCGACATCGACACCCTCGTCGTCGCCGAGGCCTTCGTGGGCAAGAACCTGGTGATGAAGCGCTTCCATGCCCGTGCGCGTGGACGCGCCTCGCGGGTCGAGAAGCCCTTCTCCGAGATCACCATCGTGGTCCGCGAACTTGGTGAGGCCGCCTGATGGGTCAGAAAATCAATCCAGTCGGGCTTCGCCTCGGCATCAACCGCACCTGGGACAGCCGCTGGTTCGCCGACGGTCGTGACTATGGACGGCTGCTGCACGAAGACCTGAAGATCCGCAAGGAACTGAAGAAGCGCCTGCTGCAGGCCGGCGTTTCGCGCATCATCATCGAGCGTCCGCACAAGAAGTGCCGCATCACCATCTATGCGGCGCGTCCCGGCGTGATCATCGGCAAGAAGGGCGCCGACATCGACAAGCTCCGCAAGGACCTGTCGGCCCTGACTGATGGTGATGTGCACCTGAACATCGTCGAGATCCGCAAGCCGGAAACCGACGCCCAGCTGGTGGCCGAGAACATCGCCCAGCAGCTCGAGCGCCGGATCGCCTTCCGTCGCGCCATGAAGCGTTCCATGCAGTCGGCCATGCGCCTGGGCGCCAAGGGCGTCCGCATCAACGTTTCGGGCCGCCTCGGCGGCGCGGAAATCGCCCGGATGGAATGGTACCGCGAAGGTCGCGTTCCGTTGCACACCCTGCGTGCGGACATCGACTACGGTTTCGCTGAAGCCAAGACCACCTACGGCATTATTGGCGTGAAGGTCTGGGTCTTCAAAGGCGAAGTCCTCGAGCACGACCCCATGGCTCTGGATAAGCGCCTGGCCACCGAGTCCGGCCCGGCCGGCGAGGGTGGTGGCCGTGGTGATCGTGGCGACCGTGGCCCGCGCCGCGACCGCCGCGACCAGGCTGGCGCGTAAGGATTACTTGTCATGCTGTCTCCTAAGAAGACCAAGTTTCGGAAGCAGTTCAAAGGTCGCATCCATGGTGCGGCCAAGGGCGGCTTCACGCTGAACTTCGGCTCGTATGGCCTGAAGTCCCTCGAGCCGGAACGCGTCACCGCGCGCCAGATCGAGGCCGCTCGTCGGGCGATCACTCGCCAGATGAAGCGTCAGGGCCGGGTGTGGATCCGGATCTTCCCGGACCTTCCCGTCACCGACAAACCGGCCGAAGTCCGTATGGGCAAGGGCAAGGGGTCGGTGGAATATTGGGCCGCCCGGGTTCACCCCGGCCGTATCATGTTCGAGATCGACGGGGTTCCCGACGATATCGCCCGTGAGGCCCTGCGCCTCGGCGCCGCCAAGCTGCCGGTGAAGACCCGTATCGTCACCCGCATCGATCCTATCGCGGAGCACGCGTGATGAAAGCCGCTGACGTCCGGGGCATGAGCCCCGACCAGATCGCCGACTCGCTGCTGAACCTGAAGAAGGAGCAGTTCAACCTGCGCTTCCAGGCGGCGACCGGCCAGGTGGAGAAGACCCACCGAGTCAACGAGATCCGCAAGGACATCGCCCGGCTGAAGACCATCCTGCGCGGCAAGCAGGCTTCGGCCTAAGGAGACCATTGATGCCGAAACGTATTCTGGAAGGCGTGGTCGTTTCCGATAAGGGCGACAAGACCATCGTGGTCCGTGTCGAGCGCACCATCCTGCACCCGGTTCTGAAGAAGATCGTCCGTCGTTCGAAGCGCTATCACGCGCACGACGAGGGCAACACGTACAAGCTCGGCGAGCGTGCTCGGATCATCGAGTGCGCACCGAAGTCCAAGCTCAAGACCTGGGAGGTTCTGCCTAAGCAGACCGCCCAGTCAGCGACATAAGAGAGGATCGCTTCTAATGATCCAGATGCAGACTAACCTCGAAGTCGCCGATAATTCCGGCGCCCGTCGTGTGATGTGCATCAAAGTCCTGGGCGGCGCCGGTCGGCGTTACGCCGGCGTGGGCGACAAGATTGTCGTCTCCGTTAAGGAAGCCATCCCGCGTGGTCGCGTGAAGAAGGGCGACGTTCTGCAGGCCATCGTGGTCCGCACCTCGTCGGCCATCAAGCGCAAGGATGGTTCGGTCATCCGCTTCGACAAGAACGCGGCGGTGATCGTCAACAAGCAGAGCGAGCCGATCGGCACGCGGATCTTCGGCCCGGTTCCCCGTGAACTGCGCGCCAAGAACCACATGAAGATCATCTCGCTCGCGCCTGAGGTGCTGTAATGGCCGCAAAGATCAAGAAGGGCGACCGCGTCGTCGTCCTGACCGGCAAGGACAAGGGCCGTCAGGGCTCCGTCGTCCGCGTGATGCCGAAGGAAGAACGCGTCGTGGTGGAAGGCCTGAACATGGTTCAGCGTCACACCCGTCCGACACAGGGCGATCCCCAGGGTGGGATCAAGAACAAGGAAGCGCCGCTTCACGTCTCGAACGTGGCCATTGTCGACTCCAACGGTAAGCCGACCCGCGTCGGCTTCAAGGTGGATGGCGACAAGAAGGTTCGCGTCGCCAAGACGACCGGCGAGGTTATCAATGGCTGATCAGGCTTATGAACCCCGGCTGAAAACCGAATATCGTCAGCGCATCCGCGCGGCGATGAAGGAACAGTTCGGCTACACCAACGAAATGCAGATCCCCAAGCTGGACAAGATCGTCCTGAACATGGGCGTCGGCGAAGCGGTGGCTGATAGCAAGAAGATCCAGTCGGCCATCACCGACCTGACCAAGATTGCTGGTCAGAAGCCCGCGTCCACCCGCGCCCGCCAGTCCATCGCCGGCTTCAAGCTGCGCGAGAACATGGTGATCGGCGCCAAGGTGACCCTGCGCAAGGATCGGATGTACGAGTTCCTCGACCGCCTGGTGACCATCGCCCTGCCGCGGGTGAAGGATTTCCGCGGCCTGAAGCCGACCTCGTTCGATGGCTATGGCAACTACGCCATGGGCCTGAAGGAGCACCTGGTGTTCCCCGAGATCAACTATGACCAGATCGATCAGGTCTGGGGCATGGACATCATCGTCTGCACGACTGCGAAGACCGACGACGAAGCCCGACAGCTTCTCCGGGAATTCCAGTTCCCGTTCAACGCTTAGGAACGGGGAAGGATAGAAGACATGGCCAAGAAAAGCGCAGTCAACCGCAACGAGAAGGTCAAGGCCCTCGTCAAGCAATACGCCGAGAAGCGCGCCGCGCTCAAGGCGATCGCCAACGACGAGAGCCTGCCTCTGGAAGAGCGTTTCGAAGCTCGCCTGAAGCTGGCCGAGCTGCCGCGCAGCTCGTCCAAGGTGCGTATTCGCAACCGTTGCGACGTCACCGGCCGCCCGCGCGGCTACTATCGTAAGCTGAGGATGAGCCGGATCGCCCTGCGCGATCTCGGTTCGGCGGGGTTGATCCCCGGCCTCGTCAAGTCGAGCTGGTAGGAGGGGCCCATGGTGAACGACCCCATTGGCGATCTGATCGCCCGTATCAAGAACGCCGCGATGCGCGGCCGCAGCAAGTGCTCTACGCCGGCTTCGAAGATGCGCGCGCGCGTCCTCGACGTGCTGGCCGAGGAGGGCTACATCCGCGGCTATCAGCTGGTGCAGAAGCCAGGCGCCTTCCCGGAGTTCGAGATCGAACTCAAGTACTTCGACGGCGCGCCGGTGATCGTTGAGATCCGTCGCGTGTCCAAGCCGGGCCGCCGCGTCTATTCGTCGATCAAGGACCTGAAGCCGATCAAGAACGGCCTCGGGATCTCGATCCTGTCGACGCCCAAGGGCGTCATGTCCGACACCGCCGCCCGCGACGCTAATGTGGGTGGTGAAGTGCTCTGCAGGGTCTACTGATATGTCTCGTATCGGAAAGAAGACGGTTCCCGTCCCGAACGGGGTGCAGGCGACGATCGCCGGTCAGAAGGTCACAGTGAAGGGCCCCAAGGGGCAACTTTCCTGGACGGTCGCCGACGAGATCGAGATCCGCGAGGAAGGCGGCGAGCTGGTTCTGGCCAAGAAGGTCGAGACCACCCGCGCCCAGTCCATGTGGGGTCTGTCCCGCACCCTGGTCAGCAACATGGTCGTCGGTGTCACCGAGGGCTATGAGCGGACCCTGGAACTGGTCGGCGTCGGCTATCGCGCAGCGATGAAGGGCGAAGCGCTCTCCATGCAGCTGGGCTTCAGCCATGACGTCGAGATCAAAGCCCCGGAGGGGGTGGCCTTCGCCACGCCCAAGCAGACCGAAGTCAAGATCAGCGGCATCGACAAGCAGCTGGTCGGTGAAACTGCGGCCCGCATTCGCCGGATCCGTCCGCCTGAGCCTTACAAGGGCAAGGGTGTTCGTTACGCGGGCGAAAAGGTCCGTCGTAAGGAAGGCAAGAAGAAGTAAGCCATGGCGCTCTCTCCTCGTGACACCTCCAAGCGCCGCGCCGAGCGGAATCGCCGGCGTCTTCGCTCGCTCTCCAACGGCCGTCCGCGTCTGTCGGTCTTCCGTTCGGACAAGAACATCTACGCCCAGGTCATCGATGATGAACGCGGCGTGACCCTGGCGGCGGCCTCGTCCTTGGAAGGCGATAAGCCGGCCAAGGGCTCCGACAAGGACGCCGCGGCTCGCGTCGGCGCCCTGGTTGCTCAGCGCGCCATCGAAAAAGGCGTCAAGGACGTCGTCTTCGATCGGGGCGGCTACATTTTTCACGGCCGGATCAAGGCGCTGGCCGATGCCGCGCGTGAAGCCGGCTTGAACTTCTAGGGGTAAGCGAATGGCTCGTGGAAACGAACGCGGCGGCGGCGATCGCCGGGACCGCAATCGCGGGAACCCCGCTGACGATCGCGCCGACAGCGACATCGTCGAAAAGCTGGTGCACATCAACCGCGTCGCGGCGACCGTGAAGGGGGGCCGCAGGTTCTCCTTCGCCGCCCTGATGGTTGTGGGCGATCAAAAGGGCCGGGTCGGCTTTGGTCATGGCAAGGCGCGTGAAGTGCCTGAGGCCATCCGCAAGGCGACCGAAGAGGCCAAGAAGTCCATGATCCGCGTGCCGCTGCGCGAAAGCCGCACGCTGCACCACGACGGCAATGGCCGTTGGGGCGCGGGCAAGGTGATGGTCCGCGCGGCGCCTCCCGGCACCGGCGTCATCGCCGGCGGTCCGATGCGCGCGGTTCTGGAAACCCTCGGGGTCCAGGACGTGGTCGGCAAGTCGGTGGGCTCCTCCAACCCCTACAACATGGTGCGCGCCACCTTTGAGGCCCTCAAGGCCCAGGCGTCGCCGCGCCAGGTCGCCGCCAAGCGCGGCAAGAAGGTCAGCGATGTGATCGGCCGCCGTTCTGACGGCGCCTCGGCCGAGAGCGCCGTCGCCGCCGACGCCGAAGGATAAGCGATATGGCCAGCATCACTGTTCGTCAGACCGCCAGCCCCATCCGCCGGGCCAAGGATCAGCGCGCCACCCTGGTGGGCCTGGGCCTGAACCGGGTGGGTCGGGTCGCCACCTTGGATGACACGCCCTCAGTGCGTGGCATGATCCGCAAGGTGCAGCACATGGTTGAGGTGGTGGAGGGCTAGACCTTTCATCCCAAGACCCTGGCTCCCATATGGGGAGCTGGATTTCAGCCGAGTCGGGGCCATGCCCCGGCGACAGATCTCGTCAGGAGAGGCGACTATGACCAAGCTTAATGAACTTGCGCCCCGCGAAGGCTCCGTCAAGGGCCGCATGCGCGTCGGCCGTGGCCCGGGTTCGGGCAAGGGCAAGACCGGCGGCCGTGGCGTCAAGGGCCAGAAGTCCCGGACCGGCGTGTCCATCGCCGGGTTCGAGGGCGGCCAGATGCCGCTCCACATGCGCATGCCCAAGCGCGGCTTCAACGTCCATCGCCCGAAGGATTTCGCCGAGGTGAACCTGTGGCGCCTCGAGCAGGCCATTACGGCCGGCAAGCTGGACATCAAGTCGGCCATCGACGCCAAGGCCCTGGTGGCCGCCGGCGTTCTGCGCCGCGAGCGGGACGGGGTCCGTCTGCTCGGCAAGGGCGAGATCACGTCCAAGATCGACATCACTGTCTATTCCGCCTCGGCCTCGGCGATCGCCGCGGTCGAAAAGGCGGGGGGCAAGGTGACCACCCTGCGCCCGCAGGCTGAAGCCGAATCGGAAGGCTGAGGCCGACGGACGCCCCTAAGCGCTTTCCGCTTTCCGCCGGGCGACCGGCGGGGGCGGGGACGCATTCATCGCGCATCTGGCCTTGGCCAGATGACATGCGCCCGGGCCTCCCCTATGTGTGACCGGTTCTTAGACGCGGGGATCTAAATGGCTTCGGCCGCCGAACAACTCGCAGCCAATCTCAACTTCGGCGCCTTTCAGAAGGCGACGGAGCTGCACAAGCGGATCGGTTTCACGCTTCTGGCGATGATCGTTTATCGCCTGGGCACCTATATTCCGATCCCGGGCATTGATCCCATCGCCTTCGCCCAGGCCTTTGAAGGCCAGGCCAGCGGCATTCTCGGCATGTTCAACATGTTCTCCGGCGGCGCCGTGGAACGTATGGCGATCTTCGCCCTGAACGTGATGCCCTACATCTCGGCCTCGATCATCGTGCAGCTGCTCGGCGCGGTCTATCCGCCCTGGGAGAAGCTCCGGAAAGAGGGCGGGGAGGCTGGCCGCAAGACGCTCAACCAGTACACCCGCTATCTCACCGTCGTGCTGGCGGTGTTCCAGTCCTTTGGTATCGCCATGGGCCTGAGCGCGAGCCAGGGCCTGGTCCAGAGCCCGGGACCGTTCTTCATTGTCTCCACCGTGGTCACCCTGACCGGCGGCACGCTGTTCCTGATGTGGCTGGGTGAGCAGATCACCAGCCGTGGGGTTGGCAACGGCATCTCCCTGATCATCTTCGCCGGGATCGTCGCGGTCCTGCCGCGAGGCATCTGGCAGATGTTCTCCATGACCCGCACCGGGGCCCTGTCCGGGGTCGGTATGCTGCTGATCATGGGTATCGCCATCGCCGTGGTGATCGCCATTGTCTTCATGGAGCGCTCGCAGCGGCGGCTCCTGGTGCAATATCCCAAGCGCCAGCAGGGCAACCGCATGGTGGGCGGCGACACCTCTTTCCTGCCGCTGAAGATCAACACCGCCGGCGTCATTCCGCCGATCTTCGCCTCCAGCCTGCTGCTGCTGCCGACGACGGTGATGGGCTTCCTGGCGACAGCGGACCTGCCGCCCTGGGCGCAGTGGCTGCCCGGGACCGTCGGGGCCCTGCAGCATGGCCAGCCGCTGTTCATGGTGCTCTATGGCGCCCTGATCGTCTTCTTCTGCTTCTTCTACACCTCCATCGTTTTCAATCCGGACGACACGGCCGAGAACCTCCGAAAATACGGCGGCTTCCTGCCAGGAATCCGGCCCGGACGACGAACGGCGGAATATCTGGACTATGTGCTGACCCGTCTGACGGTGATCGGCGCGGCCTACATCACCATCGTCTGTCTGTTGCCTGAGGCTTTGATCGGATTTTACAACGCGCCCTTCTATCTTGGGGGCACATCGATCCTCATCGTGGTCACGGTCACCATGGATACGGTGACGCAGATCCAATCTCATTTGCTCGCCCACCAGTACGAAGGCCTCATCAAGAAGTCGAAACTGCGGGGCGGCCGCGGTCGGTCCTAAAGGAGGGCTGGTCGCCATACGCCGCGCCATTTCCGGCCGGTGGGGGAGGGTATTTCGAAAATGAATCTCATTCTGTTCGGACCGCCGGCGGCGGGGAAGGGCACCCAGGCCAAGCGGCTGGTGCAAGAGAAGGGCATGGTCCAGCTCTCCACCGGCGACATGCTGCGCGCGGCGATCGCTTCGGGCTCCGAGCTCGGCAAGCGGGTCGAGGGCATCATGCAGCGGGGCGACCTGGTCTCGGACGACATCGTGATCGCCCTGATCGAAGAACGTCTGGCTGAGGCTGAGAAGGCCGGCGGGGCCATCTTTGACGGCTTTCCGCGGACGCTCGCCCAGGCCCAGGCCCTCGACGCCATGCTGTCCAAGCGTGGCGCAAAGATTGACCTCGTCATCCGACTCAAGGTTGACGACCAGGCTCTGATGGAACGGATCGCCAGCCGGTATGCTGAGACGGGCCGACCTGACGACAATCCCGACAGCTTCAAGGTTCGCCTCGGAGCCTATAACGACCAGACCGCCCCCCTGCTGCCCTACTACCAGGACCAGAACAAACTGGTTGAGGTCGACGGCATGGAGACGATCGAGGCGGTGGCTCAGGCCATCGACCGGGCCATGGGGGCTCCGGCGTCCTAGGGCGCCGGGACCTTCGCAACCCAAAACGAAGGCTTCGGCATCCCCGGAGACTTCACCTTCGCCCACCGGGACCCACAGAAATGTGGCGTTCCGCCATTGACGGAAACGCAACGATCCATATAACGGAGCGCTTCCGCGAAAGGGCGCGAAGGACGCACGGCAACCTCCGGGTCGCCAGGCGCCGTTCGCGCATCTCTGCGTGACCAGGAGATTACCCCAGTGGCCCGCATCGCAGGCGTCAACATTCCGACTAACAAGCGCGTCGTGATCGCGCTGCAGTACATCCACGGCATCGGTCAGGCCAAGGCCGCCGAGATCGTCCATAAGGTTGGTCTCGAGCCCGCGCGGCGCGTGAACCAGCTGACGGACGCCGAGGTCCTGCAAATCCGTGAGACCATCGACCGCGACTACCTTGTCGAGGGCGATCTGCGCCGTGACACCGCGGTCAGCATCAAGCGTCTGATGGACCTGGCCTGCTATCGCGGCCTGCGCCACCGTAAGGGGCTGCCGGTTCGTGGTCAGCGGACCCACACCAATGCGCGCACCCGCAAGGGTCCATCCAAGCCGATCGCCGGCAAGAAGAAATAATAAGAGAGCTTAGCCGATGGCCAAAGAACCGGCGCGCGTCAAACGGCGTGAGCGCAAGAACATCACCTCTGGCGTGGCGCACGTGAACGCCTCGTTCAACAACACCATGATCACGATCACTGACGCGCAGGGGAACACCATCTCCTGGTCGTCGGCCGGGATGATGGGGTTCAAGGGCTCGCGGAAGTCGACTCCTTATGCCGCCCAGATGGCTGCCGAGGATGCGGGCCGCAAGGCCGCTGAGCATGGCGTCAAGACCTTGGAAGTGAACGTTTCCGGCCCGGGTTCGGGACGGGAATCGGCCCTGCGGGCGCTGCAGTCGGTCGGCATGACCATCACCACCATCCGTGATGTGACGCCGATTCCGCACAATGGCTGCCGTCCGCCGAAGCGCCGGCGCGTCTAAGGACTGGCCTCCGCATCCCCCAACGCCGGCCCGCGTTTCGCGGCCGGCGATCCTGCGTTTAGGGACACCCATCCGTGATCGAAAGAAACTGGAACGAGCTCATCCGTCCCGAGAAGCCGCAGATCGAGACCGGTACCGACGCCAGCCGCAAGGCCCGCATCGTCGCTGAACCTCTCGAGCGCGGCTTTGGCGTGACGCTGGGCAACAGCCTGCGGCGCGTGCTGCTCTCGTCGCTTCAGGGCGCGGCCGTGTCCGCCGTCCAGATCGACGGCGTCGTGCATGAGTTTTCCTCCCTCGAGGGCGTCCGCGAGGACGTCGTCGACATCGTGCTGAACATCAAGCAACTGGCGGTGCGCATGCACGCCGAAGGCCCCAAGCGCATGACACTGCGCGCCACGGGCCCGGGCGTGGTGACTGCCGGGCAGATCGAGACTCCCTCGGACATCGAGATCCTCAACCCCGACCACGTGCTCTGCACCCTGGATGACGGCGCCAATGTGCGCATGGAGTTCACCGTGCAGACCGGCAAGGGCTATGTGCCGGCTGAGATGAACCGCCCTGAGGACGCCCCCATCGGCCTGATCGCCGTGGACGCCCTCTATTCGCCGGTCAAGCGCGTCGCCTATCGCGTCGAGCCGACCCGTCAGGGCCAGAGCCTCGACTACGACAAGCTCATCATGGAAGTGGAGACCAACGGCGCGGTCAGCCCCGTTGATGCGGTGGCCTATGCCGCCCGCATTCTCCAGGACCAGCTGCAGATCTTCATCACCTTCGAAGAGCCGAAGAAGAAGGTCGAAGGCGAGGCCAAGCCGGAACTGCCGTTCAACCCGGCCCTGCTCAAGAAGGTCGACGAACTCGAACTGTCGGTCCGTTCGGCCAACTGCCTGAAGAACGACAATATCGTCTATATCGGCGACCTGATCCAGAAGACCGAAGCCGAGATGCTCCGCACCCCGAACTTCGGCCGCAAGTCGCTGAACGAGATCAAGGAAGTCCTCGCCGGCATGGCGCTGCACCTGGGCATGGATGTGCCCAACTGGCCGCCGGAAAACATCGAAGACCTCGCCAAGAAGTTCGAAGACCAGATGTAATCGCCTCGGCGCGTCGAGAGACGCCCCGACCTCCAAGGAGATACCGCCATGCGCCATGGTTATGCGCACCGCAAGCTGGGCCGGACCAGCGCCCACCGGACGGCCATGTTCGCTAACATGGCCGCCAGCCTGATCAAGCACGAGCAGATCGTGACCACCCTGCCCAAGGCGAAGGAACTGCGTCCCTTCGTTGAAAAGCTGGTGACCCTGGCCAAGCGCGGCGATCTTCACGCCCGCCGGATCGCCATCAGCCGCGTCCGCGACGTCGAGCAGGTGGGCAAGCTGTTCGCCACCATCGGGCCCCGTTATGGCGCCCGGAGCGGCGGCTATATCCGCGTGCTCAAGGCCGGCTATCGCTACGGCGACAATGCGCCCTTGGCCGTGATCGAGTTCGTGGACCGCGATCCGTCTGAAAAGGGCAAGGACAGCGGCCCCAAGGCCGAGGTCTACGGCGAGGACTAAGGTCCCGCGCGCATCTCCTGAGAATTTTGAGAAAGCCCCGGGCAGCGATGTCCGGGGCTTTTTCGTGCCTCGGCGCCAGCGGCGGGGAATAGGGCCTTGACCATATAGTTGCGAAACAGGAGAACTATTATAGAAAGATGGAAGGAATGGTCATGGACACCGCGCAACTGACGGCGACACCCATCTACCGCGATCCTCAGCAGGCCCTGGAATGGCTGGAGGCGGCGTTCGGTTTTGAGATCACGACTCTGCTGACCGATGAGCAGGGGGCCATCGCCCACGCAGAGATGGGCTTCCATGGCGCCCGCATCGGGGTTTCGGGCCCCTGGAGCGGCGGCCCGCTGGGACCCACACGCCTACAGAGCCCGGCGCTCCTCGAGGGGCAGGCCACCCAGCTCTGCCGGATTGATCTGCCCGAGGCTGTGGATATCGACGCCCACTGCGCCCAGGCCCGGGCGGCCGGCGCGGAGATCACCCAGGCGCCGGAGGACCAATTCTACGGCGCGCGAACCTACCGCGCCCTGGACCTCGACGGCCACGTCTGGACCTTCAGTCGGGAGGGCCGCAATGTTTCCACCGCAGAGATGGAGGCCGCCACGGGCCTGAAGGTGGTGATGATCCCAGATCCCGCGCCAGCCCAGGAGGCGCCCCGCTCGGCGGTCACGCCCTATGTCTCCTATGCCGATCCTGTGGCCGCCTATGACTGGCTGGAGCGCGCGTTCGGCCTTGAGCCACGGATCTATGTCACCGACGATGACGGGGGGCTCGTTCATGCGGAGATGGCCTTCCGCGAGCACACGATCGGCGTCTCCAAGGCCTGGTCGGAGCGGCACGCCACCCCCGGCGACATCGGCGGTCGCAACACCCAGTCGGTGCATCTGCAACTCGCCCAGGACATCGACGCCCACCATGCCAGGGCCGTCGCCGTCGGGGCGGAGATCATTCGGCCCCTGGAGACCCAGGCCTATGGTGACCGCACCTATCTGGCGCTCGATCTGGAAGGTCATATCTGGTCGTTCGGCCAGACGGTGGCGCCTATGTCGGTCGCTGAATGGGACGAGAAGCTAGGGACCCAGACCCGTCTGCGGCCGTCTGAGACCCCATGACCACGGCCCTGGACCGCACCCTGTCGGCCCTGGCTGATCCGGCCCGCCGTCAGGTGGTGGAGTTGCTGCGGGAAAGGCCACGCCCGGCCGGCGAACTGGCGCGGGAAACCGGCCTGTCGCCGCCGGCCATGAGCCGCCACCTTAAGGCTCTGCGTCAGAGCGGCCTGGTGGAGGACACCCATCCGGCCTTTGACGCCCGCGTCCGGGTCTATGCCCTGCGGCCCGAACCCATGGTCGAGCTGATGGCCTGGCTGGAGGAGAGCGAACGGATGTGGAGCCAGCAGCTCCTGGCCTTCAAGGCGCATGTGGAAGGCCAGCCGTGACGTCAAAGGTCTATGTCGCCCTGCGCGTAAAGGCCTCGCCGGCCCGCGCCTTCAGCGCCTTCGTCGAAGAGATCGGCGCCTGGTGGCGGCCGAATTCCCTCTTCCAGACCACGCCGCGGGCCCCGGGCCGACTGGCCTTTGAAGCGGGAGCAGGGGGCCGCCTCACCGAGACCCTGGCCAGCGGCAAGGTCTTCGAGATCGGGCGTATCCTTCACTGGGCGCCGCCGGAACGGCTGGTGTTTTCCTGGCGCCAGGCGAACTTTCCCCTGGACCTTCACACCGAGGTCGAGGTCCGGTTTGATCCCATCGGCGATGAGACCCGGGTCAGCATCGAGCATCGAGGCTTCACCCGCGTGCCCGTCGACAGCGCGGCCCGGCATGGCTTCCCTGACCAGGCTCTGCAGATGCGGCTGGCCGACTGGTGGACGCGGCAACTGGCGAGCCTGGACGCCCGTGTCGCGGGGGCGTAGGGGTCGTTCCGCTTTTGTTTCTAAGCGTCCATGGGGATGTGTGGTGGTGTTGCAGGGTGCGGGGCGATGAGTGCTGTGAGCGGGCCCAGGGGCGGCGGTCGGGCGGCCTTCGGATTCATCTTCGCCACGGCGCTGATGAACAGCATTTCGTTCGGGCTGATCATTCCGGTCCTGCCCAACCTGATCAAGGCTTTCACCGGCGGCGATACGGCGCAGGCGGCGGAGTGGAACGTGGTCTTCGCCGTGACCTGGGGGGCCATGCAGTTTGTGTGCGGGCCCTTGCTGGGTCTGTTGTCTGACCGGATCGGACGCCGCCCGGTGCTGCTGGTCTCCATCTTCGGCCTAGCCCTGGACTTTCTGATCATCGCGGTGGCGCCCAACCTCATGTGGCTTCTGGTCGGCCGAATCCTCAATGGGATGACGGCGGCCAGCTTCGCCACCGCCGGCGCCTATGTGGCTGATGTCACCCCGCCAGAGGGGCGAGCCAAGGCCTTCGGCTGGATGGGGTCGGCCTTCTCGTTCGGATTCCTGATCGGACCGGCCGTCGGCGGGGCGCTCGGCGACATTGATCTCCGGCTGCCCTTCTATGTGGCGGCCGGCCTGTCCCTGCTGAACGGCCTCTATGGCCTGTTCGTCCTGCCGGAATCCTTGCCGCCGGAACGACGGACCAGCCGGTTTGACCTGGCCAGGGCTAATCCCCTGGGGTCGCTTCGCCTGCTGCGCTCCCACCCGGATCTGCTGGGGCTGGCGACCGTCGGCCTGCTGTTCCAGCTCGCCCACACAGTGTTGCCGGCCATCTTCGTGCTCTACACCGGCTATCGCTACGGCTGGACCCCGTCGGTCATGGGGCTGGCCATGATGGCCACCGGCGTGGCCGGCGTGATCGTCCAGGCCTTTCTGGTGGGCCCAGTGGTGGCCCGGATCGGCGAGCGGGGCGCCCTGATGCTGGGGGCGGCGGCCGGGGCCGTGGGCTTCGCCTGGTACGGATTTGCGCCCACGGGTCTGCTCTACCTGGCCGGTGTTCCGGTCTTCGCCCTGATGAACTTCCTGATGCCCGGCCTGCAGGGCCTGATGACGCAGCGCGTGGCGCCCGACCAGCAAGGTCAGCTCCAGGGCGCCAATCAGAGCCTGCAGGGGATAGCCTCTATGATCGGTCCAGCCCTGTTCGGGCTCACCTTCGCCTGGTCGATCCGCCATGCCGACCTTGTCCAGGCGCCAGGCCTGGCTATTTACCTGGCCTCCGCCCTCCTGGTGATCGCCTTGATCCTCGGGACCCGGGTGGCGAGGTCGCCCCCCGCGGCCCCCACGACGGACGGGGTGAGCCCTGTGCTATAGGGCGCGTCATCATTGCGCCCGAAAGCTTCGCCAAACGGCGAGATCCGACTGTCCCACGGAGACTCCATGCGCGCCGCACGTCTGCTTCTTCCGGCCCTGGTTCTACTGGCCGCCTGCACTGATCCCGCCAGCCGCAGCGAGGCCCAGCCTGCGCTCGCCCAACCGACGCGCTCGGCGCCGGAAACCGCAGCCGACATGAAGACCTCCTTCGCCCCTGTGGTGAAGAAGGCGGCGCCGGCCGTGGTCAACATCTCGGCCCGGCGGATCGTCCGGCGGCAGGCTGATCCCTTCTGGGATATGTTTGGTCTGGGCGCCCCCCGGGGGCGAGTGGAGGGATCCCTGGGCTCCGGGGTCATCGTCCGCGCCGACGGGGTGATCATCACCAATAACCACGTGGTGGCCGGCGGGCAGGAGATCATCGTCGCCCTGGCCGACCGCAGGGAGTTCCCCGCCAAGCTGCTATTGGCTGATGAGCGCACGGACCTGGCCGTTCTGAAGATCGACCTGGGCGAAGAACGCCTGCCGGTCCTGGCCATCGATGACTCCACCGACGCCGAAGTGGGTGACCTGGTGCTGGCCATCGGCAACCCGTTCGGGGTCGGCCAGACCGTGACCAACGGCATCATCTCGGCGCTCAACCGCACCGCCGATCCCAGCGGCGACGCCGCGGCCAGCTACATCCAGACCGATGCGGCCATCAATCCGGGCAATTCCGGCGGCGCCCTGGTCGATATGGACGGCGACCTGATCGGCATCAACAGCTTCATCGTCTCCCGTTCGGGCACCTCCAGCGGCGTCGGCTTCGCCATGCCCGCGGCCATGGTCCGCCGGGTGGTGGAGACCGCCGTGGGCGGCGGTCAGCGGGTGGAGCGCCCCTGGCTCGGCGCGCGCACCCAGACCGTCACGGCCGAGATCGCCCGCTCCATCGGCATGAGCGCGCCGCAAGGGGTGCTGGTGGCCGACATCTGGCCCGGCGCCGCGGCGGCCCGGGCGGGTCTTCGCCAGGGGGACGTGATCCTGTCTGTCGATGGCCAGAGCGTCAGCGATGTGGGCGGGCTGAACTACGCGGTCGGCACTCGGCGGCTAGGGGAGACCCTACGCCTGGGGGTCCGTCGCGAGAACGGCGCCAACGCCGATATCAGCCTGCGGGCCGAAGCTCCGCCGGCCACGCCGGCCCGGGACGAGCAGGCGCTGAGCGGTCGCAACCCCTTTGACGGGGCCACCGTGGTCAACCTGTCGCCGGCGGTGGCCGACGAACTGGGGGTCGACGCCTTCCAGGGGCCTGGCGTGATGGTGATCCGGGTCGGCCGCGGCTTCTCCATGAACGCCGGACTGCGCCCGGGCGACATGATCCGTTCGGTCAATGGCCGCGAGATTCGCAATGTTCGGGATCTGGTGGCGGCGGCCGGGGCGGACACGGCCGCCTGGCAGGTGACAATCCTGCGCAATGGCCAGCCGGTGACGGCCAACTTCCGGCTCTGAGGGCGTTGAGAGCCGCGCGGGGGCGGCGCGCATTTGCTATGAGTCGCCCATGGCCGATCTCTTCGAAGCCGCCGGGCTGACCCCGCACGCGCCCTCGCCCTTGGCGGACCGGCTTCGACCGCAGGCCCTGGCTGAGGTGGTCGGGCAGGACCACCTTCTGGGGGCGGACGGCCCCATTGGCCGCATGGCCCAGGCGCACCGCCTCGCCTCCATGATCCTGTGGGGGCCGCCGGGCACCGGCAAGACCACCATCGCCCGATTGCTGGCCAAGGCGGCGGGCTATGAATTTCAGCAGCTGTCGGCGGTCTTCACCGGCGTGGCCGATTTGAAAAAGGCCTTCGAGCAGGCCCGCGCCCGAAGGCTGGCTGGCCAGTCGACCCTGCTGTTCGTCGATGAAATCCACCGCTTCAACCGCGCCCAGCAGGACGGCTTCCTGCCCTTCGTGGAGGAGGGCATCGTCACCCTGGTTGGCGCCACCACTGAGAACCCGTCCTTCGAGCTGAACGGGGCGCTGCTGTCGCGCTGCCAGGTCTTCGTGCTCAAGCGCCTGGACGACGAGGCGCTGACCGCGCTCCTGGCCAAGGCGGAGGCCTTCGAGGGCCGCGGCCTGCCGCTGGAGCCCGAGGCCCGCCAGGCCCTGGTGGCGCTGGCCGACGGGGACGGCCGCTACCTGCTGACGCTGGCGGAGACCCTGTTCAACATCGGCACGGCCAAGGCGCTCTCCACCAAGGAGTTGGGGGCGATCCTGCAGAAGCGCAGCCCGGCCTACGACAAGGACCGGGAGGAGCACTACAACCTCATCTCGGCCCTGCATAAGTCGATCCGCGGGTCAGACCCGGACGCGGCTCTCTACTGGCTGGCCCGCATGTTGGCCGGCGGCGAGGACCCGCTCTACCTCGCCCGGCGCCTGATCCGGACCGCGGCTGAGGACATCGGCGCGGCCGATCCCATGGCGCTCGTTCTCGCCAACGCCGCCAAGGACACCTACGACTTCCTCGGCAGTCCCGAGGGCGAGATCGCGCTCGCCCAACTGGTGGTTCATCTGGCCACCGCGCCCAAGTCCAACGCCGTCTATATGGCCTTCAAGGCCGCACAGAAGGCCGCCAAGGCCACCGGCTCCCTGATGCCGCCAGCCCACATCCGCAACGCGCCGACCCGGCTGATGCGCGACCTGGGCTATGGCAAGGGCTACGCCTACGATCACGACACCGAGGAAGGGTTCTCCGGCCAGAACTACTTCCCCGACGACATGGAACGCCCGGTCTTCTACCGCCCCAAGGGCGAGGGGGCCGAGGAACCGATCAAGGCGCGCCTGGATCGCTGGGCTGAGCTCCGCGCCCGGAAGTCTCAGGGATGACCCGACCTCCCGTGGCCCGCGCCACACGGCCGGCGCCGGCCCCAATTCTACTATCTGCCGAGGAGATCGCCTGGGTGACCTCGATGGTCATCTACGAGGACGATGATCTGCTGGCGCTCAACAAGCCGTCGGGCCTGTCAAGCCAGGGGGGGCGGGGCCAGGTCCATACTCTGGATGAACTGCTGTTCGCCTTCGCCAAGCCAGGCAAGGCCCGGCCGCGATTGATCCACCGGCTGGACCGGGACACGTCCGGCGTCATCCTGACGGCCAAGACCAAGCCCGCCGCCTCGGCGCTGGGCAAGGCGATGATGGCGCGACGTTTCGGCAAGACCTATCTGGCCGTGGTCAGCCCTGGCGCGCCGGAGCCCCGCGAGGGGCTGATCGACAAGGCGATGCGGCGCGAGGAGGTCGGCCGCGAGGCCTATATGCGGATCTGCGCGCCCGACGCCGAGGGGGCCGAGAGCGCTCAGAGCCGCTACCGCACCCTCAGCGCCGCCGCCGGCGCGGCCCTGCTGGAACTTTCCCCAAAGACTGGCCGCATGCACCAGCTTCGGGTGCATCTGGCTTCGATCGGCCGACCGATCGCCGGCGACGCGCGGTATGGCGGCGCGCTCAGACTGGGAGACCAGACCGCCGCGCGGCTGATGCTGCACGCCGCGGCCCTGGACGTGCCGCTGGCTGGGGGCGAACGCCTGCGGATCACAGCCCCGCCACCGGTCGATATGCAGACCTTTTGCGCCGGTCTGGGACTGGCGCTGCCCGCCGTCGAGGCGCCAAGGAACAGCGATAGGCCGCAGACGTTGTAGGGATATGAAGCACCTTATCGCCTCGCTGTCCCTTTGCGCGCTGCTCGGCGCCTGCGCCATGGCCGACACCGCCTATGGCCCTGCCTACGGCCCCCGCGGGGCGGGCTTCTCGGATTACCGGATCGAACCGGGACGTTTCCGCGTGACCTACCAGGGTGGTCCTGGCGCCCCGCCACAACAGGTCGCCGACTACGCCCTTCTGCGGGCTGCGGAGCTTACTGTCGCCGAGGGCTATGACTGGTTCCGCATCACAGATCGCGCCACCTCGGGCCGGCCCGGCGCCGGGCCGAGACTGTCAGTGGGCGCTGGTGGCGGTTCGCATGGCGGGCGCACCGCCATCGGCATGGGGGTGGGCACCAGCATGTCCTTAGGCGGCGGCTCCTCGGTGATCCAAAGCCTGGAGGTGGTGATGGGGCAGGGCCAGCGGCCCGCCGACCCCAACGCCTATGACGCACGGGGCGTCATGGCGTCGCTGCGGCCCCCTCTCTGAGCGCTGGGCGCAATCGCCGCTTGGCGGCGGGAAGTCTCCCCCGGCATAAGGGGCCATGGATAAGCTCTTTCTGGTGGCCATCGGGGGCGGGGCCGGCGCGGTGATGCGCTACCTCCTCGGCGTGGCCAGCCTGCACCGCTTCGGGTCCGCCTGGCCTATGGGCACCCTGCTGACCAATGTGTCGGGGGGCCTCCTCATGGGCCTTCTGGTCGGATGGCTGGCGCAGCGTAGCGGCGCCGACCAGGAGCGGATCCGCCTGCTGCTCGGGGTGGGGCTGCTGGGCGGTTTCACCACCTTTTCCGCCTTTTCCCTGGAGACGGCCTTGATGATTGAGCGCCGCGCCTACGGCGAGGCCTTTGGCTACGCCCTGGTTTCGGTGGTGGTGTCCGTCACCGCCCTGTTCGCAGGCCTGATGCTGATGCGCAGGTTCGCCTGATGCGTGAGGTCCTCAACATGGTCGTCGATCCCGCCGAGGGCGGGGTGCGTCTGGACCGCTGGTTCCGCCGCCGCTGGCCGCACCTGACCCAGGGCCAGCTGCACAAGCTGATCCGCTCGGGGCAGGTCCGCATCGACGGCGCTCGGGCCAAGCCCGATACCCGCCTGGAGGGCGGTGAGACGGTCCGCGTGCCGCCCCTGCCGGACGCCCCGGCCAAGGGCGACAGCCGCAAGGCCGTCGAGCTGCATCCCCGCGACGTGGCCTTCGTGAAGAGCCTGGTCATCTACGAGGACGATGAGGTCCTGGTGCTCAACAAGCCCTCTGGCCTGGCCGTCCAGGGCGGCACCAAGACCACGAGCCATGTCGACCGCCTGCTCGGGGCCTGGGGGGAGGGGCTGGCGCGCCCCCGGCTCGTCCATCGCCTCGACCGGGACACCTCGGGCGTTCTGGTGCTCGGCAAGTCGCCCTCGGCGGCGGCCAAGCTGGCCGGCGCCTTTGCGCGGCGCAAGGCGCAGAAGACCTACTGGGCCCTGGTCATGGGCAATCCGCGACCCACCGAAGGGGTGCTGGAGCTACCCCTGGTGAAGCGGGGCGTTGGCGACCGCGAGATGATCGTGCCGGCCGAAAAGGGCGACAAGGACGCCGACCCCGCCGAGACGGAGTTCGTGACCGTCAGCCGGGCCGGACCCCGGGCCGCCTGGATGGCCCTGCGGCCCCACACTGGACGCACCCACCAGCTCCGCGCCCACATGAAGGCCATGGGCCATCCGATCCTGGGCGACCCCAAGTACGGGGACGAGGCCTCGGCCCAGCTGTCAGGCCAGCTCAAGCTTCAGCTGCATGCCCGGCGACTGACCCTGCCGCATCCCTCCAGCGGCATGCTGATCCTCGAAGCCCCGCTCAGTCCGGAGATGAAGGCCGGCTTCGCCCGCTTCGGCTTTGACGAGCACGAGGCCGACCCTGAGCCCTTCGGCCGCAAGCGCCGCTAAACCAGGCCGAGAGCCGGCCGCGCCGCGGCGCTATCGGGAAAGACCGTGGTGTCCAGCGCCCGGCGCTCGACGCCCATATGGTCGGCCAGCACGCCCTTGAACAGGCTGCGCAGGTCAGTGGTGGCCGCTAGGTCGCGGTTATCGACCAGGCGGGCCTCCTGCAGGCCCGGCCAGTCGCCGATGATTCCGCCGGGCTTCAGCCCCCCGCCCAGCACCAGGGCGGTCGAGGCGGTGCCATGGTCGGTGCCCAGGGTGCCATTGGTTCTCGCCGTGCGTCCGAACTCGGTGACCACCAGCACCACCGTGTCGCGCCAGCCCTGACCCAGACCCTGGTGGAGTCCGTCCAGCAGGGCGTCCACATAGGCCAGACGCCGCGACAGCGCCCCGGCCTGATTGGCATGGGTGTCGAACCCGTCCAGGGAGATGGCGACCATGTCGGCGCCAGCCTCCTGCTGGACGAACCCCGCCACCGCCCCGCCCAGCCGGCCGGCCGCCTCACGGCTGTCCCCCACCAGGCTGCGGCTCAATTGTGAGGGGTTCGCCGCGCTGGACGTATCAGAGGTGTCCGCAGCCAGGCGAGCCAGATTGGCCTGGGCCAGGACCTCGGTCTTCAGCCCCCGGGCCAGGGCCGCGCTGAGCAGGGCGTCGTCGGCATAGAGGTCCTGGATCAGCATGGGCAGACGCGCCTGCGTCTCCACCGCCCGCCCCGGCGACCAGGACGAGGTGGCGACCTCGCCGCGCAGCACCAGGGGCGCCACCGGGCCCACTGACAGGCCCTCGACGGGCCCGGACCCTGCCAGGCTGGCCATGGCGCGGTTCAGCCAGCCTGAGCTCACATCGTCTCCCGAGGCCGCCTCCAGTCGGTCCTGGGCCTCAAAATGGGATCGGCCCACCGCGGGCATGGCGACCGCCGGGGCGATGCGGGCCTGTCCGGCTGCAAGCAGCCGGTGGACGGTCTTCAGCTCCGGATGCAGTCCGAAATCTCCGTCGACCCGGAAGGCGTCATCGGTGATCGCCAGTTCGCGCCGCAGGGCGACATAATTGGCGTCGCCGAGGGGCGGAGTGATCGACAGGCCATCGGCCGCGCCCCGCAGAATGACGAGGATGAACTTGCCCCGTCCCTGGGCGGCCATGGCGCCGCCGCCCCACATGTGCAGGCCGAGTCCCAGGCCCGCCCCGGCGGCCAGCAGGCGGCGGCGTGACAGGTTCAGGTGCGCAGGTGACAGGGCTGGAGGGATCATCGGCGCTGAAACTCCGGGCTCATGAGCAGGAGGGCGAAGCCTTCGCCGCGGGATTCGGCCCGCGCCACAGCCTTGGCCGTGGCTGGCGACAGGCGGGCGCCCAGGGCCTGGGCGGCGACCTCGGAGGGATCGGCTGGTCCGATCCCCCGCGGCGCGTAGCCCTGCGTCCAGACCAACCGCTTGATGATCCCGTCCGGCGTCGCCCAGGCGGCCTGCTCGTCGGACCAGCCCTCGGGCGAGGGGGCATGGAAGGGCCGGTGTCCCATGGCGGTCAGCATGGCGAGGTCCGCCGGCGCCTTGGGCGCCGCGCCCACGGCCCGCCAGCTGGAGATCATGAACTCATAGGGCGTCTTGAACTTGGCAGGGTCGGGCGTCCAGGCCTCGGGCGCGGAGATTAAGGCGGCGGCTACCTGGTCGAGGGCGCCATCGGTGTCTCGCCAGACCGTCTCCAACCGCGTCACCAGCGATGGCGGCGGATCATCGGCGACGAAATGACGGGCGATCTTGGGGGCGATAAAGCGTGCGGTCTCTGGGCGGGCCGCCAGGTCGTTCAGGATGGCCAGGGCCTGGGCCTCGCCTTCGATCTCATAACGAACCCCCATCACCGAGCGTGGTCCCGGCTGGTGGGCGATCTGGCGGAAATAGCTTTGCCCCACCTGCTCGGCGGGCCCGTTGAAGCCGCGGAAGGTCAGGCCGGTGAGCGCCCGGGCGAATTCGGTGACATCGGCCTGGGTGTAGCCGCCATTCACCCCGACGGTGTGTAGCTCCAGGATTTCCCGGGCCAGGTTCTCATTGAGACCGACCTGACGCCGGGAGGCCTTCGCCCCGGCCATACGCTGGGCCAGCGGGCTGTCGGGTCCCACCGACCCGTTCTGGTCGAGATAGAGCAGCATGGCGGGATGGGTTTCGGCGGCGACCAATAGGTCCGCAAAGCGGCCAAAGACGTTGGGGCGGACAGCGGCGGCCTCAAAGGGACCGATCGTGGCGGTGCGCACGAAATTCCCCGCGCCGACGGTGAAGTGGTTGGCCCAGAATAGCGCCCAGCGCTCGGCGAACCCCTGATCGGTGGTGGCGCCGGTCACCGCCCGCTGGAGGACATCGGCCGCGATCTGATCGCGCAGGATGGCGCGGCGAGCATTGAGCTCCGGTCGCAGGGCCTGCGCCTTGCGGTCCTGCTGTTGGTTGGCCCGCGAAAAGGCCGACTGCGCTTGGCGAAAGTTCTGCATGGCCTCGGCCCGCTCCAGCGGCAGGGCGCGGACGGGCAGGGCGGCGGTGAGGGGTCTGGTCTGGCCGAGGAGGAAGCCCTGCGGGTCGCTGCGCGCCGCTGCGATCTCCCCTGGCCGCGCGCCGAGGCCGAATCGGGTCGCCGCAATTGCGGCCTGGAGATCACGGTCGGGCAGGGCCATAAGGCGCCTCCTTGCGCGCGGCGGGGCGATCCCCCATTCCACGATCATCCACCCCATCTCCGTCGCATCCAATGGAGTCGAATTTGAGACGTGGTTATCAAGAGGCCGGCGACCGGCCGCGACGATTCTACAAGACCGTGTCCGTCTCCGAGGCAGAGGACGGCCATGCCATCCTGCTTGATGAGCGCCAGGTGCGCGGACCCCGGGGCGGTCGACTGGTCACGCCTACCCGGGCGCTGGCGGACCTGATCGCCGAGGAGTGGGCCGGGCAGGGCGAGACCCTGGACGTCGCCGGGATGCACGCCACGCGACTGGCCAATACCGCCATCGATTCCATTCCCCAGGCCCGCGAGGCCACGGCCCAGTCTGTGGCCGACTATGCGAGCTCTGACCTGCTCTGCTATTTCGCCCAGGAACCCGAGGCCCTGGTTCACCGCCAGACGGCCCACTGGGAGCCGGTGCTTCAACGGGCCGAGGGGGAACTCGGCCTGCAGTTTGTCCGCGCGGCCGGGATTATCCATTGTCCGCAACCGGAGGCCACCCTGACGAAGGTCCGCGATCTGGCGCGGTCCCTGGATGATTTCCATCTGGCCGGAGTGGCCTTCGGCGCCTCCCTCTATGGTTCCGGCGTCCTGGCGCTGGCCCTCCAAAGGGGCTGGCTGGATGGCGCCCAGGCGCTCAGCCTCTCGCGTCTGGACGAGATCTTCCAGGAGGAGGCCTGGGGCGTGGATGAGGAGGCCGCCGAGCGGGTCGCCCGCCTGTCGGTGGAGTCGGCCATGCTGGACGCCTGGTTCCGCGCCCTGGACGCAGGGTAAGGGCCAATTCTGCTGACGCGGGGTGAACTTGCGCGGCCTTGCGGCGCCCATTACGGCTGAGCGGTCAGTGGTCGCCAGGGAGGGGTTCGGCATGAAGCAGGTCCTCATAGAGCTCGAAGCCAAACGGGAAACCGCACGCCAGGGGGGCGGGGCCCGGCGGATCGAGGCCCAGCACGCCAAGGGCAAGCTGACGGCCCGGGAGCGGGTCGACCTGCTGCTGGACGAGGGGTCGTTTGAAGAGTTCGACATGTTCGTCGAGCACCGCGCCACCGACTTCGGCATGGCCGAGCAGAAGGTGCCCGGCGATGGCGTGGTCACCGGCTGGGGCACGATCAACGGCCGCACGGTCTTCGTCTTCTCCAAGGATTTCACGGTCTTCGGCGGATCACTGTCCAGCGCGCATGCGCAGAAGATCCTCAAGGTCCAACGCCAGGCCCTGAAGATGGGCGCCCCGATCATCGGCCTGTTCGACGCCGGTGGGGCCCGCATCCAGGAGGGCGTCGATTCCCTGGCCGGATACGCCGACATCTTCCTGGAAAACACCCTGGCCTCAGGGGTCATCCCGCAGATCGCCGTGATCATGGGCCCCTGCGCCGGGGGCGACGTCTATTCGCCGGCCATCATGGACTTCATCTTCATGGTGAAGGACACGAGCTACATGTACGTCACCGGTCCCGACGTGGTGAAGACCGTCACCCACGAGGACGTCAGCCACGAAGACCTGGGCGGCTACCGGGTCCACGCCATGAAGTCAGGGGTCGCCGACGGCGCCTTCGAAAATGACCTCGAGGCCATGACCCAGGTTCGCCGTCTGGTGGACTTCCTGCCCACATCGAACCGCGAGCGGCCGCCCGTGCGGACCAGCTTCGATGAGGCCGAGCGGGATGAGCCCAGCCTGGACAGCCTCGTGCCGGCCAATCCCAACAAGCCCTACGACATGAAGGAACTGATCTCGAAGGTCGTGGATGAAGCCGATTTCTTCGAGATATCCCCCGACTTCGCCAAGAACATCATCTGCGGCTTCGCCCGCATGGACGGCCAGCCGGTGGGCATTGTCGCCAACCAGCCGCAGGTGCTGGCGGGCGTCCTGGACATCGACGCCAGCCGCAAGGCCGCGCGGTTCGTGCGCTTCTGCGACGCCTTCGAAATCCCCCTGGTGACCTTCGTCGACGTGCCGGGCTTCATGCCGGGCACCCGTCAGGAGCAGGGGGGGCTGATCCGCCACGGCGCCAAGCTCCTGTTCGCCTATGCCGAGGCCACTGTGCCCAAGATCACCATCATCACCCGCAAGGCCTATGGCGGGGCCTATGATGTGATGAGCTCCAAGCATATCCGCGGCGACCTCAACTATGCCTGGCCCACCGCCGAGATCGCCGTCATGGGCTCCAAGGGCGCGGTGGAGATCATCTTCCGCAACCAGACCCCTGAGGAGCTTGTGGCGCGGGAGGCGGAGTACAAGGATCGCTTCGCCAACCCCTTCGTGGCTGCAGCCCGCGGCTATATCGATGACGTCATCATGCCCCATGGCACGCGGCGCCGCATCGTTCGCGGCCTGCGATCCCTCAAGGGTAAAACCCTCTCCAACCCCTGGAAGAAGCACGACAATATCCCGCTCTGAGGCCTCCCGCCTCAACGGGCGTGTCGGAACAAGGTCGGCCTGAACCTGTTGTCTTGAGAGAGCGCGACGCGCGCATCGAGACCAAACAACGGGAGAACCAGCCATGGCCGACAGGTGGACCGAAGACCAGGAATACGAACGCATTCGCCGTATGCGCGGCGACCAGGACCGGCGCTCGGGGCCCTATGGACAACGGGACGACGAGGCCCGCAGCTTCGCCCCGCAACAATCCCCCCGCGGCCCGGTGTTTGGCGAGCGTGAGAGCGGCGCCGCCTATGGCCGAGACGCCAGTGGGCGCACCCCACCTCGCGAGGGCGCTTCAGGGCCAGATCGCGACCGCATCTATGGCGAGGGCTATTTTGGCCAGGAAGGCTACGCGATGGAGCAGGGCGGCTTCGGCGGCCCGGCCGCCCCGCAGCAGTCCTCGACCCGTGACGCCTATGCCCGCGTCTATGGCGGCCACGAACGGCGGATCGACCGCGGGGACGACCGGGGCTTCTGGGATCGCACCAGTGACGAGGTGGCTTCCTGGTTTGGCGATGACGACGCTGAACGCCGCCGCGACCGGGACCACGCCCGCAGCCACCGGGGCCGCGGCCCCAAGGGCTATGTCCGGCCCGACGACCGAATCAGCGATGACGTCCATCACCACCTGGCCGACGATCCCTGGCTCGACGCTTCGGAGATCCAGGTCCAGGTGAAGGACGGCGAAGTGACCCTGAGCGGTACGGTGGATGACCGCCGGGCCAAGCATCGGGCCGAGCGCTGCGTGGAGGACATCCACGGGGTGAAGCACGTGCAGAACAATCTGCGGGTTCAGCCCCGGGTCGATCAGGCCTCCATCACCGGCCAGCCTGCCCGTATGGCCACCAACTCCACCCTCGCCAAGGTCACCGACGGCGAGGAATAGAGCCGAGATTGCCCCCGGCGCCGCAGCCAGCCTAGGCTCGCGGGATGGGCGGTGCTCTAGATGATTTCGAACCGTGGCTCGCCCTCTGGAACCTCGTTCCGGAGGGCGATGTCATGTTTATGCCAGTGACACGCTCACGTCTGCTTCCAGTGCGAGCGGGCTCGCAGGCCGCCATGCTGAAACTGGCCCACAGCCCCGATGAGCGTCGGGGCGGCGGCGTCATGGCCTGGTGGAACGGGCAGGGCGCAGCTCCAGTGCTCGCCGTGCAGGGCGAGGCGCTGCTGATGGTCCGTGCGCCGGGCGATACACTGGCGCCTATGGTTCGAGCCGGCCGGGATGAGGCGGCCACGGCGATCCTGTGCCAGGTGGTCGCCCGGCTGCATGCGCCACGGGACTCCCCACGGCCGGCCGCGCCGCCCCTGGCCAAGCTGTTTTCCGCCCTGACCCAGTCGGGCGACCCGACCCTGGCCCGCGCGCGTCAGGTGGCCGCAGGCCTGCTGGAGACCGCCCGTGACCCCGTGCTCCTGCATGGGGACATCCACCACGGCAATGTGCTGGACTTCGGCGCTGACGGGTGGCTGGCCATCGATCCCTGGGGGCTGGTGGGCGAGCGGGCCTATGACTACGCCAACATCTTTCCCAATCCCGACCTGGCCTCAGTCACCCTCGACCGCTTCGCCGCGCGCCTGGAACAGATCGCGCGGACGGCCGATCTGGAGCCGGCCCGGTTGAGGGCCTGGGCCCATGCTCACGCCGGCCTTTCAGCCGCCTGGCACGCCCAGGACGGCAGCGACCCGGCCACGGCCAGGGCGCTGCTCGCCCTCCTTGAGGCGGCCGGTTAGGCCGCGCCGCTATGGGCGTTGTCGCCACGGCCCAGGGGATCGCGCAGGGGCTCGCCGTCCGGCACAAACTCCAGCGACACCGAATTGATGCAGTAGCGCAGGCCGGTCGGGGGCGGGCCGTCGGGGAAGACGTGGCCCTGATGGCTGTCACACCGGGCGCAGCGGGTCTCCACCCGCACCATCCCATAGCTGACATCGCGCACGGCGATGACGTGGGCCTCGGTCATCGGGGCGAAGAAGCTGGGCCAGCCGGTGCCGCTCTCGAACTTGGTGTGGGCGCGGAAAAGGGGCAGTCCGCAGAGGCGGCAGCAGTAGGCGCCGTCTTCCTTGTTATCGAGCAACCCGCCGCAGAACGGCGCTTCTGTGCCATGCCGGAGCAGGACATCGGCCTCTTCCAGCGTCAGGTCGGCTTCCAGGGTCTTGCGTTCCGCAAGGTCGGGGGGCGTCAGATCAAAGGGCGTCGCGGGGGACTCGGCTGGCTTGGTCATGTGAGCCAATCTAAGGTCGCCCCCGACGGATCGGAAGGACCCCCTGTCAATTGGGGGCGATGTCGGAGAGCCCAGGAATGATCACCGCCACCACCCCGAGCATCGCCGAGCGCGAGATCGCAAGGACCCTTGGGGTCGTCACCGGAGAGGCGATCATTGGCGCCCACATCTTCCGGGACATTTTCGCCGGCATCACCAACATCATCGGCGGTCGGGCTGGGGGATATGAGAAGGCCCTGGGCGAGGCGCGGACCATCGCCCTGCGCGAAATGTGCGCCGAGGCAAGCGGCCTGGGCGCCGACGCGGTGGTCGGCGTCGACCTCGACTACGAGACCCTGGGGGCCGAGAACGGGATGCTGATGGTCAGCGCCTCGGGTACGGCGGTGAAGCTGCGTTGAGTTCAGTGACCATGTTTTCAAAAATCCTGATCGCCAACCGCGGCGAAATCGCCGTTCGCATCATCAAGACCTGCCGCCGGATGGGGATCGCCACGGTGGTCGTCTATTCCGAGGCTGACGCTGACTCCATGGCGGTCGAGATGGCCGATGAGGCGGTCTTCATCGGACCGGCCGCAGCGTCGGAAAGCTATCTGGTGGCGGACAAGATTGTCGCCGCCTGCCGCGAGACCGGCGCGCAGGCCGTCCATCCGGGCTTTGGCTTCCTGTCGGAAAACGCCGGCTTCGCCCGGCGGCTCGCCGACGAGGGCATTGTCTTCATCGGCCCCAATCCCGAGGCCATCGCGGCCATGGGCGACAAGATCGAGAGCAAGAAGGCCGCCGGCCGCGCCGGGGTCTCCACAGTGCCTGGCCATGTGGGGGAGATTTCCGACACCGCCCACGCCATCCAGATCGCCGAGGAGATCGGCTACCCGGTGATGATCAAGGCGTCCGCCGGGGGCGGGGGCAAGGGCATCCGGGTCGCCTGGACCCGCAAGGACGTGGAGGAGGGCTTCCCCGCCGTCCAGGCCGAGGCGAAGTCCAGCTTCGGCGACGACCGCATCTTCATCGAGAAGTTCATCGAGAGCCCGCGCCATATCGAGATCCAGGTGCTGGGCGACAAGCACGGCCATGTGGTCCACCTGTTTGAGCGGGAATGCTCAATCCAGCGGCGCAACCAGAAGGTCATCGAGGAGGCGCCCAGCCCCCTCCTGGACGAAGCCACCCGCAAGGCCATGGGCGACCAAGCCATCGCCCTGGCCAAGGCCGTCGGCTACGACAGCGCGGGCACTGTGGAGTTCGTGGCCGGGCAGGACCGCAGCTTCTTCTTCCTGGAGATGAACACCCGTCTGCAGGTGGAGCACCCGGTCACCGAGCTGATCACCGGGATCGACCTGGTGGAGCAGATGATCCGCTCGGCCGCAGGTGAGCCGCTGCCGTTCGCTCAAGGCGATCTTTCGATCAATGGCTGGGCCATCGAAAGCCGCATCTATGCCGAGGACCCCTATCGGGGCTTCCTCCCCTCCATCGGTCGGCTGGTGCGCTATCGGCCGCCCGAAGAGCGGACCGGCGCGGACCTCACGGTGCGCAACGACGCCGGCGTCCGTGAGGGCGACGAGATCTCCATGTTCTACGACCCGATGATCTCCAAGCTGTCGACCTGGGCGCCGACACGGCTGGCGGCGGTCGACGCCATGGGCGAGGCCCTGGAGACCTTCCATATCGAGGGGCTGGGGCACAACATCCCCTTCCTGGTCGCGGTGATGGACGAAGACCGGTTCCGGTCAGGCGACCTCTCCACCAGCTATATCAAGGACGAGTTCCCGGACGGCTTTCAGGGGACCGCGCCCACCTCACGCCAGACCGATATCCAGATCGCCGCGGCCTGCGCCATGCATCAGGTCATGAGCGAGCGCGCCTGGCCGGGCCGCGGCCGCCACGACTGGGTGGTCAATCTCGGCGGCGCCGATCACCCCGTGCGCCTCGGCGTCGAGGGGAAGACGGTCACGGTGGAGTTGACCGAGGCCGGGCGGCGCCTGGTGCTGTCCGATATCGACTGGCGGCCAGGCCGGCCGGTCTTTTCGGCCACCCTGGACGGGGCGCAGTTCAGCGCTCAGGTGCGGCCAGCCGCCGAGGGTTTCATCATCCGCCACCGGGCCGCTGAGGCTCGCGTGCTGGTGCTCACGCCCGTTTCGGCCCTGCTGCACAAGCGACTGCCCCCCAAGCTCGCCGCCGATACCGCCAAACTGGTGCTGTCGCCCATGCCTGGCCTTGTGGTCAGCCTCGATGTGGTCGAGGGCCAGGAGGTCAAGACCGGCGAGGTGGTGGCTATCATCGAGGCCATGAAGATGCAGAACATCATCCGCGCCGAACGGGATGGAACGGTGAAGATGGTCGGTCCCAAGGCCGGGGACTCCGTCGCCGCCGACGAGGTGCTGGTCGAGTTCGCCTAGACTGATCTCTGGAGCGTGGCCTTCGGAACACCGGCGCCTGTGGAGGGTTCCCTTGGGGAGACCCACCACACAAAGGAGCCAGACATGGCAAACGATCCCGCCGACCGCACCGACATGCGCCTGATCGCCGCCGACAAGGTGGAAGGCGTCAGCGTCTACAACCCCCAGGGCGAGAAGCTTGGCACGGTGGAGAACATCTTCATCGACAAGCACTCGGGCCAGGCCGAATTCGCCACCATGGCCTTTGGCGGCCTGCTGGGCATGGGCGAGAAGCACTATCCGCTGCCCTGGTCGGTCCTGACCTATGACACTGAGCAGGACGGCTTCGTCGTCGCCCTCGAGAAGGACACCCTCGAAGGCGCGCCGGGCTATGACAAGTCCCGCTTCAGCGGCGCCGACTATGGTTGGCGTGAGGAAGTGACCGGCTATTACGGCGCGACAGCCTAAGGCCTAAGGCAGGGACGGCGGCTCAGCAGCCGCCGTCGCGCCGAACAGGGATTCGAAGCCGGCGCGCAGAGCCGCGTCGGCTTCATCCATGGTGACCGGCAGCCCGAGGTCCACAAGGCTGGTCACCCCGTGCTCAGTGACCCCACAGGGCACAATGCCGGCGAAATGGCTGAGGTCGGGTTCGACGTTCAGCGCAATCCCGTGGAACGACACCCAGCGCCGCAGCTTCACGCCAATGGCGGCGATCTTGTCCTCCTGCGGCGCAAAGCCCGGCGTCCGACGCTCGACCCAGACCCCCACGCGACCAGGGCGGATGGCGCCCTCCACATTGAAGCGGCCCAGGGCCTCAATCACCCAGCCCTCCAAGGCGGCGACGAAGGCCCGGACGTCCCGGCGACGGGCGGTGAGGTCGAGCATCACATAGGCCACCCGCTGACCTGGGCCGTGATAGGTGAACTGTCCCCCCCGACCACTCTGAAACACCGGGAATCGGTCGGGCTGCAGCAGATCGCCCGGCTTGGCCGAAACCCCGGCGGTATAGAGCGGGGGGTGCTCCAGCAGCCAGACCAGCTCGCCGGCCTCGCCATTGGCGATCGCGCTGGCGCGGGTCTCCATCGCCGCCACAGCGGACTCGTAGTCCACCAGCCCCGGTGAGACGGCCCAGCCCACGGGCGCGCCGTCTGGGCGATGAAACTTTGTCGGGGACGGCTCTGGATTTAACGCGCGGTCAAGCATGGCAAGGGCAATGTGGGGCCTCAAGCCGCCGGCTGCAAAGTCGCAGATGAGGCGGCGCTCAGGGGTGTGGGTTTGTCCAGTCAGGTTCAGGCGGTCAATGTGGAGATCTCGGTCGTGCTCGGCCGTGCCTCCCTGCCGATGCAGCAGTTGTTGCGCATGGGCCGTGGGGCGGTGATTCCCCTCGACGCCACTGTCAACGAGGAGGTCTGGATCCTGGCCAACAATCATCCGGTGGCCCGAGGCGAGATCCAGATCAGCGACGACAAGATCGCCATTGCGGTCACCCGGGAGGCCAATGTGTTCGACTACATGGCCGGCGGAAGCTAAGGCGCAAAACTCTCCTTCACAAAGCAGCGGCGGTTTGCTACGCCCCGCGGCTCACCACGGGCGGTCGTGGCGGAATTGGTAGACGCGCAGCGTTGAGGTCGCTGTGGGGCAACCCGTGGAAGTTCGAGTCTTCTCGACCGCACCAGTGAGCCAGGAACAGCAGAAGCGGTAGATTTCGATAGCAGAGCAGGGGAGGCCAGATGAGCCGTGAACGGGCCGACCCTGCCGCTGAAGTCGAGATTGACCGCGAAGAAGACCTGGAAGACCTCGCCCTGGGCGAGGACTATGCGCTCAATCCGCAGTTCGTCTCCATGGTGGTGGACGCCGCTGACCGCGGTGACTCCGAGCGCCTGCGCGAACTGCTGAGCGCCCTGCATCCTGCCGACGTGGCCGACCTGATCGGCTTTCTGGCCGCCGATGATCGCAAGGAAATCCTGCCGCACCTGGATCCCGAGGCCCTGGCCGAGATCCTGTCGGAGCTGGATTACGAAATTCGCGAAGAGATTCTCGAGGCCGTCTCCCCCGAGGTCCTGGCCCGGGCGCTCGGCGAACTCGATTCCGACGACGCCGCCGACGTGGTCGAGGACCTGGAGGTCCACAAGCGGGCGGAGGTTCTGGCCGCCCTGCCCGAGGGCGAGCGCGCCGCTATCGAGAGCGCCCTGTCCTACGGCGAGGAGACCGCTGGCCGCCTGATGCAGCGCGAGGTGGTCGCCGCCCCGCAGTTCTGGACCGTCGGCCAGGCCATCGATCATTTTCGGCGCGAAGCCGACGACCTGCCCGAACTGTTCTTCGACGTCTATGTGGTCGATCCGTCCTACAAGCCGGTGGGCGCGGTGCCGATTAGCACCCTGCTGCGCAGCCGTCGCGACGTGCCCCTGGCCCAGATCATGGAGTCGCTGTCCGAAATCCCGGTCGATATGGACCAGGAGGAGGTGGCCTACATCTTCGACAAGTACCACCTGATCTCCGCCCCGGTGGTCGAGCCGGGGGGCCGCCTTGTCGGCCAGATCACCGTCGATGACATTGTCGGCGTCATCCATGAGGAAAGCCGCGAGGACATCCTGGCCCTGGCTGGCGTCTCTGACAGCGGCCGGCACGGCGGGGTCTGGGACATGGTCGCCTCGCGCCTGCCCTGGCTGCTGCTCAACACCCTCACCGCGGCCCTGGCGGTCAGCGTCATCCAGGGGTTTGAGGCGCAGATCGCCGAGGTCGTCACCCTGGCGGTGCTGATGCCGATCGTCGCATCCCTGGGCGGCAATGGCGCGACCCAGACCCTGACCGTGGCTGTGCGCGCCCTGGCCAGCCGCGAACTGTCTGCGGTCAACGCCGTACGCACGGTGAGCCGTGAGATGATCGTCGGCGTCGTCAATGGCGTCGTCCTGGCCGTGGTCACCGGCGTGGCCATCTATCTGATCTTCGGCGACCTCCGCCTCTGCGTCGCCTTCGCCGCAGCGATCGTCATCAACATGTTCGTCGCCGCGGCGGCAGGCGCCCTCGTGCCCCTGGCCCTGGAGCGGATGGGCCGGGACCCTGCGGTCTCATCTGCTGTCTTTGTGACCTTCGTCACCGACTTCACAGGATTTTTCGCCTTCCTGGGGATTGCCGCCCTGATCCTGTTGTAAGCGGCCCCTATCTTGCGGCTTGAGGCCCAGACCCCGTGTTTGTGTCTCAACATGGATCAGGACGGCCATGAAACCGCGTCACCAGATCTCCCGCGCTGCGATCGACCTGATCAAGCGCTTCGAAGGCTACCGAGCCAAGTCCGCCAGGCTGGCCGATGGTCGATGGACGATTGGCTATGGCCATACCCTGACGGCGCGGGAAGGGGCCGAGGTCTCTGAACGGGACGCCGAAGCCCTGCTGCTCTACGACCTGATCGCCGTGGCGCATCTGGTGAACGAGATCACCTACGCTCCCCTGACCCAGAATCAGTTCGACGCTCTGTGCTGCTTCGCCTTCAATATCGGGCTCGACAATTTCCGCCGCTCCGCCGTGCTTCGCCGGATCAATGAGGGCCAGCTGCTGCAGGCGGCCTGCGCCATGGAGTTGTGGCGCAAGGCCGATTTCGAAGGCGAACGGATTGTCATCGACGCCCTGGTGCGCCGCCGGGCCGCAGAGAAGACCCTGTTCCTGACGCCGATGGACGGCTGGGTGCCGGCCCCGTCGCCGATCCTCCGTCCCAATATTGACGCTGACATCGCCGGCATCGTGCCGCGGGACACGCCCCTGGCCGTGCGCGCCGCCCTCGATGGGCTGAACGCCGTGGCCGAGCGGGATCCAACCGCGGTTGTCCTGCGGCCGGCGCCGCCGGAAGACGAGGCCATAGCGCCCAGTCCCGCCCAGGCCGCCGCCGCGGCTGTCAGCTATCGCCTGGCCTCGATCTTCCGCGATGAGCCCGCCGAGCCGCAGGCCGCTTCGGAGACGCCAACGCCTAACCCCGTCCCTGACGCAGAGCCCGAGACGACCTCCGACGAGCCGCCTGCAATGGCCTCGCCGGTTGTGGACGCCCCGCCTGTGACGGAACTCGACGCCGAGATCCCTGAGGCGACGACAAGCCTTGCCGAAGACCTGCCCGCGCCTGCCGATCCTGCCGACGTGGAGCCCGAGCCCCCCCGCGCCGCGGCCCTGGCCAGTTGGGGCGGGACGGTCGGGCTGGTCGGCGGCGGGGCCGAGCGGGCCTTTGTTCTGACATCCCCGGACCTGGACCAGGATGAGACGCCGCAGGCCCCGCCCGCGGCGACCTCCGCCGGGACCTCGCGGCTGACCGACCCGATGCTGGCGGCCAATGATCCCCTGGAGGCGCCGTCTGCGCCCCCCGAGGCGCAGGCCTCGCCCGAGGAAGCGCCCCGTCTGTTTATCGACGACACGATTTCCGAACCGTCGGTCATGACCTTCGAACCTGTCCCAAGGCCTGTGGACCGGGCTGATCTCGGCGCTCTGCTGACCCTGGCTGGCGCGGGCCTCGCCCTGTTCGCCGGCGGCCTGTTCTGGGCGTTCAACGCCCGGGTCACCGACGGCGGGCTGATCAGCCCCCTGACCATCGGCTGGATCGCCGGGATCGCCGGGGTCGGCTTCTTCGGTGTCGCCGCCTATCTGGTGCTCCAGCGGCTGAGCGGCGGCGACGAGCTGGACGAGATGGGCGAAGGGCCGAACTGACGTCGATACCTGCCCTCGCGGGCAGGACCTGCCGCTAGGTGCGCAAACGGGGGGCGATTGTCCCCTCGCGAGGCTTGGCGGCCCGTGATAGCCCTTGGGCATGAGCACGACCTCCGGCCCCGCCCTCGAATTCGGCCTCGGCGAATCCGCCGACGCCATCCGTGAGACCACCGCCCGCTTCGCCGCGGGCGAGATCGCCCCGCGCGCGGCCGATATCGACGCCTCCAACACCTTTCCCCGAGATCTCTGGCCGCAGATGGGCGCCCTGGGACTGCACGGCGTCACGGTGGAGGAGGCCTATGGCGGGCTTGGCCTGGGCTATCTCGAACACGTGGTGGCCATGGAGGAGGTCAGCCGGGCTTCGGCCTCGGTCGGCCTGTCCTATGGGGCCCACTCCAATCTCTGCATCAACCAGATCCGCCGCTGGGGGTCTGAAGCGCAGAAGCAGCGCTATCTGCCCCGGCTGATCAGTGGCGAGCATGTCGGCGCCCTGGCCATGAGCGAGGCTGGTTCCGGCTCCGACGTGGTCTCAATGCGGCTGCGCGCCGAGCGCCGCGGGGACCGGTATGTGCTGAACGGGACGAAATTCTGGATCACCAACGGGCCGCACGCCGATGTGCTGGTGGTCTACGCCAAGACTGACCCGGAGGTCACGGGACGGGCCATCACGGCCTTCCTCATCGAGAGGACGTTTACGGGGTTCAGCTGCGCTCAGAAGCTGGACAAGCTGGGCATGCGCGGTTCCGACACCTGTGAACTGGTGTTTGAAGATTGCGAAGTGCCGGACGAGAATGTGCTTGGCCCCCTGGGCGGCGGCGTCGGGGTGCTGATGAGCGGCCTGGACTACGAACGCGCCGTCCTGGCCGGCGGCCCCCTGGGCATCATGCAGGCCTGCCTGGATGCGGTGCTGCCCTATGTGCGCGAACGCAAGCAGTTCGGCGCGCCTATCGGCTCGTTCCAGCTGATGCAGGCCAAGGTCGCTGACATGTACGTCGCCCTCAACGCGTCGCGGGCCTATGTCTATGCCGTGGCCAGAGCCTGCGACGCGGGCCGCACCACCCGGTTTGACGCGGCGGGCGCCATCCTGATGGCCTCGGAGAACGCGGTGAAGTGCGCCCTGGAGGCCATCCAGGCCCTTGGTGGGGCGGGTTATACGAAGGACTATCCCGTCGAGCGGCTTCTGCGGGACGCCAAGCTCTACGATATCGGCGCCGGGACCAATGAGATCCGTCGCTTCCTGATCGGCCGGGAACTGATCGGCGGGTGAGGCGGCGTGAAAGCGCCTGTCGACGGGGCTTGTGAGAACTTCAGTCTGAGGTTCGTCCGCCGCTGAGCGGTCGATTTGGGGGAACCCGGGGGCATGCCGACGGCTTGCCTATAGGGAAACCCAGAGGAGCCTCCCCATGCGCAAGACCCTGATCGCCATCCCTGTCGCCCTGTCCGCCCTGGCGCTGGCCGCCTGCGGCACCACCGTGACTGAGCGGGCCGCCACGGGCGCCCTGGGCGGCGCCGCCATCGGTGGAGCCGTAAGCGGCGACCTCACGGGCGCAGCGGCCGGCGCGGCCATCGGCGGTGTCGCCGGCGCGGCCACCACCGATCGTCGCAACTAAGGCGCGGACCACGCCATGATCCCGCGGCCCGGCTGAGCGCCGCTGGATATCCAGATACGAAAAAGGGCCGGCCCATTGTCGGGGCCGGCCCTTCCATTGTCGGACCGCAAGCGCGGCGGCCCGCAACCTTAGCAGCGCTTAAGCGCAAACCTCGTGGGAGGCCCAGGCCACGGTCACCGACTGCGACAAATGACAATGAGACACTGGATCACCTCCTTTCAGTTGTTGAACACCGACTCGAATATGGGGTCAGTTCCCAGGAATGGCAATTCCCCCAGCACACGGGCGTTTAGCGCCATCTTTTTCCTGTTCCCTCACACAGGGCCTCGCGGCGGCGTAGCTCAGTCACGGGCTTGGTCAGTCCATCCAGGGCCTGGCCCATGGCCAGGTATCCGGCGCTCACCGCCGGGTCGTAGGCTTCCCAGTTGCGAATTTCGACGCCGGTCATGTCCGGGGTCACCAGCAAATCCACACTCTCGCGCGCGGCGCGCAGGTCGCGGCCTGTGGGCACCGTGGCGGCGCGCATCAGTAGCGAGACGATGGGCGGACCCTGTCGCCAGGCGCCCGAGGCGATCCAGCGCAACACCGATTCTGGACGGGCGACGTCCCGGGCGGTGATGCTGCGCCCCCGGGTGACATCGACCCCGACCACAGGCCCCAGGTGCAGTGCGCTCATCACGTCGGCAGGGAAATTGTTCAGCACCGCCCCGTCCACCAGCACCTCATCGCCCTGAGTGGCGGGGGGCATGACCCCAGGCAGGGCGATGCTGGCGCGAAGGGCGTCCACCAGTCGGCCGCTACGGTGGATCTGATAGGCCCCGGTGGTCAGGTTCGATGAGACTGCGAAGAAGGGCAGCCAAAGGTCAGAAATGCTCGTATCGCCGAAGTGCTCATGCAGCCTGGCGCGCACCTTCTCGCCCCGGGTCATGGCCACCAGGGGAAAGGCGATATCATCCAGCGGGCTGGAGGTGACAAAGGCGTCGCGAATGCGCCGGTCAGCCTCCTCATCGGACCAGCCCATGCCCAGGCCTGCCGCGACGATGGCCCCCATGGAGGAGCCGCCGATGAAGTCGATCGGCACGCCGCGCTCCCGCAGGACCCGGATCGCGCCCACATGGGCATAGGCCCGGGCGCCGCCGCCCGACAGCACCAGCCCCACCGACTGGCCGGTCAGCACCCTGGCCAGGCGGGCCGCGTCGTCCTCGTCGTCCCGGCGCATGTGAAACAGTCGGGCCGGCTGGGCGGCCTTGACCCAGGCCTCCGACGTGCGCGGCGCGGGGCTTTCCCGAGGGTGCAGCAGGATCAGGTCGACCAGCTGATGGGCCTGCAGGGGCTGGGCTGGATGCAGGATGATGTTTGAGGGCGGCTGGGCCGAGGCCTTGCCGATCCGAAACAGTCGGTCCACCTGCCGGGCCACGACCGCCCGCCATCCCAGGTCCTGGCCCTCGGCGGCGTAGAGCACGAAGTCGTGGGTGCGCTCGACCTCGGAATACCATTCTGTCGGCGCCATGGCCGCCTCGACGCCCACGACGGTGACGCTATAGCCCTGGCGCATGATGTGGCGGGCGATCCGGTCCACCAGCGGACGCACCGCGACCGGTTGGCCGACGGTGACAAAGCCATAGACCGAAGGCTCGGCGCCCGTGGTGCGATGGGTTTGGCGGCGGCTGCGCCGGACAATCAGCTGGGCCAGTTCCAGCATCACGCCGGGGTCGTCCTCGGCGGCCTCCAGGAACAGGTCCCGGGGCAGGGCGAAGACTTCAGAATCCCGCAGGGCGACCACCCGCGCGGTGTGCGGAGTCCCTGACAGCAGGGACATCTCACCGGCCGGTTCGCCCGGGCGGATCACGCCGAGAAATTCCGGCTCCTGGCCCTCGTCCCGGCGGAAGGCGCCCAGGCGCCCGGCGCGGAGAAAATAGAGATGGTCGGCGGCTTCGCCCGGCTCAAACAGCACCCCGCCGCCGGGAAGCGAGAACCATGTGGCATCGCCTTCCACCTGTTCATTGAAGAACAGCTGGGCCAGGGCGGTGTCGCTGGGAAGGTCCGGCAGTCGTGCCACATCGGGGAGCCTAGCGCGCAACCGCGTGCGCGGCTATGCCATGCATATGACGAGGCTAACTTCCTCCATCGACCCGGCTTCCGAGGCATTTAAGACCCAGGCGCAGCTGAATCGCGGCCTGGTTGACCAACTTCGGGCTCAAACGGCGCAAGCCGCCTTGGGTGGGCCTGAGGCGTCGCGCATGCGCCACGAATCGCGAGGCAAGCTTCTGCCAAGGGATCGGGTGATGCGCCTGCTCGATCCCGGCGCGCCCTTTCTGGAGATCGGCGCCCTGGCCGCCCACGGTCTCTATGATGGTGAGGCGCCCGGCGCAGGCCTGATCGCCGGAGTCGGCAAGGTGTCCGGCCGCGAGGTGATGATCCTTGCCAATGACGCCACGGTGAAGGGCGGCGCCTATTTTCCGATGACCGTGAAGAAGCATCTGCGGGCCCAGGAGATCGCCCTGCAGAACCGGCTTCCCTGCGTCTATCTGGTGGATTCCGGCGGCGCCAACCTGCCGCACCAGGCCGAGGTGTTTCCCGACCGGGATCATTTCGGGCGCATCTTCTTCAACCAGGCTCAGATGAGCGCGGCGGGCGTCGCCCAGATCGCCTGCGTGATGGGATCTTGCACCGCCGGCGGCGCCTATGTGCCCGCCATGTCCGACGAGACCGTGATCGTCCGCGGGCAGGGGACGATCTTCCTGGGCGGCCCGCCCCTGGTGAAGGCCGCCACCGGCGAGGTGATCAGCGCCGAGGAGCTCGGCGGCGCCGACACTCACGGCCGGCGCTCCGGCGTGGTCGACCATGTGGCCGAGAATGACGAGCACGCCCTGGTGATCGTCCGCTCCATTATCGGCAACCTGAACACCACCAAGAGCCACGGGATGACCCTGGCCGAGCCGCGGCCGCCCGCCTTCGATCCTGAAGAGCTCTACGGGGTCATCCCCGGTGACGTGCGCGCGCCCTATGATGTGCGCGAGGTCATCACCCGCATCGTCGATGGCTCGGACTTCGATGAGTTCAAGGCCCTCTACGGGACCACGCTCGTCTGCGGCTTCGCCCGCATCTGGGGCTATCCTGTCGCCATCCTCGCCAACAACGGCGTGCTGTTTTCCGAGAGCGCGCTGAAGGGGGCCCACTTCATCGAGCTGGCCTGCCAGCGGAAGATCCCCCTGGTCTTCCTGCAGAACATCTCCGGCTTCATGGTCGGCGGCCGCTATGAGGCCGGCGGTATCGCCAAGGACGGCGCCAAACTGGTGACCGCCGTGGCCTGCGCCGAGGTTCCCAAGTTCACCGTCCTGATCGGCGGCTCCTTCGGGGCCGGCAACTATGGCATGTGCGGCCGGGCCTATTCCCCTCGCTTTCTCTGGACCTGGCCAAACAGCCGGATCAGCGTCATGGGGGGCGAGCAGGCCGCCAGCGTTCTGGCCACCATCCGCCGTGACGGCCTCGAGGCCCGCGGCGAAACCTGGTCGACTGAGGACGAGGCCGACTTCAAGGCGCCGGTCCGCAATCGCTATGAGACCGAGGGCGACCCCTATTTCGCCACCGCCCGCCTGTGGGATGATGGGATCATCGATCCCGCCCAGACCCGCGACGTGCTTGGCCTGTCGATTTCTGCGGCGCTCAATGCGCCAGTACCCGAGACGCGCTTTGGCGTCTTCCGCATGTGACGGAGCCTTTTGACCATGAGCCATCCCATCGCTGATCCCCTGGTGGAAGGTCTCGACACCGACGCCACCTCGCCCCTGGTGCGCCTGGAGGCCACCGTCGAGGGCGTCGCCATCGTGACCATCAACCGGCCCGAGCGTCGCAACGCCTTTGATGGCGCCCTGATCGCCGCCCTGTCGGAAACCTTCGAGACCCTGCACGGGGCCGAGCATGTCCGGCTGGTCTTCCTGCGCGGCGCGGGCGGCACATTCAGCGCCGGGGCCGATCTCGACTGGATGCGGGCGGCCGCGGGCCACACCGAGGACGACAACCGCGAAGACGCCATGGCCATGGCCAGGATGCTCAAGCTCCTGTGGGACATCCCGGCCCTGACCGTCGCCCTGGTGCAGGGCGGCGCCTATGGCGGCGGGGCGGGTCTGGCCGCGGCCTGCGACATGGCCATCGCCACGGCGGACGCCCAGTTCAGTTTCGCCGAGGTCAAGCTGGGCCTGGTGGCCGCCACCATCAGCCCCTATGTGGTCGCCGCCGTCGGTCCCCGCACGGCCCGCGGCCTGTTCGCCACGGGGCGCACCTTCGACGCCGCCCATGCTGAAAAGATTGGCCTGATCACTCAGGTGGTCGCCGATGACACGGCCCTGGACGCCGCCATCGCCGACCTCTCCACCGAAATGATGGCCTGCGGCCCCATGGCGGTGATCGAATCCAAGAAGATCGTCGAGCACGTGGCCTATCAGGAGATCGACCACGGCCTGATGGAGGACACCGCCAAGGTCATCGCCCGGGTGCGGGTGAGCGACGAGGGACAGGAAGGCGTGCTGGCCTTCCTCGAGAAGCGTAAGCCCCGCTGGTCCGAATGATCACGACCCTGCTGGTCGCCAATCGCGGCGAGATCGCCAGACGCATCTTTCGCACCGCCCGCCAGATGGGCCTTGCGACCGTCGCGGTCTATTCCGACGCCGACGACGGGGCCCTGCATGTCCTGGAAGCCGACCAGGCCGTGCGCCTGGGCCCGGCGCCGGCGCGGGACAGCTATCTGAAGGTCGAGGCCGTGCTGGAGGCCGCCCGCGCGAGCGGCGCCGACGCGATCCATCCCGGCTACGGCTTTCTCTCGGAAAACGCCGACTTCGCCGAGGCGGTGGTGGCTGCGGGCCTGACCTGGGTCGGCCCGCCGCCTGCGGCCATTCGCGCCATGGGGCTGAAGGACGCGGCCAAGGCCCTGATGACCGCGGCGGGCGTGCCGGTGACCCCGGGCTATCACGGCGAGAACCAGGACCCCGCCCACCTGGCCCGTGAGGCCGCGGCGATCGGCTATCCCGTGCTGATCAAGGCCGTGGCCGGTGGCGGCGGCAAGGGGATGCGCAAGGTCGAGCGCGCGTCGGACTTCGCCGAGGCCCTGGGTTCAGCCAAGCGCGAAGCAGCGGCCGCCTTCGGCGATGACCGGGTGCTGCTGGAGACCTATGTCACCCGGCCCCGCCACATCGAGGTGCAGGTGTTCGGCGACGCCCACGGTCAGGTGGTCCACCTGTTCGAACGCGACTGCTCCCTGCAACGGCGCCACCAGAAGGTGATCGAAGAGGCGCCGGCCCCGGGCATGAGCCCTGAGGTCCGCGAGGCCGTCTGCGCCGCCGCCGTCCGCGCCGCCCAGGCCGTGGACTATGTGGGCGCCGGCACCGTGGAGTTCATCGCCGACGCCAGCGAGGGCCTGCGCGCCGACCGCATCTGGTTCATGGAGATGAACACCCGGCTGCAGGTGGAACACCCTGTCACTGAGGCCGTCACCGGCCAGGACCTGGTGGAATGGCAGCTCCGCGTGGCGGCTGGCGAGCCTCTTCCCTTGCGCCAGGACCAGATCACCCTGAGCGGCTGGGCCATGGAGGCCAGGCTCTATGCCGAGAACCCCGCTGCGGGCTTCCTGCCGTCGATCGGCGATCTGGAGCATTTCGTGCTGCCAGACACCGTCCGGGTGGACACCGGCGTCGAGGCCGGCGGCACGGTCAGCCCGCATTATGATCCGATGATCGCCAAGCTGATCGCCCATGGCCCGACCCGCGAGGCCGCCGCGCGGCGTCTGGGAAAGGCCTGTGGCGAGGTTCAGGTCTGGCCGGTTCGGACCAATGCCGGCTTCCTCGCCCGCTGCCTCGGTGAGCCTGACTTTCTGCGCGGCGAGGTGGACACCGGCTTTATCCCCGCCCGCCAGGAGGCCTTGGCCCAGGCGCCCGACCCCAGCCCCGCCGTCCTGTCAGCGGCCGCCCAGGGCCTGTTGTCTCAGGCCCAAGCCTCGTCGGTCGAACCCGGCGGCCCCTGGAAGGCGCTGACGGGCTTTCGCCTGAACGCTGCGCCTGCGGCGACCCTGCGGCTCTACCGCGACGGCGCGCCCATTGCGGCGCCCCTGGCGGCGGGGCCTCTGTCCGCTGACGTCCTGCTGGACGCCTCTGGCGCCATCATCGTGTTCGAGGCCGGCGAGGCCTACGCCTTCTCGGGCGTAGCGCCCGCCGCCGTGGCGGGCGAGGGGCCCGCGGGCGACGGCGTCGTCATCGCCCCCATGCCGGGCAAGGTGGTGGCCGTGGCGGTGGCCCAGGGGGACGCGGTGGTTCGTGGCCAGACCCTGGTCACCCTGGAAGCCATGAAGATGGAGCACGCCCTGACCGCGGCCTTTGACGGCGTGGTCGAGGCGCTCTCGGTCTCCGCCGGCGATCAGGTCAGCGAGGGCGTGGTGCTGGCGCGGCTGACCCCGTCGGCCTAGACACCGGCCATGACCGTGCATCTGATCAAGCTCGTCGTCGGCTGCGACACCGTGGAGGATCTGCTGGACTGGCGCGCCTCCCAGGGGACCGCCGGCCAGCCCTGGATCCTGCGCACCCGCCAGACGCCAAAGCGGGCGGCTGAGCTCACCGATGGCGGCTCCCTCTACCGGGTCTACAAGGGCGCGATCCTGACCCGGCAGCTGATCCTGGATGTGACCACGGTGGGCGAGGGGCAGGACGCCCGCTGCGAGATGGTGCTGGACGAGACCCTGGTGCGGGTCGCGCCGACCCCGCGTCGGCCTTTCCAGGGCTGGCGCTATCTCGACATCAAGGACGCCCCACCGGACCTGGGCGGCGACAGCGGCCAGGAGACGCCGCCGGAACTGGCCCGCCAACTCCGCGAGGCTGGCCTCTGGTAGGGGCTCAGACGGCCCTATTGTCGATCAGCCGTGTCTGGCCCAGGTGGGCGGCGGCGAAGATGCGCACCACCCCCTCATAGGGCGGCGGACCGGCGGGGCTGAGGTCTCCGACCTGGCGGACCTCGAAATAGTCCACCCGTTGAAAGCCGTGCCGCTCCAGCGCCGCGCGCCCGGTGGCCTCGACCTTTTCCACCGAATCACCGGCCTTCAGCCGGGTCGCGGCGTCGGCCAGCACCGTGTTCATCATCCCGGCGACGGCGCGCTCCTCGGCGCTGAGATAGGCGTTGCGTGAGGACAGGGCCAGGCCATCTGCATCGCGGGCGATGGGCGCGCCGACGATCTCCACCGGCAGGTCGAGGTCGATCGCCAGCCTGCGGATCAGCTGCAGCTGCTGGAAGTCCTTCTCGCCAAACACAGCCACATCGGGCTGGGCCTGGTTGAGCAGCTTGGCCACTACGGTCGCCACCCCGTCGAAATGGCCGGGCCGGGCGGCCCCGTCCAGGGGCTCGCTGACCCCGGAGACACTGACCTTGGTGGCGTAGCCTTGCGGATAGATCTGGCTGACGTCCGGCGCGTAGAGCAGGTCGCAGCCGGCGCTGGCCAGCAGGGCTGAGTCACCCGACTCATTGCGGGGGTAGCGGTCGAAATCCTCATGGGGCCCGAACTGGGCCGGGTTGACGAAGATGCTCGCCACCACCCGCTGCGCCCGGGTCCGGGCCAGCCGCACCAGCGACAAGTGCCCCTCGTGCAGGGCGCCCATGGTGGGCGTCATGGCGACGGTGAGCCCTGCGGCGCGCCAGGCGCGAACCTGGGTCCGCAGATCGGCGACCGTACGGACGATGGGCAGGATATCGGCGGACATGGGGCCTCATCAGACTTCGAAAAGCAGCCCGCGGCTTATGGCCGACGCCTGGGGGGTGCGTCCATCCGTCCACAGGGCCAGGGGTCTGCCAAGTTGACGTGGCGGTCGGCATAAGCGTCTCGTTAACCTATAGGCCCGCCTGGCCGAATCGATGGAGCAGGACTGATGTCCCAACCCCGTGTGATCGTCGTCGGTAATGAGAAGGGTGGTGCTGGCAAATCCACCATCGCCCTGCATCTTGCCGTGGCCCTGATGTATGGCGGCGCCAAGGTGGCCGTCCTCGACCTGGATCTTCGCCAGCAGTCCCTGGGCCACTTCTTCGCCAGCCGAAGCGCCTGGCTGGCAGCCAATGAGGCTGAGGCGCCCATGCCTCTCGAATTCCCCTTGAGCCCCGATCTTGCGGTGGCCCCAGACGGGGAAGCCCTGGCCGCCTTCCATCAGGCCTTCGAGGCCGCCAATGAGGCGGCGGACTTCGTGCTGATCGACACTCCAGGCGGCGACACCGCCATCTCGCGGGCCGCCCACGGTCTGGCCGACCTCATCGTCACCCCGATGAATGACAGCTTCGTCGACTTCGACATGCTGGGCGTGGTCGATCCCGTCTCCCTCGATCTCAAGCGCCCGGGGCTCTACTCCGTCACCGTCTGGGACAGCCGCAAGGCCCGCGCCGTGGCCGACGGCCGCTCCATCGACTGGGTGGTGCTGCGTAATCGCCTGGCGCCGACCGAGGCCCGCAACCGCCGCCGCCTGGACGAACGGGTCAAGGCTCTGTCGCGCCGGGTCGGCTTCCGCGTCGGGCCGGGTCTGCGTGACCGGGTCATTTATCGCGAGCTCTATCCCTTCGGCCTGACCATCGCCGATCTGTCCCCAGCTATCCGTCCGGTGGCGATCTCGCTGCAGCACGTGGCCGCCCGGCAGGAGCTTCGCGCCCTGATCGGCGCGCTCGGCCTGGGCGAGGTGACCGGTCAGACCCTGATGGCGGCCGAATAGGCCCATGCTCTATCTGGCGCTAGGGTGCGCGGCCCTGGCCTTGTTCGTCTGGATGGGCCGCAAAGGCCGGCCAATGTTCCAACGTCGCGAGTGGCGGGTTCTGTCAGGACTGGCCAGCGTGGCGGCGTTTGCGGCCGCGGCCTTCCTGGCCGTGCGCGGCGGCTGGGCGTTCGCGCCGGTCCTGGTGGTGATGGGACTATGGCTGGCCATGAGCGCGCGCAGCGCAGGCGCAGGGCCAGGGCTCGGCGCAGACCGAAAGCCGCCGCGAGGGGGCAGGTCCGGCATGAGCGAGCGTGAGGCCCGTGACATTCTGGGGGTCGGCGCCGCGGCGGGGCCCGAGGAAATCCAGGCGGCCTATACGCGCCTGATGCGTCGCACTCACCCTGACGCCGGCGGCTCAGCTGGCCTGGCGGCCCAGATCAACGCGGCCCGCGACCGCCTGCTGCGGCCATAGCCCGCTTCGGTGGGTGAGCCGCCTCAGGCCGGTCCGATGACCATGCAGGCCTGGTTCTTGGCTTTCAGGGTCTCGCAGGCGGCCTTGGCCCGGGCCTCGGTCAGGCCGGAAAACCGCGCGCGATAGAAACCCGCCGTCGCGTCGGTGACCAGGGTCCCGGCGCCAGAAAAAGCCTCGGAGAACCGCCGCCGGCTCAGCTTCAGCTGCTCCTCGGCCAGAGACTTGGACTTGAACGCGCCGACCTGCACCTGCCACTTGCCGGCCGGCGGGGCCTGGGCGGCCGCGCGGCTGGGGGCGGGCGGGGGCGGGGCGGTGGCCAGCACGATCTTCAGGCCGTCCTGTTCGCCATCACCCTGTTCGCGGGAGGGGCGCATGATCGGGCCGGTGGGCTCGGGTTCGAACAGGTTCTGGGCCACGGTGATCCGCTCCCCCCGGGACCGGCGGTCAGCCACATCGAACCCGGTGAGCAGCAGGTCCTGGGCGTGATTGTCTCGGGCCGCCGTCGAGGCGCCGCCGAGGACCACCACGATCAGGCGCCGGTTATTCTTCACCCCGGAGATGGCGATATTGTAGCCCGAGGCGTTGGTGTAGCCCGTCTTCAGGCCGTCCACCCCGAGCTCGCGGCGCAGCAGGCTGTTGTGCCCGCGAATGAGGGTGCCCCGGAAGGTGAACTGCGACGTGCTGAACAGGGTGTAGTACTGCGGGAAGTCCCGCATGATCGCCCGCGATAGCACCGCCAGATCCCGGGCGCTGGACAGTTGCCGGCTGTCGGGCAGGCCCGAGGCGTTGACGAACGTGGTGGAGTCCATGCCGAGCTCACGGGCCCGCAAGGTCATCAGGGCGGCGAAGCGCGCCTCGCTGCCACCGAGCTTCTCAGCCACGGCCACCGCCACGTCATTGGCCGAGCGGATGGCCAGGGCATGCATCGCATCTTCCACCGTGATCGAATCGCCAGCCTTGACGAACAGCTTGGTTGGCGGCGCGGCGGCGGCCCGCGGCGAGAAGACCACGCGGTCTTCCAGGGTCATTTCGCCGGCGGCCAGCTGCTCGAACATCAGATAGAGGGTCATCACCTTGGTGATGGAGGCCGGGTAGCGGGCGCTGTCGGCGCGCTTGCCATAGAGGACCTCGCCGGTTTCGGCGTCCACCACGATGGAGGCGTACTTGGGCTGCTGCGCCGGCAATTGCAGATAGGGGATCTGGGCCTGGGCGGCCGGGGCTGAGAAGCCGACAAGGGTCGCCGCGGCGATGAGGCCGGCGAGAATCTGGCGGCGGGCGTGTTTAAGCATCGCGTCGTCCGTCACGTTTTGGGTTTCTGGCGAGCCCCCCGAGGTGCGCGCCAAGGATCAAAGGCTAACATGGCACGTCCCGCCTTGCGCGAGGGTAAACACCTGTTGAGCATCCCAAAAAGTCGCAGAGCCCGCGTATCAGGCGAGCGCCATGTCATTGTGCGGTGCACAAAAACTTGGTTGACTGCTGCGGTGCAGCATGAGATGTTGCGGTTGCGTAGAGCTTAGTATCGATCGAGCGTTCGCGTGGCCGCCGCCGCGCACCCTGACATCCCCCGCGCGGCCGCTGCCGCGCATCTGACTTCTGAAGGAGTTCAGCCATGGCCGCCGCCGACAACGCCAAGACCGCCAAGACCGCCGCCGAACAATTCTCCCTCGCGGGCAACCACGCCTTCAAGGACGCCATGGAGAAGTCCATGACCGCCCTCGCCGAGACTAACACCTATTCCAAGCAGAACCTGGAGGCCATCGTCGCCTCCGCCACGGCCGCCGCCAAGGGCGCCGAGGCCGTCGGCGCTGAGGCCCTGGCCTTCGCCAAGAAGAACGTCGAAGAGCAGATGGCCGCCGCCAAGACCCTGGCCTCGGCCAAGAGCCTGCAGGAAGCCATGGAGCTCCAGTCCGCCTTCACCAAGAAGGCGATGGAGTCCTACATGTCGGAAATGACCCGCATGTCGGAGCTCTTCACCGCCTCGATGAAGGACTCCATGAAGCCGATCAACGAGCGCGTCACCGCGACCGTCGAGCGTCTGCAAGCCGCCCGCTAAGGCGTGCTGGCGCCTCCGGGCGCCGCCTGAACTTCCAAGAGCCCGGTCCGGCGACGGACCGGGCTTTTCTCATGGCGATGCGGGCGCTACAGACTAGGGCATGTCCACCGTCGAAGAACGTCTGGCCGCGCTTGGCGTCCGCCTGCCCGAGCCCTCCGCCCCCGTCGCCAACTATGTGCCCTTTGTCCGGGCTGGCCGGTTCCTGCACATTTCCGGACAGGTGTCCCGCGACGCCCAGGGCGGCGTCACCGGCGTCGTCGGCGAGGATGTCGATCTGGACTCCGCGCGGTACGCCGCCCGCCTGTGCGCCATCAACCTGATCGCGCAGATGAAGGCGGCCTGCGGCGGCGATCTCGGCCGCGTGGTCCGGGTGGTCAAGCTCGGCGGCTTTGTCCAGGCGGGCCCCGACTTCTTCGATATTCCCCAGGTGGTGAACGGCGCTTCGGACCTGATGGTCGACGCCTTTGGCGACATCGGCCGTCACGCTCGCTCAGCCGTCGGCGTCTACCGCCTGCCGATGAACTTCGCCGTTGAGGTCGACGCCGTGGTGGAGCTGTCGTGAGGGACCGCTTCGGCGAGGCCTGGGACCTTCTGTTCCACCCGCCGGTGGCCCACCGGGGCCTGTGGACGCCGGACGGCGCCCCGGAAAATTCCCTGGGCGCGTTTCAGGCCGCCTGCGCGGCCGGCTACGGGATCGAGCTCGATGTCCACCTGTCGGCGGACGGGGAGGCGATGGTCTTCCACGACAACACCCTGACCCGGATGACCGGCGCCGAGGGGCGGTTGCGGGACCACACGGCCGCCGAGCTGGGGCAGATGTCCCTCAAGGGCACGGACGAGACCATCCCCACCCTGCTGGAGACCCTGGCCCTGATCGGCCACCGGGCCATGGTGCATATCGAGCTCAAGACTCCCTGGGGCGAGGTTGGCCCGCTGGAGCGCCGGGTCCACGAGATCATCATCGACCACGCCGGCCCGCTTTGCGTCATCGGCTTCAATCCCTATTCCCACGCCTGGTTCGCCGACCACTATCCGGGCGTCCTGCGGGGCCTGGATTCCTTCAGCTACAAGGACGTGAAGCATCTGAGCGAGGACCAGCGCCAGGCCTATGCCCGCCTCGAGCAGGTGGAAATCGCCCGCCCGCATTTCCTGGCCCTCGGCCTCGACATGCTGCCCAACGCCCGGGCCGACGCCTACCGGGCGCAGGGCATGCCGGTCGTGGCCTGGACCGTCCGCCAGCCCGAGCAGTGGGCGGCGGTGAAGGACCACTGTGACAACCTGATCTTCGAGGGCTTCCACCCGTGAGCCTGAAGCCGGCGGTCCGCGTGAACCGTCGCATCGCAGATATTGGCCGGGCGGCCTGGGAGGCTTGCGCCGGGGCCAGCGGCAATCCCTTCGTCGCCTACGACTTCCTCGACGTGCTCGAACAGGCTGGTTGCGCCGTCGAACGCACGGGATGGGGGCCCCAGCACCTGGCCATTGAGGACGAGGCCGGCGAGGTGGCGGCGGTCATGCCCCTCTATCTGAAATCCCACAGCCAGGGCGAATACATCTTCGACCACAGCTGGGCCGACGCCTATGAGCGGGCCGGGGGCCGCTACTATCCCAAACTCCTGTCGGCCGCTCCCTTCACCCCGGCCACGGGACCCCGCCTGCTGGTGCGCCCCGACATTTCAGCCGAGGCGGGCTACGAGATGCTGCTCGGGGGCGCCCTGACCCTTTGCCAGCAGATGGGGGTCTCTTCGGTCCACATCAATTTTCCCACAGCATCTGAGTGGGACTGGCTGGGCGCCCAGGGCCTCGCCCAGCGGCAGGGCCAGCAGTACCACTGGTTCAACAGGGGCTACGGGAGCTTCGACGACTTTCTGGCCGACCTGTCCTCTGGCCGGCGCAAGACCATCCGCCGGGAGCGTCGCGACGCCCAGGCGGGGCTGGAGATCGTATGCCTCACAGGGGCCGAGCTGACCGAAGACGCCTGGGACGCCTTCTTCGGCTTCTACATGGACACCGGCTCGCGCAAGTGGGGCCAGCCCTATCTGAACCGCCTGTTCTTCTCCCTGCTCGGGGAGCGGATGGCTGACAGGGTCCTGCTGATCATGGCCAGACGTGACGGCCGCTGGATCGCCGGCGCCCTCAATCTGATCGGCGCCGACGCCCTCTATGGCCGCAACTGGGGCTGCGTCGAGGACGTCCCGTTCCTGCATTTCGAGCTCTGCTACTATCAGGCCATCGAATGGGCCATCACCCGGGGGCTGGCGCGGGTGGAGGCCGGCGCCCAGGGCCAGCACAAGATCGCTCGCGGCTATCTGCCGACGCCGGTCTATTCGGCCCACTACATCGCCGATCGGGTCCTGCGCGGCCCCGTCGAGGACTTCGTGGCCCGGGAGAAGGCCGCCCTCGACGGCGAGATGGAATGGCTCTCTGAGGAATACTCCCCCTTCCGCCAGGGCTGAGGCCGTCGCCGGCCCGCCGGCGATTTGCTAAGCACGGGGATCAACGCCAGAGGAGCGCGCGCCATGAGCCTGGACGGGACCTACGACCCCAACAATATCTTCGCCAAGATCCTGCGCGGCGAGGCGCCCTGCGCCCGGGTGTTCGAGGACGACCACGTCCTGGCCTTCATGGACGTCTTTCCGCAGGTGAAGGGCCACACCCTGGTGATTCCCAAGCACTCCACCGCCCTGAACCTGCTTGAGGAAGACCCCGCCGTCCTCGCCCCGCTCATTCTTGGCGTCCAGCGGGTGGCCCGGGCGGTGCGCGCGGCCCTTGAGCCAGATGGGATCGTCATAAGCCAGTTCAACGGGACGGCGGCCGGCCAGACCGTCTTCCATCCGCATTTCCACATCCTGCCCCGGTGGGACGGGGTCGCGGTGGGCCGCCACGCTTCGGGCGGCATGGCCGACCCCGCGGAGCTCAAGGCCCTGGCCGAGCAGATCGCCGCCAACATCGCCTGATCCAGGCGTCCTTCGCGCCCACGAAAAAGCCCCGGCCGATTGGCCGGGGCTTTGACGTTTCAACAGGCCGTCCGCCTTAGTCGGCCAGTTCGGCCGCTGCGTCCTTGGACGGGTTCTCGATCGTCGGCGCCCCGGGCTCGCGGGCGTCGCCCTCGATTTCGAAGTCCAGCTTGCCGTCCTTGAGCACCACGCGGACGTGGCCGCCCTTGACCAGCCGGCCAAACAGGATCTCGTCGGCCAGTGGCTTCTTGATGTGCTCCTGGATGACCCGGGCCAGCGGCCGGGCGCCATAGAGCTCGTCGAAGCCGTTGTCGGCCAGCCAGCCGGCCGCCTCGTCGCTGGTCTCGATCGTCACATGGCGGTCGGCCAGCTGGGCCTCGAGCTGCATGACGAACTTCTGGACCACCTGACGGATGATCGAGGAGTCCAGCGGACGGAAGGCCACGACCGCGTCGAGGCGGTTGCGGAATTCCGGGGTGAAGACCCGCTTGATCGCCTCTTCGGCCTCGTGGTCAGCCTTGCCCCGGCCAAAGCCGATGGTGTTGCGCTGCGCATCGGCCGCCCCCGCATTGGTGGTCATGATGAGCACCACGTTGCGGAAGTCGATCTTCTTGCCGTTGGAGTCGGTCAGCACCCCGTGGTCCATGACCTGGAGCAGGATGTTGTAGACGTCCGGGTGGGCCTTCTCGATCTCGTCCAGCAGCACCACGGCGTGGGGATGCTGGTCGACGGAGTCGGTCAGCAGGCCCCCCTGGTCGAAGCCCACATAGCCGGGAGGCGCCCCGATCAGGCGGCTGACCGTGTGCCGCTCCATATACTCCGACATGTCGAAGCGCAGGAGTTCGATGCCCAGGGTCGAGGCCAGTTGCCGCGCGGTCTCGGTCTTGCCGGTGCCGGTCGGCCCTGAGAACAGGTAGCAGCCGATCGGCTTGTTGGGATCGCGCAGGCCGGCGCGGGCCATCTTCATGGCCGCCGACAGCTGATCGATCGCCTCGTCCTGGCCGTAGACCGCCCGCTTCAGGTCGGTCTCCAGCTGCTTCAGCGCCTCGGTGTCGGTCTTGGAGACCGACTTGGGCGGGATGCGGGCGATCTTGGCCACCACGGCCTCGATCTCCTTGACGCCGATGGTCTTCTTCCGGCGGCTCTCGGGCAGCAGCATCTGGCTCGCGCCGGCCTCGTCGATCAGGTCGATCGCCTTGTCCGGCAGCTTGCGGTCGTTGATGTACTTGGCCGACAGCTCGACGGCGGCCTTGAGCGCGTCGTTGGTGTAGCGGAGCTTGTGGAACTCCTCGTAGTAGGTCTTCAGGCCCTTGAGGATCTTGATCGTGTCCTCGAGCGTCGGCTCATTCACGTCGATCTTCTGGAAGCGCCGGACGAGCGCCCGGTCCTTCTCGAAGTGCTGACGGAACTCCTTGTAGGTCGTCGAGCCCATGCAGCGCAGGGCGCCGGAAGCCAGGGCCGGCTTCAGCAGGTTGGAGGCGTCCATGGCCCCGCCGCTGGTGGCGCCGGCGCCGATCACCGTGTGGATCTCGTCGATGAACAGGATGGCGTCGGGGTGATTCTCCAACTCCTTGACCACCTGCTTGACCCGCTCTTCGAAGTCCCCGCGATAGCGGGTGCCGGCCAGCAGCGCCCCCATGTCGAGGGAGAAGATGGTCGCCCCGGCCAGGACCTCAGGGACCTGGTTGTTGACGATCTTGCGGGCCAGGCCCTCAGCGATGGCGGTCTTGCCCACGCCGGGGTCGCCCACCAGCAGGGGGTTGTTCTTGGTCCGCCGGCACAGGATCTGGATGCAGCGCTCAACCTCGGCGGCCCGGCCGATCAGGGGATCGACCTTGCCCTCCTTGGCCTTCTCGTTGAGGTCGACGCAATAGGCCTCAAGGGCCTCGCCGCCGGTCTTCACCGAGGGCTTCTCCTCGTCGTCGGCGCCCTTGACGGGCTTGCTCTCAACGCTGGCGCCGGCCTTCTTGGCGATGCCGTGGGCGATGTAGTTCACCGCGTCGTACCGCGTCATGTCCTGCTCCTGCAGGAAGTAGGCGGCATGGCTTTCCCGTTCGGAGAAGATGGCCACCAGCACATTGGCGCCGGTGACGTCCTCCCGCCCGGACGACTGGACGTGGATGACCGCGCGCTGGATCACGCGCTGGAAGCCCGCCGTCGGCTTGGCGTCCTCCCCGTCATCGACCACCAGCGAGCGGAGCTCATTGTCCACATAGCCGGTGAGGGTGCCCCGAAGGGCGCCCAGGTCGACTTCGCAGGCGCGCATGACGGCTGCGGCTTCCTCATCGTCGATCAGCGCGAGGAGCAGGTGTTCCAGGGTCGCATACTCGTGCTTTCGCTCATTGGCGTAAGCGACCGCGCGATGCAGTGATTCTTCTAGGGGGCGCGAAAACGAGGGCAATCTGAGCCTCTCAATCCTTTTCCATGGTGCATTGAAGCGGGTGTTGATGCCGCCTGGCGGTATCTACGACCTGCGCGACTTTGGTCTCGGCCACCTCGAAGGTGAAGACACCGCAAACGCCCACGCCATACTGATGTACGTGCAACATGATCCTTGTCGCATCTTCGCGCGACTTGTTGAAAAACTGCTCCAGGACATAAACGACGAACTCCATCGGCGTGTAGTCGTCGTTCAGCAGCAGGACTCGGTACATGGACGGCTTTTGCGTCTTCGGCTTGGTCTGAGTGATGACCGCCGATTTGACGCCCGTCGACACATCACCTTGCTTGCGCTCGGCCATCGAAAACGTCTCCTGGCGGGAGTCTGGTTCCCGCCGCTAAGTGATTAGATATGGAAAAGGGACGCGTTTGAAAGGGTTGAAATCGTCGAACCCCGACCCCAAGCACCCGACGCCCATCTTTTTATCGTTCCGCCTGTAGGCTTTTTCGCCCCGCCTTACTCGTGATCGCGGGGTTTTAGGCGCAGGGCGCGACCGCGGGTCAGCGCCTGCGGCCCAAACCGCGCCCTTATGGCGTCGGCGGTGCGCTCCTCGGTAAGAACCCTCTGCTCGTCGTCGCCGAACAGCCCGCCGCCGGCCTGTGAGGCGGGGGAAAGCTCGCTCAGGCCCACCCCGATCAGGCGGAAGGTGCGACCATCGGCCTCGCGACGCAACAGTTCCCGGGCCGCGGCGAACAGGGTTCGGGCGGTCTGGGTCGGCTCGCCCAGCGCCCGCCGGCGGGTCAGCAGCCGAAAGTCCGGGGTCTTGAGCTTCAGGGTCACCACCCGGCCGGTGACGCCGGCGGCCCGGGCCTGGATCGCCACCCGCTCGCAAAGCGGCGACAGCCGGTCCTCCAGCGCGTCATAGGCGGCCAGATCGCTGTTGAAGGTCGTCTCGGCGCTGATTCCCTTGCGAACCTGATCGGGGTCCACCGGCCGGTTGTCACGGCCATGGGCCAGATCATGGAGTCGCAGGCCGTGGGCCCCGAAGCGCCGGGCCAGGTCCTTTTGATCGCACCGCGCCAGATCGCCGATGGTCTTGAGGCCGGCGGCCTCCAGGGACTTGACCATGGCTGGCCCCACCCCGGGCAACAGACCTACCGGCCGCGGGGCCAGGAAGGTCTGCGCCTCAGCCGCGCCAATCACTGAAAAGCCCCTCGGCTTGTCGAGATCGGAGGCGATCTTGGCCAGGAACTTGTTGGGGGCCAGGCCGATGGAGACGGTCAGGCCGGTTTGCGATTCGATCCTGGCCTGCGCCCTGGCCAGGGTCACCGCCGGGGGGGCGCCATGCAGGCGTTCAGTGCCCGACAGGTCCATCCAGGCCTCATCCAGCGACAGGGGCTGCACCAGGGGCGTCAGCTGCGCCAGCAGGCCCATGATGGTCTTGCTCTCGGCCTTGTACTTGGCGAAGTCCGGCTTGATCACCACAGCCTGGGGACAGGCGGCCAGGGCCTTGAACATCGGCATGGCCGAGCGCACCCCATAGACCCTGGCCATGTAGCAGCAGGTGGTCACCACCCCGCGGACCCCGCCGCCGACGATCACCGGCCGGTCGCGCAGCTCAGGCCGGTCACGCTTCTCCACCGAGGCATAAAAGGCGTCGCAGTCCAGATGGGCCATGGACAGCTGGAAGAGCTCCTCATGCGCCACCAGCCGCGGCGAGCCGCAGGACGGGCAGCGCCGGGCGACGGGCGCAGCGCCTGTCCACAGGCAGTCGCGGCACAGGGCGCTCATGGGCCGCCCAGGGGCCACAGCCAGGCTGCGCCCCTGACTCCGGATGAATCCCCGTGAACCGCTGGTCGGACTGGCGTGTCGAAACCGTCGGCGAAGACGTGCGGCGCGATGGCGGTTGGCAGCCGTTCATAGAGCTCAGCCACATTGGACATCCCCCCGCCCAGGACGATGACGTCGGGATCGATCAGGTCCGCCACCACGGCCAGGGCGCGTCCGAGACGATCGATGTACCGATGCAGGCTCGCCTGGGCCTCGGGCGCCCCTTCCCGGGCCAGGGCGATGATGTCGGGAGCCGCCAGTCCCGTTCCATGATCTCTGGCCAGGGCTGGACCAGAGATCCAGGTCTCCAGGCAGCCGCGCCGTCCGCACCAGCAGCCAGGGCCCGGATGCTCCTCCACCGTCGGCCAGGGCAGGGGGGTGTGGCCCCATTCGCCCGCCACGCCGTTTCGGCCTTCAATGAGCTTGCCATCCACCACCACGCCGCCGCCGCAACCGGTGCCCAGGATGGCGGCGAACACCACGCCCGCGCCTGCGCCGGCCCCATCGGCGGCCTCCGACAGGGCCAGGCAGTTGGCGTCATTGGCCAGACGCACGGGGCGCAGCAGGCGGGCTTCCAGGTCACAGCCGAATCGCTGACCGTTCAGCCAGACGGAATTGGCGTTGCGGATCAGGCCGGTGGCCGGGGAGATCGAGCCGGGCATGCCCACCCCGATCTGCCGGGCCCGGGCGCCAGCCTCGCGCTCCACAGCCGCCACCAGTTCGGCCACTACCGTCAGGGCCGGTTCGTAGGCGCCCGGATTGGGCGCACGCAGGCGGGCGAGGATGGCGCCGTCCTGGTCCAGGGCGGCGGCTTCGATCTTGGTGCTGCCGAAATCGACCCCGATGCGGATCATGGTCTCGCCCGGTCGGGTCAGGAGATGGAGTCGGCGATGGCGATGCGCAGGGCGTCCCAGTCGTCGATTCGGGTGTGCCGATCAGGCGCCGCCGGCGCCAGCGGGCGCAGGCGCGGGTCGGCCACATGCTGGAAGCGCGCGACCTTCGGCGCGGTCTCAGCCACCGAGTCCAGATTGGGCAGCAGATCGTCGATGAAGGCCGCCGGCCCCCGCACCTGGTCGGCCAGGGCCGCGGCCAGCGGCCCCTTGGGCCCCGTATTGAGCAACAGCGGATAGTCCAGCCCATGGCGGCCCAGCCAGCGGGCCCGGGCCAGGCGTCCCTGTCCGGGCGCATTGGTCAGGATCACCACCCCGGCCTGCTCGGCCAGCCGTCGCAGGGCCTCGGCCGCGCCTTCGGCCACCCGCATCTCGCCTGAGCCATAACGGAAGAAGTCGTCATAGTGTCGGCGGCCTTCCTCGATCGCCAGGTGCGCGTCCTCTCCAGGGCGATAGATGTTCTGGAACAGGGCGAAGCGTTCGACCCGGAACTCCAGGCCGCGGCCTTCCAGGAAGGCGCCGAAGCCCTCCATGAAGTGGCCCAGCACCTCATCCACATCGACGATCACCAGGGGACGGCCGGGGTCCAGCCCCAGGGCCTCCACCTGCCGGGCCCGGGCGGTGTCGCCGCCGGCCGCAGTTTGCCCTGCCGTCCGCGTTGGGGTCACGGTCTCAGCGATGGGCGGGGAAGGGTGCGACGTGTCGACCACTGGCTCTCTCGTGCGGCTAACGCCAGTTTAAGGATATCCGTGGGATCAATGGAACCAAAGGTGGGGCCGGCGACACATTCGCCGTCCGAAAAGAGCATCGTCGGGATGACCATGGCCAAGAAGGTCCTCATCGTCGAGGATAACGAGCTGAACATGAAGCTGTTTCATGACCTGCTCGACGCACAGGGGTACGAGACGCTGCAGACCCGCGAAGGACTGCAAGCCCTCTCTTTGGCCCGTGAGCACCGTCCTGACCTCATATTGATGGACATCCAGCTTCCCGAAATCTCGGGGCTGGAGGTCACCAAGTGGCTCAAGGAAGACGACGAGCTGGCCCACATCCCTGTGGTCGCCGTCACCGCCTTCGCCATGAAGGGCGATGAGGAGCGCATCCGCGAAGGCGGGTGCGAGGCCTACATCTCCAAACCCATTTCCGTGTCGCACTTCCTCGACACCATCCGCCGACTCCTGGGGTAGGCCACCATGTCCGCACGCATCCTTGTCGTGGACGATATCGAGGCCAATGTCCGCCTGCTCGAGGCCAAGCTGAGCGCCGAATACTACGAGGTGCTGACGGCCTATGATGGCCCCACAGCGCTGGCCATGGCCGCGGCCGAACAGCCCGACATCGTACTGCTGGACGTCATGATGCCCGGCATGGACGGCTTCCAGGTCTGCCGCCGGCTGAAGGACGACCCTGAGACCCGCCATGTCCCCGTTGTGCTGGTCACCGCCCTGGACGGCCGCGCTGACCGGATCGCGGGCCTTGAGGCCGGCGCCGACGAATTCCTCACCAAGCCCATCGACGACGTCATGCTGTTCGCCCGGGTGCGCAGCCTGACCCGGCTGAAGACCGTCATCGACGAACTGCGGGTGCGTGAGGCCTCGGGCCGCCGCATCGGCGTCATCGCCGGCGCGGGTTCGCGCCTGGGGGGCACAGGCGGCCGGGTGCTGATCGTCGATGATCATGAGCGTCAGGCCCAGCGGATTTCCGCCGAACTCTCCATCGAACACCGGCCGGTCATCGAATCGGAGCCGGAAAAGGCCCTGCTGACCGCCCGCGGACCTGTCGACCTGGTGATCGTCAATGTCACCGCCCGCAGCTTCGATGGCCTGCGGTTCTGCGCCCAGCTGCGCTCCGACGAGGCCACCCGCCACCTGCCGATCCTGGCCATTGTCGATTTCGACGAGCGGCCGCGGCTGATGAAGGCCCTGGACATCGGGGTCAATGACCTGCTGTCCAAGCCCATCGACCCCCAGGAGCTGTCGGCCCGGGCGCGGACCCAGATCCGCCGCAAGCGCTACACCGACTATCTGCGGGACAATCTCGACCATTCCCTGGAGCTGGCGGTCACCGACCAGCTCACTGGCCTGCACAACCGCCGCTACATGTCCGGCCAGCTCGAAGCCCTGGTCAAGCGCGCCGCCCATGGGGGCGAGCCGGTAGCGACCCTGCTGATCGACATCGACCACTTCAAGAAGATCAATGACGGCTACGGCCACGATGTCGGCGACGAGGTGCTGCGCGAATTCGCCGTGCGCCTGGCCTCGAACGTCCGGGCCGTGGACCTGCCCTGTCGCTATGGGGGCGAGGAGTTCGTGGTCGTCATGCCCGGCACCCGGATCGAGGACGCCGAGCGAATCGCCGAGCGCATCCGCCTCCATGTGGCCGGCTCACCCTTCCGGGTGGCGCACGGAACCGAGCTCCTGACCGCCACCATCTCCATCGGCGTCGCCGCCACCATCGGCCCCGAGGACACCCCCGACACCCTGCTCAAGCGGGCCGACGAGGGGCTCTATGAGGCCAAGTCCTCAGGCCGCAACAGGGTCATATCCCGGGCGGCTTAAAACGATCTGGGAATCGTCCAGGGTAGAAACGCAAAACGCCCGGCTGATCCAGCCGGGCGTTTTCTTGTTCGCGTGCGCGGACAGCGATCCTACTTGATCTTGCCTTCGCGGAACTCGACGTGCTTGCGCACGACGGGGTCGTACTTCTTCATGACCAGCTTGTCGGTCTTGGTGCGGGCGTTCTTCTTGGTCACGTAGAAAAAGCCGGTGTCCGCCGAGGAGTTCAGGCGGATCTTGATGGAAGCTGGCTTCGCCATGGTCGGTCCTCGCGGGGCCGGGCAAGCGCGCTTCCCCGGTCGTCAATTCGAATGAGCCGCGGACAATACGAATCCGCAGACCAAAGTCAATGCGTGAGGTTGGGTCAGCAGCCTACTGTTCACGCTCCCGCCGTCGTCAGCCGTCCCGTCTGATAATCCAGGAACGCCTGCCGGATCTCGTCCACCGTGTTCATGACGAAGGGGCCGTGGGCGACGACGGGCTCGTCGATGACCGGGGCGGCGTAGAAGAGGGCGCGGGCAGGCGTCTGGGCCTTTACGGGCAGGATGTCGTCGGCGTCCGCAGCATGGGCCCAGGCGTGCTGGTCGGTGCGGACGGGGGTGGCGGCGGCGGCGACCTTGGCCTCGCCCTCCAGGACCAGCAGGAAGCCCCGCCAGCCGGCCTTGAGGGGCAGGTCCAGGGTGGCGCCCGCCTCCAGGCGCAGATCCATCAGGGCGAGCGGCCAGAGGCTGCCATGGGGGCGGACCTGCCCGCCCAGGTCGCCGGCATAGAGCCGCACCTCATAGCCCTGGCCGGTGACCAGGGCTGTCTCGCTGGCCCGCTGATCGCCGTAGCGGGCCGGCGTCATCTTCTGGGCGGCCGGCAGGTTGAGCCACAGCTGCAAGGAGTGGACGCCGCCTAGCCCTGGCATCTCCGAATGCATCACCCCGCCGCCAGCGGTCATGAACTGGACGTCGCCGGCCTCCAGCTCCCCATGGGCGCCGGTGTGGTCCTCATGCAGCATCTGGCCTTCGAGGACGAAGGTCACCGTCTCCATGCCCCGGTGCGGATGGGTGGGGAAGCCGGCCGGCGGGGCGAACCAGTCCTCGGCCAGGAACAGGAAGGGGCTGTAGGGACGGTGGTCCTGCGGCGCGATGATCAACCGGTTCTGGTGGCGGGGACCCAGCACATTGCGCGGGCCGGCGGTCTCAATGCGCTCGACGGAGAGGGCCATGGGGGCTCAGCCTTTGATCTTGGCGATCCAGGCGGCGAACTTGTCGGCCCAGCCCTCGATGAAGGCGGCGAACTTGGGATCGGCAAAGCCGCCGTCTTCGGTGAAATGCTCGTCCTTGTGGGTGAAATAGATCTGCGGCATGCCCATCACCGCCACATTGATGGCCGTGAGCACGTTGCGCAGGTCAACTTGCGCCGCGGCCGTACCGACCGCGCCAGGGGTTGCGCCGGCGATGGCGGCGGGCTTGCCCGACCACACCCCCTGGCCTGGGGGCCTTGAGGCCCAATCGATGGCGTTCTTCAGCACCCCGGGCATGGAGCGATTATATTCCGGGGTCACGAACAGGACCGCATCGGCCGCCTTTATGGCGTCCTTGAAGGCGATGACGGCGGCCGGCGGGTCGGCCTCGTGGTCCTGGTTGTAGAGCGGCACGTCGGCATATTCGAGGATCTGCAGGTCGAGCTTGGCCGCCGCGGTCCTGGCGATGGCTTGGGCCAGGCGCCGGTTCACGGACTGGGCGCGAAGACTGCCGATGATGACAGCGACCTGGGGACGATCGGACATGCGGACTCCTGGATGGTTTTCTAGAGGTGGCCGAGCTTATGGCCCTTCACCCCGAAACGCATATAGGGGGACGGACGCTCCGGATCATCCAGGCGAAGCACCGCTTCCTTGATCATGGTCCGGGTGACCATGGGCAACTCCAGGCCCAGCGCATCGTCGAAATCGACCCAGGCGATCTCTTCCAGTTCGCCGCAGTCGGGCTGTCGGTCGAGGCTGACGAGCCGCTCGGCGTCGGCCATCAGGAACCAGGTGTCGAACCGCTTGGCCAGCATGGGCGGGGTCACCGCCCGGGCGATGATCTCCATGGCCTCCAGGTCGGCCATGGCCCCTTGCGCCAGGAACTCCCGCCAGGGGCCGACGCCGGGCCTTGATGGGGTCTTCTTGGCCAGCAGCAGGCCGGCCTCCTCGAAGGTTTCGCGGATGGCGGCCATGGCCAGGGCGCGGCCCCGGCCAGGCTTGATGTGCCGGTCGAACTTGGCCGCCACCTCAGGGCGCAGGTCGGTGGCGTAGGGGGCGCGGAAGTCGGCCCGGTCGATGCGGCCGCCGGGAAACACCCAGAGATTGGGCATGAAGTCGTGGCCGCTGTTTCGCTTGCCCATCAGGACACGGGGCTTGGCGGCGTCCCGGCGGACCAGGATGATGGTGGCGGCGTCCCGGGGCTTTACGGCTCGGGCGCCTTCGGGGCGCATGCGGCCGCCCTCGGGGCGGCGGGGAATCTCAGTGTCGCTCATGAAACAACTGTATGACCGCCCGGGGACGCAGAGGAAGCGTGACGTAAGGGAAGGGGGCGGGCGCCTCGCCGGGCCCGGCCGGTGCGACTGGCCTATCTCACTTCACTGATTGTAGAGTTCTGGCATTTGCAACCTCGGGGGGAGGCAGAGCATGGCCGCCGAAGGCGACGCCTCGATTTCCATTCGCGACCGGCTGTTGAAGGAGCGCAATGCGCTCCTGGACCTGTCCACGCGCAATCGTCTGCTGAACACGCCTCTGCGGACCAAGAACAATCGCGCGATCGAGATTGTGGATGAGAAGGCTTCCGAGGTCTTTCGGTTGCTCACCTCGAACAAGGCGCTCAGTTTTGTCCCGGGCGTCCAGCTAAGCGACTCGGAGCGCGCTGAACTTGATCCTGATGACGCTGTCACGGGCGGTATTCCGCAGCCGACGGATGACACCCTCGACGATGAGGGGCGAGCCGCCCGTCACGTCGATACACGCCTACAGACGCGCCTGACATCCGAGGGCCTGCAGAAGCGACTGTTCGATGTTTGGTACGACGCCCAGACTCTGGAGCAGGAACAGGGCGTCAACATTCTGTACCTGGCCCTCGGTCTCTTGAGATGGTTTGACTCCGACGCCTCCGACATCGCCAGGCATGCGCCGCTTGTCCTGCTGCCGGTGAAGCTCGAGCGGACCAGCGCGGCCGACAAATTCAAGCTGCGTTGGCGTGAAGAGCCGCCGTCTCCGAACCTGACGCTTCAGGCCAAGATGAAGGCGGAGTTCGCCCTCACCATCGAAGACTTCAAGGATGAGGACGAGGTCGATCTGGCGGGCTACTGCGCCCGGATCGCCGAAACGGTGGCCAACAACAAGCGCTGGGAGGTTCTGCCTGACTCCATGGTGCTGGGTTTCTTCTCGTTCTCGAAATTCCTGATGTACCGGGACCTCGATCCGGAGAACTGGCCCGCCGAAGACGGCATCGACAGCCGCCCGATGATCAGCGCCCTGCTGCGTGACGGCTTCCCGGAGAGCGCTGCCCTCGTGGGGGAGCACGACGCCATCGACGACGTCATCAAGCCCCTTGAACTCCACCACGTCGTCGATGCGGACAGCTCACAGACGGTGGTCATTGCGGAGGCCGCGGGTGGACGCTCTCTGGTGGTGAAGGGGCCGCCCGGAACAGGCAAATCCCAGACCATCACAAACATCATCGCCGCGGCCGTGGCGCGTGGGAAAAAGGTACTGTTCGTCGCCGAGAAGATGGCGGCGCTGGACGTCGTCCATCGCCGCCTTCGACAGGTCGGCCTCGGTCCGCTGACCCTGGAGCTTCATTCGAACAAAGCCAATAAGCGCGCTGTTCTGGAGGATCTGAGGCGGACGCGGGACGCACAACACAAGCCAGCACGGGGCGATCTGAGCGTCATCGAAAAGTTGGGGGAGACCAGCAGCGCCCTGAACGCGTTCGCCCGTCGGCTGCATGAACCGCTCGAGCCCAGCGGCCTCAGCCCGCATGCGATCTTGGGGCTCTTGGGGCGGTCGCAGGACTCGGCGGCGGCGGCCGGCTATAGGCTGGCGGGCGCTGATCAGTGGGGGCGGGAGGACATCGCTGCACGGCGAGCCCTCATCGTCGATGTGGCCGACCGCGCCCGTGTGCTTGGGCCAGTTCCGGCAAACATTTGGCGAGGCGTCCGTCGTGACGCCCTCGACCCGGTAGAGCGCGAGGCGCTTGGGGAGAAAATTCGTGCGCTGTCCGTCGCGAAGGCCGAAGCCGAGCGACACGCCATCCTCAGCGTAGACGCCTTGGGAGCCCCGCCGCCTCAGTCCGTCGGTGACCTGAAGCGGTCCCTGGCCTATCTTTCCGTGACGCCACTTCCGCCTCTTCTTGATCGTTCCGCGCTGACCTCCCCCTTATGGAGCGACCTCGACGCCCTGCAGCGGGTGATCGAAATGGGCCGCACCTATGTGAACGCGTGGGGAAAGGCCGAGGCGGCATTCAACGAGGCCGGGCGAACCGCAGACTTTGAGCCTATTCGCGTAGCGGTCGTCACCAAAGGGGCGAGCCTGTTCCGTTTCCTCGATGGCGGCTATCGCGCTCAGATCGCGCTGCTCCGATCTTACCTGACAACACCCTTGCCCAAGTCCTCCGCCGAGAGGGTTGCGCTGATTGATCGCATGACGAGCGCCCAGAGCGCCAAGGCCGCCTTCGCCGCCGCCGAACCGGTCGGAGGCGCATTCGGTTCGGCCTGGAAGGGAGAGCGATCCAACTGGGACCAGCTCGACGTCATCCTGGCGTGGCGTCGTGCCCATGCCGCTCTCCCGGCATCCCTATGGAGCCGACTCGCAGATCCCGGGGACCTGACGCCGATCGAGGTCGCGCGAGCGGGCCTGGAGGCGGGACTGTCGGACTTTGAGGCAAGACTGGAGGCGGTCTTCGGTGAACTCGATCTTGATATCAAAAGGGCGTTTGGCGTCAGCGCCGTCGCAGATATAGCGCTTGAGGGTCTCGCCGACCGTCTGGCCGCGTGGCTCGCGGATCTTGAGGGTCTCAGCCGCTTCATCGCCTTTGCATTACGCGCCAGAGTACTGAGCGATCTCGGCGCGGCCAGTCTGGTCGACGGCCTGCATGACGGGCAACTCGATCACAGGACGCTCGGGCCAGCCTTCGAGCGGGCATATGCGGAAGTCCTGCGCGTTGCTCTGTTCGCCGCCTGGCCCGAACTGCGCGCCTTCGACGGCGACAGCCACAACAATCAGGTGGCCGCCTTCCGGCAATTGGACAGGGCGAGGATCGGACTTGCTCAGGAGCAGATCGTCGCCGCCCACGCCGAAGGGCGTCCGCGGGGCTCGGCGGGGATCGGTCCACTCGGCGTGCTCAACGCCGAAATCGCCCGCAAACGGGGCCACAAGCCCATTCGTGTTCTGCTGGACCAGGCCGGACCAGCGATTCAGCAGCTCAAGCCCGTCTTCATGATGAGCCCTCTGTCCGTCGCTCAGTTTCTGAAGCCGGGCGGTATTCAGTTCGACCTTCTGGTCATGGATGAAGCCAGCCAGATCGAGCCGGTGGACTCGCTGGGGGCCATTGCTCGCGCCAAGCAGATTGTTGTCGTCGGTGACGAGCGCCAGCTGCCGCCAACCGCATTCTTCAAAAAGCTGACAGGCGAGGAAGACCCCGACGAGGCTGATGACGCCGTCATCATCCAGGCCAAGGACGCCGAAAGCATCCTCGAGCTTTGCCTGGCCAAAGGCCTGCCTCATCGAATGCTGAGCTGGCACTACCGCTCAAAGCATCAATCCCTGATCGCCGTCTCCAACCGAGAGTTCTACGAGAACAAACTATTTATCGTGCCCAGCCCCTATGACGCCGTCGCCGGCATGGGGCTGAAGTTCAATCTTATGAAGGACACCGCCTATGACAGAGGCGGAACCCGGACGAACCCGATGGAAGCCAGGGCCATCGCCGAGGCCGTCATCCACCACGCCCGCACCAGCCCCGAGCAGACCTTGGGCGTCGCCACCTTCTCCGTCGCCCAGCGGCAGGCGGTCCTGAAGGAACTGGAACTGCTGCGACGGGAGAACCCCGACGTCGAGGACTTCTTCAGCGGCGCCTCTCACGAGCCGTTCTTCGTCAAGAACCTCGAGAACATCCAGGGCGACGAGCGCGACGTCATCTTCATCTCGGTAGGCTACGGCAAGACCGAGACGGGATATCTCGCCCACGCCTTCGGCCCCCTCAGCGGTGAAGGCGGAGAGCGGCGGCTTAACGTTCTCATCTCGCGAGCGAAGCTGCGGTGCGAGGTTTTCTGTAACTTCACCGGCGCCGATATCGACCTGGAGAGGTCGAGGGCCAGGGGCGTCGCGGCGCTCAAACTGTTCCTGACCTTCGCCGAGACAGGCCACTTCGGCCTGGGCGAAGCTACGGGCGAGGACTTCGACAGCGAGTTTGAAGCCCATGTTTGTGCGCGGCTTCAGGCTCTCGGCTACGCCGTGAAGCGTCAGATCGGAGCATCCGGATTCCGGGTGGACCTGGCCGTCTCGGACCCGGACAAGCCGGGTCGCTTCACCCTCGGGATCGAGTGCGACGGCGCCCAGTTTCATTCGTCTCGGTCAGCGCGCGATCGGGACCGGTTGCGTCAGCAGGTCCTTGAAGCTCATGGCTGGATCATTCACCGGGTCTGGAGCGCCGACTGGTATCTGCGTCCGAACACCGAATTGCAGAAGATCGAAGACGCCATCTCCGCCGCCAGGGCAGAATGGTCGGCTCGCGACGAGGACGGCTACAGGCCTGCGCGCGCCGTGCCGTTGTCATTCGAGGTCGAACAGGTCGCCGATGATCTCGATCTCGTCACGGCCGTTGTGGAGACGGGCGCCGCCTATGCGGCTGGCGGCAGCCACTATGTGGAAGCCGACTTCCCCGTCATGCGAACCGTCGAACCTCACCTGATCTCTCTGGCCCAGATGGCGGCCTATGTCGTGAAGATCGTGGAGATTGAGGGACCGGTGCACCTGGACGAAATCACTGCGCGCATCCGCATACTCTGGGGATTGGGGCGTGCTGGTTCGCGAATCCGCGCGGCCGTGGAGCGCGCGGCCCTGGCGGCGGTCCAGGCTGGATCGATAGTTGGTGGACCCTTCTACTCGGTCCCGGGACAGGTCGTGGGGACCAGAGACCGGTCCTTGGTCGGATCTCAAACTCTCCGTAAGCCAGATGCGCTTCCGCCCGCCGAGATTGACCATGCCCTCTTGACGATCGTCGACACCAATTTCGGCGCGGGCCGCGACGACCTCGTACAGGCGGCGTCGCGCGCGTTCGGCTTCGCAGCGACGAGCGCGCGGTTGCGGGAGGTTCTCAGTGCTGGGATCGAAAGACTGGAAGCGAGCGGCGCCGTGACGTCAAAGGGCGACCTGATCGTGCGGACGGCTGCAGCTTGACCTAGGACGCTACCGCCGCCGGTGCTTGCCCCCCTGGCGGGGCAGGGGCGGACGACCGGCCTTGCGGCGGATGCCCAGTCGCGGCCGCGGGGCGGTGGGATCTGGCGCGGCGGGCTCGCTCAGCATCTCGAACAGCAGGCCCCCGGTGATCGGGGTCGCCTCGCGCAGGCGCACCTCGACGCTCATGCCCAGCGGCCAGCGGGCGCCGGAGCGCTCGCCCACGAGCGCGTGCATCTTCTCATCGTGGATGAAGAACTCGTCCCCCAGATTGGAGATCGGGATCAGTCCGTCGGCGCCGGTCTCGGCCAGGCGGATGAACAGGCCAAACCGCGTCACCCCGGTGATGCGGCCGGCGAAGGTCGCGCCCACCCGGTCGGCCAGGAAGGCGGCCACATAGCGGTCTGTGGCGTCGCGCTCGGCGGCCATGGCCCGGCGCTCGGCGTGGGTGATTTCCTCGGCCGTGCCGCGCATGTGGGAGATGTCCCAGTCGCTCAGACCATCGGGGCCGCCGGGCAGGTTGAGCCCCAGGGCCTTGATCAGACCCCGGTGGACAATGAGGTCGGCGTACCGGCGAATAGGCGACGTAAAGTGCGCATATCGGTCCAGATTCAGACCGAAATGGCCGATATTGTCGGTGGAATAATGGGCCTGCATCTGGGTCCGCAGAACCACCTCATTGACGATCTCGGCGTTCGGCCCCTCCCGCGTCAGGTCCAGCAGCCGGTTGAACCGGTCGGTCCGCGCAGCCTCGCCCTTCGACCAGTTGACCGAGATCGAGCCCAGAAATTCCGCAAGAGAATCAAGCTTCTCCGGGCTCGGCGCGTCATGGATCCGGAAGATCAACGGCATCCGCTTGGCCTCCAGCGTCTCGGCCGCGCAGACATTGGCCTGGATCATCATCTCCTCGATCAGCTTATGCGCCTCAAGGGCCGGCCGCGGCGTGATCGAAGCCACCTTGCCGTCGTCGCCGATGACGATCCGGCGCTCGGAGCTTTCGATGGCCAGGGGCGAGCGGGCCTCGCGGCCCTTCTTCATGGTCAGATAGGCGGCCCACAGGGGCTTGAGGATGGGGTCCAGCAGGGGGCCGGCCTTGTCGTCGGGCTGGCCGTCGATGGCGTCCTGGGCCTGTTCGTAGGCGAGCTTGGCGGCCGAGCGCATCAGGCCGCGGACGAACTTGTGGCTGCGCTTGCGGCCATTGCGGTCGAACACCATGCGCACGGCCATGCAGGCCCGGGTCTCGCCTTCCCGCAGGGAGCAGAGCCCATTGGACAGCCGCTCGGGCAGCATGGGCTCCACCCGGTCGGGGAAGTAGACGCTGTTGGCCTTGTCCCGGGCTTCCCGGTCCAGGGCGCCGGCCGGACGCACATAGGCGGCGACGTCGGCGATGGCGACCCAGACGATCCAGCCGCCTTCATTGGCCGGGTCCTCGTCGGCCTGGGCGAACACCGCGTCGTCATGGTCGCGGGCGTCGGCGGGGTCGATGGTGATCAGCGGCAGGTCCCGAAGGTCCTCGCGGCCAGCCAGGGTCGGGGCCTGGGCGGCCTCAGCTTCGGCGATGGCCTCGTCGGAGAAACCGGTGGGAATGCCGTGGCTATGGATGGCGATCAGGCTGGCGGCGCGGGGCTCGTCCTCGCGGCCGACCACCTCCAGCACCTTGCCGCGCTTGGGGCCGTGATGGCGCTCGGCGGTCCCGACCTGGGCCAGGACCAGGTCGCCGTCCTTGAGCTGGCCGTCGTCAAAGACGATGAGACTTTCCTTGGACTTGCGGTCCACGGGCTCGATGCGGACCTCGCGGCGAACCTTGCGCACCACGCCCAGCACCCGGTGGGCGCTCTGGCCCAGGCGCTTGATGAGGCGGGCCTCGGTCTCGCCGCTCTCCAGGGTGACAAAGCGGACCAGCAGGCGGTCGCCAAGCCCTGGCGCCCCGGCCACCACCTCGGCCTGGTCTGGCGCCAGGTGAACCAGGGGCGTGTCCTCAGCCCCCTTGGTCAGGCGCACCAGCAGCTCGCCGTCGGTATCGCGCTCGACCACGTCGACCACCCCCACAGGAGGCAGGGCGCCGGCCTCGGCCACGCCCTTGCGGCCCCGGCGGCCGAGAACCCCCTCGGCCTGCATCTCCTTGAGCATTTCCCGCAGCGCCCGGCGGTCCACGCCCTTGAGCCCGAAGGCCCGGGCCAGTTCGGCGCGATCGGTCTCGCCGGTCTGGCGGATGAACTTCTGCAGGGTCTCGCGATCAGGCATGCCCTGAGGGGGACGCGAGGCAGGGCGCGAGGCAGGGCGGGGGGAGCGGGGCTTGGCCATGGCCCCTTCTAACGCGGGAATCGCCCGTCGGCTTCACCAAGTGCGACGGTCAGAGCGGCCTCAGTCGTCCTCATCGTCGCGAAAGGCCCCGAACAGGGTCAGGCCCTCAATGGTGGTCGCCCCGTCGACCTTGCAGACCGTGCGGACCGCGCCGTGGTCCCTCAAGGCCTGGGCCAGGCCTTCGGAATGGGTGACCAGCCAGACCTGGGTGCGTTCGGCGGCCTTGGCGATCAGGGCGGCCAGGGGCGCCATCAGGTCGGGGTGGAGGCTGGCCTCGGGCTCATTGAGGGCGATGAAGGGCGGCAGGCGATAGGCCAGCAGGGCGCCGGCCAGGGCCAGGAAGCGCAGGGTGCCGTCCGACAGCTCGGCGGGCTCGAAGACCCGGTTGGGAAACTCAGGCAAACGCAGCCCGAAGGTGGCGGTCCGCTCAGGCTGCGGCAGGTCCAGGACCGCGCCGGGAAAAGCGTTGGCCACCGCTTCGTCCAGGTCGCGTCGGTCTGCGCGGATATGGGCCAGGGTGGCGAAGACCGCGGCCAGGTTGGCGCCGTCCGAGGCCAGGGTGGGCGCAGCCACCGCGACGCAGGGACGTCGCAGGGGCGAGTCCGCGTCGGTGCGGACGTCATGGTAGAAGCGCCACTCCAGCAGGGTGCGCCGCACAGCATCCAGCTCCGGATAGCGGCCAGGATCCTCCAGGCGCCCGAGCAGGGTCTCGGGGGCGAGCAGATCGATGTCGAGGTCTGCAGGGCGGCCCTCGGCGTCTCGGGCCATGACGGCGGCGTTGCGCCGCTCCACCAGACGCGAACGGCGCTGGCCAGACAGATAGGTCAGGGTCTCGACCTTGACCTGGGGCTCGAGGTTGAAGGCCGCCGCCGTCACCCTTTGCGGGAAGCCGACCTCGACCTCGTAGCGAAAGGCGCTGTTGCGGCCGCCAGGGGCCGCCAGGGTGACCGACAGGGCGATCCGGGCTGGGTCCCTGGCCTTGCGGGGGCCCGCCCACATGGCCAGGTCCAGGCCTTCGCTCGCCAGCCGCGCGCCGAGCTGGTTCTGAGCGGCGGCCTGCAGCAGGTCGAGCGCGCGGTAGAGGTTGGACTTGCCGACGCCATTGGCGCCGACAAACACGTCGAGCCGCGACATCGGATAGGTGATGGCCTTCAGCGACCGGTAGCCCGAGACCGTGACCTCGCGGACGGGCAGGTCCACCGGCGCCTAGCTCGCCACGGTCTTCTTGGCGGGCGCCTTTTTGGCGGCCGGCTTCTTCGCGGCCGGCTTTTTAGCCGCCGTCTTGGAGGCCGTCGTCTTAGGGGCTGCGGCCTTCTTGGCGGCGGGGGCCTTTTCCGCCTTGGGCTTGGCGGCGGCCTTCTTGACCGGCTTCTTCTTGGTCCCGCCCTTGGCTTCCCGTTCGGCCAGGAGGGCGACCGCCTGTTCCAGGGTCACCTCCTGGGGATCGCCGCCCCGGGGGATGTTGGCGTTGGTGGCGCCGTGCTTGATGTAGGGCCCAAAGCGGCCAGACAGGATGCGCACCGGCGCCCCGTCGGCCGGGTGGACGCCCAGGTCCTTCAGCGCCGCAGCCTCGCCGCGGCGTCCCTTGCCGCCGGCCTTCTTCTCGGCGATCAGCGCCACGGCGCGATTGAGGCCGACCTCGAACACCTCGTCGATGCTTTCCAGATTGGCGTAGGCGCCATTGTGCTGGACGAAGGGGCCGTAGCGGCCAAGCCCCGCCAGGATCATCTGACCGTCCTCGGGATGGGCGCCCACCTCGCGGGGCAGGCGCAGCAGGCGCAGGCCCTTTTCCAGATCCATGGCGGCCGGCGACCAGGTCTTGGGCAGGCTGGAGCGCTTGGGCTTGTCGCCCTCGCCGAGCTGCACATAGGGGCCAAAACGTCCGTTCTTGAGGTGGACGATCAGGCCGGTCTCGGGATCGGTCCCCAACTCCCGGTCAGCGTTGGCCGCATCGGCCTCGTCGCCCTCGCTCTGGGCGATGGGGCGGGTGAAGCGGCATTCGGGGTAGTTGGAGCAGCCAATGAAGGCGCCGAACTTGCCGGTCTTCAGGGACAGCTGGCCCGTGGCGCAGGTCGGGCAGGCCCGGGGATCGGAGCCGTCGGCCTTCTGCGGGAAGATGTGGGGGCCGAGCGCCTCATTGAGGGCGTCCAGGACGTGGGTGACCCGCAGTTCGGAGATCTCGCCGACGGCGGCGTGGAAGTCCTGCCAGAACTCCCGCAGCAGCACCTTCCAGTCCAACTCCCCGGCTGAAACCAGGTCGAGCTTTTCCTCAAGGGCGGCGGTGAAGTCGTACTCCACATAGCGGCGGAAGAACTGCTCGAGGAAGGCGGTGACCAGCCGGCCCTTGTCCTCGGGCACGAACCGGTTCTTGTCCATCTTCACATAGTCGCGGTCCCGCAGCACGGTCAGCACCGAGGCGTAGGTGGACGGCCGGCCGATGCCGAGCTCCTCCATCTTCTTCACCAGGCTGGCTTCGGAATAGCGGGGCGGCGGCTCGGTGAAGTGCTGGGCGGCCCGGGCGGCGGCGACCTTGGCGGCCGCACCCTGAGACACCTGGGGCAGGCGGCCGGACTCTTCGTCGTCAGCGTCGTCGCGGCCCTCTTCGTAGACCGCCAGATAGCCGTCAAACAGGATCACCTGACCGGTGGCCCGCAGGCCCGTCTGGCCATCGGCGCTCTCCAGCTCGATGGTGGTCCGCTCAATGCGGGCGCTTTCCATCTGCGAGGCGATCATGCGCTTCCAGATCAGTTCATACAGCCGCCCCAGATCACCATCCAGGCGCAGGGAGCCCGGATTGCGGCCGAGGCTGGTGGGGCGGATGGCCTCGTGGGCCTCCTGAGCGTTCTTGGCCTTGGTGCGATAGATGCGGGCCTGTTCGGGGACATAGTCCTTGCCATAGACCCCGGCGATCACCTGGCGGGCCTCGTCCAGGGCCTCAGGAGCGGCCTGGACGCCGTCGGTCCGCATATAGGTGATCAGACCGACGGTCTCGCCGCCGATGTCGATGCCCTCATAGAGTCTCTGCGCCGCCTGCATGGTCCGCTGGGCTGAGAAGCCGAGCTTGCGCGAGGCTTCCTGCTGCAGGGTCGAGGTGGTGAAGGGCGGGGCGGGCGAGCGCTTGGCCGGTTTCTTCTCCACTGAGGCGACGGTGAAGCTGGCGGCCTTGACCGCGGCCTTGGCGGTCTCGGCGGCGGTCTCGTCGCCCAGGTCGAACTTGGTCAGGCGCTTGGCCTGGTGCTTGACCATGCGGGCGACGAAGGGATCGCCGCCGGCCGACACATCGGCGTCGACCGTCCAGTACTCCTGGGTCTTGAACCGCTCGATCTCGAGTTCGCGGTCGACGATCAGGCGCAGGGCCACCGACTGCACGCGACCGGCCGAGCGGGAGCCCGGCAGCTTGCGCCACAGGACCGGCGAGAGGGTGAAGCCCACCAGATAGTCCAGCGCGCGGCGGGCGAGATAGGCCTCGACCAGCTCCATGTCGATGTCCCGGGGAGCCTTCATGGCTTCGGTGACGGCCGACTTGGTGATGGCGTTGAACACCACCCGCTGGACCTGGGCGCCCTTGATGACCTTCTTTTTCTGAAGGACCTCCAGCACGTGCCAGGAGATGGCCTCGCCTTCACGGTCGGGGTCAGTGGCCAGGATCAGGCGGTCGGCCCCCTTCATCGCCTCAGCGATATCGTTGAGCCGCTTGGCGGACTTGGCGTCCACGTCCCAGCTCATGGCGAAGTCCTCGTCCGGTCGCACCGAACCGTCCTTGGGGGGCAGGTCTCGGACGTGGCCGTACGAGGCGAGGACGATGTAGTCGCCGCCCAGGTACTTATTGATGGTCTTGGCCTTGGCCGGGCTCTCGACGACGACGACGTTCATTTATGGAGCTTTGACTGGAGGTTACGCGAGCAAAACGCCCGGAACACAAAGGCGCGAAAGGTGGGCCGGGGGGGAGGGCGATGTCAACCGGCCTAAGAGCTCAACCTTAAGTATTGCTGTAATCGTATTTGGTGCAGGTCTCGAATCTGCGTAGGTGCGGTGCTTGATGATCGCGCCACTTCCGCCCGACGCCTCGCCGCAGCAGGTTGTCCTCTTTATCGAGGCGTTGCTCCGCGACCTGTCGGAGCTGGCGGCTGTGAAGGGATACCGCGGCCTGGCGACCACCTTGATGGTCGCCGCCCTCGAGGCGGCCCGGGCCTCAGCCGGAGCGCCTGACGCAGAGATCTGAGGCCTCATGCCGTCGCCGCCATACCGCCGGGCAGCAACTCGGCGCGGCCGGCGAGGGCGAGCTCCACCAAGGCGGCGGCCACCGCGCCGGGCTCGCGACCGGTGGCGCGGACAAGCTCATCCCGCGACACCGGCGTCGGCGACAGCAGGGCGGCCACCTTCTCTGTCAGGGCCGCATCTGAGTCTGTGATGACAGCGGCGCCTTTGAACGCGGCCCCGGGGTCCGCAAGACCGCCCAGGGTCTCAAGCGCCCGCAGGACGTCGGAGACGCCTTCGCAGAGCGCCGCGCCCTGTCGGATCAGGTCGTTGGTTCCCCGCGCCCGGGGATCGAGGGGGGAGCCGGGGACGGCCAGGACCTCCCGGCCCTGCTCGGCGGCCAGCCGGGCGGTGATCAGGGAGCCGGAGCGCAGCTCCGCCTCGACCACCACCACGGCGCGGGAAAGACCGGCGATGATCCGGTTGCGGCGGGGAAAGTCGCGCGCCTGGGCCTGACGACCCGGCGGGTGCTCAGCCACTACGCACCCCTCGGCCACCAGCCGGTGGTAGAGGTCGCGGTGCTCCGGAGGATAGATGTCGTCGATCCCGCCCCCCAGCACGGCGATCGCGCCATGCTCCAGGGAGCCCTCATGGGCGGCGCCGTCGATGCCGCGGGCCATGCCCGAAACGACCACATGTCCGGTCTGGCCGAGCTCGGCGGCGAGGCCCCGGGCAAATCGCTGGCCCGCGGCAGACGCCACCCGCGCGCCGACGATGGCGATGATGGAGCGGTCGAGGAGGCTGGCGTCGCCCCGGGCCCAGAGCAACGGCGGCGGTGGGTCGAGGGCGGCCAGCGCCTGGGGGTAGTCGGGATCGCAGGCGCAGATCAGCTGGGCGCCCAGGGCTTCGCCGGCGGCCAGTTCGGCCTCGGCCGCCGCGATGGTGGGAATGGCGGGCGGACGGCTGCGCCCACCCCGCCGGGCGAGCTCGGGCAAGGCCTCGAGAGCGCGTCCCGGCTCGGCATAGCGGCGAATCAACTGGTCGAAGGTGACCGGGCCGACGCCCTCGGCGCGGGCCAGCCGCAGCCAGTCCCGCCGGGCCTCGGGCGAGAGCGCCTGGGTCATGCGGCGTCGGCGGGCGGCGGCGCCTTGTCGCCGCCGATCCGTGGCTCCTGGCCCTTCAGGAGACGGCCGATATTATCCTTGTGGCGAACGAAGATCAGCACCGCCATGACCACCGCCAGGACCGCCACGGGATAGGGGCGATCGGTGAGGAAGACATAGATGGGCGCCAGCACCGCGGCCGTGAGCGCCGCCAGCGAAGACATGCGGAAGACGAGCGCCATCAGGATCCAGGTGGCGCCAGCGAGGAGGCCGACGGGCCAGGCCGCCGCCAGCAGGGTGCCAAAGAAGGTCGCGACGCCCTTGCCGCCCTTGAAACCCAGCCAGACCGGGAAGATGTGGCCGATGAAGGCCGCGCCCCCGGCCAGGGAGGTCAGGGTGGCCTGCACCCCCTGCGGGGCGTTCCTGGTCAGGCTCCAGGCGATGAAGACGGCGATGGCGCCCTTGCCCCCGTCGCCGAGCAGGGTCAGCAGGGCGAGGTCCTTGCGCCCGGTGCGCAGGACATTGGTCGCCCCGATATTGCCTGAGCCTATGGACCTCACGTCGCCGGCGCCGCCCAGGCGGGTGGCGATGACGCCGAAGGGAATCGAGCCCAGGAAATAGCCGCCGATCAAGGCGACGGCGATGAGCATCGGGCTGAGCTGGTCGGTCGGCATGGCGTGTCCCCCGTGTTTTCTGTGGCCCTAGTCGTAGCCGCGCCCCGGGGCGCCGTCACGGTCGCGCTTCTCGTTGCTGTTTTGTTCCAGAACGCGCGGCTTGGCAAGATGGGCTGGCCAGACGGGGCGTAGGCCGGTCAGTCTCGCCGATAGACGACGCGGCCGTCCACCAGGGTCATGCGTACGACCCCCTGCAGCCGGCGACCGTCGAACGGAGAGTTCTTGGACTTGGACTTTAGGTCTTCCAGTTCCACCACCAGGGGGGCGGCCAGGTCGCAGAGAACGAGGTCGGCCGGCGCGCCCTTGGCCAGGCGCCCGGCGGGCAGGCCGAGCAGTTCGGCGGGCCGGCTGGTGACCTTGGCCATCAGGTCGATGAGCGGAATGCGTCCCTCGTGGTGGAAGGCCAGCAGGGCCGGCAGCAGGGTCTGCAGGCCCACGGCGCCGGGGGAGGCCTCATCATAGGGCAGGCGCTTATCCTCGGCGGGCGCGGGCGCATGGGCCGAGACCACGATGTCGATCAGGCCCGACGCCAGGGCCTCGATCACCGCCTGGCGGTCATCCTCGCCGCGCAGGGGCGGATCGACCTTGCAGAAGGTGCGGTAGTCGCCGATGTCCACCTCGTTGAACGACAGGTGGTTGATCGAGGTGGTGGCCGTGACGTCCAGACCCCGAGCCTTGCCGCGCTCCAGGCTTTCCAGGGCGCAGGCCGTGGTGATCTGGTCGACCAGCAACCGGCCGCCGGTGAGCTCGACCAGGGCGAGGTCGCGCTCCAGCATGATCTTCTCGGCGATGGTGGGGACCGAGGGCAGGCCCATGCGGCCGGCCAGCTCGCCTTCGGTGGCCGCGGCGCCGGCTGACAGCCAGGGGTCGGCCGGTCGGTGGGCGACCAGGACGCCGAAGCTGCGGGCATAGGCCAGCAGGCGGCGGAAGACCTTGGAATTGACGATCGGATGGTCGGCGTCGGTGACATAGACGCAGCCCGCGTCGCGCATCAGGCCGATCTCGGCCATTCGCTCGCCGGCCAGGCCCTTGGTGGCGGCGCCGGCGGGATAGACGTGGACCAGCTCAATGTCCCGGGCCCGGCGCAGGATGAAGTCCACCACCGAGGGATCGTCGATGGCGGGGGAGGTGTCGGGCTGGACGACGATGGAGGTGACGCCGCCGGCGGCCGCGGCGAGGGCGGCGGACTTCAACGTCTCCTTGGGCTCGGCGCCCGGCTCGCCGGTCTTGACCCGCAGGTCGATGAGGCCGGGGCTGAGCATGGCGCCGCGGGCGTCCAGGGTCTCGATATCGTCCGACAGGTTTCCCAGGTCGCCGCCGAAGACCACCTCGGCGATCTTGCCGTTCTTGACCAACAGGGCGCCGCGTTCGTCCTGGCCGGACGCCGGGTCAACAAGGCGGGCGTTGAGGATCGCCAGGGAACGAGGGGCCATCAGTCGTTGTCCAGTCGGGCCGAAAGGCAGGCCAGCACCGCCATGCGGGCGGCGACCCCCATCTCCACCTGATCCTGGATCAGGCTGACGGCCAGGTCGTCGGCGACCTCGGAATCAATCTCCACCCCACGGTTCATGGGGCCAGGATGCATGACCCGGACGTGAGGGGCGGCGCAGGCGAGCTTTTCCCGGTCGAGGCCGAAGAAGCGGAAATACTCCCGCTGTGACGGGGCGAGCATCCCGTCCATGCGTTCCAGCTGCAGGCGCAGCATCATCACCACGTCGCAGCCGGCGATGCCCTTGCGCAGGTCGTGGAAGACTTCCGAGCCCCAGCGGTCGGCCTCGGCCGGCATCAGGGTGGGCGGTCCCACCAGGCGGACCTCGGCGCCCATCATCTGCAGCAGGCCGACATTGGAGCGCGCCACGCGGCTGTGCAGGACGTCGCCGCAGATGGCCACCCGCAGGCCGGCGATCCGGCCAAAGGCCCGGCGCATGGACAGCGCGTCCAGCAGGGCCTGGGTGGGGTGCTCATGCTGGCCATCGCCGGCGTTGATCACCGAGCAGGACACCTTCTGCGCCAGCAGGGATGCGGCGCCGGAGGAGCCGTGCCGCACCACCAGCAGGTCCGGCTGCATGGCGTTCAAGGTGACGGCGGTGTCGATCAGGGTCTCACCCTTGGAGATGGACGAGGCCCGCGGGCTCATATTGACGACGTCGGCCCCCAGCCGCTTGCCGGCCAGTTCGAAGGAGCTCTGGGTGCGGGTGGAATTCTCGAAGAACAGGTTCATCAGCGTGCGACCCTTGAGCAGGTCGAGCTTCTTCGAGGTCTGGCGGTTGAGGGCCACAAAGCCGTCGGCCAGGTCCAGCAGGTCACTGACCTCGACGGGGTTCAGGTCGACCACCGAAAGGAAATGGCGCCTGGGAAAGGGGAAGGTCTTCCCCAGGACGTCGATCAGACCGGAATTGGGCGTGCTCATGAGAGCGCCCTCTTAAGGGCGGCGGCGAGCTTCGCCAAGGCGCCAGTCCGTGCGCGGCCCATTCCTAGCCCTCCGCCGGGGGCAGGTTGCGCAGGCGCTCCAGGGCGCCCTGGAGGATCCAGGCCGCGGCGGTCTTGTCCACCACCTCGCCCCGGCGGGCCCGGGTCATGTCGGCCTCGTCCACGAGCATCCGGTTGACCGCCATGGACGACATCCGTTCGTCCCAGAACGCGATGGGCAGGTCGCGCAGCCGCAGCAGGTTGCGGGCGAAGGCGCGGCTGGACTGACAACGGGGCCCCTCCGTGCCGTCCATATTGACGGGCAGGCCGATGATGATCCCCAAAGCCCCACGGCCGTCCATCAGGGCGAAGAGCTGCTCGGCCTCCTGGGTGAACTTGGTCTTGCGGATCAGGACCAGCGGCGAGGCCACCATGCGCAGACCGTCGGAGACAGCGACCCCGATCGTCTTCTCCCCGAGGTCCAGGCCGATCACAGGGGCGATCGGCGGCAGGGCGACGGGCAGGTCGAGCAGGTCGATCACGGGCATAGGGCGCTCATATCACCAGCGCCTTGGGGCGCCACTCGATTTCGGGCGCCGGGGCGGCCGGTTCATCGACCTGCGGTATTGGCCAAGGTGGAGCTTGGCGATAGACCCGCGGGACGAGACGGGGGACGAACATGCCGACGACGGGGACCATCGCCTGGCCGCGCAAGACGCGGGATCTGCACAACCACCATATGGATTCGACGGTCTGGGATCGCTTCGCCTTCCGCGAAGACGACGTCGTCGTGGCGACCTACGCCAAGTCCGGCACAAGCTGGACCCAGCATATCGTCGGTCAGATGGTGTTCGCCGGCGACCCCACCGTGAAGGTGGGCGAGATTTCGCCCTGGGTGGATTTGCGGATCATGCCGCCCAACCTGCTGGATATCCTGGAAGGCCAGACCCACAGGCGCATCCTCAAGACCCATCTGCCGGTCGACGCCCTGCGGTTTTCGCCACAGGCCAAGTACCTCTATATCGGCCGGGATGGTCGCGATGTGGTCTGGAGCCTCTACAACCATCATGCCGGCGCCAATCAGCTTTTTTACGACGCGCTGAACGACACTCCTGGCCGTGTGGGTCCGCCGATCGAACGGCCGGACCCGGACATTCGCAGGTACTTTCAGACCTGGCTTTCAGAGGACGGCGCGCCGTTCTGGCCCTATTGGGAGAACATCGCCTCCTGGTGGGCGATCCGCGATCTTCCCAATGTCATGCTGGTCCACTTCAGCGATCTGAAGCGGGATCTCGAGGGCGAGATGCGCAAGATCGCCGCCTTCCTGGAGTGCGATGTCCCTGAGGATCGCTGGCCGCAGATCCTGGAGCACTGCTCGTTCGACTGGATGAAGGCTCATGCGGAGAACGTGGCGCCCTTGGGCGGCGCGGTGTTCGAGGGGGGCGCGCAGACCTTCATCAACAAGGGGGTCAACGGCCGGTGGAGAGACATCCTCACCCCGGGGGACGTCGCGGCCTATGAGGCCCGGGCCCTCGCCGAGCTGGGCCCCGAATGCGCCCGCTGGCTGGCCGAGGGGCAGGGCGCTGTCAGCGATCCTACAGGGGCCTGAAGCCGCCGACACTCACCCCTGCCGCGCCGGGCGGCAGCGGAATTTCGAGTTTCGCGCCGCTGGCCGTCGGCGCTCTGGCGCCAAGAACGGCGCCGGCCGCTTGTCAAAGGCCTGCCACCGCGGCTAACCCACGGGTCAGATTGCAAGGAGGCCCCCATGGCCATCGACGCGGCGACCGTGCGCAAGGTCGCCAAGCTGGCGCGCATCGCCGAACCTGAAGAGCGTATCGAGCCCCTGGCCCGGGAGCTCAACGGCATCCTGACCTGGATCGAGATGCTGAACGAGGTGGACACCGATGGGGTCGAACCCATGACCTCGGTGGTCCATCAGGGCCTGCCCATGCGTGAGGACGTGGTCACCGAGGGCGGCGACCCGGCCAAGGTGCTGGCCAATGCGCCCAAGTCGGCCAAGGACTTCTTCGTTGTCCCCAAGGTGGTGGAATAGATGAGCGACCTGACCAAGCTGACCCTCAAGTCCGCCCTGGAAGGTCTTGAGTCCAAGGCCTTTTCCTCCGTGGAGCTGACGCGGGCCCATATCGAGGCGGTGGAACAGGCCAAGGCGCTGAACGCCTATGTGCTGGAGACCCCGGACAAGGCGCTGGCCATGGCCCAGGCCAGCGACGCGCGCCGCGCCCAGGGCCAGGCCGGCGTCCTCGACGGCGCGCCCCTCGGGATCAAGGATCTGTTCTGCACCGAGGGCGTGCGCTCTACCGCCTGCTCGAAGATCCTCGGCGACTTCCAGCCCACCTATGAGTCCCAGGTCACCGCCAATCTGTGGCGTGACGGGGCGGTGATGCTGGGCAAGCTGAACATGGACGAGTTCGCCATGGGCTCCTCCAACGAGACCAGCGCCTTCGGCCCGGTGATCAATCCCTGGCGCGCGAGCGGCGAGACCACGCCGTTGACGCCCGGCGGCTCGTCCGGCGGCTCGGCCGCCGCGGTGGCGGCCCAGCTGTGCCTGGGGGCGACAGCCACCGACACCGGGGGCTCCATCCGCCAGCCCGCCGCCCTGACCGGCACGGTGGGGATCAAGCCGACCTATGGCCGCTGTTCACGCTGGGGGGTGGTGGCCTTCGCCTCGTCTCTGGATCAGGCCGGCCCGATCGCCCGGACGGTGGAGGACGCCGCCCTGCTGCTGACCTCCATGGCCGGACATGACGCCCGGGACTCCACCAGCCTGGACGTGGCCGTTCCTGACTTCGCCAGCTTCGTGGGCAAGTCAGTGAAGGGCATGCGGGTGGGCATTCCCAAGGAATACCGGGTCGACGGCATGCCGGCCGAGATCGAGAAGCTCTGGGAGCAGGGAATCGCCTGGCTGAAGGAGGCCGGCTGCGAGATCGTCGAGGTGTCGCTGCCCCACACCAAGTACGCCCTGCCAGCCTATTACATCGTCGCCCCAGCCGAGGCCTCTTCCAACCTCGCCCGATATGACGGCATGCGCTACGGCCTGCGGGTGGACGGCGCCAATCTGACCGAGACCTACGAAAAAACCCGCGCGGCGGGCTTTGGCGAGGAGGTCAAGCGCCGCATCCTGATCGGCACCTATGTGCTCTCTGCGGGCTATTACGACGCCTATTATCTCAAGGCCCAGAAGGTCCGCCGTCGCATCGCCGACGACTTCGACCAGGCCTTCGAGAAGGTGGACGCTTTGCTGACGCCCACGGCGCCCTCGGCGGCCTTCCCCCTGGGGGAGAACGCCGATGACCCGGTGGCCATGTACCTGAACGACATCTTCACCGTGACGGTGAACCTGGCGGGCCTGCCGGGCATGAGCGTGCCAGCCGGCGTTGACGCCAAGGGGCTGCCCCTTGGTCTGCAACTGATCGGCCGGGCCCTGGACGAAGGCTCGCTGTTTTCGCTTGGCGGGGTGATCGAGCAGGCCGCAGGCGTCACGGCGCGGCCAGACCGGTGGTGGTAGGCGCCCCCGCCCGGGCCACGGGGCGCCGGACGGAGGCGGTTACGCTGGACTTCAGTCGGTGGCCAGCTCGCTCTTGATGGCCGCCAGGGTGTCGTCGGTGATCATGCCTTCGGAAAAGGGCTTGAGCTCGACAAGGGTCATGCCCTTGAACATGTCGTAGGAGGGATGGGTGCTGATGCCGGGAATGTGCTTCTCCAGCACGGCCTTGGCCTTTTCGTCAGCGACCAGTTCAGCGACGGAATTCGATTCGACGGTGAGTGTCGACGCCGCAGCGCCGGAGACGGCGGCGAACGTCAGCGAAAGGGCGAGGGCGCCCGTCATAAGAGCCTTGCGCATGGATGGAGTTCCTCCCTGGAACGGCATTGTTGCCGAGGCGGAGTGAGCGGCAGGCGCGGTCGTTTCGCAAGAGGGATTAACTTGGCCGCTTCCGCACGGGGACGGCTGGCTCTAGGAAGGGCGCATGACTGAGAACACCAAGTTGATCCAGGGCCGCACCGGTCCCTGGGAAGTGGTCCTGGGGCTGGAAATCCACGCCCAGGTCGCCTCCAACGCCAAGCTCTTCTCTGGCGCCGCCGTCGGCTTCGGCGCAGGCCCCAACGCCCAGGTGAGCCTGGTGGACGCCGCCATGCCCGGCATGCTGCCGGTGATCAACCGCCGCTGCGTCGAGCAGGCCGTGCGGACGGGCCTTGGCCTCAAGGCGCAGATCAATCTGACGTCCACCTTTGACCGGAAGAACTACTTCTATCCGGACCTGCCCCAGGGCTACCAGATCAGCCAGTTCAAGGACCCGGTGGTCGGCGAGGGCGAGGTCTTGGTCGAGTTGGACGACGGCGAGACCATCACCGTGCGGATCGAGCGGCTGCACCTGGAGCAGGACGCCGGAAAGTCCCTGCACGACCAGGATCCGGACTCCACCTATGTGGACCTCAACCGGGCCGGCACCGCCCTTATGGAAATCGTCTCGCGCCCCGACATGCGCAGCGCGCCGGAGGCTGCGGCCTATGTGAAGAAGGTGCGCACCATCCTCGTCTATCTGGGCACCTGCGACGGGGACATGGAGAAGGGCAATCTGCGGGCCGATGTGAACGTCTCGGTCTGTCGTCCGGGCGCCTATGAGAAGTTCCGCGCCACGGGCGACTTCAGCCACCTGGGCACCCGCTGCGAGATCAAGAACGTCAATTCCTACCGCTATATCCAGCAGGCCATCGAGTACGAGGCCCGCCGGCAGATCGAAATCCTCGAGGACGGGGGCAAGATCGACCAGGAGACCCGGCTGTTCGATCCCGGCAAGGGCGAGACCCGGTCCATGCGCTCCAAGGAAGAGGCGCACGACTATCGCTACTTCCCCGATCCGGACCTCTTGCCCCTGGTGCTGGATGAGGCGTGGGTCGAGGCGATCCGGCTGAGCCTGCCGGAGTTGCCGGATCCGAAGAAGGCGCGGTTACAGGCGGAGTATGGCCTGTCGGCCTATGACGCCGGCGTGTTGGTCGGCGAGCAGGCGCGAGCCGACTTCTTCGAGGCTGCGGCCAAGGGGCGCGACGCCAAGCTGGTGGCCAACTGGGTGACCAACGACCTGGCCGCCCGCCTGACCGCCGCCAACCTCGACATCGAGGACAGCCCGATCAGCGCCGGCGAGATCTCAGACCTGGTCAAGCTGATCGAGGATGGGGTCATTTCGTCCAAGATCGCCAAGGACGTCTTTGAGCGCATGTGGGCGGGCGAGGGCGCGCCGGCCGAGATCGTCGAGAAGCAGGGCCTGACTCAGGTCTCTGACACCGGCGAGCTTGAAGCCATCATTGACGGCTTGATCGCCGGCAATCCGGCCCAGGCCGAGTCGGTGAAAGACAAGCCCCAGGCGATCGGTTGGTTCGTCGGTCAGGTGATGAAGGCCACCGGCGGCAAGGCCAATCCCGGGACCGTCAACCAGTTGCTCAAGGCCAAGCTCGGCCTCTGAGGCCGCAGACCGTTGCGCCACAAGAAAGGGCCCCGGATCGATGATCCGGGGCCCTTGTCGTTGGGAGACTCAGCGGTTGCTGATGATCTCGAAGATGATGCCGGTCGCGACCGCAGCCAGCAGATAGTCGTTGCCCACCTGGTGCCAGGCATAGCCCCGCGGCGGCGGGCGCAGGCGATAGCGGTGGTAGTCGTTCACAACATAGCCGCGATAGTGGGGCGGCAGGACCGCGCCACGCCGCCAGGAGACATAGCCTGGCCGGTATTGCGGGTGGCTGTAATAGACCGCCGGCGGTGGACCATAGGACCAACGGTTCTGATAGTAGTAGCCGTTGTAGTAGCGCTGATCCCAGGCCTGATGGCGCGGTGGCTGGTAGTGACGACTGTTGTACTGGTGGCCGCGCTGGTCGTAGCGGTGGTCTCGCCGGTCGTAGCGGTGATCACGGCGATCATCGCGCCGGTCTCCATGGTCGCCGCGCCGGTCCGCGTGATTTTCACGGCGGTCCCAGGACTGGGCCTGGGCGGCGGTGGCAGACGCCGCGATCGGGCCCGCAACCGCAGCCAGGGCCGCGAGACTCAAGATTAGACGTCTCATTTTACGTCTCCGTTTTTCCTGCGGGCCCGCCGGAGCGGGCCGCCACATCCCCCGATAGGAGAAGAATGGGGCGGCCCCCCTGAACCGAAACTGAACAGTTAAGTCAGGTTTACCATCTCGGCTGGCGAGGGCCTAAACCCCTGGCCGGCTAGTTGAACAGGCTCCGCACCACTTCAGCGATGAGGCCAGTCTGGGTCTGCGCCAGATAGACGTCATCGCCAACCCTCACCCACTCATACCCGGCAGGCGAGGGGCTGAGGCGGTGACGCGCCGGCTCTGTGATGTAGTACGACCTGTCGGTGACATAGGCGTTCGGTATGTGCTCGCCGCGATTCCAGTGCTTCTTGGCCTGGCCCGGTGGCATGCCGTGGGGGTGAGCCTTGGCGGCGGCCTTACCCCGATGATGGTCATGTCCCGGCTGGGCCAGGGCGCTCATGGGCATGGCCAGCGCCACAACCGCTGCTGCGGTGATCAATACGGGTCTCATGGGTGGCTCCTCAGACGAATCCCTCATGTATGGAACGTTCCGCGCGGCTATCGGCTCCCAAATCTGCGCCGATCGCCACAGTCAAGCTCCAGGCGCGTTCCGAGCTGTGCCGTTAACTGCGCGTAGACAAAGGTTTCACAGCAGTAAGCGAACTGAAGTCTGTCAGAATGTCGCATGAATTCGAGTTCTTTTGCGACTTAACCATATGTTCAGTCGATCTCGACTTTTGTAGCGGCATGGATAGCGGGGCTGGGGCGTCAGAACGCCGCCCGCCGCTGGTTGAGGACGTGAAAGTCATGTTTGCGAACGTGGAAGTGGGACAAGCCGAAGGCCTTCCCCTGCCGGGCCCCGAAGCCTCGGGGGACGAACTGTTCCGGCTTGGGATGCTCTATTCGACAGGGCAGGGCGGCGCGCCGCTGGACTATGTGTCGGCGCACATGCTGTTCAACCTGGCGGCCATGAAAGGCTCTCTGGAAGCCAAGGTCTACCGCAAGGAACTGTCCCAGGAGATGGCGTCCGAAGAGGTGGCCGAGGCCCAGCGCGCCGCGCGGGAATGGCTGGCCCAGGGCTGAAACCCCAGGCCGCCAGATCAGGCGGCCTCAGTTCAAGCCCGTTTCGTTGAGGGCGTAGCTGAACCCGAACTGGATCGGGGAAAGGTCCCGGAAGTACTGCTGGACGAACAGCCCTGCGTTGGCGACCCCGCTGCGGGGCACGTAGACGATATCGAACCGCCGCAGGGGCACGAGGTCGGTGGTGGGCCGACGCAGGCCAGCCAACAGGTCGGCGGTCCGCATCATGCCCTGGCCGTCGGCGCCGCGGCGAATGATGATCACCTTGCTGCGATCCGCAGTCGTGCTGAAACCCCCCGCCTGAATCACCGCGCGCAGAGCATCGGCGTCGCCCTGCATGTCATAGACGCCAGGCGCGCCCACCTCGCCCCCGACAAACACCTTGAGCGGCGCCGCCTTGGCCGTGACGAAAACGTCCGGCCGCAGGAGATGAGCGCCATAGGCCTGGGACAGGGTCGCTTCGAGTTGCTGGGTCGTCCGATCGGCCGCCATCACCGGCGGGATCAGGGGCGCCGTGATCCGGCCATCGGGCTGGACCGTCACGGTCTTGGTCAGTTCTGGCGCTGAGGGGATGCTCACCTCAATCTCGTCGCCGGGATAGAAGCGGTAGGCCGGCTCGAAGTCCGTCCATTGCGCGTAGGCGATGTTGGCGAACTGGGCCTCATGGGCCGGTGGAGCCAGGCCGACGCGCTCAGCGCCGGGCACACGGCTGACGCCGCCGCAGCCAGCCACCACGAGGGCGACGGTGAGGCTTGTCAGGGCGCGGAATCTACGACGGATCAGCATGGCCCCAGGGTTAACAGGAATGGGTAACGAAGTCTTAAGCGCGGGGGGCGAGGGTCCCGCCAAGTGTCACCTGGGATCACCGGATTCGCTATGGCCGCGACGAGCGCCTGGACCATCAGAACGCCTGACGCCACGCCCCGGTCGGAATGGGTGGCGCGGCCACGGTATGCGCCGTCGGATTTCGTCGCGCTCCTGTGGCGTGAGCGCTACCTGATGCTGGCCGTGTTCGCCGTGCTGTTTGTCATCGGCGCGGCCCTGGCCATGACCCTGAAGACCACCTATCCGGCCAGTTCCAGCATCCTCGTGCGGTTGGGGCAGGAGTATGTCTACGAGCCCCGGGCCGGCGACGCCGGCCGCGGCGCGGTGCCGGACTCCGCTCAGGTCATCCAGTCCGAGACCGAGATCATCGGCTCAAGCGAGCTGAAGCAGCGGGTGATCGACCGTCTGGGCCTGATGCGCATCTATCCAGAGCTGGCCCGGAAATTCGCCGACGCCCCCGAGGCCGAAAAGCGCGTCATCATGGGCCAGGCGATCCGTGGCATGGAGACGGGTCTCAAGATCCAGACGGCGCCGGACACCCCGATCGTCCGCCTGATCTTCACCCACGAAGATCCCAAGACCGCCGCCCTGGTGCTGAACACCCTGCTGGAGGAATATCTGATCTTCCGCCGGACGGTGCTGGTTGAGTCCAATATGCCGGCCATGGCCCTGCAACGACAGGCTTTCGAGACCCGCCTGCAGGATGCCGACGCAGCCTATGAGGACTTTCTGACCAGCAACCGGATCGCCGATTTCGTCGCCGAAAAGGCCGCCCTGTCGCAGTTGCAGTCGCAGATCGAACAGCAGAAGTACCTCACTGAGGCCCAGCTACAGGACCGCAGCGGCCGACTGGCGGCCCTGCAGGGGCAGATGGGACAGGTCTCGCAGGAGGTCGGTCTCTATCGCGATGTGAACAACGCCGCCTCTGACAAGCTGGTCGAGCTGAAGCTGCAGCGGGAGGATCTGCTGGGCCGCTACCGCTCTGACGCCCAGCCGGTCCGTGACCTGGACGCCCAGATCACCCGCCTGGAGGCGGGCATCGCCGAGGGGCGCACCACCGGGGACGGCGCCCGGCGTATCGGCATCAACCCGGTCTTCCAGACCCTGCAGACCGAACGCATTCAGCTCCAGTCCGAGGTGGCCGCCCTGCGGCAATCCCTGGCCGCGCTCAACACCCAGATGAGCCAACTGCTGGATCGGCGGTTGAGGCTGGCCGAGCTGGAGCCGCGTTTCCAGGCGCTCAGCCTGGATCGGGACGTCCTGCAGGCCAATGTCCGGGACTTCGCGGTCCGCGAGGAACAAGGCCGGGCCGCCCGGGAGATCGCCGCGGCCTCCAACGACAATATCCGCATCGTTCAGCGCGCCACCGCCCCGGCCCGGGGCTCGAGCCTGAAGAAGCCGGTTCTGGTGCTGGCCTTTCTGTTCGCCGGCTTCACCGCCCTCTGCGCGGGCCTTCTGCGGATGTTCCTGCGGCCGGGCCTGCCGACGCCGGCTTCGGCCTCACGCACCCTGGACCTGCCGGTCCTTGGGGTCGCGACCCTGAAGACCGCCTGAGATGATGATCCCTGCGCGGCATGACGCTTTCCGTTAGGCTCGCGCCAGTGTGTGCGCGGCGATTCGAGTCATGGTGAACCTCAACGCCGAGATGGCTGAGCTATGGGCGTCCCTTGGGGCGCCTGCGGCCGGTCGCGCCCGAACCATCCAGATTGTCTCGGCCAGACGCGGCGAGGGGGCCTCGACGGTGGCCCGCGAACTCGCCTTCTTCGCTGCACGGCGGGCGGGTCGCTCGGTGTGGCTGGTGGATCTCGACCTGATGGCCTCGCCGCAGCACGCCGCCGTGGTCGCCGAGAGCGACCGCTATGGGCTCATGGGCCAGCCGGCTGCCGCCAGCCCCGACGGCTCCATCTTCTTCTCCATTCAACCTGCGGCCCAGGGGCCGGACGGCAAGCCCTGGCCCGACGCCCGCTATCTTGCGGCGCACCGGGTCGGCGCGGCCCGCTGGTGGGTCACGCGGTTCCGGCGCGAGGCCCTGCGGGGTCGCCAGGCGGTCCATGTCCTGGGCGATGGCGACTATTGGAACGCCCTGCGTCGGTTCGCAGATCTGATCATTGTCGACTGCCCCTCGGCCGACCGCTCCCAGGCGGCCATGACGGTGGCGCCCTTCATGGATCAGACCCTGATGGTGGTGGCGGCTGATGAGGCCGATGTCCGGGCGCCAGCCTTGCTGCGCGACGCCCTGACCGGCGCCGGCGCCGATGTGGTCGGCCTGTTCTTCAACCGCGCGACGGTGGAGCCTCCGCCGTTCGCCCGCGCCTTCCTGCGGTGAGCGGGCTTTCCTACGCCCCTGTTCTGGCGCCTGCGCCGCCCTTGACGGCTTGGCGCCTGCTTCTGGCCGGCGCCTCCGTCTTCCTGCTGCTGGTCTATAGCCAGGCCTGGGTCTTTCCGCTGATGGGCGAACAGGCCGACACCAGCCAGGGCGGGCTGATCCGGGCCCTTTATCTTCCGGCCTATGCGGCGGGTTTTCTGCTGCTGGCGGTCTCCCCGGGGGCCACCTTCCAGGCCCTGTTGCGCCAGCCTTTCCTGGTCGCCCTGATGCTGCTGGTGGCGGCTTCGACCCTGTGGTCGATCGCCCCGGACCAGACCCTGCGTCGGGTGTTCGCGGCCTATTGTTCGGCCCTGGGCGGTGTGGTCCTGGCCTCGCGGTTGAAATGGTCGGAACTGGCCGAGGTGGCGGGGGCGTCCTTCGCCATCCTGGCGGTGGCGTCCCTGGCGGCGGCCGTGGCCCTGCCATCTGTGGGAATCATGCAGGAGATCTTTCCCGGCGCCTGGCGCGGCCTGTGGTCAGAGAAGAATGCCCTTGGCGGCAATATGGCTCTGGGCTTTGCGATCATGGGCGCTGCAGCCATGCTGAACCCGCGTCGGCGGATTATCTGGTGGGGGTTTGCGGGGCTCGCCCTGCTGCTGACCCTGATGTCGACCTCGAAGACCTCCCTGGTGGCCTTGGCCCTCGGACTGGGCGCCCTGATCTTCGTGGCCATCGTGCGGCGCGGGCCGGCGACGCGGGTGGCCATCCTCTGGCTGGCCATCGTCGGGGTCGGGATGGGGCTCGGCGTGATCGTGTTCGCTGCGGACGCCATCTTCGACCTGCTGGGCAAGGACGCCACCCTGACCGGCCGTACGGAAATCTGGGCCGCGGCCATGACCCAGATTCAGAGCCGCCCCTGGACCGGCTTCGGCTTTGGCGTCGTATGGGATGATCTCGGCCCCTGGGCGCCCCTGGCCCAGATGACCCGGGATGCGGGCTTCACCCCGCAGCATGCCCACAATTCCTGGATCGAGCAGTGGCTGGGCATGGGGATCCTGGGCCTGGCGGCCTTCGCCCTGTTCTACGCCCAGACTGTGCTTCTGGCGGTGGTGGCCCTGTTCCGCGATCCGGGCGCCTATCTCGCCGCGCCGTTCCTGATCGTCTACAGCCTGATGACCATCACTGAGAGCATCGCCGTGAGCTATAACGACTTTCGCTGGGTGCTGTTTCTGGCGGTCGCGGTGAAGCTGGCCTGGCCCGACCGTGAGATCGAGGCGCGACGGGGATGAGGCCGGCGCAGACCAGACTGTTCCCGGCCTTGAAGGACCCGCGCCATTGCTGACCTCATACGGCTGGAACGAGGCGCTTGAGCGCAACTTCGCCGCCTTCGCGCTGGAGGGCCTGACCCCAGCGCGGGTGGTCATTCAGCATCGCGCCCGGTTCGTGCTGATGGGCGAGGGGGGAGAGTTCTCCGCCGAGACCGCCGGCCGGTTCCTGCACAACGCCTCGACCACCGGGCTTCCGGTCGTCGGGGACTGGGTGGCGGTGGAGCGTCAGGCCGGAGACGGCGTCTCGACCATTCATGCTGTGCTGCCCCGGACCAGCCAGTTCGTCCGCAAGGCCGCCGGTGTGGTCGACAAGCCCCAGGTGGTGGCGGCGAACTTCGACGTGGTCCTGCTGACCACGGGGCTGGACACCGATTTCAACCTGCGCCGGATCGAGCGCTATCTGACGGCGGCCTGGGGCACCGGCGCCCAGCCGGTGGTGGTGCTGACCAAGGCCGATCTGGTGGACGACGTGGCCGAGAAGGTGGCCCAGGTGGAGGCCGTGGCGCTCGGCGCGCCAGTGCTGGCCCTGTCGGCGCCGACAGGGCAGGGCCTGGACGCGCTGAGGGCCTATCTGACGCCGGGGACCACGGCCGTGATGCTGGGCATGTCGGGGGTGGGCAAGTCGACCCTGGTCAACGCCCTGGCCGGGGAGGCTCGCCAGGCTGTGGGAGAGGTGCGCGCCACCGACGGCAGGGGCCGCCATACCACCACGCACCGGGAGCTGGTCCTGCTGCCTGCAGGCGCCCTGATCCTCGATACGCCCGGCATGCGCGAGCTCGGCCTGTGGGATCCGGGCGAGGCCAACGCCCAGACCTTCGAGGATATCGAGGCCCTGGCCCGCCAGTGCCGGTTCCGAGACTGCGGCCATGTGGCCGAGCCTGGCTGCGCGGTCCAGGCGGCGCTGAAGTCCGGCGAGCTCTTGGCCGAGCGGCTGGAAAGCTATCGCAAGCTGGGCCGAGAGGGCGCCTTCATCGAGCGCAAGGAAGATCCGGCCGCGGCCATCGCTCATCGCAAGCTGTGGGCCAACCGGGCCAAGACCGAGCGAAGGCGTCGGCGGGCCGAAGAGGAAGGCTGAGCGGTCCTCAGGCCGCCGCGGTTTCGATACCCAGGCGTTGGGCGCCTTCGGCCACGGTGACGATCTGCATTCCGCTCATCTGCGCCCGGTCGATGAGCCGCGCGAGTGCGTCTGGGGTGCAGCCCCAGGGCGACGGGTCAGAACGAACATCGTGGGTATAGAGGATCAGCCAGGCGTTGCGCGCCTGGGCTTTGGCCAGCCAATGCTCAGCGATGGCCTCGCCGTCCGGACCCTCAATACCGACAGCTGGAGCCTGGTTCAGGTCGGTTCCGGCCTCAATGACCCCATGATGCAGGGCCCGCAGGAGGCCGTAGCTGCGGCTGAGCGCCCCCTTGGGACCGGCGGCGACATCCCCATAGGGATAGGCGAAGTTGGTGATCGGGCCGGCGCCCCAGTCGGCGAGCGCCGCGCGATTGCGCGCGGCGTCAAGATCGGCGACGTCGCCTTCGGCCTGTCCGCAGTCCAGGTGGGAATAGGTATGGCAGGCGATCTCGTGACCGGCCTGCGCCAGACGGGCATAGTCTGCGGCCGGCGCGAAGCGCCCCATGGGGCCCTCGGTCCCGGCCAGACCCGCCGACACATAGAAGACGCCGCGAGCGCCCCGGGCCTCCAGCAGGCGCGCGCCGGCTTCCGTCGCCGTCAGGGGCGCGTCGTCAAAGGTGAAAGAGACCATGGGCGCGCCGGGCCCCCGGGCCAACGGGCGGCGGTGAGCCAATCGCACCAGTCGGCGGCGGAGCTTCCCCTTCAGGGTCCGGTCAGGCTGGTAGGCGTCGGCAGGGGACATCAGACGGCCTCGGCATAGAGGGCGGCGCGATAGAGACGCATGGCGAAGGCGCGGCTGCGCAGCGGCGCCAGGTCGTTCAGCGCAAACACCTTGATCAGTGGTCGCCAGAGCCCACGCAGGGGCACGCGGCGCAGGAGCTTCGCGGCGCGGTAGCTGGGATAGGCGCTGACCACCTCAGGATGGGCGGCTACCACCCGGGCGAAATTGGCGGCGGACTGTTCGTACTTGGCCGCGATCATCGGGGCTGGATCGAGACCCAGATGGGTGGCGGTATTGTCGATGTGCGTGATGGGCCAGCGGCGGGCGACCCGCATGCCCCACTCCACATCCTCCCAGCCCCAGCCGGCGAACCCCTCGTCGAAACCCTCGGCGGCGAAAACATCGCGGCGCACGAGGAGGTTGGAGGTGAAGACGTGCTTTTCCGGCGAGAGGCTGCGTTGCGCCGCGCTCAGGCAATCGCTGTGCGCGGCCATGGCCCGGTGCAGCGCCTGATCACGGCGCGGCTCGACCTGATCCAGGGAAAACCCGCCAAAGGCCACGGCGGGATCGTCGGTGGCGATGAGGCCCAGCCAGGCGCTGAGGAAGCCCGCGCTGTCAGGCGCCATATCGCTGTCGAGGAACAGGAAGTGGGGCGCCCGGGCGTGGCTGACCAGCCGGTTGCGGCCCTTGGCGCGACCCTCATTGAGACTGAGCGTGACGAGGCGGGCGGGCAGGGGCAGATCGGCCACAGCAGCCTGTACGGCGCGGCTCAAGGCGGGGTCGGCGGTGCCGTCGTCCAGCAGGACGATCTCGACGGCCGCAGCCTCCCGTCCCAGGGCTGCGAGCAGCGGGCAGGGGTCATCGCCCTTGAACGGGATCAGCACCGAGAGCCGGGGCTGGGCGCTGTCCCAGAGGGCGTTGCTAAACAGGGTTGCGCTCATGCCGGCCTCGCCTTCAGGTCACGGATCAGGGACAGGCCGCGGCTGCGCAGGGCGCCGGTGTCGAGGGCGAAGGTGATGGCCCCGAAGACCAGACCGCCAAGCCCCGCCTTCAGCAGCAGTTCGGCCCAGCCCCCGAGGGCTGGAACCCGGCTGACCACAAGGGCCATGACGGCGGTGGCCCCCAGGGTCTGGGCGAGGGGCAGCCAGGGGATGGGCAGGACCAGGCTGCGGGCGCCCAGGATCATCGAGGCCGCCAGTCCGAGCGCGTAGCTGGCCAGGGTCGACCAGAGGGCGCCGTCCAACCCGAAGCGGGGGATGAGGATCAGGTTCAGGACAAGGTTGGCCACCGCCGGGATCGCCATGGCGGCCAGCAGCAGCGAGGTGCGCTGGCCAAGCGTGAAGGCCTGATGGAAGTAATAGGTGGTCAGTCCCGCCAGGAGGCCGCTGAGCGCGATCCAGGGGGTGACGTGGGCTGCGCCCTCGGCCAGATCTCTCCCGACCATCAGCTGAGCCAAGGGGGCGGCCACCAGGGCCAGGCCCACGGCGGCCGGCACACAGAGCAGCAACATGAGGCTGGCCTGTTCCCGGGCGGCGCGGCCAAGCTCGCCGGGCCCGCCACGCTCCAGGGCTGCGATCAGGGCCGGCCCGCCAGCCGCCCCCAGCCAGATGAACAGGACGTCCAGGGTGCGGTTCGCGAGGCTGTAACCGGCGTGATAGACCCCGACGGCGGCCTCATCGAGGAAGGCGGCCAGCAGGAAGCGGTCGGTGGTCGACAGGACCAGGGCCAGGATCAGGGACAGGGCCACGGGCACGCCATAGCCGAGGTAGGACTTGACCCGGGGCGCCTCGAACCGCCCCTGCCGGCTATGGGCCAGCTCTGAGGGCAGGGTCCAGGCCATGCAGACCGCCGCGGCGACGCCGAAGCCGATGATGGGCGCTGCGCCGCCAAAGCCCTGCCATGCCAGGATCGCGCCAACCCCGAAACCGCCGAGGGTCTGGATGATGTCGATCGAGGCCGCGCCGGCCACCTCGCCCGCCGCCCGACGGCGTTCCTGGGCGAGCTTGGCGAAGGTGCGCGGCAGGACAGCCAGGACCCCGCAAACCACAGCGAGCTTCAGCCCTGGCGACATCGGGATGAGCAGGGCGGCGAGGAGGGCGATGGGCAGAATGATCAGCAGGGCCAGCCAGGTGCGATAGACGGTAGCTGCATGGTCGCCGCCGCGGCCCTTGTCGGCCTCGCCGACCCAGAACCGGGCCATGGCCGCCTCGTTCCAGGTGAAGATGGCGGTGTGCAGCAGGCTCATGACCGAGAAGCCCAGGGCGTAGTCGCCAAACTGGGAGGGCTCAAGCAGGCGGGTGAAGGTAACGATCGTCGCCAGGCCCACCAGGCCCTGAATGATGTTGACCGGCAGGTAGCCGACTACGCCGCGCCAGAACATCGGGCCCGCCTAGCGCACGGCCTGCCGATCCCCGAGAAGGCAGGGGATGGTCATGGCGATGATGTAGATGTCCAGCCAGGCGGACTGTCGCTCGATATACTCAATGTCCAGCTCGACACGGCGGCGGACGTCTTCCGGGGTGTCCACAGGCCCACGGGAGCCGTGAATGGCGGCCCAGCCGGTCATGCCGGGTTTCATGCGGTGGCGATGGGCGTACTCGGCCACCAGGCGCGCGGATTCCACATCGCCGGTCATCATGCCGATGGCGTGGGGCCGCGGTCCCACCAGGGACATCTCACCGCTCAGCACATTGAAGATCTGCGGAAGTTCATCGAGGCTGGTGCTGCGGATCAGCCGGCCCACCCGGGTGACGCGGTCATCACCAGCCTGCACCTGGCGGCGCGCATTGGCGTCAGCCACGTCATGGCGCATGGAGCGGAACTTCCAGACCACGATCTCTTCGTTGTTGAAGCCCTGGCGGCGCTGGGTGAACAGGATCGGTCCTGGGCTGTCGAGACGGATCGCCAGGGCGACCAGGGCCATGATCGGCAGGGCGACAATCAGGGCCAGGACCCCGACCGCCAGATCCAGGGCCCGCTTGACGATGGACCGGCCGAGATGGCGCGGCAGGCCAGAGACCCGCGCCAGGGGCAGGTCGCTGATCGGCGCTGTGTGGTGGGGCGAGATGGCGTCGGCCGGGACGAGTTCGTCCTCCAGCAGAAGACTGACCTCATTGGGCAGGGGACGCAGGGCGGCGATCACCTGTCGCACGCGCTCCTGAGCGCCGGTCGGCACCGCGACGACGACCCGGTCCACATAGGGCATGATGCGGTGGCTGAGCAGGGCCTGGGTGTCGCCGAGCACCGGCACCCCGCGCAGGGCCTCTGGCGTGCGGGCAAGGCGGTCATCGAACACGCCGAGAATATTGACCTCGCCAGACTTCAGCGCCTGGCTGATCAGCCGCTCGGCCGCCTTGGTGGCGCCGACAATCACCACATTGGGGGTCAGGCGACCCTCGGCGCGCCAGCGGCGGACGCGAAGCCACCACAGGGCGTGAAGGGCGTAGAGGCCGAGAAACGCCGCCACGGTCCAGACGGCAAGCTGGGCCAAGACGACGCCCAGGGGCAGGAAGGCGGCCAGCATCAGCACGGCGGCGCCCACGGCGAGCGCCACCGCCACGGAGGTCCTGGCGAGATGGTAGGACAGACCCTGCCGGGCCCTGAAGGCATAGAGGTCGAAAAGGCTCAGCGTCGCCATCACCGCCAGGGCGGGCGCGGCATAGACGCCGGCCTGTCCGCCGCCGACCACGAAGGCCGCCAGGGCGCAGAGGCTAAGCCACAGGCCGTCGATCCCCTGGAAGGCCCAGGCATAGGCCTGGCCATCCAATCGCTTGCGTGTGGGGCTCAGCCGCCCAGGCCGCATGGGCCCGCGCCGGTCACGGGCCGGGGCGACTTCCGCTGGCGGCAAGGCCTCATCGAAGCCTGAGGCGAAGTCGGAATCGTCCTGGGCCGGCGTCCACGTCTCCGAGGGCGGGGCGGATGGCGCCCCGTCATCACGTCGGGGAAGGCGAACGAGGTTGGACATTCTGCGCACGGGACCTTTGAGCTCCCGCCCATTATGGGCTGCGCCTCTGATCGACAGGTTAACCGCCGGCCTCGCCCTGTTTCCCATGCCGATGATTTTGAGCCGTTGCCCCCGGGCCACGGTTTCGGCTATGCAGTCCATCCTTCGAGACCGCCCGGGGATTCACCTTCCTGGCCGAGCGCGGAGGACGGGAGACAACCCGGTTCTAATCAATGGTGACGTGGCCGAGTGGCTGAAGGCAACGGTTTGCTAAATCGTCATACCTGAAAGGGTATCGAGGGTTCGAATCCCTCCGTCACCGCCACTTTTCAGACATTCCGAGGTCTTGACGTCGGGCCCACCGCGGCGCCCGTCAGGGCGCGCGCGGTGAGCGCAACATTGAGGGCTCTGCCCGTTAGTAGGGGTTTCCGCCGGGGATCCGAGCGCTGAGGGCTTCGAAGCGGCGATCGAGGTCGGCCTGTTCAGCGCTGGTCATGCCGCCCTGGCTGTACTGGGTCTCCAGCCGCGCGATCTCACTGAACTCAGCCCGCAGGCGCGCAGCCTGCCAAGTGCTGAGCGCACGGTTGCGCAGGCCTGCGCTGATACGAGCCTCGACCTGGGCCTGACGCTGGCTGATGCTCTCCCAGCCGTACTGATCGTACTGCCCCTGGTTGGGAATTCGCGCCCTGAGCGCCTCGAATCGCCGGTCGAGATCGTTCTGTTCGGCATTGGTGATTCCGCCCTGGCGATATTGGGTCTCCAGCCGCGCGATCGCCTGGAACTCCGCCCGCAACTGGGCGGCGTCGCGGACGGTCAGGGTGCGATCACGCAGAGCCGCGTCGATGCGAGCGTCAAATTCAGCCTGAGCTTGGCTCGTGCCCTGCCAGCCATACTGATCTGCCTGGGCAGAGCCTGGAATGCGCGCGTTGAGCGCGTCAAGGCGACGGTCCAGGTCGGCCTGCTCGGCGCCGGTCACGCCATTGGCGCGATACTGGGTCTCCAGGCGCGCGATCGACTGGAATTCGGCCCGCAGCCGGGCGGCGTCCTGCGAGGTGAGGGTGCGATCGCGCAACGCGGTGTCGATGCGCGCCTCGATCTCAGCCTGCCGCAGGGTGACGCTCTGCCAGCCATACGGATTGTCCTGGCGCTCAACGGGGAGGCGGGCGGCCAGGGCGCTGAACCGTCGGTCGAGATCGGCCTGCTCGGCGCTGGTCACGCCGCCCCGGCGGTACTGGGTCTCAAGGCGGATGATCGCTTGGAAATCTGAGCGCAGGCGCGCGGCGTCCTGGCTGCTCAGGCTGCGGTCGCGCTGACCGGCGTCAATGCGACTTTCCAGCCATGCCTGCCGGCTGACGATCGGAATCCATCGCCCATCGGCGCCATAACCCGAACCGGGTTGACCATAGGGCGGACCCGACCCGGGTTGGTCGAAGCCAGGCTGGCCCCAGACTGGATCGCCGCCGCCGGGGTTACCGGCGGTCTGATCGCCGTTGACGCCCAGGAGGGCTTGGGCGATCGCGCCGAGGACGCTCCCGGCGGTGGCGCCCTGAGTCGCGGGTTGATCGACATATCCCCCCGCATTGCCTGTGGCGCCCTGGCAGGCCAGCACCCCGCTGCGGTTCATCAGCTCGCTGCGGCATTGGGGATAATAGATGCTGCTCCAGCGATAGCGGCCCTGATCATCGCGACACTCGGCGGTGACATAGCCGGTCTGCATGGTCTGGATGTTCTGACAGGACCCGCCCAGACTGGCGGCCGGGGATCTGTACTGCGCCTGGGCGCCGGGAGCCGAGGCGGCGAACAGGCCCGCTGTCAGGGCGGCGAGGGTCAGTAAACGGGTCATTGGGGGTCTTTCACGCTAGGGCGGGTTGGGGCGTGGGGCCCTCCGACGAGGGCGCCGAGCGCTCGGCAGAGCGCCCAAGCTTCGCCCTGTGATGTCATGAACGCGCGCCCGACCGCTTCGTTGCGATCTCCCGTGGGGCATAGGCGCGCAATGAGGCATAGGCCCCGATGCGCTATGCAAGCCTGCCGTTCTGACCTCGGGAGTGGGTGGCTGAGGTTTTGGATATTTCCACGCCGCCGAGCCCCCCATGCTAGACTTGTGAAACCCGGGCGAGACTTCCTGGGCGATCGACGTTGCCCATCGCCACCGGTCTACCGGCTATGGATTGCGCACCGCGAGCCTCCGGCGAGCTGAAAGGACGGCTATGGCGGTCCATCACGACGCAATGCAGAGCCTGGGCCTGGCGATCGTCGCCTCCTCAACCTCGCCCCTGGTGCTGCTGGATGGGGACCTCATGGTCGTCGGCGCCAGCGCCACCTTCTTCCGCGCCTTCCAGATTAAACCGGCCGATGCGCCGGGACGGCCTCTGTTTCAGCTGGGGGGCGGGGAGTGGGACGTCCGCCAGCTTCGCTCCCTGCTTCTGGCCACAGCGTCCGGCGCCGCCGAGATCGACGCCTATGAAATGGACCTGGCCATCGGGCCGGGTGACCCGCGTCGGCTGGTCCTGAACGCCCAGAAGCTGACCTTCGGGGACGCCACGGCCGCCTACATCCTCCTGTCGGTGGTCGATGTCACAGATGCACGCCTGGCGGCCAAGCTGAAGGACGACCTGTTGCGGGAAAAGGCCATCCTGTTGCAGGAGCTGCAGCACCGGGTGGCCAACAGCCTGCAGATTATCGCCAGCGTCATCCTGCAGAGCGCGCGCCAGGTGTCCTCGGACGAGTCACGGCTTCATCTGACCGACGCCCATAATCGGGTGATGTCGGTGGCGGCCCTGCAGCAACAGCTTTCGGCGTCCCGCCTCGGCGCGGTCGAGCTGCGCGCCTATTTCCGCAAGCTGTGCGACAGCATCGGCGCCTCGATGATCCGCGACCACGATCAGCTGGTGCTGGAGGTCAAGGCCGATGACAGCACCAGTGAAGCCGATGTGTCGGTGAGCCTGGGGCTGATCGTCACCGAGTTGGTGATCAACTGCCTCAAACACGCCTTTCCCGGCGGGCGTCTCGGCAAGATTGAGGTTGGCTACGAGTCGAAGGGGCCGAACTGGATCCTTTCGGTGTCCGATGATGGAGTCGGTATGCCCAAGGACGTCGCCAGCGTCACGCCGGGGCTGGGCACCAGCATTGTCGAGGCCCTGGCCAACCAACTGGACGCGAACGTGCACGTGGCGAACGCCCATCCCGGTACGATCGTGTCGGTAGCCCATACCGAGGCCGTGCCCGGCCCGGCCTTGGTGGAGGCGGCGAACGAGACCTAGGCGCTGATACTCTGGCGCTCCAGACGTTGTCGCCCCTGCGTCACCCTCGCGGCGTTCCAGGTTGGGTTTGCGCGACCCTCGCCCCCCTGACATGCTCCCGGAAAAGTCAGGGGAAACGGCATGGGGTTCGATGCGATCGTCGTGGGCTCGGGCATCAGCGGCGGCTGGGCGGCCAAGGAGCTCTGCGAGCGAGGCCTGAAGGTCCTGATGCTGGAGCGCGGGCCGCACATCGAGCATGGCGCCGACTACAGCCACGACCTGGCCGCCCAGCTGCGCCGTCGCGAGGACCAGGTGCCGGCCGAGGAGCTGGAGCTGCACCATCCCTATTATCCCGGCGTCAGCTACGCCCTGTTCAACTCCAACCGGAAGTTCTGGGCCAGCGACCACGACCACCCCTATGAGACTGCGCCGGGCAAGCCCTATCGCTGGATCCGTGGCTATCACCTGGGCGGGCGCTCGATCACCTGGTGGCGGCAGTCCTATCGGCTGGCGCCGCAGGACTTCGAGTCCAACCTCAAGGATGGGCATGGGGTGGACTGGCCGATCCGCTATGAGGACCTGGCCCCCTGGTACGACCATGTGGAGGCCTTCGCCGGGGTGTCCGGCGACTATGACGAGATCGACCATCTGCCCGACGGCGACTTCCTGCCGCCCTATCCGATGAATGTGGTCGAGGAGGCGGCCAAGGGCGCCATCGAGGCGGCCTTCCCCGGGCGACGGATGATCATCGGGCGGGCCGCCCAGCTGTCGCGGGTGACCAAGATCCACCAGGACCTGGGACGGGGCCGCTGTGAGCAGCGGATGCGCTGCGTCCACGGCTGTCCGTTGGGGGGCTATTTCTCGACCCTGGCGGCGACGCTGCCAGCGGCGCAGAAGACCGGCAATCTGACGGTGATGACCGACACCATCGTGGCCGGGGTCGACTACGATCCCGCCGCGGGACGGGCGACGGGGGTGCGGACGGTGGACCGGGTGGGCAAGGCTGGCCGCACCTTTCAGGCGAAGATCATCTTCCTCAACGCCTCGACCATCGCCTCGGCGGCGATCCTGCTGAATTCGCGCTCTGAGGCCCATCCCCGGGGCCTGGCCAATGGCAGCGACCAGGTGGGGCGCAATCTGATGGACCATGTGAGCTGCGAGAGCATCACCGGCCGCTATCCGGGCTTTGAGGACGTGCATGATCCCGCCGACCGGCCCACCGGCGTCTACATTCCCCGCTACGCCCAGATCACCGAGGGCGAGAAGCCCTATCTGCGCGGCTTTGGCCTGCAGGGCGGGGCCGGGCGGACGCGGCGGATCGAGGCCCGGGCCATGGGTGGCGCCGAGCGTGAGGAGGCCGGCGGCGGCAAGCCCTGGTCCATGGCGCTGACGCCGTTCGGTGAGGTGCTTCCCTGTGCGGAGAACCGGGTGACCCTGTCGGCGTCGCGGACCGACCAGTGGGGCGTGCCGGTGCCGGTGATCGACGCCGCCCATGGTCGCAACGAGCAGGTGATGATGCGCGAGGCCGCCCGGGACGCCTATGAGATGCTCAAGGCCGCCGGCTGCGTGGACATCACGCCGTGGGAGGCCGCCGGCGAGAAGATCACCCCGCCCGGCGACCGTATCCACGAGATGGGAACCGCGCGGATGGGGCGGGACCCTGCGACCTCGGTGCTCAATGGGTGGAGCCAGGCCCATGAGGTTCCGAACCTGTTCATCACCGACGGGGCGGCCATGACCTCCTCGGCCTCGATGAACCCCTCGCTGACCTATATGGCGTTGAGCGCCCGGGCGGCGAACCGCGCCGCCGACCTGCTGCGCGATGGAGCCCTGTGACCATGGACATTGGCCTGCAACTCTACACCCTGCGTCGCGCCTTCCGGGATGACCCGCTGGACACCCTCGAGCGGGTGCGGGCGCTCGGCTATGACGAGGTGGAGCTGGCCGCGCCCCTGGACATGGACTTCTCCGCCTTGCGGGCGCGGATGGACGCCATCGGCCTGACCTGCCCCTCGGCCCATGTGGGGCTGGATGACCTGCGCCAGCGGCCGTCCGAGGTGTTGAAGATGGGTGAGTTGCTGGGCTGCCGGTACCTCGTCCTGCCCTTCCTGACGCCGGACCAGCGCCAGTGGGACGAGGTGATCCCCGCCCTTGATGGGCTGGCCCGCACGGTGGTCGCAGGCGGCTTCGGCTTCGCCTACCACAACCACGATTTCGAATTCGAGGGACCAGAGGGCCAGCGGCCCTATGACCGGATCCTGGCCGAGACCGATCCCGAACTGGTGGGTCTGGAGCTTGATCTCTATTGGACGCAGCAGGCCGGCGAGGACCCCCTGGCGATGCTGGCCAGGCTGAAGGGCCGGCTGAAGATGGTCCACCTCAAGGACATGGCGCAGGACGGCGACATCGCCGACGTGGGCGCGGGCGTCATGGACTATGGCGCCCTGTTGGAGGCGGCGAAGGCGGCCGGAGCTGAGCACTTCATCGTCGAGCATGACCGGCCGGCTGAGCCGTGGGACAGCGTGGCTGCGAGCCTCGCCCATCTGCGAACGCTGACCCAGGCGGCCTGAACCCTGAAGACCCGGATCAGCCGGGCGAGCTACGAGAGGCGGAGACCATGAAGACCATCAAGGGGCCAGGGCTGTTCCTGGCGCAATTCGCCAGCGATGAGGCGCCGTTCAACACCCTGCCAGGCATCGCTCGATGGGCGGCCGAGATGGGGTTCGTGGCCGTGCAGATCCCTACCTGGGACCGGCGACTGTTCGACCTGCAGCTGGCCGCCGAGAGCCAGACCTATTGCGACGACATGAAGGGGATGCTGGCCGACGCCGGGGTGGAGATCAGTGAGCTTTCGACCCACAGCCAGGGCCAGATGGTGGCGGTCCACCCGGCCTATGACCCCCTCTATGACAGCGGCGTCCCGCGAGAGGTGAGGGGGAACCCCGCCGCCCGCCAGGCCTGGGCGGAAAACCAGCTGATGCTGGCGGCCAAGGCCTCGCGACGGCTGGGCCTCAATGCGCACGTGACCTTCTCAGGCTCGCTGGCCTGGCCCTACATCTATCCCTATCCGCAGCGGCCGGCCGGACTGATCGAGACGGCTTTCGACGAGCTGGCGCGGCGCTGGCGGCCGATCCTGGACGCCTTTGACGAGGCGGGCGTCGATCTCTGCTACGAGATCCACCCTGGCGAGGATCTTTTCGACGGGGCGACCTTCGAGATGTTCCTGGAACGGGTGGACAATCATCCCCGCTGCAACATCCTCTACGATCCTAGTCACTTCCTGCTGCAACAGCTTGATTATCTTGCCTATATCGACATCTACCATGAGCGGATCAAGATGTTCCACGTCAAGGACGCGGAGTTCAATCCGACCGGCCGCCAGGGAGTCTATAGCGGCTACCAGCCCTGGATTGACCGGGCCGGGCGTTTCCGTTCGGTGGGCGATGGCCAGGTGGACTTCGTAGGCATCTTTTCCAAGCTCGCGGCCTATGACTTCGACGGCTGGGCGGTGCTGGAGTGGGAGTGCTGTCTGAAGCACTGGGAGGACGGCGCCCGGGAGGGCGCGGCCTTCATCGCCGATCACATCATTCGCGTCACGGACCGGGCCTTCGATGACTTCGTGGCCACCGATGTCGATCAGGCCGCCAACCGACGGCTGCTCGGGCTCGACCGTTGAGCCGCGCAGGCGTGCTGCGCCTGGGCATGGTCGGCGGCGGACCGGGGGCTTTTATCGGCGGCGTCCATCGCATGGCGGCCAGGCTGGATGGACGCTGGTCCCTGGTCGCGGGCGCCTTCTCGTCGGACCCTGCGGTCTCAGCTGAGTTCGGGGCGTCGCTCGGCCTGTCGCCTGAGCGCGCCTATGGCGACTGGGCCGAGATGGCGCGGGCCGAGGCCGGGCGCCAGGACGGCATCGATGCGGTGGCCGTGGTGACCCCGAACCACCTGCACGCCCAGATCTGCGCGGCCTTCCTGGCGGCGGGCGTGCCGGTCATCTGCGACAAGCCCCTGACCATCGACCTGACGAGCGCCAAGGCCCTGGCGGAGCAGGTCGCCGCAAGCGGGCTCCCCTTTGTCCTGACCCACAACTATTCCGGCTATCCCATGGTGCGCGAGGCCCGCGCCCTGGTGGCGGCCGGCCGGCTCGGGCCGCTCCGGGTGGTCCAGGTGGAGTACGCCCAGGACTGGCTCGCCCGGGCGCTTCCCGGCAACCGGCAGGCCGACTGGCGGGGCGACCCGGCGCGGGCGGGGCCCGGTGGTGCGCTGGGCGACATCGCCACCCACGCCTTTCACCTGACCCGGTTCGTCACCGGTCAGGCGGTCGCGGCCCTGAGCGCTGATCTCTCGACCTTCGTCCCTGGCCGCCGCGTCGACGACAATGTCCATGTCCAGCTGCGGTTTGAGGGCGGGGCCCGGGGCCAGCTCTGGGCCAGCCAGGTGGCCGTGGGCGCGGCCAACGGCCTGCGGCTGCGGGTGTTCGGCGAGGATGCGGGCCTGGAATGGTCGCAGGAGGAGCCGGACGTGCTGCGGTTTACCGCCCTCGGCGAGGCGCCGCGCAGTCTTCGTCGAGGCGGTCCTGGCCTGTCGGACGAGGCCCAGGCGGCCACCCGGCTGCCGGCCGGCCACCCGGAGGGCTACCTAGAAGGCTTCGCCCAAATCTATGCGGACGCGGCAGAGCTGGTCGCAGCCCATCATGAGACGCGCGCGCCGGACGCCCTGGCGCGCCTGGCGCCTGGGATTGATGACGGGGTGGAGGGCGTCGCCTTCATCGAGGCCGTCCTGAAGAGCCACGCCGCGGGCGGCGCCTGGACCGGGATTTCTGCATGACCGACTTTCGGCAATCCTTCGCCTGGTGGTCCTTTACCACTGGCCGGGAGGTGGACGGCCCGGCCTTCCTGGCGCAGATGGCGGCCGCCGGGGCGCAAGGGGTGGAGATGGCGCCTGAGAGCCTGTGGCCCGCAGCCCTGGACGCCGGCCTGGCGCTGGTGACGCTGACGGGGCATCAGCCCCTCGAGATCGGCTTCAATGATCGCGATAACCATCTGAAATTGCAGGATCAGGTGCGCAGATCGATCACACTTGCCAAGACCCACGGGGTGGAAAAGGTGATCGTCTTTTCGGGCGATCGCAAAGGCCGTTCCGACGCCGAGGGTATCGCTGCCACTGTCGAGGGCCTGGCGCCCCTGGCGGAGGAGGCCCAGGCGGCGGGCGTCATGCTGCTGCTGGAGCTGCTGAACTCCAAGGTCGATCACCCGGATCAGCAATGCGATCACACCGCCTGGGGCGCAGAGGTGGTCACCCAGGTGAACGCGCCGGCCCTGCGGCTGCTCTACGACGCCTATCATATGCAGTTGATGGAGGGGGACCTGCTGCGGACCATTCGCGCCCATCTCCCCCTGATCGGCCATATCCACACCGGCGGGGCGCCGGGACGGCGGGATCTGGATGACCGCCAGGAGGTGAACTGGCCCGCCATCGCCGGGCTGCTGCGTCATCTCGGCTATGAGGGCTGGATCGGCCATGAGTTCGTGCCCCGGGGCGACCCGGCCGAAGCGCTGCGACAGGCGGTCGGACACTTCGCGGCGCCAGCCCGATGAGTCTTGAAACGGCGTCGGCCCGTCCGGCCGCGGCTACGCTTAAGCCCCCCCGGCGGGTCAAGCTGGCCTACAGCCTCGGGGGCGCGGCCGACGCGGTGTTCACCACGGCGACCGGCTTCATCTTCTTCTACTATACCGCGGTCCTGGGGCTCTCTGGTTCGCTGGTCGGCGCGGCGCTGTTTGTGGGCCTCTGCGCTGACGCCGCGGTGGATCCGTTCATCGGCTCCTGGTCAGACAATCTGCAATCGCGGTTTGGCCGTCGGGCGCCGCTGATGTTCGCCGGCGCGCCCTTGACGGCCCTGGGGCTTGGCCTGTTGTTCAGTCCGCCAGAGGGCCTGCCGGAAATTCTGCTGTTCGCCTGGCTGACCGTCGCGTCGGTGGCCGTGCGAGCCTTCATCTCGGTTTTCTGGGTGCCGTTCCTGGCCTTGGGGGCGGAGATGGCCGACGGCTATGTGGAACGGTCCAGCATCGTGGCCTGGCGGGTCGTGGTGGGGATCATCACCAGTATTCTGATCACGGCCCTGGCCTATTCGGTGTTCTTCGCCGGGGAAGGCGGCCTGCAAAGCCCTGACCGGTATCCCGGTTTCGGCTGGTCAGTCGCGGCCCTGCTGCTGGTGGCCATGACGCTCTGCTGCCTCGGGGTCTATCGCTTCGCCGCGGGTCTGCCTCGGGTGAAGTCGGTGGATGTCTCCATGGCCCGCCGGCTGCCCGGAGAGGTCGCGGAGATCATGCGAAACCGCTCCTTCCGCATTCTCTTTTTCTCGGCTGTGATCTTCTACGCTGCGGTCGGCGCCAACGGCACGCTGAACACACACAGTCAGATCTTCGTATGGAAGCTGCGGCCGGAGATGATGCAGTTTGTCGGCTACGCCTATCTGGCGGGCATTCTGGCCGGCATCCCTGTCACCCCGCAACTGACGCGGCGACTTGAGAAACGCACCGTGGTCCTGGCGGGCCTCGGACTTGTGCTGGCGTCCTGGATCGTGCTGCCACTGATCTGGGTCAGTGGTCTCTATCGGCCGGAAGGGGCGGAGGCGACCATCGCCCTGGCCATTAACAGCGCCATGGCCGGGGTGGGGGTCGGATTTGCGATGATCGCCTATCCTTCCATGATGGCCGACGCCGCCGATGAGCACGAGTTCCTGTTCCACAGGCGTCGGGAAGGACTCTATTTCGCCGGCCTGGGGTTCGCCGCCAAGGCGGCGTCGGGGGTCGGGGTCCTTGCCGCGGGCCTCGCCCTCGACGCCCTGCGCTTCCCCCGTGACGCTGGGCGGGCGGTCGGGATCGAATTGCCCGCCGACGTCCTGACAAGGCTGCTGCTCGCCTGGGGCCCAGGTTCGGCGCTGGTGGCCCTGGTCGCGATGGCGCTGTTTGCCCCCTATGCGGTAGGGCGTCTGCGGCACGAGGCGATCACGGCTGAGATCCGCGAGCGGCGGCAGGCTGAGGGCGGGATTGCCGACACCTGAGCCGGCGGTTCAGACCCTGCTCAGCCGCCGCCTCCAGATCAGCACAGCCAGGACGATGACGACGGCGCCCGCAAGGAGTGGCTCGATCAGTCCGGGGGGAAGCAGGCTCACGCCTCGGGCGGCGAGATATCCAGGGGCCAGCATCACGGGGATCCAGACCAGCGCGCCGATCACATTGGCCGCCTGGAAGGGCAGGCGTCGCATTCTGAGCATGCCGGCCGCAAGCGGGACCAGCGAGCGGATCGGCCCGGTGAACCGCCCCAGAATCATGGTCGCGACCCCGGCCTTGCGGATAAACAGCCGGGCGCGGGCCAAGGCGCGACGGCGGGGCTTGAGCAGCCGATGACGGAGGGTGGACGGGCCCATCCAGCGGCCAAGTTCATAGGAGATGGCGTCGCCCAGCACCGCGCCCACGACGGCGTAGGCCAGAAGGGGGCCGGGCTCCAGGAGACCTGCGCCCAACATCGCCCCGATCATCAGGAGCAAAGGGGTGGAGGGCACGAAAAACCCCACAAAGGCCAAGCTCTCGGCGAACACCAGCAGGCCGATGACCAGACCAGCCTGCTCAGGATGGTCCTGCAAGAGGGCCGCGAGCCGTCCGGCGGGGCCGTCCACGGCGCGCCCTAGGGGCGCTTCACCGGGTCAGGAGACGGTTCGGCGGGAGCCCCCAGATCGTTGTCCGGCGCTGTGGGATGGCCAAGCTTCTTCACATAGGCCTTGTGCTCGCTGACCAGGGCGCTCGGTGCGGGGTGGGCTTCTTCAGCGCCCAGACCAAAGGCTTGGGCGCCTGGCTTTGTGTCGTCGCCGTTGTCGCGGAGGCGCGCGTCCGACGAAGCGGGGGGCTTGGGATGATCGGCCATGTTTACCTCCAGCGCAGGTGAGCAGTCCGCTTCAACCCCTTTGAACTGAATGTCGTTCCGCGGGATGGCCAGATGTTCAGAGGGTCGCCGCATCGCTCGCTGGCGCAGTTTCCCCCTCGCTGTCCAGCAGGCGCTGGAGCTTGATCCGGGCGCGATTGACCCGACTCTTGATGGTTCCGATGGCGCAGCCGCAGATCTCGGCGGCCTCTTCGTAGCTGAGGCCCGCCGCGCCGACGAGGATCAGAGCCTCTCTGTGCTCGTCGGGGAGTTGAGCCAGGGCGGACTGCAAATCCTGCATGGCGAGGCTCCAGTCCTGGCTCGGAGGACTGCGCAGCAGCTTGGCGTAGTCCCCATCCTCGTCGCGGACCTCCCGGCGGCGACGATTGAGCTGGGTGTAGTAGGTGTTGCGCAGGATGGTGAAGAGCCAGGCGCGCAGATTGGTCCCCGGCTCGAACCGGTCGCGATTGCTCCAGGCCTTGATGAGGGTGTCCTGCACCAAATCGTCGGCGTCAGCCCCATTGTGGCAAAGGGACCATGCGAAGGCGCGGAGGGCCGGGATCATGGCGACCACCGAATCTCGCCAGCTATTCAAACCGGTCATCGCGTCCTCGTGGCGACCACCGAGCAGCTCCTTGGCCTCGGTCAGACGTCCAACGTGGTGGCGCTTTTTCCGTTCCGGGTTGCGCCCGGCCCGGGGTGACCCGACTTTAGGAACATGAACCGCCAGCTTGGCGTTCATCATCAGCCTGCGCGACCATCGCGAGCGGGCAGGTCCAACCTCGGTCTGGGGCGGACCCATGCGGCAGGGGAGGGGGTGGAATGGCGCCTTCAGACGACGCAACCATAGTCCTTCGTCCGGCTGAAGCGACGGCGGGGGGGCTGCTCGAGCGCTATCTGGCCCTGCGGGCCCGGACCCAGCATCTGGTGCGCGACCTCTCGGCGGAGGACCAGTTGGCCCAGTCAATGCCGGATGCGAGTCCGGCCAAGTGGCACTTGGCGCACACCACCTGGTTCTTCGAGACCTTCCTGCTGGGACCCAACCTTGAGGGTTACCGGCCCTTTGATGAGCGCTTCGGCTATCTGTTCAATTCCTACTACGAGACGCTGGGGCCCCGTCAGCCCCGCCCGGAGCGGGGGTTGCTCACCCGTCCGTCGCTTGAGCGCGTGATGGCCTATCGGGCGCATGTGGACGAGGCCATGACCCGGCTTCTCCTGTCAGGCGCCGAGGGCTTGGGGGCGTTGTTTGACCTGGGAGTGGCCCATGAGGAGCAGCATCAGGAACTGATCCTCATGGACATCCTGCATCTGTTCGCCCAGTCGCCGCTCAAGCCAGTCTATGGTCGAGGCCATTCGCCGGCGCCGGGCGCAGCCCCGTCTGACCTGGCCTTCGTGGGCTATGCCGGCGGTCTTGTGGAGATCGGCCACGGCGGCGACGGGTTCGCCTTCGACAACGAAGGACCGCGGCACAAGGTCTTCCTGGCGCCATTCAGTCTGGCCGACCGGCTCGTGACGAATGGAGAGTGGCTCAGTTTCATGGCCGACGGCGGCTATGATCGGCCTGAGCTTTGGCTCTCAGACGGCTGGTCACAGGTGCAGAGCGAAGGTTGGCGAGCCCCCCTCTATTGGGAGCATGGGCCTGAGGGCTGGCAGGCCATGAGCCTGCATGGCCTGCGCCCGGTAGACCCGGCCACGCCGGTCAGCCACCTCAGTTATTTCGAGGCCGAGGCCTATGCGGCCTGGGCCGGCGCCCGGCTGCCCACTGAGGCCGAGTGGGAGCATGTGGCCGCTCAACTGCCGATCCGGGGCGTCTTTTTGGCCCGCGGGACCCCGGCTCCCGCCGCGGCCGAAGGGGGGACAAGCGCGCCGCGGCAAATGTTTGGCGACCTGTGGGAATGGACCCGAAGCGCCTACGCGCCCTATCCCGGCTTCGTCTCGGCGCCCGGGGCGGTGGGGGAGTACAACGGCAAGTTCATGAGCGGCCAGATGGTGCTGCGCGGCGGCGCCTGCGTCACACCCCCCGGCCACGTGCGGGCCACCTACCGGAACTTCTTCCACCCTCATCAACGTTGGATGTTCTCAGGCCTCAGGCTCGCCCGGGATGGCGCTGCGCCGGCGCCCCGGCGCAGCGCGTTCGAGGCTGACGTGGTGGCGGGTTTGTCCCGGCGTCAGAAATCCGTGCCCCCGAAGTACTTTTATGACGCCCCGGGCTCGGCCCTGTTCGAGGACATCTGCGGTCTGCCGGAATACTACCCAACCCGCACTGAGCTCGCCCTGCTGCGGGAAGTGGCGCCGCAGCTGACGACCCATGTTCCGGGCGGCGCCGCCCTGGTGGAGTTTGGCAGTGGCGCGAGCCTGAAGACCCGCGTGCTTCTGGACCATGCGCCGCAGATCGCGGTCTACACGCCCATAGACATCAGCCCCAGCGCCCTGGAGAGCGCCGTCGCCAGCCTGAGCGCCGACTATCCAGAACTTGAGCTCTCGCCGCTGGTGGAAGACTTCACGATCGCGCTGGATCTGCCGGGCGCCGCACAGAGGCGGCCGGCCTTCGGATTTTTCCCAGGCTCGACCATCGGAAATCTTCTGCCGGAAGAGGCTGTGGAATTTCTGGCCAACGCCCGCCATCTGCTGGGCCCCGGCGCACGCTTTCTGGTCGGCGCGGACTTGGTGAAGGCGGCCGACGTCCTCGTCGCCGCCTATGACGATGCGCAAGGGGTGACCGCAGCGTTCAACCTCAATCTGCTGACGCGGATGAACCGCGAACTGGGCGCCGACTTCGACCTGAGCGGATTTGCCCATCGCGCGGTGTGGAATGAACCGAAGTCACGGATCGAGATGCATCTGGTGGCGGTGCGCGATCAAAGCGTGACGGTGGCGGGACGCCGGTTCGACTTCGCCGAGGGCGAAACCATCCACACGGAAAACTCGCATAAATTTACGCCGGAGGCTCTGTCGACCCTGGCGGCTCAGGCAGGCTGGCGACTTGAGGCGCAGTGGATCAGCCCGGCGCCCGAGTTCGGGCTTTTCCTGCTGGTCAATTAGCCGTCCCTTCCGGTGGGGCGGAGCCACGTCCAAAGCGAAATCTGAACCGGCGGGATCAGATTTCGCTCAAGACGTTCGCCATTTGCGGCCATCAACCGCCGTGGTTCAAGGACCTAGGACTCCGGGATTTAAGACTCCGGGGTATCGTCAGCCTCGCGACGCCCCCCGCCGCGGGAAGCTTCACCGCCCTTACGGCCGGCGGACGCGGCCAGATCACGATCCTTGGCGAAACTGCGCTTCTCGCCAGGAACGCTGGCGCCGCCCTTGCGCGCGATTTCGCGGCGCCGCTCAGGATTCATAGCGGCGAAGCCACGACGGGCGCGGGGGGGATCTTGGTCGGCAATGCTCATGGGGTCACTCCTAATAGGCGGCGTTGGCGCCCTGGCGACCCTCCCGATCCGGAGGGGCCGATAAGGCTCCGCTCTAGCAACCCGCGAGCCTCACCAGGAGTTGCGTCCCCGAATCTCTGAATTTTCGCAGCGGCTTACTCTCGCTGCAGCAGGCGGGCGCGACCCCCCAGGGTCACGCGGGCAGCAGCACCCGGGCGGTCAGACCGCCGCCGGGACGGTTGGTCATGGTGACGTCTCCCCCGTGGCTGCGGGCGATGGACCGGACCACGGCCAGGCCAAGGCCGATCCCCCCGGTGCCGCGACTGCGGGAGGGCTCCCGACGATAGAAGGGCTCGAAGATCCGCTCCATTTCGTCCTCTGGGATGCCTGGTCCCTCGTCCTCGATCTCGATGACCACGGCGCGACCCTCGATGATCACCCGGGCCCGGGCCCGGTCGCCGAACTTCACGGCGTTCTCGACCAGGTTGGTGACCAGACGACGCAGGGCGATGGGGTCGCCCTCGATGACCACCTTCTCGGCCCGCTCAACCTCGATCGCCGCGCCGGTCTCGGCCATTTCATCGCAGACGCTCTCCACGAGGGAGGCGAGCTCAAGTCGGGTGCGCTGGCCGGGTTTGGTGGCGTCGCGAACAAAACCCAGGGTGGCGGCGACCATGGCTTCCATCTGGTCGATGTCGGCCGCCATCTTGCCGCGCTGGTCCTCCGGCGCGTTTTCGATCCGGAATCGCAGGCGGGTCAGAGGCGTCCGGAGGTCGTGAGCAATGGCGCCCACCATGGCGGTGCGATCCTGGACGTAGCGGCGCAGGCGCTCCTGCATCTGGTTGAAGGCGCGCACGGCCACCGAAATCTCAGCCGAGCCATGGATCGCAAGGGGCGGCGCTTCGGGGTCGCGGCCCAGGCGCTCTGCAGCCTCGGCGAACAGGCGGAAGGGCTTGGACAGCCGTCTGGCGAACATCCAGGCGATGGGCGCCATGACAAGCGCCGAGAGCAGGAACCAGAGCAGCACCCGCTGCTGCCAGACATTGAGGCCGAGGCCGCGCTCCGGGCGCACCACGGCCCACTGGCCGTCGGGGCGTTTCATGGCGATCTCGAATGGCGCCACCAGGAACCGGTCTTCCTGGCCCTCGCCGCCAGCCCGCTCCATGCGGTCCCGGACGATTCGAAACACCCGTCGATCGGAGATAGGCAGACGATAGGTCTTGGCGATGACCAGACTGCTCTTGGCCACGCCCAGGTCCTTGGCGAGCTGGTCACGGGCCCAGATCATGCTCTCGGCGGTGGACTGGCCATCCGGCGGCGTATTGGTCAGCTCATATTGCAGGTCTCGCCGCTCGATCAGATCGCCGGGGTGACCCTGCAGGGCGGCGGCGATTTCGGAGAAGCGATAAAAGTCCGGCACCGGGGGGGGCAGGTTGAACAGCAGGAAGACGCTGATCGCCTGGGCGGTGATCAGGCTGACGCCGACCAGCATCAGCACCTGGACAAAGAGAGAGGCGGTGGCGCGCCGGTCGCGCGTTCCGCTCACGGGCGCTTCACCTTGGGGGTGAACATGTAGCCCTCATTGCGGATGGTGCGGATCAGGTCATGGCCGCCGCCATCGTCCAGCTTGCGGCGCAGGCGGCTGATCTGCACGTCTATGGCCCGGTCAAAAGCGTCGGAATCCCGTCCCCGGGCGAAGTCCAGCAGTTGGTCGCGGGTGAGCACGCGCTGGGGGCGCTCGACAAAGGCGCGCAGCAGGGAGAACTCGCCGCTCGACAGGTTGACCACCACCCCCTGGGGCGAGCGGAGCTCCCGACGAACCAGGTCGAGGCGCCAGCCGGCGAATTCGCAGGCCGCGCCAAGGTCCTCGCCGCCGCCATGCCTTGTCTGTTCGGCCCGGCGCAGAACGGCGCGGATGCGGGCCAGCAGCTCCCGCGGATTGCAGGGCTTGGAAAGATAGTCATCGGCGCCCAGTTCCAGGCCGACGATCCGGTCGGTGTCCTCGCCCATGGCCGAGAGCATGATGATCGGCGGGGCCTCGCCGACCGCCAGCCTGCGACAGATCGCCAGGCCGTCTTCCCCAGGCAGCATGACGTCGAGCACGATCAGGTCGACCGCATCACGTTCCAGCGCCTGCTCCATCTCCCGGGCGTCGCCGGCCGTAGTCACCGCATAGCCGTGGCGGCCCAGGAAATCGGAGACCACGTCCCGGATGCCGGGATCGTCGTCGACCATCAGAATGCGGGCCGTGGGGCCGGGCGCTTCGGTGGGGGGCGTCTGCATGCGGGCCATTCTTGGGCTCCCGGGTAACCGTCAGATTTCATGCCTGAAAAGGCGCCTGCGAGATATCAGCGCGCCAGGACCTGGTCGGCGACAAAGGGATTGCTGCGCCGCTCGGCGCCAAAACTCGACATCGGTCCGTGTCCGCAGACAAAGCGGACATCATCCCCCAGCGGCCAGAGCTTGCCGGTGATGGCGTCTATCAGGTCCTGGTGGTCGCCTCGGGGAAAATCGGTGCGACCGATGGAGCCCTGGAACAGGACGTCGCCCACCTGGGCGAAGCGGGCCTGGCGATGAAAGAAGATCACATGCCCCGGCGTGTGGCCCGGGCAGTGATAGACCTCGAACTCGGTCTCGCCGAGGCTCACCACATCTCCATTCTCCAGCCACCGGTCGGGGGTGAAGGATCGGGCCTCCGGCATTCCCCATCTGGCGCCGTCACCGTCCATCTGCTCGATCCAGAAGGCGTCGTCCCGATGGGGGCCTTCAATGGGGACGCCGGTGGCGGCTTTCAGCGCAGCGGTCCCCCCGGCATGGTCGAGATGGCCATGGGTGATCCAGATTTTCTCCAGGGTCAGGTCGTTGTCGCTCAGGGCCTGGAGCAGGCGGGGGACCTCGCCGCCGGGATCGATAATGGCGGCCTTCTTCGTCTTGACGCACCAGACAATGGTGCAGTTCTGCGCCAGGGGGGTGACCGGCGCGATCAGGGCCCGGATGGGCGGATCTTGGGCTTGCGACATGGCGGGACCTTATCGGCGCAGGGCTTTCTCGCAAGGGGACGCGGTCCCTAGGCCGGGTGCTTGATTGTTCGCGCAACGCTGGCCAAGGATAGGGTTTCGGCGTCGGGGTGACGCCTTTTCCCCGGGGCAGAAACGTCATGGTCGCCAGCATCGCCGCTCCTGGTCAGGCCCATTGGTCATCCAAGGCCGCCTTCATCCTGGCTGCGGTGGGCTCGGCCGTCGGCCTTGGGAACCTGTGGCGGTTTCCGTCGGAGGCCGGCGCCAATGGCGGCGGGGCCTTCGTCCTGATCTACATCCTGTGCGTGGCTCTGATCGGGGCGCCGCTGCTGCTGGCCGAGACTCTGATAGGGCGGCATGGCCAGCGCTCCACGGTGGGCAGCACCAAACTTCTCGCTCGGCAGTCCAACGCCAGCAGCGGCTGGGCGGCGCTGGCGGTGATCGGCATGATCGCCAACTATCTGATCCTGACCTTCTACAGCGTCGTCGCCGGCTGGGTGCTCTACTTCATCTGGACCTCTGGCGGCGACGTGGCGCGGACCATCGCCGCGGGCCAGCCTTTCGCGGGGGCCTATTCGAACCTCACCGTGGACCAGGTGCGCCAGCAGATGCCGGACCTGTTCTCCGATCCGGTGAAGATGAGCATCGCCCACTTCCTGTTTGCGGCGGCGACGACCTTCGTCGTCGCCCGCGGGGTCAAGGGGGGGATCGAGGTGGCGGCCACATGGCTGATGCCCGCCTTCTTCGTCCTGTTGCTGGGCATCACCATCTATGCCGGGATCAGCGGAGACTTCGCCGCCGCTGTAGCCTTCCTGTTCACGCCGGATTTCGAACGCGCCCTGCAGCCCCAGGTGTTGAACTCGGCGCTCGGCCAGGCCTTTTTCTCCCTCAGCCTCGGGGGCGGGGCGATGATCGCCTATGGCGCCTACGCCTCGCGCGACACCAATCTTGGCCAGACCTCGGGCATTATCTCCGCCGCTGACACAGGGGTGGCGATTATCGCGGGTCTCGCCATCTTCCCGATCGTCTTCAGTGTCGGGCTGACGCCGGACGCCGGGCCGACCCTGATGTTCCAGACCCTGCCGGCGGCCTTTCACAGCATGCCGGGCGGAGCCCTGGTTGCGCTGGCCTTCTTCGTCCTGGCCCTGTTCGCGGCCCTGACCTCGTCGGTCTCCCTGCTGGAGATTTCCACGGCCTATCTGGTGGAGCGGTTCAAAATGAGCCGGACGCTGGCCGCCTGTCTGCTGGGCGGCAGCTTCTTCCTGATCGGCATGGTCTCGGTGCTGTCGTTCAATGTCTGGGCCGATCATCGGCCGCTGGCCTTTGTGCCGGGCTTCACCAACGCCAACTGGTTCGATGTCTTCGATGGGGTGACTGGCCGCATTCTGTTGCCCCTCTCGGGGCTGATTACCGCGGTGTTCATCGGCTGGATCGCCGACCGCAAGCTGGTGGACGAGGAGACCGGCCTGCAGAGTGGCCCCCTTCTGCCGCTCTGGCGGTTCCTGGTGGCCTGGCTGTGCCCGATCGCGGTCTTCCTGATCCTGCTGTTTGGCCTCTTCCCGCAGCTGATCAGCTAGGGAGCGTCTGCCGTCCCGCCTCCTGGGCCCCACTTGTTGCCGATCCATGATGTGCTGGGGGCGTTGCAGGACGCCCTGAGCGCGGGTCCGCGCGCTGTGCTGGTGGCCCCGCCTGGCGCCGGCAAGACGACCATCACGCCGCTCGCCCTGATGGATGCGCCCTGGCTCGGGGCCGGGCGGATCATCATGCTTGAGCCCCGCCGGTTGGCCGCCCGCGCCGCGGCCGAGCGCATGGCGACGACGCTCGGCGAGGCTGTCGGGGAGACGGTCGGCTTTCGGGTGCGGATGCAGTCCAAGGTTTCGGCCCGCACGCGGATCGAGGTGGTCACCGAGGGGGTCTTCACCCGGATGATCCTGGGCGATCCGGGTCTGTCGGGGGTCGGCTGCGTGATCTTCGACGAGTTCCATGAGCGCAGCCTTGACGCCGATCTCGGGCTGGCGCTGGCCCTCAACGCCCAGAGTCTGCTGCGGGACGACCTGCGCCTGCTGGTCATGTCGGCGACCCTGGACGGGGCCGCCGTCGCGCGGCTCATGGACGGCGCGCCCGTGATCGAAAGCGAGGGACGCGCCCATCCAGTGGAGACCCGCTACCTCGGCCGCAACGAGACCCTGCGGATCGAGGACGCGATGGTCCGGGCCATCGAGCGCGCCCTGGCCGAGGAGGCTGGCGGGGTGCTGGTCTTTCTGCCCGGCCAGGGGGAGATTCTGCGCGTGGCCGAGCGGCTGGCTGAGCGCCTGCGCCGCGACGACGTACTGATCGCGCCGCTCTATGGCGCCCTGGACCCCAAGGCACAGGACCGAGCCGTGGCCGCCCTGCCACCTGGCCTGCGCAAGGTGGTGCTCGCCACATCCATCGCCGAGACCAGCCTGACCCTGGAAGATGTCCGGGTGGTGATCGACTCAGGCCTGGCTCGTGTGCCCCGCTTCGACCCCTCAAGCGGCTTGACCCGCCTGGCCACGGTCCGGGTCAGCCGAGCCGCGGCCGACCAGCGGAGAGGCCGTGCGGGACGTACCGCGCCCGGGGTCTGCTACCGGCTGTGGGATGAGGCCGAGACCCGGGCGCTGCCGGCCTATGCGGATCCTGAAATTCTCGACGCCGACCTTTCCGGCCTGGCCCTGGATATGGCGCGATGGGGGGCGAAATCCGCTGATGATCTCGCCTTCCTCGACCCGCCGCCCAAGGCCGCCCTGGCCGAGGCCCAGGCGCTGCTGCGCCGACTTGAAGCCGTCGATCGGGCGGGGGTGCTGACCCCCCATGGGGAGGCGCTCGCCGACATGCCATTGCCGCCGCGCTTGGCGCACATGGTGCTGCGGGCCGCTGACCATGGTCAGGCCGAGCGTGCGACGCGGATCGCGGCCCTGGTCACCGAACGGGGGATCGGCGGGCGCGACGCCCACCTGACCCATCGGCTGGAGGCCTTTGACCGGGATCGCTCGCCCCGTGCCCGGGACGCGCGCGCGCTGGCCACGCGATGGGCCCGCGGGGTGAGGAGCGGCAAGGCTGAGCCCCTCAGTGATGGTCAGATGCTCGCGCTCGCCTATCCCGAAAGGGTCGCCAAGGCCCGCGGGCCGCAGGGAGAGTTTCAGCTGGCCACCGGGCGGGGCGCCTTTATCGAGCCTGGGGACGTCCTGGCCCGCGAGCCCTGGCTGGCGGTGGCTGAACTGGGGGGCGGTGATCGCCGGGACAGGATCCTGCTGGCCGCGCCCCTGACCGAGCCGGAGATCCTGGCGGCGTTCGCGTCCATTCTGGAGACCGAGGACCGTATCGAGGAAAGCCCGGGCGGACGTATTCGCGCGCGGCGTCTGACGCGGCTGGGCCGATTGGTGCTGCATGAAAGCCTCGATGACAATCCGCCGCCGGGCGTGGTGGCCGCCGCCCTGGCCGCGCGCCTGAGACGGGAGGGCGTCAGCGGCCTTCGCTGGGGTCCCGGGGCGCTGGCCCTGCGACGACGGATCGCTTTTCTGAGGGCGCTGGATCCTGTGACCTGGCCGGACCTGTCGGACGATGCGCTGCTCGCCGCCCTGGACGACTGGCTGACGCCGCTGTTGCAGGGATTACGTGGGCCGGGCGACCTGACGGCGGACCTGCTGGACGGCGCCCTACGCAGCTTCGTGCCATGGGATCTGCAGCGCAGGCTGGAGTCCGAACTTCCCACCCACTGGACGGCGCCCACCGGCACGCGCGCCCCGATCGACTATGAGGCCGAGGGTGGACCGCGGGTCGATATCCGGGTGCAGGAGGTGTTTGGACTGGACGCCCATCCCATGGTCGCCGGCCGGCCCTTGACGCTGGCCCTGTTGTCGCCGGCGCGTCGGCCGATCCAGCTGACCCAGGACCTGCCGGGCTTCTGGCGCGGCTCCTGGCGGGACGTGCGCGCCGACATGCGCGGGCGCTATCCCAGACATCCCTGGCCCGAGGACCCGTCGGTCGCCGACCCGACCACACGGGTTAAACCGCGAAGCTAGGGCAGGCGACCCGCTCGCGTCACCACGCGCCTCAACTGGCGGCGTAGATCATCACGCCGGTGGCCACCGACAGGTTCAGGCTGTCGGCCCGGCCGCGCATGGGGATCTTGACGTTGACATCGCAGAGGCCGGCCATTTCCGGCGGCAGACCCTGCTGCTCATTGCCCATCAGGATCAGGGCCGGGTGGACATAGTCGGCGCTGCGATGATCGACCTCGGCGCTCAGCAGAGTGCCGACCACCGAGCCTGGCCAGTCTCTGCGCCAGGCGGTGAATTCGGCTTCTGTCGCCCGGGCGATGGGGACCGCGAAGATCGAGCCCATGGTGGCGCGCACCGCCTCCACCGAATAGGGATCGCAGCACTCCCCCACCAACACGACGGCGCCGCAGCCAGCGGCGTCGGCGGTTCGGATGATGGTCCCCAGATTGCCCGGATCACGCACCCGGTGCAGGGCGACCCAGGCCTTGGCCATCCGGGGCTGGAGGGCGGTGAGGGGGGTGAAGACCTGAGGAAAGACGCCGACCACCGCCTGCGGATTGTCCCGCCGGGAGACCTTGGCGAGGATGTCGCCCGTGACCTCGATCACCTCGCCGCCGGCGTCCTGCGTCGCCTCTGCGGCGGCGCGCAACAGGGGGTGGTCGGCGGCGTCGCGGCCATAGAGGAGGATCTCCGGCGCATGGCCGGTCTCCACGCCCTCGGTGACGTTCTTAAGCCCCTCGGCGACGAAGAGGCCGGTCTCGTCGCGGGTCTTGCGCAGGTGCAGGGCGCGGACGGCCTTGACCGTGGGATTGGTCAGGGAGGTGACGATCCGCCCGCTCACGAGGCCCACCGGGCATAGAAGGACAGGCCGATCTCCCGCTCGCCGGACTGTTCGGACAGGGCTAGCTCACCCCACTCGATGGTCCCGCCGCGGTCAGCCAGACGGTCGGACAGCAGGCCAGCCAGGGCGGCTCCGGAGATGCGCGCGGCGTAAGCGTTAAGAATGAGGAATGAAGCATTTTCCGAAAGAAGTTCAGCGCATAGGGCGGAAAGCTCAGGCAAGTCCTCAAACAGCCGCCACACCTCGCCGGTCGGGCCCCGCCCGTATTTGGGGGGATCGAGGATGATCCCTTCATAGCGCGATCCACGGCGGACCTCGCGCTGAACATAGCGGCGGGCGTCTTCGCAGATCCAACGAATTGGACGGTCGGCAAGGTCTGAAAGCTCGGCGTTCTCCCGAGCCATGGCGATGGCCTTCTTTGAGGCGTCCACATGGGTGACCGCCGCGCCCGCCGAGGCGCAGACCAGGCTGGCGACCCCGGTATATCCGAACAGGTTCAGCACCCGGGGCGGTTCGGCCGAGGCCTGGGCGTGGTCGCGGATGCGGGTCTCCAGCCACGCCCAGTTGGCCGCCTGTTCGGGAAAGAAGGCGAGATGGCGGAAGGCGGTGAAGCGCGCGTTGAAGCGGGCCTGGCGCCAGGACATGGCCCAGGCCTCAAGCGGCGGCCCCTGGAATCGCCAGCGGCCGGCGTCTTCCTCATCGCTGGGATCGAAGATGGCGTCGGCGGCGGCCCAGGTCGCGGCGTCCAGGCGCGGCGCCCACAGGCACTGGGGCTCGGGGCGCACGACGGTGTAGGGGCCGTAGCGCTCCAGCTTCCTGCCATCGCCGGAGTCCAGCAGGGCGTAGTCGGCCCAGCCGGTGGTGCGCATGACGCCTGGGGCTGGGGCGACGAGGGGGCGTCTGGAGGTCATGAGACTTCGATTACGAAAAACCCGCCCCGCGCGCCAGGGGATGAAACTCTATAGGGGGCGGTATGGCGGGCTGCGGCTGAAAAGACTGGCCAATCAGGCGCGGGGTTGTCACAGGGGTGAAATTGGTTTCCGCTGACCTGCTGTGTTCGAGGGGGATTTGAGTTGGTGAGCGTCAGCACCACACCGCGCCGGTCGGCCCGCAAGGCCAAGGGTGACGGCCACCTGCGCCGCGCCGAAATCCTGGAGGCCGCCGAGCGCATCTTCGTGGCCGAAGGCTATGACGGTGCGACCATCCGGCGGATCGCCGAGGAGGTCGGGGTCTCGTCCACCGCCCTCTACATGCACTTTCCGGACAAGGCCTGCATCCTGCTGGAGATCTGCCAGGGGGTGATGCAGGAACTGCTCGACCGCAACAGCCAAATCGCCGAGCGGCCGCTGGACGCGGTCAATCGCACGCGGATGATGCTGGACGCCTACATGCGCTGGGGGTTCGAGCATCCCAACGCCTATCAACTTGTCTTCTCCGGAACCCATCCCTTCCCGCAGGGCGCCGATGGCACGGACGCCACCGCGGAGCTGGCGACGGCCTGCTACGACAAGTTCAGCGGCGTGGTCCGCGAGATCGCCGCTGAGGGCCGCCTGCGGCTCGGTGACGGGGACAGCGCCGCCCAAGCGCTCTGGGCGGCCTGCCACGGGGTTGTCGCCCTGCGGCTTTCGCGCCCGAACTTTCCCTGGCAGCCCGAGGATGAGCTGATCCAGGTGACCATCGAAGGCCTGCTCAACGGCCTGACCGTCGACTGAGCCCGCCTATCGCGCCGATGCGGCCGCTGTCGGGCGGGCATAGGCGTAGCCGCCCTGGGCGAGATCCTGAGAGAGGGTGATCTTGGCCGTGCCGTTGTTCAGGCGCGCGCGGTAGACTTGCGTCCCCTCCATCACCCGCATCACGTAGTTGCGCGTCTCTGAGAACGGGATGCACTCCACGAAATCGATGGGATCGGTGCCAGCGCCCCGGGGATCCCCACAGAAGCTGACCCATTGGTTCGGTCGTCCGGGACCGGCGTTGTAGGCGGCGATGGCCAGGGGATAGGAGCCGCTGAACTGGCTCAGCATCTGCGAGATATAGGTCTGGCCCAGGCGCATATTGTAGTCGGGATCATTCAGCATGCCGACCGAGTAGGACAGGCCAAGCTGACGGGCGACGATCTGGGCGGTGGCCGGCATCACCTGCATCATGCCCAGGGCGCCAGCCGGCGAGCGGATCAGGGGGTCGAAACCACTCTCCTGTCGGGTGATGGACAGGGTGAGGGCCAGTTCAGGGGCGTTGGACACCTGCGGCGGGGTCCGGTGCGGATAGCCGCGCAAGGGCAGGACATGGCCCAGGGTGGCTGCGCCACGAACCACCAGCATTGAGCCTGTCTGGTCGCCATAGCCCCTGGCCATGTCGACGATCAGGGCCTGCTCGGCGCCATTGGGCACGGTGTCCTTCAGGTGCAGGGCGAAGGTGCGGAACAGGCTGGCCTCGCCGATTTCGTTCAGCCGTCGGGCGGCCCGGACCACGTCACGGCCTTCAAACCTGGCCCGATCAAACTCCGTGATCTCTGGCTCGGGCGGCAGGGTCATGGTCCCGTCGCCGACCTTCTCCCCGGCCAGCTGGCCGTAGAAGGTGGTGTTGTGCTCGCTGGCGGCGGCATAGAAGCGCTGAGCGCCTGGGGCGTCGCCCATGGCCTCGTGCGCCCGACCCCGCCAATAGAGGGCCCGGCCGCGCGTGATGGGCGAAGACCCGATCTCGGCGATGGCCGCGAAGTGGCGGTCGGCGAGCTGGGGATTGTTCAACCGCCGCAGGGCGATCCATCCCGCATAGAACTCGGCTTCGGCAGCCGAGGCGCCGACGGTGAGCCCGGTGTTGGCCGAGGCGCGATAGGCGTTGCGGAAGTCACCGGCCCGCAGCGCCGAAAGGGTCATGGGATAGCGTTCGCGCCAGACACGGCTGGCCGCCGCGGTCACCTGCGCCTGATCCGGCGGCAGGGGCGCCAGCAACTCATAGGCCCGGGCCTCCTGGCCTCGAGCGCGATGATAGGCCGCTCGCTCAAATACGATCCCGGGATGGGCGGCCTGGCTAGGGGTCAGCCGGGCAAGCTGCGCTTCGGCGCCGGCCGATCCGTTGCGCAGGGCGATGCGGGTCTCGGCGACGGCCCGTTCATCCTGGGGGAGCAGGCCGATCATGGCCTGGGCGGCGGGGCCCTGTTGCCCGTAGAGCAACCGGTCGGCGCGACGCACGTGATCCTCAGGCCGCAGATAGCCGCCGAACTGGGCGAGCATGGATGTCTGGACGTCGGCTTCGAACACCTCGTCGCGCCAGAAACGCCGGATCAGGGCGGTGGCCTCGGCCTGTTGGCCGGTGGCGTTCAGGGCGCTGGCCAGGGCCATGGCCCCGCGGGCGCTCGCGGGCGCCTCGCCGCCGAACCAGGCGATGGTCTGCTGGGGGGACATGCCTGACGTCGCCAGGAGTTTCTCGGCGGTCTCCTGGCGCCCGGCGCCCCGGGGCCAGCTCGCCAGGTCGCGTCTGGCCTGATCGGCCTGGAAAAACCCCACCGATTCGCCGGCGACATCCATCAGCGCCCAGGTGGCGATGTTCTTGGCGACCGGGTCGGACATGGCCTCGACCAGGCTGCGGGTGGCGGCCACGTCCCGTCGCCGCGCTGCGGCGAGCGCCTGGCGTAGCAGTTGATTCTCGCTGGCCGACAGCGGGGCCAGCGGCGTGCGCTGCACAGGCTGCAGTTCAATAGGCCGGGGAAACGGGTCTGTCCCCGTGGCGCGAGGGGTCTGCGCATGGGGAACGCCCACCACCAGGAACAGGGCGGCGGCGGTCAGAAGGGTCTTCGGCGCAAGGACGTGCAAACAGAAACTCCAGGCTCTCGCCCCCCTCACGGGAGATGCGGGGCGATACGGGCGGTTGCGGCCAGGGCCACGCCGGACATATTGTCCGCGCAACATCATAGGCCGCAACAACATGCGGCGCTTTCACGGCTTTTTGCAGACAATGTCCGAACCTTTATTCAGGGGCGTGATGCCGGCCCTGGTGACCCCCTTCCGTGATGGCGCGGTGGACGAGGACACCTATGTCGCCCTCATCGAGCGCCAGATCGCCGGCGGCGTTCACGGCCTCGTGCCCGTCGGCACCACGGGCGAGACCTCGACCCTGTCCCATGACGAACACCGCCGGGTGGTCGATCTGTGCATCAAGACGGCCGCGGGCCGGGTGCCGGTGATCGCCGGCGCGGGGTCCAACTCGACTCGCGAAGCCATCGAGCTGGTCAAGCACGCCAAGGCGGTCGGCGCCGACGCGGCCATGGTGGTGACGCCCTATTACAACCGTCCCAGCCAGGAGGGCATGTACGCCCACTATGCGGCGATCAACGAGGCGGTCCAGCTGCCAGTGATCATCTACAATGTCCCCTCGCGCACCAGTGTGGACATCTCCAACGAGACCCTGGGCCGGCTTTCCAAGCTGCCGAACATCGTCGGCGTCAAGGACGCCACCGGCGACATGACCCGGCCGACCATGCAGCGCCTGCTGTGCGGCGCCGACTGGGTGATGCTGTCGGGGGATGATCCCAGCGCGCTGGGCTATATGGCCCATGGGGGCCACGGCTCGATCTCGGTCAGCGTCAATGTGGCGCCGGACCTCTGCGCCACCTTCTACAACGCCGCGCTCAGCGGTGACTGGAAGACCGCGCTCTACTGGCAGGACCGGCTCTACCGGCTGCACCGGGCCCTGTTCACCGACGCCTCGCCGGGCCCGACCAAGTTCGCCATGGCCCATCTGGGCCTGTGTTCGGAAGAGGCGCGCCTGCCGATCACGCCAGCCTCGGAGGCCTCTCGCCAGGAGGTCCTGGCGGCCATGCGCGACGCCGGACTGATCTGAGGGCGTCATGGTTGGAAAACCCATCGCCGAGAACCGGCGCGCAAGGTTCGACTACTTCCTCGACGACTCCATGGAGGCCGGCCTGGCGCTCACCGGCAGCGAGGTGAAGTCCCTGCGGGCGGGCAAGGCCAATATCGCGGAGTCCTATGCGGCGGTGGAGGGGCGCAACATCGTGCTGATCAACGCCGACATCCCGCCCTACGCCAAGGCCAGCCACTTCAACCATGAGCCGCGCCGGCCGCGGAAACTGCTGCTGCATCGCAAGCAGATCGACCGGCTGATCGGCGCGGTCCAGCGGGAAGGGCGCACCATCGTGCCCACCAAGCTCTATTGGAACGACAAGGGGCTGGCCAAGCTAGAGATCGCGCTGGCCAAGGGTAAGAAGCTGCACGACAAGCGCGAAACCTCCGCCGAACGGGATTGGGCCCGCGACAAGGCCCGGCTGCTCCGCGACAAGGGGTGAGCCTGACCGCGCCCATACCGGCCGAGATCGAGGCCATCGAGCGGGCGACCATCGCCACGGTGGCCCATGACGCCCATGAGGTGATTGGCCCCTGGATTCTGGGCCTTCGCCCCGGCGCCATCGGCCGGGCCCATGCCGCAGCGCCGCTGGCCCACACCCTGGTCCGCGATGACGGGCTGATCGCCCGGATCGAAGCCGCCTATCGCGCCCGGTCCATGTCGCCCGTGTTCCGCCTTCCCGAAGTCGACGGCCTGACCGGGGTGGCGCAGGCCCTGGCCGAGCGCGGCTATGTCCCGCATCAGCCGACCCTGGTGATGGGCGCCGAGCTGGCCAGGGTCGGTGAGGTCGCTGATCCGAGCGAGGTCGTGCTTCTGGAGACCCCCAATGAGGCCTGGGCTGCGGTGTTTCTGGGCCAGGGTTTCGATCCCGAGGACGGCGCCCAGCGGGTGGCGGTGCTGTCGCAGTCGCCCGGCGCCGTATTCGCCGCCGTGCGCGATGGGCAGGGGACCCATGCGGTGGGCGTGCTGAGCGTACATGAAGGCTGGGCCAGTCTGCACGGCATGCGCACCCGCCGCGATCGCCGGGGGCAGGGGCTGGCGGGTCGGGTGGTGGCGCGGCTGGCTCAGGCGGGCCTGGAACGTGGTGCGACGCAGGCGTTCCTGCAGGTCGAGGCGGACAATGCCCCGGCCTTGGCCCTCTATGGCCGGGCCGGCTTCACGCCGCTTTGGCGCTACCACTACTGGCGGCTCTAGGCGTCCAGCAGGGCTCGGGCGCGGACGAAGATGTCCTCAAACATCTGCGGCGTCAGGCGGCCGGTGTTCGTGTTCAGCCGCGAGCAGTGGTAGGAATTGATCACCGTATAGGGGCCGGCCTGGAACTCAGACCCATGGCCGCCGACGCCGGCCGAGGCCTTCAGGCCCAGGGCCCGCAGGACGTTGCGCCGGGACACATCGCCCAGGGTGACGATCACCTTCAGGTTTGGCAGGCCGTCCAGGCGCGCCGTCAGGAATGGCCGGCAGGTGGCTTCCTCCAGCGTCTCGGGCTTGTTGCCCGGCGGGGCGCAGCGCACGGCGTTGGTGATCAGGCAGTCGACCAGCTCTAGGCCATCATCGGGGCTGGCCTCATAGGTCCCCCGCGCAAAGCCCTGTTTCAGCAGGGTCTCAAACAGCAGCACGCCAGCAAAATCGCCGGTGAAGGGCCGCCCCGTGCGATTGGCGCCCATGCGTCCGGGCGCCAGGCCCACCACCGCCAGCCGGGCTGCGGGATCGCCAAAGGACGGCGCCGGGCCGTTCCACCAATCGGGGTGGGCGTCGCGGTTGACTTGGCGATAGGCGACCAGCCTGGGACAAAGTGGGCAGTCCCGGGGCGGCTCGGCGGCGTCGCTCACGGCCGGCTCAGGCCTCGGCATCCGCCTCGGTCTCGCTCTGGCTGGTCATCCGGCTTTCCTGGATGAAGCGCGGCAGGCGCGAGGGCCGGCCGATAATCTCCGACAGGTCGGCCAGATCGATGAAGGCGTCGGCCTGGCGGCGCAGATCATCGGACGCCATCGGCGGCTGCGACTTGACGGTGGAGACCACGGTGACCCGCGCGCCCTTGCGCTGAACCGCCTCCACCAGACAGCGGAAGTCCCCGTCGCCGGAGAACAGCAGTAGATGATCGGCGTGCTCGGCCATCTCCATCATGTCGACGGCGATCTCGACATCCATGTCGCCGCGCCAGCGCTTGCGGCCTTGCGCGTCGGTGTATTCCCGGGCCGGCTTGGTCACCAGGCGGAAGCCATTGTAGTCCAGCCAGTCCACCAGCGGGCGGATGGGGGAGTACTCCTGGTCCTCCACCAGGGCGGTGTAGTAGTAGGCCCGCACCAGCACGCCGCGCTTGCGGAACTCTTCCAGCAGCTTGCGGTAGTCGATGTCGAAGCCGAGTCCCTTGGCCGCCGAGTACAGGTTCGCGCCGTCGATAAAGAGGGCGAGCCGATCGGTGGGGTAGAAGGTCATAAGCGTGGAATTCCTTGAAAGCGGCGCGGGGTCGGGCTGGGACGGAGCGGTGGTGATCGCCCTGGGCAGTAATCTCGCCGGAGATTTCTCGTCCTCGGAAGCCCTTCTGGAAGCCGCCCTGGCGCGTCTGGATCAGGCGGGATTGCCTGTTCTTCATCGGTCCCGCTGGTGGCGCTCGGCCGCCTGGCCGGACCCCTCAGCCCCGGAGTATCGCAACGGCGTCGCCATTGTCGAGACGCCGAATGAACCGAGTTCGGTTCTGCGTACCCTGTTTTCAATCGAGGCGGAATTCAACCGGGAAAGGGCAGGGCGCAACGCCCCGCGCACCCTGGACCTCGATCTGATCGCCCACGGGCGGACGGTGATCGAGGCTGCAGACCTGATCCTGCCCCATCCCCGGGCCCACACCCGCCTGTTCGTCATGGGCCCGCTCGCCGAGATCGCCCCGGACTGGCGCCATCCGGTGTCTGGGCTGACGGCGCGGGAGTTGGCGGCGGGGGCCAGCGTGGGGTGCGACGCGCGGGCGGGGTGAGGGGACTGGACGGTGAACGCGGCTGACTAATCTTGTCGCGCTCCGGCAGAGCAAAACGCTCGAACATCAGTGGCAAAGCGGAGATCTCCCGTCTCCAGCGCGGTGCCTACAGCAGCTTCGCAGTCGCCTGCCCGTAGGAAGTTCATCGTAGCTTCCCGGGCTCCAATGACGCGCTGTTGCGCTGCTCGAGCCTCACGCGCCTCTCTGTGCGAACCGAATGTGCAACCGGCGATTAGCCAGTCGTTGCCTGCGCAAGCCATATTGGGGGCAGACGAGCTATCGCGAGTTGCGCAGGTGAACTCTCCCGCAGCGCCAACCGCGCAAGTTGTGGTGGCGCCTTCAGCGGCCAAAAGCATAGCGAACACCAAGACCAGCATTTTGTGTCCCCATTCCTACACCGAAGGCACAGATTGCTGGAAATTGGGGACACACACCACTCTGCTGATCCCGGCGTCCGGTGGCCCACCAGATGGATGCCTGCCTGCCGCTACACCTGGCGCCGCAGCTAATGCTAGAGGGTCCCCTGCGGCATTGCACAATCGGACCAAACCGCCTATTTTGGCCGGTTCTAGATCAGATTGAGGATTCCATGGCCCGCGTCACCGTCGAAGATTGCGTTCAGAAGGTTCCGAACCGGTTCAACCTGGTTCTTCTGGCCGCCCATCGCGCGCGCGCCATCTCGGCCGGCGCCCAGCTGCTGGTTGATCGCGACAACGACAAGAATCCGGTCGTCTCCCTGCGGGAGATCGCCGACGACGTGGTCGACGCCGAGGAACTGCGCGAAAACCTGATCTCCAGCCTGCAGCGTGTGGACGAGCACACCGAAGCTGAGGAAGAGGCCGAAACCCTGGCCCTGCTGGCCGACCCGACCCATGCCCAGATGAGCGAGCTGGAACTGATCCGGGCCCTGCAGAGCGACCGGGATGGCGGTCAGGAGGAGCGGTACTGAGCCCCGAAGGCGCAGACCCTCTTATCGTCCAGGCGGCCCAACCCGTCGCCGAGCCCAAGGACGCGCCCGCTCCGGCGCGTCCGCCCAGACTGCTTCGCCAATATGAGCTGATCGACAAGGTCCGGTCCTATGACCCGACCGCTGACGAGGCGCTGCTGAACCGCGCCTATGTCTACGCCATGCGCATGCACGGCTCGCAGAAGCGGGCCTCCGGCGATCCCTATTTCGCTCACCCCATCGAGGTGGCGGGCATCCTCACCGATTACCGCCTCGACACCGCGACCATCGTCACGGCCCTGCTGCATGACGTGATCGAGGACTGTCCGGTCAGCCGGGCCGATATCGACCAGCTGTTTGGCGAAGAGATCGGCGAGCTGGTGGAGGGCGTCACCAAGCTCTCCCAGCTCGAAGGCAATTCCGAACACACCCGGCAGGCGGAGAACCTGCGCAAATTCATCCTGGCCATCTCCAAGGACGTGCGCGTCCTGATGGTCAAGCTGGCCGACCGGCTGCACAATATGCGCACGCTGGAGTTCATCAAGAACCCGGCCAAGCGCGAGCGGATCGCCCGGGAGACCCTGGACATCTATGCGCCGCTCGCCCGCTCCATCGGCTGCCACCGCATCTGCACCGAGCTGGAGGAGTTGGCCTTCATCCACCTGAACCCGGTGGCCCGCGACGCCATCGGCCGGCGGCTTTCGGCTCTGCGCCAGGAGCAGGGTGGGGCGGTCTCGGTGGTCTCCGACGAGGTGCTGGGCAAGCTGGCCGGGGCCGGAGTGCCCGCCCGCGTGTTCGGCCGCGAGAAGCATCCCTTCTCCATCTGGCGCAAGCTGCAGCGCAAATCGATTGGCTTCTCCCAGCTGTCGGACATCTACGCCTTCCGGGTGATCGTCGATTCCGAAGAGGACTGCTACCGGGCGCTGGGCGTCATCCACCGGGCCTGGTCCAGCGTGCCCGAGCGGTTCAAGGACTACATCTCCACGCCCAAGCGGAACAATTACCGCTCCATCCACACCACGGTGGTCGGGCCCAAGGGCATGCGGATCGAGATGCAGATTCGCACCGAGGCCATGGACCGGGTGGCCGAGGACGGGGTCGCCGCCCACTGGCGCTACAAGAACGAGAGCTATGGCTTCGACGCCGAGGCCCAGGCGGCGGCGGGCGGGCGCGACCCGTTGGTCAATCTGCGCCACCTCGTCCAGCTGCTGGAGCATGGCGGCGACGTCGACGAGCTGGTGGAGCACGCCAAGCTCGAAATGTTCCTCGACCAGGTGTTCGTCTTCACGCCCAAGGGCCGGCTGGTCAGCCTGCCGCGAGGCGCCATGCCGCTGGACTTCGCCTATGCGGTCCACACCGATGTGGGCGACACCTGCATCGGGGTGAAGGTCAATGGCGAGCTGCGCCCCCTTCGCACCCTGTTGCAGAACGGCGACGTGGTGGAGGTGATCCGTGGGGCCAAGCCCGTGGTGCCGCCGGACTGGCGCTCGCTCACCGTCACCGGCCGGGCCCGCTCAGCCATCCGCCGCCACATCCGCCAGAGCGAGAAGGACGAGTTTACGAGACTCGGCCGCGCGACGGTCGAGCAGACCTTCGAGCGGGCCGGAAAGCGCCTGGCCGATGTCTCCCTGCGCCCGGCCCTGGACCGTTTCGCCACGGCGGCGGACGACGATCTCTTTGAGGCTGTCGGCCGTGGCCGGGTGACCCCGACCCAGGTGCTCGACGTGGTCTTCCCGGGCCTCAACGCCCAGGAGCGGGAAGCCGCCACCGCCCAGCGCCGGATCGAGGGCGGGGCCGGCGCCCGGCTCTATGTGCGCGGCAGCGGCCTGACCCAGGGCCTGATCCTGCACTTCGCGCCCTGCTGCAGCCCGGTCCCCGGGGACCGGATTGTCGGCATCCTGGACGCCGAGGGCGGCGGCCTGGCGGTGCATACGATCGACTGCGCGACGCTGGCCGAATACGAGGACCGCGAGGAGGTCTGGCGCGATCTGCAATGGACGCCGGAGGCCGAGCGCAACACCATTTCCCGCGCCAGTCTGGCCGCGACCATCAAGAATGCGCCGGGCATGCTGGGGCAGGTCTGTACGGTGATCGGCGAGGCCGGCGGCAATATCGTCAACCTGCGCATGCACCACCGCCAGCGGGACTTCTTCGACGTGGACTTCGACCTGGAGGTCAAGGACGCCAAGCACCTGACCCATATCGCCGCGGCCCTCCGGGCCAATCCCAGCGTCGAGACGGTGGATCGGGCCAAGGGGTAAAACGCCCGGCTCAAGCCTGCGCTCTGCTCAGGCTGGCTGTGGCGCCCGCCAGGTCCAGGGGGTCTTGGCGCCAGGGAAGGTCTGCGGCGTGCAGCGCAGATAGAGGCTGTCGGCCCAGGTGTGGCCCAGCAGGTAGGTCTTCTTGGCGCTGCCCACCACCACAAAGCCCAGCCGCTCCAGCAGCCGTCGTGAGCTGTCGTTCTTGGGGTCCACATCGGCGGTGGCTTCGGTCAGGCCGCGCTGCTGGAAGGCGCGCGCGATCACCGCCGACACCGCCTCATGGGCATAGCCCTGGCCCTGCGCCCCGGGATGCAGGATGTAGCCGATCTCCGGGTCGGCCCAGAAGCCCACCTTGCCCACCACCTCGCCGGCCTTGGTCTCGACGATGAAGTCGTCATTGCGGGTGGCCATCATGCCGTCAAGCCAGAGCCGGGTCTCGTCCAGCTTCTCATGGGGAAGGGTCGACCAGAACGCCATGGCGTGGGCCGAGGACAGGATCTCGTGCATCGCCTCAAGGTCACTGACCTTGGCGGGACGCAGCCTCAGGCGCTCGGTCGTGATAATCCCGGGCATGGGGGCGCTCGGCTCCTGCGAATCTCCACACCCATATTCGCGGGCGCAGGTGACATCTAGTTCGGCCTCAGATAATTCGCCCACAAGGAGGCGCCCAAATGACCACTGACGAAGTCCTTGAGGAATTCCGCGGCGCCGGCGCCCTCCGAGAGGGCCACTTCGTGCTCTCGTCCGGCCTCCATTCGGCGGTCTTTTTGCAGAAGAATCTGGTCTTCCAGTATCCTGACCGGACTGAGCGGCTGTGCAAGGCCCTGGCCGAGCTAATCCTGCGCGAGGTCGGGGAAGTTGATGTGTGCGTCTCGCCGGCGGTGGGGGGCATCATTCCCGGCTACGAGACCGCCCGCCAGCTGGGCGTGCCGTCGATGTATGTGGAGCGGGTCGACGGGAAACTGCAGTTCCGCCGGGCCTTCGCCCTGAAGCCAGGCGCCCGGGTGGCCATGGTCGAGGACATCGTCTCGACTGGCCTGTCCTCGCGCGAGTGTGTCGAGGCCATCCGTGAGGCTGGCGGTGAGGTGGTCTGCGCTGCGGCCCTGGTGGATCGCTCGGGCGGCCGCGCCGATCCTGGCGCGCCCTTCCTGGTGCTCGCCCGCCTGGACGTGCCGGCCTACCCCGCAGACCAGCTTCCGCCCGAGCTGGCCGCCATACCCATCGAGGATCCCGGCAGCCGCAGGCTGGGCGCATGAGCCGCCCCCTGCGCCTGGGCGTCAATATCGACCACGTGGCCACGATCCGGAACGCCCGGGGCGCGACCTATCCTGACCCGGTGCGGGCCGCCGAGATGGCCCTGATGGCCGGGGCGGACGGGATCACCGCCCACCTGCGCGAGGATCGCCGGCACATCTCTGACGCGGATATCGACGCCCTGGCGGTGATCCTCAAGCGCCGGGGTCGGCCGCTGAACTTCGAGATGGCCGTGACCGCCGAGATGGAGGCCATCGCCCTGCGTCACCTTCCCCACGCAGCTTGCCTGGTGCCCGAACGCCGGGAAGAGGTGACCACCGAAGGCGGGCTGGACCTGATCAAGGGGCGCAACAATGTCGCCCCGGTGGTGGGCCGGCTGGCGGCGGAGGGCATCCGCGTCTCCTGCTTCATCGACGCCGATCTCGCTCAGGTCGCCGCGGCCCAGGCCATGGGGGCCCAGGTGGTCGAGCTGCACACCGGCGCCTATTGCGACGCCGTCCGCGACGGAGATCCCCTTGCCGGCGCCCTTCTGGACAGGCTGGCGACCGCCGCGATCGAGGCCGAGCGCCTGGGGCTGGAGGTCCATGCCGGACATGGGATCGACTACCAGACCGTCAAGCCGATCGCCGCCATCCCCCAGGTGGTGGAGCTCAATATCGGGCACTTCCTGATCGGCGAGGCGATCTTCATCGGCCTGCCGAGCGCCATCGCCCAGATGCGGGCCCTGATGGATCAGGTGCGCGGGGAGAAGGCGGCGTGATCATCGGTCTGGGCTCCGACCTCGCTGACATCCGGCGTATCGAAAAGACCCTCGAGCGGTTCGGCGAGCGGTTCGTCCGACGCATCTTCACCGAGACCGAACAGCGCCGCTCCGAACGAAAGCCTGACAAGGCCGCCAGCTACGCCAAGCGGTTCGCCGCCAAGGAGGCCTGCTCCAAGGCCCTGGGGACCGGGTTTCGCCGCGGGGTCTTCTGGCGCGACATGGGGGTGGCCAACATGCCGTCCGGCGCGCCGACCATGGCGCTTTCCAACGGGGCGCTGAAGCGGCTGCAGGAGATCACGCCGGCCGGCCATCGGGCCGTGGTGCATGTGACGCTGACCGACGATCACCCCTACGCCCAGGCCTTCGTCATCATCGAGGCCGTGCCCGAATAGCCGCAGGCCCGCGGCGAATGGGCCATAAGGCCTGCTTCTGGGGGCGCCGGCTTGCTACCGGACCGCCCAGACGATAGCTAATCCCATTCCGCGCGCTCTTTGTCGCGCGCGCCCCAAGGATACCGCATGAGCGACAACGTGCAGATCGCGCCGGTTTCGGAGAAGCCCGACGCCATCCAGGAGATCGTCGAGATCGTGAAGACGGTCGTCTACGCCCTGCTGATCGCCCTGGTCCTGCGGGTGCTGTTCTTCCAGCCCTTCACCATTCCGTCGGCCTCGATGGAGCCGAACCTGCTGGAAGGCGACTACATCATCGTCTCCAAATATTCCTACGGCTATTCCCGCCACTCCATTCCCTTCAGCCCGCCGCTGTTCGAGGGGCGCCTGATGGCGCGTGATCCGTCCCGCGGGGACATCGTGGTGTTCAAGCTGCCCCGGGATGGCCGCACCGACTACATCAAGCGTCTGATCGGCATGCCCGGCGACCGGATCGAAATCCGCGGCGGCCAGATCATCCTCAACGGCCAGCCCGTCCCGCGGGAGGCCATGTCCCCAGGAATCATCGACACCGGCTACGGCTTCACCCGCGAGGTCATGCGCTACCGCGAGACCCTGCCGGATGGCCGGACCTATGTGACCTATGACCTGGGTCCTGATGGGGAGATGGACAACAAGGGGCCGTTCCTGGTGCCCGAGGGCCACTATTTCTTCATGGGCGACCATCGGGACAATTCCCTCGACAGTCGCGCGCCGGAGGAGATCGGCGTGGGCTATGTGCCGGCCGACCATCTGGTGGGCAAGGCGCAGGTGATCCTGCTGTCCTGGGAACGCGGCGCCTCCCTGTTCAAGCCCTGGACCTGGGTCACCGAAGCCCGGCCCGGTCGGTTCTTCAACATCCTTCAGTGATCCCTGCGCCCATGAACCGGCGCGCGGCGGCCGTCGCTGAGCTCGAGGCGAGGATCGGTCACCAGTTTGTAGACCGCGACCTGTTGGAACGGGCCCTGACCCACGCCAGCGTCGGCGAGGGTGCGACCAAGGTGCGCCACTATGAGCGCCTGGAGTTCCTGGGCGACCGGGTGCTGAACCTGATGGCGGCGGAGCGCCTGATGGAGCTGGACGCCGAGGCCCGTGAGGGCGAACTCAGCCGGCGGCTGGCCAATCTGGTCAACTACCAGGCCTGCGCCACGGTCGCCCGGGACATCGGCCTTGGCGAGGCATTGCGCCTGTCGGCCAGCGCCACCAAGATCGGGGCGCGGGACTCCGACACCGTCCTGGGGGACGCCTGTGAAGCGCTGATCGGGGCGCTCTATGTGGACGCCGGCTTCGAGGCCGCCCGCACCTTCTTTGTGCGGTTCTGGGCCGAGGCCTTCGCGGGCCTAGAGTCCCCCCGGGGCAAGGATCCCAAGACCCAGCTCCAGGAATGGGCGCAGGGCCAGGGCCTGCCTTTGCCGACCTATGGCGTGGTCGCCCGAGAGGGGCCCGACCACGCGCCCGCCTTCACCGTCGAGGTGCGGGTCCAGGGTTATGATCCCGAAGCCGCCCAGGGGCGTTCAAAACAGGAGGCCGAGAAGGCCGCCGCCCTGGCCATGCTGTTGAAACACGAAGGACCACAATGACCCGCGCCGGCTTCGTCGCCATCATCGGAGCGCCCAATGCGGGCAAGTCCACCCTCACCAACCGTCTGGTGGGGGCCAAGGTCTCCATCGTCACCCAGAAGGTCCAGACCACGCGCTTTCCCGTCCGCGGGGTGGCCATCGAGGGCGAGAGCCAGATCGTGCTGGTGGACACGCCCGGCATCTTTGCGCCGCGCCGTCGACTGGACCGCGCCATGATCCGCTCGGCCTGGGGCGGGGCGGAGGAGGCCGACGCGGTCGTCCATCTCATCGATGTTCAGGCCGAACTGGCCGTGGGCGTGGCCGAAGGCAGTCCAGCCGACCGCCGGGCGGTGATCGATGTTCAGACCATCATCGAGGGGCTGAAGGCGTCAGGCCGCAAGGTGATCCTGGCCCTGAACAAGATCGATGGGGTCAAGCGCGAGCGGATGCTGGCCCTGTCCCAGCGCCTGTTCGACACCGGGGTCTATTCCGAGGTGTTCATGATCTCGGCGGCCGACGGGTCAGGCGTCGATGATCTCAAGCGCCGGATGGCCGAACTGGTGCCCGAAGGGCCCTGGCTCTATCCGGCCGAGCAGACCGCCGACCTGCCGGCGCGCCTGCTGGCGGCGGAAATCACCCGCGAGAAGCTCTATCTGCGGGTCCACGAGGAACTGCCCTATGCGGCGGCGGTGGACACCACCGCGTTCGAAGAGCGCCGCGACGGCTCGGTGCGGATTGAGCAGACCATCTATGTCCAGCGTGACAGCCAGCGGCCCATCGTCCTGGGGAAAAACGGCCAGACCCTGAAATGGATCGGCCAGAAGTCCCGTGAAGAGCTGGCTGAGCTGTTTGATCGGCAGGTGCACCTCTTCCTGCATGTGAAGGTGGACGAGACCTGGGCCGACAAACGCGAGTTCTATGGCGACGTGGGCCTAGATTTCGACGTCTGATGGAGTTCGAGGACGACGCCTTCGTGCTCTCGGCCCGGGCGCACGGGGAGACCGGCGCCATTGTCGACCTGCTGACCTCCGAGCACGGCCGGTACGCCGCACACGTGGCCGGTGGGGCGTCGCGCCGCCTCAAACCCTTTCTGCAGCCAGGCGCCCAGGTGCGGGTTCGTTTCCGCGCCCGGGTGGCCGAGCAGCTGGGGGCAGTGACCCTTGAGCCCATGGGGGAGGGGCCCGGCGCCCTGTTCGACGATCCGCTGGCCCTGCACGGCCTCTCGGCCGCGGCCGCCGTCGCCGCCGGCGCCCTCCCAGAGCGCGAACCCCATCACGGCGCCTATCTGGCCCTGGAGTCGCTCATCTCGGCCCTGGCGATCCCGGACATCTGGCCGGCCGTTTTCGTTCGCTTCGAGGCCGGGCTGCTGCAGGACCTGGGCTTTGGCCTGGACCTGTCAAAGTGCGCCGCCACTGGATCGATGGACGACCTGATCTATGTCAGCCCCCGCACGGGCCGTGCGGTGAGCGCCCAGGCGGGCGAGGCCTATAAGGACAAACTTCTGCGCCTGCCGCCCTTCATGCTGTCAGCCCAGTGGGGACTCGACGCCGGCGATATCGGCGCTGGCCTGGCTCTGACCGGCCATTTCCTGGAGACCTTCATCTTCAATCCCCTCAACCGTCCCCTGCCGCCAGCCAGGGTCTGGATGATTGACCGGCTGTCGGACGCTGAGCGGCTGTGACGAGCCGGTCCCGGCGCGCTAGAATCGCGCCGACGGAGAATCAATGAGCAAGCATACCCCCCCGCCGTTCGACGGTGACGGCGACCGCATCATCGACGAGCCCCTGACCGAAGCGCTTTCACGGCGCTATCTGGCCTATGCGCTCTCGACCATCACCGGCCGCGCCCTGCCAGATGTGCGCGACGGGCTGAAGCCGGTTCACCGCCGGCTGCTGTTCGCCATGCGGCAACTGCGCCTCGACCCTAATTCCTCGGCCAAGAAGTCCGCCCGGGTGGTCGGCGACGTGATCGGTAAGTACCACCCGCACGGGGATTCTGCGGTCTATGAGGCCCTGGTCCGCCTGGCCCAGGACTTTTCCCAGCGCTACCCACTCATCAATGGCCAGGGGAACTTCGGCAATATCGACGGCGATAACGCCGCGGCCATGCGCTACACCGAGTGCAAGCTGACCGACGCCGCCCAGCTGCTGCTGGACGGGATCGACGAGGACGCCGTCGACTTCCGCTCCACCTATGATGGGGAAGACGAGGAGCCGGTGGTCCTGCCGGCGGGCTTCCCCAACCTGCTCGCCAATGGCTCCAGCGGCATCGCTGTGGGCATGGCCACCTCGATCCCGCCGCACAATGCTGGCGAGCTGATCGACGCCTGCCTGCTGATGCTGGACGCTCCAGACATCAGCACCGCCGATCTGATGGTGCATGTGAAGGGGCCTGACTTCCCCACCGGCGGCGTCATCGTCGAACCCCACGCCTCCATGGTGGAGACCTATGAGACCGGCCGGGGCGGCATCCGCACCCGGGCGACCTGGTCGCGGGAGGATACCGGGCGCGGGACCTACCAGATCGTCATCACCGAGATTCCCTATCAGGTGAAGAAGGCCGATCTGGTCGAGCAACTGGCCAATCTGATCGAGAACAAGCGCGCGCCGCTGCTGGGGGACGTGCGCGACGAGTCCGCCGAGGACGTACGGCTGATCCTGGAGCCCAAGAGCCGGAACATCGAGCCCGAGGTCCTGATGGAGAGCCTGTTCAAGCTCTCCGATCTTGAGACCCGGTTTCCGGTGAACCTGAATGTGCTGGACGCCCGGGGTACGCCGCGGGTCATGAGCCTCAAGGAGGCCCTGCGGGCCTTTCTCGATCACCGGCGCGAGGTGCTGGTGCGCCGCGCCCGGCACCGGCTGGCCAAGATCGAGGCCCGGCTGCACATCCTTGATGGCCTGCTGATCGCCTACCTCAACCTTGACGAGGTGATCCGCATTGTCCGTCACGAGAGCGAGCCCAAGGCTAAACTGATCGAGACCTTCAGCCTGTCCGAGCTGCAGGCCGACGCCATCTTGAACACCCGCCTGCGGCAGTTGGCCCGGCTGGAAGAGATGGAGATCCGCCGGGAGCATGGCGAGCTGTCGGAAGAACGCGACGGCCTGCTGAAGCTACTGGAGTCAGAGGCCCGGCAGTGGAAGCTGGTCGCGGTGGGCCTCAAGGAGGTCCGCAAGGTCCTGGGTCAGGAGACCAAGCTGGGGGCGCGCCGCTCGATCTTCGCCGATGCGCCCGACGTGGACGCCGAGGCGGCCCTGGAGGCGATGATTCCCCGGGAGCCGCTCACCGTCATCCTGTCGGAGCGGGGCTGGATCCGGGCGGCCAAGGGCAAGGTCGAGGATCCCTCCGAGCTGAAGTTCAAGGAAGGCGACAAGCTCGCCTTCATCGTCCCGGCCGAGACGACGGACAAGCTGCTGATCCTGGCGTCGGACGGTCGCTTCTTCACGCTGGGTTGCGACAAGCTGCCGTCAGCCCGTGGCCATGGGGAGCCCCTGCGCCTGATGATCGATCTGGAGGACCAGGTCGATATCATCGACGTATTCGCGCACAAGCCAGGCGTGCGCCGGGTCCTGGCCTCCAAGGCGGGCTACGGTTTCATCCTCAACGAGGATGATGCGGTTTCAGGCCGTCGGGCGGGCAAGCAGGTGCTGACCGTCGACAAGCGCGGCGCCGTTCCCACCCTACGGGTGATCGGCGACCACATCGGTGTCGTCGGGGATAATGGCAAGATCCTGATCTTCCCTGTGACTGAGCTGCCAGAGATGCCCCGGGGCAAGGGGGTCAAGCTGCAAGCCTACCGCGAAGGGGGCTTGCGCGACGCCACCGTCTTCCCCGCCGAGAGCGGCGCGATCTGGATCGATACGGCCGGGCGCACGCGGGTGTGGGTCGAGTGGCGGGACTGGCTGGGCCGCCGGGCCGGCGCGGGCAAGCTGGCGCCCAAGGGCTTCCCCGCCAGCAAGCGGTTCAGGCCCAAGTAGCCTGACTAACGACCAGCTTGGCCATTGTCGCGGGCATGATCTCGTCTAGGTTCGGCGCCGAACGCTTGGGGAGAGCCAACACATGCTTGGACGTCATCATCTGGCCATGGCGGCCGCCGCTGTGGCCCTTTCGGTCGCGCCTGCGCCCGTCTTCGCCCAGCGGGCGCCGGCCGCCCTGGCGCCGGCTTCCAGCCCGGAGTCCGTGGGCTTCTCGTCCGAGCGGCTGAGGCGGCTGGACGCCGCCATGGCCAAGGCCGTGGCCGACGGCCGGGTGGCGGGCATGACGACCCTGTTGGCGCGCCACGGCAAGGTGGTCGCCTTCAACACCTATGGCCAGGCCAACCTCGCCGAGGGCCGACCCCTGCAGAAGGATGCGATCTTCCGCATCTACTCCATGACCAAGCCGATCACCGGCGTGGCCATGATGATCCTCTTCGAGGAGGGGCGCTGGCGCCTGGATGACCCGGTCAGCCGCCACCTCCCTGAACTGAAGGACCTCAAGGTGATGACCGGGGTGGACGCCCAGGGCGCGCCGATCCTCGAGCCCGTGACCCGCGAACCCACCATGCGCGAGCTGATGAGCCATACGGCGGGCTTCGGCTACGGGCTGTCGGATGAGCATCCGGTGGATCGCCTGTTCCAGGAGTCCCGGGTCCTGGGTTCAGGCTCTCTCCAGGAAATGGTGGAGAAGACCGCCGCCATCCCCCTGAAATTCCAGCCTGGGACGGACTGGAGCTATTCCATCGCCGTCGATCTCCAGGGCCGCATCATTGAACGGCTCAGCGGCCAGACCCTCGGGCAGTTCATGTCCGAGCAGATCTTCACGCCCCTGAAGATGACCGACACCGGCTTCCATGTTCCGGAGGCGTCCACCGCGCGACTGGCCGCGGTCTATGTGGGCGATCCCAAAAGCGGGCGGCTGATCGAGGCTCTGGAGCTGGCCGGCGCGCCGGCCCAGGACTTCACCAAGCCCCCGGCCATCGAATCGGGCGGCGGGGGACTGGTCTCGACCGCCGCCGACTTTGCCCGCTTCGCCCAGATGATCGCCAATGGCGGCGAGTTGAACGGGGTCCGCATCCTCGCCCCGGCCACGGTCGAGTTGATGGGGACCGACATGATCCCCGCCCAGGCCCTGGTCTCGTCCAATGGCTCTGTGGGTCTGCGCTTCAACGAGGCGGTTGGTTTTGGTCTGGACTTCATGGTCGTCAAGGACCCCAGAAAGGCTGGCGGGCTTGAGGGCGAGGGCACGCTGAGCTGGGGCGGGGCGGCCGGCACCTGGTTCTGGGTCGATCCGACCAACGACGTGGTGTTCATCGGCATGATCCAGCGGTTCGGCGGAACCGGCGGTCCTGACCTGGGCGCGGCGACCCGGACCCTGGTCTATCAGGCCCTGACCGACCCGGCGAAGTAGGGGCAGGGGCCGAAGGGCCGGCTTCGCGCCGGTCCTTCGCCTTGACAAGGCAGGCCCCGCATGCGCCCTTCCGCGCCTCGTTTTCCCTGCATTTTCTGCGACTCCTCATGCACCCATATCGCTCCCATACCTGCGGTCAGCTTCGCGCTGGCGACACAGGCCAGACCGTTCGCCTTTCGGGGTGGATCCATCGCAAGCGCGACCATGGCGGTCTCGTCTTCGTGGACCTGCGGGACAATTATGGCCTGACTCAGCTGGTGCTGGCGCCCGATACCCCTGGCTTCGCCGCGGTGGAGCGTCTGCGGGCCGAGAGCGTGATCTGCATCGACGGCGCCGTCGTCGCCCGCACGCCGGAGACCGTGAACCCGAACCTGCCGACCGGCGAGATCGAGGTGCAGGTCAAGGGCGTCCAGGTGCTGTCGGAAGCCGCCGAGCTGCCCCTGCCGGTATTCGGCGAGCCGGACTATCCTGAGGAGCTACGCCTCAAGCACCGCTATCTCGACCTGCGGCGTGAGACCCTGCATCGCAACATCCTGCTGCGTAGCCAGGTGATCGCCTCGATCCGCCGCCGCATGACCGACCAGGGCTTCAACGAGTTCCAGACGCCGATCCTGACGGCGTCGTCGCCGGAAGGCGCCCGGGACTTCCTGGTGCCTTCGCGCCTGCATGCGGGCAAGTTCTACGCGCTGCCCCAGGCGCCGCAGCAGTTCAAGCAGCTGCTGATGGTGGCGGGCTTCGACCGCTATTTCCAGATCGCGCCCTGCTTCCGCGACGAGGATCTGCGGGCCGACCGCAGCCTGGAATTCTACCAGCTCGACGTGGAGATGAGCTTCGTCACCCAGGAAGACATCTTCGCGGCCATCGAGCCGGTGATGCATGGGGTGTTCGAGGAGTTTTCCAGCGGCAAGCCGGTGACCCCCTATCCCTTCCCACGCATTCCCTATCGGGAGGCGATCGCCAAGTACGGCTCCGACAAGCCTGACCTGCGCAACCCGATCCAGATGCAGGATGTGTCCGACCACTTCCGCGGCGGGGGCTTTGGCCTGTTCGCCCGCATCCTGGAAGACGCCAAGAACGCTGTCTGGGCGATCCCTGGCCCCAAGGGCGGCAGCCGCGCCTTCTGCGACCGGATGAACTCCTGGGCGCAAGGGGAGGGCCAGCCGGGCCTCGGCTACATCTTCTGGAGCGAGGACCAGGGTGGCTGGGGCGGCCCGATCGCCAAGAACCTGGGGGCGGAAAAGACGGACGGCCTGATGAGCGCGCTGGGCCTGGGCCAGGGTGACGCGGCCTTCTTTGTCGCCGGCGATCCCAAGGTCTTCTACAAATTCGCGGGTTCGGCCCGGACCAAGGTCGGGACCGACCTGAAGCTGGTGGACGAGGACCGGTTCGAATTCGTCTGGATCGTCGACTTCCCGATGTTCGAGATGAACGAGGAATCCAACCACGTCGACTTCTCGCACAACCCCTTCTCCATGCCCCAGGGCGAGATGGAGGCGCTGCAGACGAAGGATCCGCTCGATATCCTCGCCTATCAGTACGACATCGTCTGCAACGGCTATGAGCTGTGCTCTGGCGCCGTGCGAAACCATCGGGCCGACGTGATGCTCAAGGCCTTCGAGATCGCCGGCTATAGCGAGCAGGTGGTCGAGGCGCAGTTTGGCGGCATGCTGAACGCCTTCCGCTATGGCGCCCCGCCGCACGGGGGGCTTGCGCCCGGCATCGATCGCATCGTCATGCTGCTGGCCGGCCAGACGGCTATCAGAGAGGTCATCGCCTTCCCGCTGAATCAGCAGGGGCAGGACCTGTTGATGAGTGCGCCGTCAGAGGTCGACGAAAAGCAGCTGAAGGAACTCAGCCTGCGGCTCGCCCTGCCGATCAAGCCCGCCTAGGGGGCCCGAGGCCCCTCGGGCGCGGCTCAGTCCACGGCCACCAGTCGCCGGGGCGCCGGTGGCGCGGGTGGGGCCGGCGGCGCCGGAGGGGCTGCGATGTGGACGGTGATGCGCCGGCCGCCGCAGGCCCTGACCACCAGTCCGGACGGCGGGCGGGTCGCGCCGTCGCCGCAGGCCTCGTCCAGTTGCGCCTGGGTCAGGTTGCGCGCCCTCGACAGGTCCACGCCCGCAATATTGGTGCGGTCCAGGCTGGCGCGGCGAAAATCAGCATTGGCGAAGGTCCCCCCGCGCAGGTTGGCCATGTCCAGTTCGGCGCCCCGGAACGAGGCGCCGTCAAACCGCCCGCCAGACAGGTTGGCGGCGGTCAGCTCACTATCATCGAAACGCGCGCCCCTGGCGTTGACCCGGGCCAGGTTGACGCCGTTGAGCTCGGCGTCGTCCAACCGGGCGTCAGACAGATTGGCGGCGACGAAGGTGGCCCCCAGGCCCTCGATCCCGCGCAGGTTGCCGCCATGAAGGTTGGCGCCGCCGAAATCGGCGCCATTGAGTTCAGCACGACGCAGGTCAGCGTCCGTGAGGCTGGCGCCGGCGAAACTGGCGCCCATCATCCGGCTTTCGGAGAGATCGGCGCGAGACAGGTCGGCCTTGTCGAATACCGATCCGTGGAAGAGCGCGCCGCGCAGATCAGACCCAACCAGGGCCGCAGCTGTGAAGTCCGCGCCCATGAACCTGGCGCCGGCCAGCTTGCGCCCCGATAGCTCGCACTTTTCGCAGGAGCCGCCGAAGGCGACCATCTTGGCCACGGCCTTGTCGCTGGTCATGCCAAGCGCGGCGCCAGGGATCAGCCCCGCCAGAACAGCAAGAAGGGTGAGAAGGCCAGTCAGCCGGGTCATTGAGGCGGTACGCTCCTTGTCCGAGAGGATCATCTGGGACGGGCTGACCGGAAAGACCACTTAATTCCCAGTAATTTTACGACCTTAGCAGGCAGGGACGCGCAGTCCGCCCGACAAGCGGGTGGCGGCGTCGCCGCAGGCCTGGTTCAGCTGAGCCTGGGTGAGGCCTGTCGCCTGCTGCATTTCAGCGCCGGAGAAATTGGTCCCAGCCAGCCGCGCCCCGCGAAAATTTGCGCCCTGAAGGTGGGCGCCGACAAAGCTGGCGTTGGTCAGGTCAGCTCCAGCGAAACTGGCGCTGGATAAGACTGCGCCATAGGCCTCGACGTCGCGCAGGTCGGCGCCGGCGAAATTCGTGCGGTTCATAATGGTCAGGCTGAGATCGGCCTGGCGAAGCCGGGCGCCGGAGAGGTTCTTCCCCTTCATGGTCAGGCCGCCGAGGCTGGCCTGGAACAGGTTGCACTTGGGACAGTTTGCGCCAGCCCTGACCTGGTTGATCTGGCTGGCGTTCTGCGCGGCCGCCGGCGCGGACATGGCCAGCACGGCGAGAAGGGCGAGGGGTCCAGACAGTCTCATCGGCGGCGCCTTGCATCATACAGAACTGAAGTCCCTAGCCCGTGCAAGCTTAAGGCCAGGTGTGCGGGGCGGGCTCAGCCGGTGGCGTCGTCGAACCGTCCCGCCCGGGCGCCGCAGGTTTCGCAGATCAGGCTCGCCCCCTTTCGCACCACGGCAATGTCGCCGCAGGCCGGGCAGACGTCAGCGGCCTGAGCGCCGGAGGCGCGTGCGGCGCGATGATCGGCCAGAGACAGGACGACGAGGTTGTCCGGAGCTGCGCCCCTGGAGAAGCCCTTGGAGATGTAGCGCGAAGCCGGCTGTGGCTCCCCGGCGGCCAGACCGGGGTCGTCGGCCTTGCCCCGCCCCAGGCCGTCGGCGTTCAGCTCGTCGGGATCGGCGTTGGCGAGGTCGTCACGGCCCAGATAGGAGACCCCCAGCTCCCGGAACACATAGTCCAGGATCGAGGTGGCCGAACGCACCGAGTCGTTTCCGGTGACGGGACCGGCCGGTTCGAAGCGGGTGAAGACAAAGGCCTCGACGAACTCGTCCAGGGGCACGCCGTATTGGAGGCCGATGGAGACGGCGATGGCGAAGTTGTTCATCAACGACCGGAAGGCGGCCCCTTCCTTGTGCATGTCGATGAAGATCTCACCGAGCTCGCCTTCGTCGTACTCGCCGGTGTGCAGATAGACCTTGTGGCCGCCCACCGAGGCCTTCTGGATGTAGCCCTTGCGACGATCCGGAAGCTTGCGGCGTGCGCGCTCGCGCTCCACCACCCGTTCGACCACGCGCTCGACCGTGATCTCTGGCGTTGGCTCCGCTCGTGCGGCGGTCTCGGCCCTGGGGGCCTGACGCGGGGCGGGAAGGTCCAGCTGGTGGTAGGCGCCGGGGTCGGCGCGGGCGATGCGCACCAGGGGGACGCCGGCGTCCCGGGCCTGGGCGATCAGGGTCTGGACATCGTGGGGCGTGGCGTCCCAGGGCAGGGTGAAGTCAGCCTGGGCCGGGCGCGCCAGAGCTGGAGTCAGGCAGGCCAGCATGGCGAGATAGGGGCCAGGGCCCAGGTCATCGGCCGTGAGGAATATGCTTCGCTGATCGGGTCCCAGTTCCGGCCCGTCAAGCCGACTGGCGCCGAGGGCGTGGGCTTCGGCCAGGGCGATGTCAGCCTCACTGAAGCCCATGACGCGCAGGGCGTCAAAGCGCGGATCATGGAGGTCTTCGCCCGGGGCCCCAAGCACATCGGCCAGGAACCCCTCTCCGACGACTTCGGGCCGGAAGGCTTCGCTCAGGGACGCGCAGTAGGGCAGCGCGGCTTCCACGGCGCCGATCTCGTGGTCGGTGAGCCCCCGGCCAAGCAGAGCGGCATGGTCAATGCCCGGGGCGTTTTCGAGAGTGCCGTGACCGAGCAACCGCCAGCGGGCGGCGTCCAGGTCAGCGCCCACAGCGCGCAGGCCGCACAGGGCGGCTTCGCTCATCACCCGGACGACCTGACCGTCGGCGGTTTCGGCGAAGGTGACCGGCCCCTCCCACGGCTCTCCGGCGGGACTCGCCCCGCCGAGCATCAAGGCGAGCTCTGGGTCCTCATAGAGGGTCAGGCCGCCGACCAGGCGCGGGCAGGCCAGGCGCGCGGCCCGGCTGGCGCGGTCATACAAGCGAAAGGCCGCTTCACGCCCGACTTCGGAATCGTAGGCGTGGCCGTGGGCGGCCAGCCAATCGGCGAGGCCGGCAAGACCCAGGGCGACGGGCTCGCCGTCAGCCATGGCCGCCAGGGCTGTGGCCAGGAGGCCCACGGCGCGCTGGAAGCCGTCGTCGTCGAAGTCCTCGCCGGTTCCAAAGGCCATCAAGGACAGCGCCCCGTGGGCGACGGGGGCCTCGGACGCCTCAGCTGTGGCGATGGTCAGCCGGCCGGTTTCCCAGGCCGCAAGGGCCAGCAGCCGCTCCAGGGGCGCCGACGGCGCGTCATTCACGCGGGCCAGCGCCTGAGGCGGAACGGGCGGGGTGGGCAGGCTGACGGGCAGGCGGGTCTCGCCAGCGCGGGCCAGGGTGATGGCGTCAAGGATCGCCGCATCGGAGACACCCGCCGCACGCGCGGCTTCGGCGGCCCGGGCCAGGCTCGGATTTCGCTGCGGATCAGCGCAGGCGTCGGGATCGCCCTGGCAACGATGGACGGCGTCCACCAACCCCTGCCGGCTGGCGGCCAACGCCAACCCCGCCTCACGGGACGCCGTCAGTCCCCTGTGCTCGGCGCGGAACCGCGCCAGTCGCTCAGTCAGATCGCCGTCATTCGAGAGCTCGATCAGCGCAGAGACCGCCACGGGCCGCAGGGCGATCCGTCCGGCCATCAGGCCCGCGCCCAGTTCACGTCGGAACCGGCCCCGTGCGCCCACCCCTTCGAACAGGCCCTGTCTCTGTCCCGCCTGAACCAGTTCCTCGGCGAAACGGAAGATGGCGGCCGGCAAATCAGGCTCGCCGCCAGCCCAATCAAGCCAGGCCTCGACCTGGGCGTTCGGCCAGGAGGCGGGCGCCAGGACCTCGACAACATCGCTGCTGCGTTCGAGCGTCCGACGCTCCATCTTGCCGCTCTCCAGACTCATGACAGACTCCCTCATCGGGCAGCCTAGGAACCCACCCGCCCGCGGGCAATAGATGTTGCGTCTGACGGGGCGTTCATCCCCAACATGTTGAGCGATGCGGGGCGCTGGACGGGTTGCGGGCAGGGACCTATAGTCCGTCCGAAATTCCTGCCAGCCGGGTCAGTCCAACGTGTTCAAAGCGATCTTCACCTGGTGGAACGGCGCGACTCTCGGCGCCCGGTTCCACATCGGCCGCCGTGGCGTCTTCGTCGGCCAGGACGACTATGGCAGTCGCTATTATGAGGCCAAGGACGCCTCGGACTCCTATGACGGCCGCAAGCGTCGCTGGGTGATCTATTCCGGCTATGCCGAGGCCTCGAAGGTTCCGGCTGAATGGCATGGCTGGCTGCACTACACCTTCGATGAGCCGCCGACCGTCCAGCCCCTTCTGCGCCAGCCGTGGGAGAAGGATCATCGTCCCAATCTCACCGGCACAGTCCACGCCTATCGGCCCCAGGGCTCGCTGGCCCGCGGCGGCGAACGCCAGCGCGCGACGGGGGACTATCTTCCCTGGACGCCGGAATAGACGCCGCCAGATGCGTCATGCGCGGCCCCTGCTCCTTGGCCTCGGTCTGGCCGCTTTGACGGCGGCGGGCGCCGTTGTGGCCCAGACCACACCTGAGGCTCCGGCGCCGGCGGCGACCCCGGCTCCTGCGTTGCTCACCCCTGAAGCGATCGCCCCGCTTCCCGTGCCGCCGCCAGAACCTGCGCCTGAAATCAGGGCTGAGCCGGAGCCCAGGGCGCAACGCGCGCCGGAGCCACCGCCCGAACCCAAGCCGCCGATGAAGCGGGCGCGCTATGACGTCGCCATTATCCAGGCGCTCGACAAGGTCAGCGCTGAGACCATCCGCTTCGAAGCCCCGGTCGGTCAGCCGATCCGATACAAGAGCCTGGTCTTCACGGTCAGGGCCTGCGAGCTCTCGGCCCCCGATGAGCGGGCCCCCGACGCCATGGCCTATATGACGGTGGACTCACAGCCCCGCGCTGTGGCCGGTCGACCCACACCCCCGGCGCGCCAGACCTTCCGAGGGTGGATGTACGCCGCCGCCCCAGGCCTCAACCCGCTGGAGCATCCGGTCTATGACGCCTGGCTGATCACCTGCAGGGCGGCGACGCCGGCCAGCGCGGGCTGATCCCCGAAATCGGCCGGCTGCCCCAGGGCTTCGGCCAGGCGCTGGTGATAGACGGCCCTTGAGATTTCCTCGGCCTTGAACTGTGTCAGGTGCTCGGTGATGAACTGAGCATCCAGCAATCGGTAGCCGCCAGTGATCAGTCGCGCGACGAGATGGACCAGGGCGACTTTCGAGGCGTCCGTCTCTCTGGAAAACATGCTCTCACCGAAGAAGGCCGCGCCAAGCGAGACGCCATAGAGCCCACCCACCAGGCGTCCCACCCGCCAGCACTCGACACTATGGGCGCAACCCATGGCGAAGAGCTGGGCATAGAGATCGCGTATAACGGGGTTGATCCAGGTCTCGTGGCGATCAGGCGCGGCCTCGGCGCAGAGGGACACCACCTGGTCGAAGGCGGTGTCGAACCTGATTTCAAACGGCTCTGCGCGAACCGTCCTCGCCAGCCGACGGGGTACATGGAACCCCGCCAGCGGCAGGACGCCGCGATGTTCTGGATCAACCAGAAAGATCTGGTCGTCGTCGCGGGCGTCGGCCATGGGAAAGACGCCGCGGGTGTAGCAGGCCAGCAGCTGAAGCGGGCCAAAGGCGTCCATGGGGCTTAAGCTTCGTCGGCCTGAGCCTTGATCCACTTTTCCAGCCAGTGGATGTTGTAGTCGCCGGCGATGATGTCTGGCTGGTGGATCAGGTCCTGGAAGAGTGGGATCGTGGTGTCCACCCCGCCGACCACCATCTCACCCAGGCAGCGATTGACCCTGGCGAGGCACTCCTCACGGTCACGGCCGTGGACGATGAGCTTGCCGATCAGGCTGTCGTAGTAGGGCGGAATGACGTAGCCCGCATAGACCGCCGAATCGAGGCGAACCCCAAGACCGCCAGGGGCGTGGAAGTCGGTGACCTTCCCCGGCGACGGCGTGAAGGTGCGCGCATTCTCAGCGTTGATTCGGCACTCGATGGCGTGGCCTTCGAAGACGACCTGTTCCTGGGTGAACGAAAGCGGCAGGCCCGCGGCGATGCGGATTTGCTCCCGCACCAGATCGATCCCGGTGATGGCTTCGGTGACGGGATGTTCCACCTGCAGGCGGGTGTTCATCTCGATGAAGAAGAACTCGCCGTTTTCGTAGAGGAACTCGATGGTGCCGACGCCGAGATAGCCGATGGCCTTGATCGCATCGACGACCACCTTGCCGATCTTGGCGCGGGCCGTGGCGTCGAGAGCCGGGGAGGGGGCCTCCTCGAGGATCTTCTGGTGACGCCGCTGCAGGGAGCAGTCGCGTTCGCCGAGGTGGCAGACATTGCCGAAGGAGTCGGCGACGACCTGGATCTCGATATGACGGGGCTTCTGGAGGTAGCGCTCCATGTAGACCGCGTCATCCCCGAAGGCGGCCTTGGCCTCGGTGCGGGCGGTGGAGACGGCCTCGGCCAGACTCTCGCTGTCCAGGGCCACCTTCATGCCGCGACCGCCACCGCCGGCGGCGGCCTTGATCAGGACCGGAAAGCCAATCTCGGCGGCGGCGGCGATCGCCTCCTCCTCCGTGGTCAGCGCGCCGGCGGAGCCTGGCACCACGGGAATGCCGGCCCGCATCACCGCCTGCTTGGCCGTGATCTTGTCGCCCATCATCTGGATGTGCTCGGGCTTGGGCCCGATGAAGGTGAAGCCATGGGCCCCGACGATGTCGGCGAACCGGGCGTTCTCCGACAGGAAGCCATAGCCCGGATGGATGGCCTGAGCGCCGGTGATTTCCGCCGCGGCGATGATGGCCGGGATGTTGAGGTAGCTTTTGGCGGCCGAGGCCGGACCGATGCAGACGCTCTCGTCGGCCAGGCGCACCCACATGGCGCCGGAATCGGCCTCCGAGTGGACGGCGACCGTGGAGATACCCATCTCCTTGCAGGCCCGGTGGATGCGCAGGGCGATTTCGCCTCGATTGGCGATCAGGATTTTTTCAAACATCGAACTACTCGATGATGACGAGCGGCTCGCCGAACTCGACGGGCTGGGCGTCGGAAACCAGGATCTCGACCACCTTGCCGGCCCGGGGCGCCGGGATCGGGTTCATGGTCTTCATGGCTTCGATAATCATCAGGGTCTGGCCAGCCTGGACCGCGTCGCCGACCTTGATGAAGCTGGGAGAGCCTGGCTGAGCCTGCATATAGACCGTGCCCACCATCGGTGAGTTCACGGCGTCGCCAGCGGCGCGCACGGGCGCCGCGGGGGCGACAGGGGCCTCCGCCGCAGCCGCTGCCATCGCCGGCGCCGCCGGAGCGGCCACGGTGGCGGTGACCGAAATCTGCCGGGCCACGCGGACCTTTAGGCCGTCGCGCTCAACCTCGATTTCCGACAACCCCGTTTCGGTGAGGATGTCGGCCAGTGTGCGCACCAGACGGGCGTCAAGCGGATCGGCGGAAGCCTTGGGGCTGCTAGCCATGGAAGGGACCCTTGCTGCTGGGAGGCGTCAGGCGCTGAGACGCGCCGCGGCCTCAACGGCCAGTTCATAGCTCGCCACGCCGAAGCCTGACACGACTCCTGTCGCAGCGAGGGACACATAGGTGTGTCGGCGGAACGTCTCGCGCGCCGCCGGGTTCGAAAGATGGCATTCGACGATCGGGACCTCGAGGGTCTTGAGCGCGTCGAGAAGCGCCACAGAGGTGTGACCATAGCCGGCTGGGTTGATCACCAGGGCGCTGGCGGCGGTTCGCGCCTCCTGCACCCAGTCGATCAGCACACCCTCATGATTGGACTGTCGGAACACGAGGCTCCGGCCAAGCGTGTCGGCGCGGCGCTCGCAGGCCATGCGAACGTCGTCCAGGGTCTCTTTCCCATAAATCTGAGGCTCGCGGACGCCCAGGAGGTTGAGATTGGGGCCGCTCAGCACATAGATCGGTTTGGACATTCGGCTCCGCCGGCGATTCCGCTGTCTTGTAACGGTCGCAGGCGGGGGTCACAAGCACCGCAAGCTGCGCGGCGCGGCGAGAGTTGAGCATGAACCTGACCATCAACGGGGAACCTCGGGCCTTCGAGCCCCTTCCGCACCTGGCCGCCCTGGTGGCCGCCCTCGGGCTCGATCCCCGCAAGGTGGCCGTGGAGCGCAATCTGGAGATCGTGCCGCGCTCGGCCTATGAGCAGACCCCGGTGGCCGACGGCGACCGGATCGAGATCGTGCACTTTATTGGAGGCGGCTGACATGGACGACACCGGGACCCGCGCCCTCAGCGCCGAAGACACCTGGAGCGTGGCTGGTCGGACCTTCTCCTCCCGGCTCATCGTCGGTACGGGCAAGTACAAGGACTACGCCACTAACGCCGCCGCCGCGGAGGCGGCGGGCGCGGAGATCGTCACGGTGGCGATCCGCCGAGTGAACCTGTCGGACCCCAGCCAGCCCATGCTGGTGGATCATGTGAAGCCTGACCGGTTCACGTTCCTGCCCAATACGGCCGGTTGCTTCACGGGCGAGGACGCCGTGCGCACCCTGCGTCTGGCCCGGGAGGCGGGGGGCTGGAACCTCGTGAAGCTCGAGGTGCTGTCCAATACGAAGCATCTGCTGCCAGACATGGAAGAGACCCTCAGGGCCCTGAAGCTGCTGATCTCCGACGGCTTCGACGTCATGGTCTATTGCAGCGACGATCCGGTCTATGCGCTCAAGTTGGAAGAGGCCGGGGCCGCAGCCATCATGCCGCTCGGCGCGCCCATCGGCTCGGGCCGCGGCATCCAGAACATGCTGAATCTCGGTCTGATCATCGAGCAGTCCAAGGTGCCGGTGCTGGTGGACGCCGGCGTGGGTACGGCGTCGGACGCGGCCGTAGCCATGGAACTCGGCTGCGACGCCGTGCTGATGAACACCGCCATCGCCGAGGCGCGCGATCCGATCCTGATGGCCAGCGCCATGCGCCATGCGGTGATCGCCGGGCGTGAGGCCTTCCTGGCCGGGCGGATGCCCAAGCGGATGTACGCCGATCCGTCCTCGCCGTTGGCGGGGCTGATCTAGCCCGCGATCTTCTCGGCCTGGGCCGCCGTGATGGCGGCCTTAACCGCATCCATGTCGGCGCCGGAAATCAGGCGGTCGCCGATCACGAAGGCCGGTGTCCCGTTGATGCCGAGACTGGCCGCCAATTCGTGGGTGTCGACCAGCTGCTGCTGGATCGCCGGGGCCTGGGCGGCCTGTCGGGCGGCGGCCGGGTCGATCCCCACGGCGCGCAGGTGGCGATCAAGCGCGGCGTCGTCCAGGGACTTTTCGGCCATCAGCCGATCATGCAGCTCGAGGGTCTTAGGCTTGGCCAGATCGGTGAGCATGATGGCGGCGGTCTCGTCCGACTGTTCCCCAAAGATCGGAAACTCCTTGAAGACCACCCGCACATCGGGGTTTTCTTCAATGATCTTGGCCATCTCGACCGCGGCGATCTTGCAGTAGCCGCAACGGTAGTCGAAAAATTCGGTGACCGTGATCGTACCATTGGGATTGGCGACAAAGTCTCGCGGGTCCCGTTCAAGGGCCGCCCTCTGGGTCTCAATGGCCGAGGTCGCAGCCTGCGCCGCCTCGACCTCCCGCTTTTCCCCAAGCTTCTGTACGGCTTCCTCAATCACCTCGGGATGTTCGAGAAGATAGGCGCGCACCCGCTCGCCAAAGGCGTCGTCAGCGCCGCGGTCGCAGGCGGCCAGCGCCAGGGTGGAGGCGCAAAGCGCGGCAAGTACGGGCAAGGAATTTCTCATCAGGAGTCCAGATAGGGGTGTTTGGCGCCGGATGCGACCCAGGCGCACGGGAGTTGGCCAGGCTTATCGCACTGAACCGGAGGAAATCGCGCCTTCCTTGGCCAGTTCGCGCAGGTCGTCGCGGGACGGGTTGGAGGTCAGGACAATGTCCGTCGCCCGCCGCCACTCCGGGGTGTCCCGGGTCAGCAGATCGCGGGCGCGCATGGCGAAAACCCGCGCCTGCTGGCCGTTGCCGATGTGGAAATTGTACTCCGCGGTAGCCAGTCGCGCTGAGCCGTCGTCGCCACGCCGGTCATGCGCCTCGGCCAGGAGACGCCAGGCCACCGCGTTGTCATTCTCCTGAGTCAGGGCCCGGCGCAATTCGTCGATGCCCTCATTGAGCTTGGCGTCATCGTTCATCGCGATGAGGGTCTGGCCGAGATTGACCCGGAGCAGGGGGGCCTCCGGCATCAGCTCCACGGACTTGCGCTGGGGTTCCTCGGCCAGCGCGGTGCGGCCGAACTCAAACAGGATCTGGCCCTTGAGCTCCCAGAGATAGGCGTTTTCCGGTTGTTCGCCGAGCAGCACCTCGATCAGGCGGAGCGCCTGGTCAGGCTCCTTCATCTGATAGTAGGCGATGGCCCGGGCGTAGCGGGCTGGATAGCTCGTGTCTGTCTCGCTGTATTGGACGATGGCCCGCTGCGGGTTCAGGAACCCCTGCAGCTTGGCCTGCATGATGCGGTGGCGCTCCATGGCCTCTTCGCTGTCGACCTTTTCCCAGTCCGGCAGCGTCTCGGCCTTGCGGCGCAGGGTGTCGATCCGCTCCGAAGACAGGGGGTGGCTGCGGAAGTAGGCGTAGCGCCGCGCCTCCTGGAAGACCTCCTGGTAGCGGAAGTTGTCAAAGAACTCGACGAGCCCCCGGCCCGACAGGCCTGCACGATCAAGGATGTTAAGCCCGGCCTGGTCAGCGCGGCTTTCCTGTTCGCGGCTATAGCCCAGGGCCGCCAGGGTCCCGAACTGGCTGGCGCTGCCCATCAGGGCGATGGCGGCGTCGCCTGCGCCGGCGAAGGCGGCCAGGACCCCCAGGCCCATGGTGAGCAGGAAGGGCTGCATGCCGGCCCGCTGCATTTCGCCTGAGCGTGCGCTGTGGCCGGCGGCCAGATGGCCCACCTCGTGGGCGATGACGCCCTGAAGCTGATTGGGGTTCTCTGACTCCAGGATCAGGCCGGTGAAGAAGCCCATGGTGCCTGGAGCGGCAAAGGCGTTGAGCTCGCGGCTGCCGATCAGCAGGATCTCGATACTGTCGGGATTGATCCCGGCGGCTTCGAGGATGGGCCGGGAGTCGGCCTCCAGAATGGCCTCGATCTCGGTGTCCCTGATCAGGGAGAGGCCCTGCTGGGCCTGGGCCGCCACAGGCGCGACAGCCAGGGTCGCGGCCAGGGCCAACCGCGCGGCGAGACGCCGAAGGGGCGTCAGGCGCCGCGAAAACCAGTCAGGGTTCTGAAAAAGCAGGGGGGAGGCCATGCACACTCTCTTGCTCGCTTCCCCCCTACTCATCTCAGACTAACCCGTCAGCCGCGCCGCCACCAGCCACGGCGGGGCTTGGTCGGCGGAGACGTGATCTCAGCCGGATCGGCGGTCACTGGCGGAGCGGCCTCGGCGGCGGCCTCGACCGGCTGAGGGGCCGGCGTGGCCACGGGCTCCGGCTTTGGTTCGGGTTCTACCTCAGGCGCTGCCGCAGACTCCGCGGCCACCGGGGCGAGGACCTCGGCGTCAGGGGTGGCTTCAGCCCCGATTTCCGCCTTGGGCTCGGCCTTGCGGCGGGTGCGGGTGCGCTTGGGCTTGGCCGCCTCGACCAGAGGCGTCTCTGCCGGCGTAAGTTCTGGCTGCGCCGTCGGCTCTTCTGCGACCGCAACCTCTGGGGCCACATCTGGAGCGGCCTCAACCACGTCGTCAGCCGACGTTTCGGCTGCAGGCTTGGCCTTGCCGCGACTGCGACGGCGCTTGGGCTTCTCGCCAGGCTCCGGGAGTTCAACCCAGACGTCGTCCTGGCTGGATGCTTCGACCAATGGCCGCGCCTCATGGGCGTCAGACGCGTCCGACGCGTCAGGCGACGATGCCGACGTCGGTGAGGCCGCCGCCGAGGTCAGTTCCGGGACCGCCATTCGCGGGTCTTCGGAGAGGTCGAACCAGACGAAGGGATCCTCGCCATAGGGCACCCAGGGGCGGACCCAGGCGAAGGCCTCGCCGGGACGGTCCTCACGCAGCCGGCGGCCGCCTCGGCGCCCCCGGCGGCGGCGTCGGCCGCCGTTCTCGTCTTCAAGGCGGACGTCGGCCTCAGGAGTCGCGGGACGATCTTCTTCCTCCCGGCGGCCGCTGCGCCGACGGCGCCGGCGGCCGCGGCCGCGGGTGCGACCGTCAGACTCCTCGTCACCGGTTGACTCGCCACGAACCTCGTCCTCGTCCTCGTCGTCCTCATCCTCGTCGTCGTCCTGGACGGCGACCTTGGCGGCGACCTTGGCGGCGCGGATGGGCGCCTCGTCTTCTTCGTCCTCGTCCTCGTCTTCGTCCTCCTCCTCATCTTCGAAGGAGTCGTCGTATCCATCGTCCTCGAGGAGATCGAGTTTCGACTTGGCCGAGGTGAAGATGACGGCGTGATCGGGTCGGGTTTCGCTGGCGGTCCGCTCGATCTCGTAGTCGGCGTGAGGCATGGCGTCATCCACCACGACGGTGACGAACAGCCCGAAGGTCTCGTGGATGCGGGCCAGATGCGCCCGCTTCTCGTTGAGAATGTAGAGCGCCACGGCGCGGGGCGCCTTGAGGGTGGCTTCGCCGCCGCCCTTCAGGGCCTCGATTTCCAGGGCGCGCAGGGTGGCCAGCGCGCTGGATTCCACCGAGCGCACGCGACCGGTGCCGTTGCAGTGCTCGCAGACATGGGTCGTGCCTTCCAGCACCCCGGTCCTGCGGCGCTGACGGCTGATTTCCATCAGGCCAAAACCGCTGATCTTGCCCATCTGGATGCGGGCGCGGTCGTCCTTCAGGGCGTCCTTCAGCTTCTTTTCGACAGCCCGGTTATTCTTCGACTCATCCATGTCGATGAAGTCGATGACAATCAGGCCAGCGAGATCGCGCAGACGGAGCTGCCGGGCGGTCTCTTCGGCGGCCTCCATGTTCGTCTTCAGCGCGGTGGCTTCGATGTTGCGCTCCCGGGTGGACTTGCCCGAGTTCACATCGACGGCCACCAGGGCCTCGGTCTGGTTGATCACCAGGTAGCCGCCCGAGCGCAGGGGCACGACGGGGCTGTAGATCTGGGAGAGGTGGTCCTCGACCTTGAACTTCACGAACAGGGGTTCGGGGTCGCGGTAGAGCTGCACCTTCTTGGCCTGGGACGGCATCAGCATGCGCATGAAGTCCCGCGCGTCCTTGAAGCCGGCCTCGCCCTCGACGAACACGCCGTCGATGTCCTTGTCGTAGAGGTCACGGATCGCCCGCTTCACCAGGTCCTCTTCCTCATAGATGAGGGCGGGCGCGATGGAGTGCAGGGTGTTCTCGCGAATATTTTCCCACAGGCGCAGGAGATATTCGTAGTCGCGCTTGATCTCGGCCTTGGTGCGCTTGGCGCCGGCCGTGCGGACGATCAGGCCCATGCCCTGGGGCACGTCGAGGCCCTGGACGACGCTCTTGAGGCGCTTGCGATCGGTGGCCGTCGTGATCTTGCGGCTGATGCCGCCGCCGCGGGCCGTATTGGGCATCAGCACGCCGTAGCGGCCAGCCAGGGAAAGATAGGTGGTCAGGGCCGCGCCCTTGTTGCCGCGCTCCTCCTTGACGACCTGCACCAGCATGATCTGCCGGCGGCGGATCACTTCCTGGATCTTGTACTTGCGCATCAGTCGCCGGCGGCGCCGGGCGACCTCTTCTTCCATGACATCGTCTTCGTCGACGACGGCTTCAGCGTCTTCATCATCGGGATCGGCGGACCGCGCGGACGGCTCGAAGGATTCCTCCTCCTCGGCTTCCTCGCGCATCAGCGCCTCCCGGTCGGCGACCGGGATCTGATAGTAGTCCGGATGAATTTCATTGAAGGCGAGGAAACCGTGACGGTTGCCGCCGTATTCAATAAACGCCGCCTGGAGACTGGGCTCCACACGGGTCACCTTGGCGAGGTAGATATTCCCTCTGAGCTGCTTGCGGTTTTTGCTCTCGAAATCGAAATCTTCAACACGGTTTCCGTCGATGAGAACCACACGCGTCTCTTCGGCGTGGGCCGCATCGATAAGCATCTTCTTCGACATTTAGTGAGTCTCCACGGCGCGCCACGAAACTTGCGTTCGGGCGCTGCCGGCTAATCATGAGGGCGCGCGCAGGGTCTCTGTTCACAGCGACGGAGGCGGCCGCGAGGCCGGCCAGACGCCAGAATGGGGCTCGTGCGACGCTGCCCATGGGTGTGTCCTAGTCACGCCTGCAAGGCGGGGGATCGGTGGAGCGTCGTCGCCGAACTTCAGTCGGGCCGACGCAGGTGTTCGCGCTGAAGTAAGGCGGGCATGTGAGTCAGGCCCCTCCTTGCGCGGGGCGACTTTGCAACACCGGAGGAAAAAAGGAAAGCGGTCCTCGTGAGCGCCGGGCGCTTAACCCTTTTTCCACGGCGATGGGCTCTAAGGGAGGTTCAACGTCGCAGAAACGTTTGGTGGGTGTGTAAGCGTATGCTCGCAAGGCTGGGCAAGATCTTCAGGAAGGCGCGACTGCTCTGCGCCGGTGTCGCTGTGGCGACCCTGGGCGGTCTGGCGGCGGTCGCTGTGTCGCATGCTGCGGCCCCTGGAGCAGATGTGCTCGGGGTTCGACTAGGCGGCAACGGGGCTGAGACACGTCTGGTCATTGACCTGGATCGCGGCGCCACCGGGAAGGTCAGTCAGGACGGCGCCGATGGCCGCGTGGTCATGTCTTTGCCCGGTGTTGACGCCAAGGCCAGCCTTCAAGGTTCCGGTCGCGGCCTGGTCAAGGCCTGGATGATTGACAACTCCCAGGGTTCGGCCCGCCTGCAGGTGGACCTGAACGGGGCTGGTGTGATCAAGCGCCGATTCCTTTTGCCGCCCGCGGATGGCGTTGGCCACTACCGCTATGTCATCGATATCGCCTCCGCCGGCCCGCCGAGCGCCACCTTCATTTCGCGGCCCGCCCGCAGACCGGCCGCTCCAGCCGCCAAGCCGCTGCCGCTCAAGAAGGTGGTGGTCATTGATGCAGGGCATGGCGGCAAGGACTCCGGCGCCCGGGGTTCACGGGGACTCGAAAAGGACGTCAATCTCGCCGCGGCCCTGGCCCTGCAAGCGCGCCTGGAGCGCAGCGGCAAGTACAAGGTCGTCATGACCCGCAGCAGCGACGTCTATGTGCCGCTGGAGACGCGGGTGCAGGTCGCCCGGCGGGCGGGTGCAGACCTCTTTATCTCGCTTCACGCCGACGCCGGCGCTGACGCCTCCACCCGCGGGACCTCGGTCTATACCCTCTCCGAGCAGGCCTCGGGTCGGGCGGCCAAGTTTGTCTCCAAGGACGATTGGTTCATGAACACAAGCCTCAGCGGCGGTGATCAGGGCGTGCGCGACATCCTCTTTGACCTCACCCAGCGGGCGACAAAGAACCGCTCGGCGACCTTCGCTGAACTGGCGCTGCAGCGGGCCGACTCGCACATGCCTCTTCTGCGTCGCAGCCACCGAGACGCCGGCTTCGTCGTCCTGCTGGCGCCAGATGTCCCGGCCATCCTTCTTGAGATGGGCTTCATGACCAATGTGCATGACGAGGCCAACCTGTTGGACGTGGGCCGGCGCACGCGGTTCATGAACAGCATCGGCGATGCGATCGACGACTATTTCCTGCAGCAAGGCCAGCTGGCGGCCCGCTGATCGCGCCCAAGGCCTGCTGCGTCGTCGCGGCCGTTGGCGCCCGGCTTGATGCGCGTTAGATGACGGTCTGATGGGCGAGGGCGCCTGCGGAGGTCAGCACAGTTGCATCCCCCTGAGAGATGGGTCGCGATCGCCGGCGTTGCGGTTCTGAGCCTGATCGCCGTGGCGGGCTTCGCCGTAGCGATCTACGCCGCATGGTTGTTCCATGACATGCCCGACGCGGGGGATCTGGTGGATTACCGTCCGCCGACCTCGACCAGAGCCTATGCCTGGGACGGCACGCTGATTGGCGAGTTCTCCCGCGAGCGTCGGATCTACGTGCCCTACGACCAGATGCCTCCGCACATGGTCCAGGCCTTCATGGCTGCCGAGGATCGCAACTTCTTCCAGCACAGCGGCGTCGACGCCATGGGTCTGACCCGGGCCATGATGAAGAACGTGCTCAATGCCGCCCAGGGGCGCCGCCTGGAAGGCGGCTCGACCATCACCCAGCAGGTGGCCAAGAACGTCCTGCTCACCAGCGACGCCACCATCGGCCGCAAATTCAAGGAAGCGGTCCTGGCCCAGCGACTGGAGAAGACGCTGAGCAAGGAACAGATTCTCGAGCTCTATCTGAATGAAATCTGGCTCGGCTATCGTTCCTATGGGGTCGGGGCTGCGGCCTATAACTACTTCGGCAAGTCGATCACTGACCTGACCCTGGCTGAGGCCGCCTATCTGGCGGCCTTGCCAAAGGGCCCGCAGAACTATCACCCGCAGCGGCGCAAGGCCGCGGCCATCGCCCGCCGCAACTGGGTGATTGGCGAAATGGCTGATCTGGAGTGGGTGACTGAGGCTCAGGCCAATGAAGCTCTCGCCCAGGATCTTGTCGTGCAGCCGGCGCCGACCCGAGCCAAGTACCGGGACGCCGACTATTTTGTCGAAGAGGTCCGCCGCCGGGGCATAGAGACCCTTGGCCCGCGGCTCAACGAGGGTGGCTACTATATGCGCACCACCCTCGATCCAGCGCTGCAGACCGCCGCGCGGGCCGCATTGATGGATGGACTTGAGGCCTATGATCGGCGGCATGGCTGGCGGGGAGCCTGGGGCACGGTAGAGTTGGAAGCTGGCTGGCAGGCTGTTGCGCGTCAGGCCGCCGCGCCTGCGGAGCGGCGACAGTGGCGGGCGGCGGCGGTCACCCGTGTCGCGGGCGGCGACGTGCAGGTTGAGGTGGCCGAGAGCGCCGCCGTCGGCGCATTGGCGGCCCAGGACGTCACCTGGGCCCGGGCGGGCAAGGGGCTTGCCGTCGGCGACTTGGTTTTTGTCGAACCACCGGCGGCTGAGGGCGGGGCCTTCCGGCTGAAGCAGGTGCCTCAGGTCAATGGCGCTCTGGTGGCCATCGAGCCCCATTCCGGGCGGGTCCTGGCCATGGTGGGCGGCTATTCCTTCTCCCTTTCGAGCTTCAACCGCGCAACTCAGGCCATGCGTCAGCCGGGTTCGGCCTTCAAGCCGATCGTCTATGCCGCAGCCCTTGAGGACGAGTACACGCCGGCCAGCGTGGTGATGGACTCCATGATCACCCTTAAGGGGGCGCGGGAGGGCGAAACCTGGACGCCGGAGAACTACAACCGCCAGTACTACGGCGCGCTCACTCTTCGACGCGGCCTCGAATTGTCGCGGAACGCCATGACCGTCCGCCTGGCCCAGGGGGTCGGTATGCGCAAGATCAGCGACCTAGCCGTTCGGATGGGTGTGGTGGACAGAATGGACCCGGTCCTGGCCATGTCGCTGGGCGCCGGCGAGACCACGCCCTTCCGGCTTACCGCCGCCTATGCCGCGTTCGTGAATGGCGGCCGCAGGATTGACCCGCACCTGATTGAACTCGTCCAGGACCGCGAGGGAAAGGTCATCTACCGGGCGGATCGTCGGGATTGCCCACGCTGCGTCGCTGGGTTCAATGGCGACGAAAGTCCAAGGGTTCCCCTGTCAGGCGAACAGGTGATGGACCCCATCACCGCCTACCAGATCACCTCCATGCTGCAGGGCGTGGTCCAGCGCGGGACAGCGACCTCTGTGTCCGTGCTGGGACGTCCGGTGGGGGGCAAGACCGGCACGACCAACGAATATCGGAGCGCCTGGTTCGTGGGGTTCACCCCTCAGATCGTGGCCGGGGTTTTTATCGGCTTTGATGACAACCGCCCCCTTGGCTTTGGCGAGACCGGCACGACGGCGGCGACGCCAATCTTCACCTCCTTTATGCAGCAGGCCATCAAGGGCATGCCGGAAGCTGACTTCCAGGAGCCGGAAAACGCCAAGTATGCGACGGTGCGGGGCATTCGGGAGGCCTTCCGCCCCGGCACCGAGCCGCGCGCGCCGACCCAGACGGTGACCCCTGGGACCAGCGGGCCCATGCCCTATAACAAGGTGTGGCCCGAGGGGCGGGTGAGCGGGGCCGGCAACGCCGGGGAGGCGGCAAGCCCTGCCGACGACATGAGCGGATTGTATTAGCCAGAAGGTCGCGTTATCCCGCAGCCCCTTGAATCGCCTGCCGCCGCTCGGTCGCAGAGATCATCACCGATTGCCAGGAGCGATCCATGAGAGCGGATGTCGAGGCCATGTCGGCCGACATCGAGCAGTCCATTGGACTGCTCAGGAGGCGTCTTTGACTGGGAACCAGCCCTCCGTCATCTGGATGAGCTGAACGCCCGGGTCGAGGATCCGAGCCTTTGGGATAATGCGGCCGAGGCCCAGGCCCTGATGCGTGAACGCCAGCGCCTGGCCGGACAGATCGACGCCGTCCGGTCGCTGGAGCGGGGCCTTGAAGACGCTGTCGCCCTGGCGGAGATGGCCGACGAGGAGGGCGATGAGGCCAGCCTCGATGAGGCTCGCGCTGAGCTGAAGGCGATCAAGGAGCGCGCAGCCCGGGCCGAGCTTGAGGCGCTTCTGTCGGGTGAAGCCGACGGCAATGACGCCTATGTGGAGATCAACTCCGGGGCGGGCGGCACCGAGTCCAACGACTGGGCGGGCATGCTGCTGCGGATGTACACCCGCTGGGCGCAGCAGCATGGCATGGGCGTGGAGTTGGTCGAAGAGACTGGGGGCGAGCAGGCCGGGATCAAGTCGGCGACGCTGCAGGTCAAGGGCCCCAACGCCTATGGCTGGCTGAAGACCGAGGCCGGTGTGCATCGCCTGGTCCGGATTTCACCGTTCGACGCCAACGCAAAGCGCCACACCAGCTTCGCCTCGGTCTGGGTCTTCCCTGTGGTCGACGACACGATCGAGATCGAGATCAATCCGGCTGACGTGCGCACCGACACCTACCGGGCCTCAGGCGCCGGTGGCCAGCACATCAATAAGACCGACTCCGCGGTGCGGCTGACGCACATCCCGACCGGCGTTGTCGTGGCCTGTCAGGCGGGGCGTTCACAGCACCAGAACCGGGAAGAGGCCTGGAAAATGCTGCGGGCCCGGCTCTATGAGCGGGAACTTCAGCGGCGCGAAGCCGAGCAGCAGGCTCTGGAAGACCAGAAGACCGATATCGGCTGGGGTCATCAGATCCGTTCCTACGTCCTGCAGCCCTATCAGATGGTCAAGGATCTCCGCACGGAGGTGGAGACGTCAGACACCGATGGCGTGCTGGATGGGGACCTTGACCCCTTCATGGGCGCGTCACTCGCCCAGAGGGTGGGGATCACGCGGGAGGCCTAATACAGGCGCCGCCAAGCCTGTCGAGTAGATGGGCCTGACTAGAAAACAGGCTTGGGCTGCGGCGCGCCGCCGACCGTTGCGATCGCCGGGGCGGGGCCTTCAAGGGCCACCGGCGCGGGCTTGGGCGGGGCTTCTGCGGGTGGCGGGGGCGGCCGCTGGAACTTCAAGCTGCGGCCCTGGAAGAAGGCGCCCGTCTCCATGGCCAGCTGTTCGTGGGTGATGTCGCCGTCCACATAGCAGGTGCCATAGAGGCGGACCTGCTTGGCGGTGATGGCGCCGATGACCCGACCCCGGGCCTCGACCGCCTCGGCATAGATCGAGCCTTCCACATGGCCGGTGTCGCCGATGGTCAGCTTGCCAATGCGGATGTCCCCCCGGACAATGCCGTCGATGTGAAGTTCACCTTCGCCGCTAATGCCGCCTTCCACCGTCAGGTTCTCGGCGATGAGCGAGGCGACGGTTGGGGTCTTGCGCACCGTTGCGCCCTCAGACAGGGCTGGCGGCGGCGCGTCGAGCCGAGCCGGAGACTTGGTGGTGTCCGACTTAGTCGGCTGCTTGCTGAACATACTCGCCCGCCTTGACAAAACGGCTGGGGTTCTGGGCGCGGCCATTGACCCAGACTTCATAGTGGAGATGAACGCCCGTGGAGCGTCCGGTGGAGCCCATGCCGCCGACCCGTTGGCCGACCGCCACACGCTGGCCTGGCTTCACGGCGATGGCCTGCATGTGGGCGTAGCGGGTCTTGAACCCTTGACCGTGGTCGATCTCGACGGTGTTGCCATAGCCGGAGCGAACACCCGCAAAGGACACGACACCGGGGCCGGTGGCCAGGATGGGGGCCATGAAGCCGCCCCCGAAATCCAGGCCCGAATGGAAGGCGGGGCGCTTCGTGAAGGGGTCGAAACGTACGCCAAAGCCACTGGACTGGCGTCCGCCGGCAGTGGGTTTGGCGAGTGGGAGTCTTTCGGCGGCCGTGTCGAGGGCGCGGGCCTCGGACAAATTCGTGGCCGCATGCTGGATGCGGGCGGCGAAGTCCTCATCGACATCCAGGACAGCGGCGAGAGCCTTGGGGTCGCGGGCCTCGATCAGCGGACCGCCGAGGGCGCCGGACTTGGGCGAGTAGCTGTTGGGGCTGAGACCGGCCAGGCGGAACGCCATCCGCAGGCGTTCGGCCCGGCCTTTGGCGAAGGAGTCCGCAGAGTCCAGAAGTCGTTCCTGGCTGGCGCGAACCAACTCCACACGTCGGACCGGGTCAGTGGTCCCGGCCTCGGTGGCGGCGCGCTGGATCTCAGGCGCCAGGATCTTGGCCGCCCCCGGCGTGTCCCTATAGTCGCTGAGCAGCATGGCCAGGGCGGCATGACGACGCTCAACCGACAGGGCGAGATCATCAATCGAGCCGTTGGTGGCGTTGAGTTGAGCCACAGCGCTGTTCAAGCGCGCCTGCCGGTCCGCGATCCATCGCTCATATTTGGCTTCGGTGCGGGCGATCTCCTGATCGCTCGCCGACATCTGCATGGCGTTGACCATCATGGCCGCCGTGCAGATTCCCATCCAAAGCGCGGCGGCGGCGACCGCGCCAGCGCCCAGGATTTGCTTGGGGGTTGTCAGAACATAGGCCCGCATCTCACCGCCGGAACGGACGTAGAGATGACGCTCGGGGAAGAGCTCTTCGAGCGAACGGCGGAGGCGCGTTATGCGTTTCATGCTCATCGCTACAGTTACCAGGAGCAGCGATGACGATATGCAATGAGATGGATAGCGCGTGCAAGACCCTTCGCGCCGCGAGGGAACAAAAGCCCAGCTTCGCTCAGACTCGCATCATCTCGTTAAACGAGACTGAATCGTCGCGCCACACGGATCAGACGCAGGCAAGACACGCTCACTGACATTCCCCAGGCACGCGACAATTCTACAACACAGTCCGCCTCGGGACGGTTCCGCTAAGGGGCGGAGAATTCTCATTCCGCCCCCTGGGGACACGCTACGCTTTGAGGGCCTGGGCGGCCTTTAGCACCGCCTCGGCGTGGCCGGGCACCTTCACCTTGCGCCAGAGGCCAGCGATCTTGCCCTCGCCATCCACCAGGAAGGTCGAGCGGTCGATCCCCATGTACTTGCGGCCGTACATGCTCTTTTCCACCCAGACCCCGAAGGCCTCGACCACGGCGCCACTGGGGTCCGACCCGAGCTGGACCTTGAGACCATGCTTGGCGGCGAACTTGCCGTGGGAGGCGAGGCTGTCCTTGGAGACCCCCAGCACGGCGGCGCCCGCCGCGGCGAAGGCGTCGATCTGTTCGGAGAAGTCGATCGCCTCCTTGGTGCATCCCGAGGTGTCGTCCTTCGGATAGAAATAGACGACCAGGGTCTGGCCGGCGAAGTCGGCCAGCCGGATCGGGCCTTCCGGACCCTCCAGTTCAAACGCGGGCGCCGAGGCGCCGATTTCCAAGTCAGCCATGGATCATTCTCCTTAGCGGGCCGCCGTCTGGTCAGACGGGGCGGACCAGCACGATCTTCTTCTTGCCCGCAGACAGCTTTACGACGCCGTCGACGAGGTCGGATGCGTCCAGGGTGCGGTTGGCGTCCGTTTCAGCCTTGTCATTGACCCGCAGTCCGCCGCCCTGCGCCAGGCGCCGGGCCTCCCCGCGGGAGGTCGCAAGGCCCGCATCAACGGCCAGGGCGGCCAGCACGACGCCCGCATCCAGGTCCGCCCGCGGGATTTCGAAGCTCGGGAGGTCGGTTGAAAGTTGGCCCTGTTCGAAAGCGGCTACAGCCGCGGCCTCAGCCGCCTGAGCGGCCGCCTCCCCATGCAGCAGGGTGGTGGCGGCATTGGCCAGCACCTTCTTGGCCTCATTGATTTGGGCGCCTTCGAGGCCTTCCAGACGGGCGATCTCTTCGAGGGGCAGGTCGGTGAACAGCCGCATGAAGCGACCGACATCAGCGTCCTCGGTGTTCCGCCAGAACTGCCAGTAGTCGTAGGGGCTCCGCATGTCGGCGTTCAGCCAGACCGCCCCGCCGACGCTCTTGCCCATCTTCTGGCCCGAGGCGGTCGACAGCAGGGGTGTGGTCAGGCCAAAGGCCGGCTTGGCGTCGACGCGGCGGATGAGTTCGACCCCGTTGACGATGTTGCCCCATTGGTCAGAGCCGCCCATCTGCAGGACGCAGCCGTAGCGGCGCTCAAGCTCCAGGAAGTCCACCGACTGCATCAGCATGTAGTTGAACTCGAGGAAGGTCATCGGCTGTTCGCGGTCCAGCCGGTTCTTGACGCTGTCGAAGCTGAGCATGCGGTTGATGGTGAAATGGACGCCGTAGTCCCGCAGGAACTGGACGTAGCCAAAGCGGTCGAGCCACTCGGCATTGTTCACCATCACCGCGTCGCTCGGCCCGTCGCCAAACACCAGGAAGCGGCGGAAGACGGCCTGGATGCTGTCGATGTTTTCCTGAATTTGCGCGTCGGTCAGGAGGGGGCGTTGGCTGTCCTTGTCAGTGGGATCGCCCACCTTGGTCGTTCCCCCACCCATCAGCACCACGGGCTTGTGGCCCGCCTGCTGCAGGCGCTTCAGCATCATGATCTGGATCATGTGGCCGACGTGCAGGCTGGACGCCGTGGCGTCGAAGCCGATGTAGGCGACGATGGGGCCAGCCAGACAGGCGGCGTCCAGCTCCGCCGGATGGGTGATCTGGTGGACGTAGCCGCGCGTCTGCATCAGACGCAGGAATTCGGATTTGAACGCAGGTTCGCTGGTCATGGCGCCGGGCTTCGAGTGGGAAGGCCCGGGCTCTAGCACGCTGGGATCGGATAGTTCGAGAGTCATCTGAAGGGTCTCCGGTGGGCGGGGCCGGAAACGCGGGGTTCGAAGGGTTCGAAGGGCGCGCCGACCGTGATGGCGGGCGCAAGAGATCGATCCGCGCCGCTTAGGGGGCGCGGTAATAGAGGCCGGTGATGGCGCTGCGGTCGATCATGGCGGCTAGCTAGCGGCGCCCAGCCATGGCAGTCAAGGCGGATGCGCGTATTGGGATTCATGACCGGCACCTCCCTCGACGCTGTCGACATGGCGGTGCTGGAGACCGATGGCGAGACCATCGAAGCCTTTGGCCCGGCTGGGGAGCGCAAGCTGACCGAGCCGGTGCGGAAGCTGGTGCTGGCCGCGACGGAAGCGGCCAGAGGCTGGGCGCGGAACACGCCCGAACCCGCGGTGTTCGCCGAGGCCGCCGCGGCGATCGCCCGCGAGCACCTGGAGGCGGCGGAGGCCTTTCTGGGTGAAAACGACCTGAGCTGGTCTGATATCGACCTGATCGGAATGCATGGCCAGACCGTCCTGCATGAGCGGCCAAAGGACGGTCAGGTTGGCCGGACGGTGCAACTGGGCGACGCCGCCTGGCTCGCTGAGCAGACCGGTGTGCCCGTGGCCTTTGATTTCCGGTCGGCCGATGTGGCGGCTGGCGGGGAGGGGGCGCCTCTTGCCCCGGTCTACCATCTGGCCCGGGCCCGGGCCTCGGACATGGCCCCGCCGCTGGCGGTCCTGAATGTGGGCGGGGTGGCCAATGTCACCCTTTGGCCGGGGGTGGGCGAACTGGTGGCCTTCGACACGGGGCCCGGCAACGGCATGATCGACCTGTTGGTGCAGGCGCGCGGCGCCGGCCGATTTGACGACAAGGGCAACTATGCCAGCGTCGGCCTGGTGGATGAGAGCCTGTTGCGCGCCCTGCTGGCCCATCCCTATTTCGACGCTCCGCCGCCCAAGTCCCTTGATCGCTACGACTTCTCGCTGGAGCCCCTTGAGGCGCTCAAGCTCGAGGACGCCGCGGCGACCCTGGTGGCCTTCACCGCCGAGGCCGTGAAGCGGGGCTTTCAGAAGCTCTCGGTGAACCCTGAGGTCGTCATTGTCTGTGGCGGCGGCCGTCATAATCCAGAGATCATGAAAGCGCTCCGCGAACGCCTGAAGGCCCAGGTGCTCAGCGCCGAGGATGTCGAGTGGCGCGGAGACTCCATCGAGGCTGAGGCCTTCGCCTATTTGGCCGCGCGAACAGCCCGGGACCTGCCGATCTCCTTTCCCCAGACCACCGGGGCGCCCAACCCCATGAGTGGCGGCCGAATCGCCCGGCCCGCCGTCCCGATTTCGGAGCGCTGAGATGAGCCAGATCTTCACCAAGGTCGCCCTGATGGGCGCCGCTATGGCCGCGCTGTCCTGGGGCGGCCCGGCGCTCGCCCAGGATAGTTCGCACAAGGTCGCGGTGTTCGCCGCCGCCGAGGCGCTCCAGCCCAAGGTGGTCGCCTGGCGTCGGGACATCCACCAGCATCCGGAGCTGGGCAACCGGGAGTTCCGCACCTCGGCCCTGGTGGCCGAGCACCTGCGCGCCCTGGGCTATGTGGTGAAGACCGGCGTCGCCCATACTGGCGTGGTGGCGACCCTGAAGGGCGACAAGCCCGGGGGCGTGGTCGCCCTGCGCGCCGACATGGACGCCCTGCCGGTTGAGGAGAAGACCGGCCTGGCCTTCGCCTCGAAGGTGGTCGGAGAGTACAACGGACAGCCGACCCCGGTGATGCACGCCTGCGGCCATGACGCTCATGTGGCCATTCTTATGGGGGCGGCCGAGGTGCTGGCGGGGATGAAGGCCGAGATCGCTGGAACCGTCGTTCTCATCTTCCAGCCCGCCGAGGAGGGCCCGCCCCCAGGGGAGGAGGGCGGCGCCGCCATGATGGTCGCCGAGGGCGTCCTGACCAATCCGCGGCCCGGCGCCATATTTGGCCTGCATGTCAGTCCAGGCGAGGTGGGGGCCATCGCCTACCGGAGTGGTCCGATGATGGCCGCGGCGGATTCCTTTGAGATCCGGATCAAGGGCAAGCAGACCCATGGCGCGCGCCCCTGGGATGGCGTCGACCTGGCTTCGCTGAGTTCCGAGATCGTCCAGGCGTTCAATCAGATCGCCGCGCGCAGGCTTGATGTGGCGCGCTCGCCCACCGTGATCACCGTGGCGGTCATCCAGAGCGGCGTGCGCCACAACATCATCCCAGAGGATATGATGATGGGCGGAACCCTGCGCACCTTCGACCCGGAGATGCGCACCGCCACCATCGCCCAGATGCAGGCCGCCGTAGACAGCATCGTGGCGCGCTATGGCGCGAAGGGCGCCCTGGCCATGGGCGGGGCCACGCCTGTGGTGAGCAATGATGCCGATCTGGCCCGGCTGATGGCGCCGACCCTGGCGGCCGCAGCGTCAGGCCCGGTGGACCCCGACACCGGCAAGATCACCGGCGCGGAGGATTTCGCCGAGTTTCAGGCTGTCGTCCCGGGGCTGTTCTACCGGCTGGGCGTCGGCTTTCCGCCCGGCACCAACCATTCGCCCTTCTTCACGATCGACGAGGCGGCCTTGGAGGTGGGCGTGCGGGCGCAGGTCCTGACGGCCCTCGACTATCTGGACAAGGTCGCCGGCGGCCCGGCCGACTGACGTCGGCGCGGCGGCTCAGGCCTCCAGGGCGGCCAGACGCTTGTCGAGATAGGCGCCGACGCGGGTTTCGACCTCCACCAGACGTTCGGTCCAGAAGTGGTTGGCCTGATCGACCAGGTCATAGTCGATGACGATGCCCTTCTGGGTGCGCAGCTTGGAGACCACGCGCTCCACCTCGACCGGCGGGGTGACGGTGTCGGCCGAGCCCTGCAGGATCAGGCCTGAGGCCGGGCAGGGCGCCAGGAAGCTGAAGTCATACATGTTGGTGGGCGGCGAGACCGAGATGAAGCCGTCCGTCTCCGGCCGACGCATCAGAAGCTGCATGCCGACCCAGGCGCCGAAGTCGTAGCCGGCGACCCAGCACTGGGAGGCGGCTGGATTGGTCGATTGCAGCCAGTCCAGCGCCGTAGCCGCATCAGCCAGCTCGCCAATGCCGGAGTCGAACTCGCCCTGGCTGCGGCCGACGCCCCGGAAATTGAAGCGCAGGACCGAGAAGCCCCGCTTCATGAACAGGTGATAGAGCTGGACGGCCACCGGATTGTCCATCTGGCCGCCGGCCTTGGGGTGGGGGTGCAGGATCAGCGCCACCGGCGCGTTCTCCGTCTTTCCCTGGGCGTACCGCCCCTCGATCCGCCCGGCCGCGCCCGTCAGAACCACCTCTGGCATGCCATCCTCTTATGCCGCCGAATACTTGACTACTGCGCTTGGTCTTCCTAGATCGCATCCATGCGTTCAGTCGGAAAATTGAGCCCTGCGAAGCCGCGGCTTGTAGCACAGCCTCGATCTGATGCGCGGGAAAACTGCAAGGCGGGCCTGACCAGATGCGCTTGAGCACCAAGGGAAGATACGCGGTCATGGCGATGGCGGACCTCGCCCGTCGTGAGGGCGACAAGGCCGTCGCCCTGGCGGAAATCGCGCAGCGGCAGGAGATTTCGCTCTCCTATCTTGAGCAGCTTTTCGCGCGCCTGCGCCGCCAGGGACTGGTCGTCAGCGCCCGCGGCCCCGGCGGCGGCTATCGGTTGGCGCGGGCCGCCAGCGAGACCAATATTGCTGACATCGTCCTGGCGGTGGACGAGCCTCTCAAGGCCACCCGCTGCAGCAAAGACGCCCGCAAGGGCTGCATGCTGAGCGGCGAGAAGTGCCTGACCCACGACCTGTGGGACGAGATGGGGCGACAAATTCACGCCTATCTTGAATCCGTGAGCCTCGCCGATGTGGTCAGCGGACGCCTGGGCGCGCAGGCCCGGACGGAGGCCGCATGAATTCCGTCTATCTTGATCACAACGCCACCGCGCCGATCCGGCCGGAGGCTCTGGCGGCGGCGACCGCGGCGCTCGCCGCAGGGGGCAATCCGTCGTCGGTCCATGCCGTGGGGCGTGCGGCCCGGGCTCGGATGGAGCAGGCGCGCGCCCAGGTGGCCGCCCTGATCGGTGCGCCGGCTTCGACGGTCGTCTTCACGTCCGGGGGCACGGAGGCCAATGCTCTGGCCATCGAGAGCGCCGTGGCTGGTGGTTGCCGCCGCTTGCTTGTCAGCGCCATCGAACATGATGCGGTGCTGGTGACCGCCAAGGTGTCCGGCGCCGAGGTCGACCTTCTGCCCGTGCGGTCCGACGGTCGTCTTGATCTGGAGGTGTTGGCCGCCCGGCTGTCGGCGTGGGACCCCGCCGATGGCCGACCCTTCGTCGCCCTGATGCTGGCCAATAATGAGACCGGAGTGATCCAACCGGTGGCCGAGGCCGCTGTCCTGGTGCGGGAGGCTGGCGGCTGGCTGCACGTCGACGCTGTCCAGGGCGCCGGACGGATCGCGATCGATAGCCGCGCCCTGGGCGCCGACACCCTGGCGATCTCCAGCCACAAGCTGGGGGGACCTGGGGGCGCGGGCGCCCTGACCTTCGGGCCCCGGGCCAATCTGGTCCGTCGCCTGCATGGGGGCGGCCAGGAGCGTGGCCGCCGGGCGGGCACCGAAAATGTGGCTGGGCTGGCGGGCTTCGGCGCGGCGGCTGAGGCGGCCTTGCGCGATCTCGATGGCGCGGCTTCTCAGTCTGAGTGGCGTGACACCGCCGAGTCCGCTCTTGTCGCTGCCGGCGCCGTGACCATCGGCGCACAGTCGCCCCGCCTGCCCAACACCTTGTGTGTCGCCGCCCCCGGCTTTCCGGCGGAATTGCAGGTCATGACCCTGGACCTGGCCGGGATCATGGTCAGCGCCGGTTCAGCCTGCTCTTCGGGCAAGGTCAAGGCCAGCCACGTCCTCATGGCCATGGGCCTGGACGACCTGGCCGGCGCAGCGATCCGTGTCTCCGGTGGCTGGTCCACCGGGCCCGATGACTGGAAACTTATGGTCGAGGCCTGGATCACGGCCTACGACCGCCACGCCGCGCGCCGTCGCGCGCCTGCGGCCTGAAGGAAGACATATGCCTGCTGTCAAACAGACCGTCGATCATGTGGAGTCCCTGGAGCGTTACCAGCATGGCTTCATCACCGCGATCGATCAGGAGTTCGCGCCCAAGGGCCTGAGCGCCGACATCGTCCGCTTCATCTCCGCCAAGAAGCAGGAGCCGGAATGGATGCTGGAATGGCGGCTGGCGGCCTATGAGCGCTGGCTGGCCATGGACGAGCCGGACTGGGCCAAGGTCAACTACCCCAAGATCGACTATCAGGACTCCTACTACTACGCCGCGCCCAAGGAGAAGATCGGGCCCATGAGCCTGGATGAGGTGGATCCGGAGATTCTGGCCACCTACGCCAAGCTCGGCATCCCCCTGCGCGAACAGGAGGTCCTGGCCGGCGTCCAGGGCGCGCCGAAATATGCGGTCGATGCGGTGTTCGACAGCGTCTCGGTGGTCACCACCTTCAAGAAGGAACTGGCCGCGGTCGGGGTGATTTTTTGCTCGTTCAGCGAAGCCGTCCGCGAGCATCCGGAGCTCGTGAAAAAGTACCTGGGGACGGTGGTCCCGGCGTCGGACAACTATTTCGCCTGCCTCAACAGCGCGGTCTTCTCCGACGGCAGCTTCGTCTATGTGCCCCCCGGCGTTCGCTGTCCGATGGAGCTGTCGACCTATTTCCGCATCAATGCGGCCGAGAGCGGCCAGTTCGAGCGGACCCTGATCATCGCCGACAAGGGCGCCTACGTCTCATATCTGGAGGGCTGCACGGCCCCCATGCGGGACGAAAACCAGCTGCATGCCGCGGTGGTGGAACTGGTCACCCTTGATGATGCGGAGATCAAATATTCCACTGTCCAGAACTGGTACCCGGGGGATCCCGAGACCGGCAAGGGCGGCATCTACAACTTCGTCACCAAGCGCGCCGACTGCCGTGGCGATCGCTCCAAGGTGTCCTGGACCCAGGTGGAGACCGGCTCGGCCATCACCTGGAAGTACCCCTCCTGCGTCCTGCGCGGGAAGGACAGCGTCGGCGAGTTCTACTCCATCGCCATCACCAATGGCCGCCAGCAGGCCGACACCGGCACCAAGATGATCCATCTGGGGGAGGGGACGCGCTCGCGGATCATCTCCAAGGGCATCTCGGCGGGGCGGTCGTCCAACACCTATCGGGGCCTGGTCTCAGCCCATCCCAAGGCCAAGGGCGCGCGCAACTTCACCCAGTGCGACAGCCTGCTGATTGGCAAGACCTGCGCGGCCCATACAGTGCCCTATATCGAGGCCCGCAACGGCCAGTCGGTGTTCGAGCACGAGGCCACCACCACGCGGCTGTCGGATGACCAGCTCTTCTATGTGATGCAGCGGGGGCTCTCTCAGGAGGAGGCGGTCCAGCTGCTGGTCAACGGCTTCGTCAAGGACGTGCTGCAGGAGCTCCCCATGGAGTTCGCCGTGGAGGCTCAGAAGCTCGTCGCCATCTCTCTCGAAGGGTCCGTCGGATGACCCAAGAAAAAGCTCGGACCCTGTCTATGACTCTGAAAGCCGCCTTCGAAGCCGAACACGCCCGCAGGGAGGCCGAGCGCCTGGCCCGCGAGGCGGCCGAACAACAACGGCAGGCTGAGGATCTGGCGCGCGCCGAGAGCCTGGAGGCGGCTCTCGCCCAGGACGCAGACTTCCTGACCGGTCGCGGGATCAGCCTGGAACGCCGTCGCTACACGGTGACCTTGGATCACGCCGACTACCGGATCGCCGCCTATTTCGAGGACGGACAGGTCAGCGTGACCGCGTCCGACAAGCGCAATGCGACCACCTCTGCGGCGCCGCGCAAGCAGCAGTTCGCCGAGAGCGTCGACGACGCGGTGCTGATCATGGCGCAATTCCTGGCTGACGAGACCCGCTGATGCTGTCGATCAAGAACCTGCACGCCCGTGTCGAGGCGGCTGAAATCCTCAAGGGCCTGAGCCTGGATCTGCCAGCCGGCGAGGTCCATGCGATCATGGGGCCCAATGGGGCGGGCAAGTCGACCCTGTCCTATGTGCTGACCGGCAAGCAGGGCTATGAGGTCACGCAAGGGACCGCCACCCTGGACGGCGAGGACCTGCTCAGCCTGGAAGCCAATGAGCGCGCGGCCCGGGGGGTCTTCCTCTCATTCCAGTATCCCCTGGAGATTCCTGGGGTGCCGGCCATGACCTTCCTGCGCACCGCCATGAACGCCCAGCACAAGGCGCGCGGCGAGCCGGAGATCAGCGCCACGGACTTCCTGAAGCGCGCCCGTCAGGTGGCGGGGCAGCTGAAGATGGACTTCGACATGCTCAAGCGGCCTCTGAATGTAGGCTTCTCGGGCGGTGAGAAGAAGCGGATGGAAATCTTTCAGATGGCGATGCTTTCGCCCCGGCTGCTGATCCTGGATGAAACCGACTCTGGCCTGGATATCGACGCGCTGAAGATCGTCGCCGATGGGGTCAACGCCCTGCGCAGTCCAGACCGGGCCATGCTGGTCATCACCCACTATCAGCGCCTGCTGGACTATATCCGCCCCGACAAGGTCCACGTCCTGGCGGCGGGTCGTATCGCCGCCACCGGCGGCCCCGAACTGGCTCACGAGCTGGAACGGGAAGGCTATGACAAGTATGCGAGGGCCGCTTGACCCTTTCACTGGCCCTTGAGGCGCGGGACGTTTCGCAGCTGCCCAGCCGCCGGGATGAGGATTGGCGTTGGACCGACCTGCGCGGCCTGATCCGCGAACTGCCGGTTCCGTCGCCGGAAGCGTCCGCGGACGCTTCCGGCCCCTTTGGCGAGTTGGGCGAGGCCGAACTCCTGGTGGTCAACGGACGGGTTCAGGGGGATCTGGGCCTGCTCAACGTGGCCGAGGGCGAGCAGCGGGTGGTCCGGCTGCGGTTCGTCTCGGCCACCCAGGCGACCAGCCATGGGGTGAAGCTCACCGCTGACCTGAAGCCTGGCGCCCGACTGACCCTGCTCGAATCCTATGAGGGATTGGCGCCGGACTATCTCGTGGACGCCGATCTGAGCTTCCGGCTGGGGGCCGGCGCGCGCCTCGAACGCATCGTGCTGGCCGGCGACGACGCCGAAGGCGTCAGCGTCAGCCTCGCCTCGGTTGATCTCGCGCCTGGCGCCGACTTCGCCCAGACGGTGCTCACCGATGGCGCGCGGCGCCAGCGCCTGGAGACCCGCGTGGAGCATCCGGGTCAGGACGCCAAGGTCCGGATGGACGGCGCCTATCTGGTCGCGGATCGTCGCCACGCCGACCTGACGACGGCCGTCACCCATGCCGGCGCCGATGGTGAGACTGAGCAACTGATCAAGGGTGTGGTGGCCGACCAGGGCCGCGGCGTCTTCCAGGGACGGATCACGGTCAGCCCTGGCGCCGATCGCACTGATGCGCGGATGGGACACCATGCCCTGCTGCTGTCGGACCGGGCGGAGGTCAACGCCAAGCCGGAACTACTGATTTTTGCGGACGACGTGGCCTGCGCGCATGGCAATACGGTGGGCGCCTTGAATGAGGACGCCCTGTTCTACGCCCAGCAGCGTGGCATTCCCGAAGCTGAGGCCAGAGCCATGCTGACCGAGGCCTTTATTGGCGAGGTCATTGATCGCATCGTCCATGACGGCGCCCGCGAGGTCGCCCGCGCCTGGGCCGCTGAACGGCGGGTGGGCTGATGGCGTTCGATGTCGAGGCGGTTCGCGCCGAGTTTCCCATCCTGCAACGGCAGGTGAACGGCCAGCCCCTGGTCTATCTGGACTCCGCCGCGTCGGCCCAGAAGCCGCGGGCGGTGATATCGGCCATGAGCCAGGCGATGGAGACCTCCTACGCCAATGTTCACCGTGGCCTGCACACCCTGGCCAATGAGACGACCGACGCCTTCGAGCAGGCGCGGGCTTCGGTGGCGAGGTTCATTGGCGCCGACATCGATGAGGTCGTCTTCACCAAGGGCGCGACCGAAGCCATCAATCTGGTGGCGGCGGGTCTGGGGGCGAGCCTGAAGGCCGGCGATGAAATCCTGCTCACCCAGATGGAGCATCACGCCAACATCGTGCCGTGGCACTTCCTGCGGGAACGTCTGGGCGTCGTGCTGCGGTTTGCGCCGGTCACCGAGGCCGGCGAACTCGACCTGGCGGCCATGGGCGAGATGATGGGGCCGCGAACCCGGATCGTCGCCTTCAGCCATATGTCGAACGTGCTGGGGACCATCAACCCCGCCGCCGAGATCATCGCCATGGCTAGGTCGGCCGGCGCCCTGACCCTGGTCGATGGGTGTCAGGCGGTCGTGCATCAGGTGGTGGACGTCAAGGCGCTGGGCGCGGACTTCTACGTCTTCTCTGGTCACAAGCTCTATGGCCCCACAGGGATCGGCGTCCTCTACGGCAAGCGCGAGCGTCTCGCCGATCTGCCGCCGTATCAGGGGGGCGGGGAGATGATCGCCCAGGTCTCCGAGGAGGCGATCACCTATGCCGAGTCTCCGCACCGGTTCGAGGCCGGGACCCCGGCCATTCTCGAAGCGATTGGCCTGGGGGCTGCGATCGAATGGCTGAGCGGTCTGGATCGCGAGGCGATCGCCGCTCACGAGGCGGTCCTCTATGACCGGGTTCTAGAACAGCTCTCCGGCGCCAACTGGCTCCGGATCATCGGCGAGGCGCCGGGCAAGGGCGCCATCCTGTCCTTCACCATGGAGGGCGCGCACGCCCATGACGTGGCCCAGATTCTTGACCGATACGGGGTCGCTGTCCGAGCGGGCGCCCATTGCGCCGAGCCTCTGATGCGACGCTTTGGCGTGACCTCCAGCGCCCGGGCCTCATTCGGCCTCTACAACACCGAGGCGGAGGCCGACGCCTTCGCCGCCGCCCTTTTCAAGACTCAGACCTTTTTCGCGTGAACGCCATGGATGACGCCCCCGCAACCACCGCCGCCGCCACGCCCCTGTCTCAGGGGGAGCTGGACAAGTTGACCGATCAGCTGATCGGGCAGCTCAAGTCGGTCTATGACCCAGAGATCCCTGTCGACATCTACGAGCTCGGCCTGATCTACAAGGTCGACGTCTCCGACGACAAGGACGTGGCCATCGACATGACCCTGACCGCGCCGGGCTGCCCGGTGGCGGGCGAAATGCCCGGCTGGGTGCATGATGCGGTGATGGAGCTCAGCGACATCCGCTCCTGTACGGTGGAGCTGGTGTTTGACCCACCATGGGACCCTTCGCGTATGTCTGACGAAGCCAAGCTTCAACTCAACATGTTCTGACCCCATATCCTGATCATGGAACCTCTCAACCTCGCCCCCGCGCCCCGAGCCCGCCGTCCCCGGCCCCAGGTCGTCTCTCTGACCGAGGCGGCCGCTGATCGCGTGCGGGAGATCATGGGCCGGGCCGAAAAGCCCTATGCCGGCCTGCGGGTTGGCGTGAAGAACGGCGGATGCGCCGGGCAGGAGTACGTCCTCGAATATGCCGAGGCCGCCGGAGCCCTGGATGAGGTGGTGCAGGACAAGGGCGTGACGATCCTGGTGGAGCCCAAGGCCGTGCTGTTCCTCATCGGCACCGTCGTGGACTACGAGACCAGCGCCCTGTCGTCCAAGTTCGTCTTCCGCAATCCCAATGAGACCGACGCCTGTGGCTGCGGCGAGAGCGTCACCATCGTGCCCCTGGCCGAGGACGGGGCCGAGGCTTAGCGCGGCTCAATCGCGCCCGGACCTCTACCGGCCCTGGAATTGGGCCGGGCGCTTCTGGAGGAAGGCGACGACGCCCTCGCGGGAATCCTCGGTCATGCCTGCTTCACGCTGGATGACCCGTTCGGCGTGGAGTTGTTCGGCCCATGCGGCGTCGAGGCCGTCCCAGACCAGTTTGCGGATATAGCCCAGGGCCTTTGGTCCGGTGGCCAGCGCCTTCGCGAGGTCCATGGCCGTGTCCATCAGTTCGGCGTCGGGGACGCAGCGATTGATCAGGCCCCACTGCAGCGCCGTGGCCGCCGGCAGTTTTTCGCCCAGCAGGGTCAGCTCCATGGCGCGGGCCTTACCCACCAGGCGGCTCAGCAGGTAGGTCGCGCCGCCATCCGGGACCAAGCCAATCCGCCGGAAGGCCTGCAGGAAGTAGCCGCTCTCGCCCGCCACGATCAGATCGCCCATCAGCGCCAAGGAACACCCGATCCCGGCGGCGGCGCCGTTGACGGCGGTGACGATGGGAATGGGATAGTCCCGCATGCGGGTGACGAAGGGATTGTAGACGGTCTCCAGCGCGCTGCCGGAGTCCCGCGCCTGGGCCTGCATCTGGTCCTGAGCCGCGGGCGCATCGGCCCGCCCTGTCAGGTTGGCGCCGGAACAGAATCCACGACCCTCGCCAGTGATGACCACGCAGCGGACGCCGGACTCTGGCTCGGCGAATGCCGCCAGCGCGTCATCGAGCTCGGCCATCAGGTCGAGGCCGGCGGCGTTCAGGGTGGAGGGATCGCACAGGGTCACCACCGCGACCCCATCGGCGACCGAAGTCTTGATCTTCTGATAGGCCATGGCGGGTTCCTCTGGTGCGCTTGGATCGCGATCCTGGAGGAACCTACGTTGCGTCAGCCAAGGAGGGAATGGGCAGACGGCCTCAGGCGGCGTCGGACAGGGGCTCGGCCATGCTGACCCGGTTGCGACCACCGTGCTTGGAGGCATAGAGGGCCGCGTCAGCTCGTTCCATGAGGCTGTGGGCGGTCTCTCCCAGCGGGCGCTCGGCAAAGCCCGCTGAGACGGTGATATTGCCGAGATCCTCGTTGGTGGAGCGGCGCTTCAGCACCCTCGACCCTATCTCCTCGCGAATCGCTTCGAGCGCGGCCGACGCGGCCTCCCGCTGCTCGCCGGGGAAGATGATCGCGAACTCCTCGCCCCCATAGCGGGCGGCAAGCCTGGGGGTCGCGCCGACCCGGCCGATGACGCTGGCCACATACCGAATTACCTGGTCCCCGGTCTGGTGTCCCCAGGTGTCGTTGAAATTCTTGAAGTGATCGATGTCGATAAGGGCCAGGGTCAGGCCGCCTCTGCCAGCGTCCGCCTCCTGGCAGGCCCGCTCCAGTTCTTCGTCGAACGCCTTGCGGTTCGCCAGATTGGTGAGCCCGTCGGTCGTGGCCTCGCGGCGGACCAACTCCAGATGTTCACGCAGCCGGGCGACTTCGCTGCTCGATTCGCTCAGACGTTTTTCCAGGAACTGGTTTTCCTGCTGCACCCGCTGGGTGGCGCCAGCCAGGGTCTTCACTGTCGCCTCAAGGCTCGCCACATCCTTTTCGGCGGCCAGGGACTGACTGGCGGTGGCCAGGGTGAGGCCATAGGCCTTGCTGGACTGCTTGGCGGAATCGATGGCTGCGGAGACCGAGGCCAGTTCGCGGCTCAACTGGTCGCCAGTGTCTCGAATCTGCTCATTGAGCTTGGCCTTCGGCAGATACAGGGCCGCCAGCTCTTCGCTGACGAGGTCAGTGAACGCCGTCCCGGCCGAGAGCATCCGGGTCATTTCCTGCCCGAGGGGCGCATCGGGCGCAGCGAGGAAGTGGATCCAAAGCTCGAAGTTGACCGAGGTCGGCCAGACCCGATGGCGTTCCATTTCGGCGATGGCCTTTCGAGCCAAGCCAAAGCCTTCCGGACCCCTGAGCCTTATCTCGAGTTCATGAGACATTGACTGACTTTCCTGCCCACCGCCGCCGACCCGCGGCGCCACGGATTCCCCCGTACTTCGAGCGCTACCCTAGGGAACAGAGTCAAACGAGCGGTTAAGGTCGAACGCCGGTCTTTAACTTCAGTCGTCTCGGGTGGGCGTGGGCCGCAGCAGGAAGGCCGGCGTTTCACCGCCGAACCCACGGACGCCATTGCGATGATCGTCGGCCTCATCACGGGCTTTGACGCCGCGGATCGGCCGCTCGGTCGGGCGAGCAGATCGGCGGGGAGCTGGCTCAGGCGACTCGGCATCCTGCGGGGCGGCCTCAAAGACCTCAGCGGAGACTGGGGGCGCCTCGGCCTGCACGGCGGCGGGGGCTTTCTTTTCGCCCCGCGTCCGGGGGCTGCGGGTGCGGCTGCGGGCACGCGGCCGCTCCTCGTCGGTCGAGGCGACCTCAACCGGCGGGGCAGGGCTCTCGGCCACAACGACCGCTTCCGCGGCGGCTGGGACGGGGGCTTCACCCTCATCGCGAGCCGGACGACGGCTGCGCGAGGGGGAGCGCGATTCGCCCCGGCGACCGTCTCGGCTGCTTGAACTGCGACCGCCACTGCGGCCGCGCTCGTCGGTGAGACTGGCCCAGTCCAGATCAAGGGGAGCCATCTTGGGGGTCTGGCCGATCAGCTTCAGCACCTTGTCCAGGGACTTGGAGTCCGCGGGGGTGACGATCATGTAGGTCTCGCCGGTCCGCCCGGCGCGACCCGTCCGCCCGATCCGGTGGACATAGTCGTCGGCGTGGTGGGGGACATCGTAGTTGAACACGTGGCTGACAGCCGGAATGTCCAGGCCACGGGCCGCCACGTCCGAAGCCACCAGGAGCTTCAACTCGCCCTTGCGGAAGCTCTCGAGGGTCCGGGTGCGGGTCGCCTGATCGAGGTCGCCGTGGATCGGGGATGCGTCGAAACCGTGGGACTTGAGCGACTTGGCGACGATGTCGACCTCGGTCTTCCGGTTGCAGAAGACGATGCCGTTCTTCACGTCGGCCCGCTCGGCCAGGGCGCGCAGGGCCGCGCGCTTGGCCTTGGAATCGGAAACCGGAAGTTCGGTGATGTACTGGGTGATGGTCTCGGCGGTCGTGGCCGGGCGGCTCGCCTCGATCCGGGTGGGATCGTTGAGGAACTGCTTGGTGAGCCGGGTGATCTCCGGCGGCATGGTCGCCGAGAAGAACAGCACCTGACGCCGAGGCGGGGTCATTTTGAAGATTCGCTCGATGTCGGGAATGAACCCCATGTCGAGCATGCGGTCGGCCTCGTCGACCACCAGCATCTGAACCCCGGTGAGCAGCAGCTTGCCGCGCTCGAAATGGTCCAGGAGCCGGCCTGGCGTGGCGATCAGGACGTCGACACCCCGATCGAGCTTGGATTCCTGGTCGCCGAAGGACACGCCACCAATCAGGAGGGCCCAGCTGAGCTTGTGGTACTTGGCGTACCGCTCAAACGACATGGAGACCTGGTCGGCCAGTTCCCGCGTGGGGGCGATCACAAGGGCCCGGGGCATCCGAGCCTTGGAGCGGCCGGCCGCAAGCCGATCGATCATCGGCAGGGTGAAGGCCGCGGTCTTGCCCGTTCCGGTCTGGGCGATGCCCAGCACGTCGCGGCCCGCAAGGGCGACAGGGATCGCCGCCTCCTGGATGGGCGTGGCGGTGGTGTAGCCGGTTTCGGCTATGGCCTTGAGCGTCGATTCCGACAGGCCCAGAGAAGCAAATTCAGTCATTCAGCGGCTAATCAAGATCAGCAGACGCGAACCTCGCGCCGCGGATCGGCAAGCGCGTCGTTATCGAGGCGCGCCGCGGAACATAGGCGTAAGCGCTTTCAAGTCAACGCATCAGGCGCCCTGGCCAGGGTCAGCGGTGCGATTGTCCGCCCGGGGGTGGTCCTGGTCACACGTCGAGATCTTCGGTGGCGAATTCGGCGTTCTCCTGGATGAACCGGAACCGCAGTTCAGCCTTGCGGCCCATGAGAGCCTCAACAAGGTCGATCACCGCCTCCTCGGCGCGGGGCAGGGTGACCCGGGCCAGGATCCGCTTGGCGGGATCCATGGTGGTCTCCTTGAGCTGGGCGGGCATCATCTCCCCCAGGCCCTTGAACCGGCCGATCTCGGGTTTCTTGCCCTTGAACTGGGTGGCCAGCAATTCCTCACGATGGGCGTCGTCGCGGGCATAGACCGTCTTGCCCCCATGGCTCAGCCGGTAAAGCGGTGGCAGGGCCAGAAACAGCCGTCCGGCCCGGATCAGGCCGGGCATGGTGCGGTAGAAGAAGGTGATCAACAGCGAGGCGATATGGGCGCCGTCTACATCGGCGTCGGTCATGATGACGATGCGCTCATAGCGCAGGTCCTCTTCCTTGAACCTGGCGCCAGGCTGGACCCCGAGCGCCAGCATCAGGTCGCTGAGCTCCTTGTTGGCGCCGAGCTTGTCGGCGCCGGCGGAGGCCACATTGAGGATCTTGCCGCGCAGGGGCAGGATGGCCTGGGTGCGGCGGTCGCGGGCCTGTTTGGCCGAGCCGCCGGCCGAATCACCCTCGACCAGAAAAAGTTCGGTGCCGTCAGAAGCCTGGATTGCGCAGTCGGCCAGCTTGCCCGGCAGCCGAAGCTTCCGCGTGGCCGAAGCCCGGGCTACGTCGCGGTCCTTGCGGCGCTTCAGCCGCTCCTCGGCGCGCTCGATCACGAAGGCCAGCAGGGTGCTGGCGGCCTTGGGCTGGGCCGTCAGCCAGTGGTCGAAGGGGTCGCGCAGGGCGGCTTCCACCAGGCGCTGAGCGTCGCTGGAGGACAGGCGCTCCTTGGTCTGACCCTGGAACTCTGGGTTCTTGACGAAGACGCTGATCAGGGCGCCGGCCTGGGCTAACACGTCCTCGGCGGTGATCACCGCCCCACGCTTCTCGTTGGTCAGCTCCGCATAGGCCTTGAGGCCGCGGGTGAGGGCGGCGCGAAGGCCGGCTTCATGGGTCCCGCCCTCAGGGGTCGGCACGGTGTTGCAGTAGGAGCGCATGAAGCCGTCGGCCTCGCCAAAGCCGTCGGCGGTCCAGGTAATGGCCCATTCCACAGCCCCGGCCTCGCCCTGCCGCGTGAAGCGGCCGGCGAACGGCTCAGGCGTGACAGTCTCGAGCTTCTCCACCTGTTCGGCGAGATAGTCGGCCAAGCCGTTGGGAAAGCGGAACACCGCCTCTGCAGGGGTTTGATCCTGCAGGCGCGCGGGGTCGCACTTCCATCGGATCTCCACGCCGCCAAACAGATAGGCCTTGGACCGCGCCATCCGGTAGAGCCTGGCCGGCTTGAAGGCCACGCCCTCGCCGAAGATCTGCGGATCAGGCAGGAAGCGGATCATGGTGCCGTGCTTGCGGCTGGGCTGGCCCTTTTCGATGGGGCCCAGGGGCTTGCCGCGGGCGAAGGCCTGGCGCCACTCGAAGCCATCCTTCCAGGCCGTCACCTCGACTCGTTCAGAGAGGGCGTTGACCACTGAGACGCCGACGCCGTGCAGGCCGCCGGAGGTCTCATAGGCCTTGCCGGAGAATTTCCCCCCCGAGTGCAGCACGGTCATGATGACTTCCAGGGCCGACTTGCCCGGGTGCTTGGGGTGGGGGTCGACCGGGATGCCGCGGCCGTCATCCTTGACGCTGAGATAGCCGTCGGCGTCGAGGTACACCTCGATAAATTTGGCGTGGCCGGCCACGGCCTCGTCCATGGCGTTGTCCAGCACCTCGGCGAACAGGTGGTGCAGAGCCCGCTCGTCGGTGCCGCCAATGTACATCCCCGGCCGCTTCCGCACCGGTTCCAGCCCTTCGAGGACCTCGATGTCCTTGGCCGAATAGCCGCCGGCGGGCGAGCTCTCAGCAGTCTGGCCGGGGGGCGGGGGCGGACTTGGCCTCGGCTCATGACTCTGCGCCAGGGGCGAAGCCGGAGCCGGGTTCAGAGCGTCATCAAAGAGGGAGGCTTGGGGAGGGGCCTTGGACATTGGCTCGGAAGCTGGGGCGATTCGGGAGGACCCGGTATGAATCGGGCTGGAAGACAAATCAATGCGCAGGCCAGGGAATGGAAAAAGGGCCGCAGCGTCGGCTGCGGCCCCTTCCCAGGTCAGGTCAGAACCTGAAGCTTAGCACTTGTAGTACATTTCGAACTCGACCGGGTGCGGATGCAGTTGCAGGCGCATCACTTCTTCCATCTTCAGTTCGATGTAGGCGTCGATGAAGTCGTCATCCATGACGCCGCCCTTCTTGAGGAAGGCGCGGTCCTTGTCGAGGTTCTCAAGCGCTTCACGCAGGGAGCCGCAGACTTCCGGAACCTTCTTCTGCTCGCGGGGGGGCAGGTCATACAGGTTCTTGTCCATGGCCGGGCCCGGATCGATCTTGTTCTCGATCCCGTCGAGGCCGGCCATCAGCAGGGCCACGAAGGTCAGGTAGGGGTTGCCCATCGGATCAGGGAAGCGAGCTTCGATCCGCTTGGCCTTCGGGGAATCCACATGCGGGATGCGGATCGAGGCCGAGCGGTTGCGCGACGAATAGGCCAGCTTCACCGGGGCTTCATAGCCAGGCACCAGGCGCTTGTAGCTGTTGGTGGTGGAGTTGGCGAAGGCGTTGATGGCCTTGGCGTGCTTGATGATGCCGCCGATGTACCAGAGGCAGTCCTGGGACAGGCCGGCATACTTGTCGCCGGCGAACATGGGCTGGCCGTCCTTCCAGATCGACTGGTGGACGTGCATGCCCGAGCCGTTGTCGCCGAACATCGGCTTGGCCATGAAGGTGGCGGTCTTGCCGTAGGCGGCGGCCACATTGTGGATGACGTACTTATAGAGCTGCATCCGGTCGGCCATGGTCAGCAGGTCGTCGAATTTCAGGCCGAGTTCATGCTGCGCCGGCGCCACTTCGTGGTGGTGCTTTTCAGGCTTCATACCCAGCTCGCCCATGACGGCCAGCATTTCGCCCCGGAGATCCTGGGCGGAGTCGACCGGGTTGACCGGGAAGTAGCCGCCCTTGGGGCCGGGCCGATGGCCCATATTGCCTTCGGCATATTCCTTGGACGAGTTCACCGGCAGTTCGGTGGAGTCGAAGGCGTAGCCGGTGTTGTGGCCCGCGGTGGACCAGCGCACGTCGTCGAACAGGAAGAACTCGGCCTCAGGGCCAAAGTAGACGGTGTCGCCGACGCCGACCGACTTGACGTGGTTCAGGGCAGCCTTGGCGATGGAGCGCGGATCGCGGTTGTAGGGGGTGTTGGTGTCGGGGTTCAGCACATCGCAGAACAGGCACAGGGTGGTCTGCTGATAGAAGGGGTCGATATAGGCCGAGTTGAGGTCCGGCCGCAGCTTCATGTCGGACTCGTTGATGGCCTTCCAGCCGACGATCGACGAGCCGTCGAACATGGTGCCGTCGGTCAGGAAGTCGTCATCGACCAGATCGATGTCGAAGGTGACGTGCTGCATCTTGCCGCGGATGTCGGTGAACCGGACGTCGACATATTTGACGTCCTTCTCAGCGATCATATCCAGAATGTCTTTGGCGGTGGTCATGGCGGTTATCCCCTAACTCGCGTGATAGGTCAGAACGTCAAACCGCAAGCGCGCCGGTTTCCCCGGTGCGAATGCGCAGAACCTCGATGATTTCGGAGACAAAGATCTTTCCGTCTCCGATGCGGCCCGTACGCGCCGCGGTGGTGATCGCTTCCAGAGCGCTGTCGAGCTGGTCGTCGGCGACCACCACCTCGATCTTAATCTTGGGCAGGAAATCCACGACATACTCCGCGCCGCGGTACAGCTCCGTCTGCCCCTTCTGCCGTCCGTAGCCCTTGGCCTCAAGCACAGTCATGCCCTGGACGCCCAATTCCTGCAGGGCTTCCTTCACCTCGTCGAGCTTGAAGGGTTTGATGACGGCTTCGATCTTCTTCATGGGGCCTCTTCGGACTAATCGCGCCGCCCTGCGCGGGGGGTTGAGGCGACGGAGCATGCCCGGCCGCCGGGCGACAAGAGGCCCCCCGGCCGGAAGATCGGGGGGAGCGCTCGAAATCGCCCCGTGCGCATGAAATAGGCGCCGGGCGCCTATAAGTTGTGCGACGCGGAAATGGCCTTGTGAGCCGCCAATAGCCCCCTAGGATCGCCCGGCGCAGTTGGGTGCGGAGGCGTAGCAATGGACGATAGAACCCCAGTTCTGATCGGGGCGGGACAATTCACTTACCGGGGCGAACCGCAAGTTTCCCCGGCGCCGACCCAACTGCTGAAGATTGCGGCGCTCGCCGCGGCCAAAGACGCCGGCCTGTCCGAGGCGGCCCTTCGGACCCTAGATAGCTTGGCTGTGGTGGGGTTCACCGTCGATGCCCCTGGGGGTGGCCGACCGACGCCGCACAGCGCCAATCCGCCAGCGAGCCTGTCGCGCGCCCTCGGCGCATCGCCTGACTGGTCGGTCTATTCTCACATGGGCGGCAATAGTCCCCAGCAGCTGATCAACCTGCTGTGCGAGCGCGTCTCCCGCGGAGAGACCAGCCTGGGGCTCGTGGTGGGCTGTGAGTTCCTGGGGTCGGCCACCAAGCGTCTGACCAAGGCGATTGGCTTCGACGACTGGGGTGAAGACCTGGACCAGGCGCCGCCGGAGCGGATCGGCGATCCGCGGCCCGGGGCGACCCCCTATGAGGCGCGCCATGGCCTTGGTCGCCCGATCAACACCTATCCCCTCTTCGAGAACGCCCTGCGGGCCCGGGACGGGCGCAGCATCCCTGAGCATCAGGCGCGCCTTGGCGCCCTGTTCGCCCCGTTCACGGAGGTTGCGGCCCGCAACCCTGACGCCTGGTTCCCCATTGCGCGCACGCCAGAGGAACTGGTCACCGTCACCGAGCGCAACCGGATGGTCGGCTTCCCCTACACCAAGTATCTCAACGCCATCATGGATGTAGACCAGTCGGCCGGCGTTCTGGTCGCCAGCCTCGCCAAGGCCCGTGAACTGGGCGTGCCGGAGGACAGGCTGGTCTATCTGCATGGCTGCGCCGACGCCGCCGACCTCTGGTATCCGCTGGAGCGGCAGAATTTTCATTCCAGTCCCGCCATGCGCCTGACCGGCGCGCGCGCCCTGGAGATGGCCGGCGTCGGCCTCGACGCCATCGGGATCATCGATCTCTATTCCTGCTTCCCCATCGCCGTGGAGATTGGCGCCGAGGAACTGGGCCTCGCCCTGGATGATCCCCGCGGTCTGACCGTGACCGGCGGGCTGCCCTATGCCGGCGGGCCTGGGAACAACTACGCCATGCACTCCATCGCCGTGATGATGCAGCGCCTGCGCGCCGCCCGGCACGACTATGGGCTGATCACCGCGAATGGCTGGTTCCTGACCAAGCAGTCCACCGGCGTCTATTCCTGCCGCCCGCCCAAGGGGCCGTTCGAGCGCCAGGACCCATCGATCATCCAAAGACAGATCGACGCCCTGCCGCATCCGGTTGTCACAGAGACTCCGCAGGGTCGTGCAGTGATCGAGACCTACACGGTGGTCCATGGCCGGGAGGGGTACATGATGGGGATTGTCGTGGGTCGTGACGAAGCTGACCGTCGGTTCGTCGCCCATACGCCATCCGATGCCGCCGTGTTGAAAAGTCTAGAAGCGGTGGAATCCGTGGGCCGGCCCGGTACGGTGGGGCCAGCCCCTGAGGGCCAACGCAATCTCTTTGTCCCGGACTGAAGTCATGCCCCGCCTCTATCTGATCCGACACGGAAAACCCGCCGCCACCTGGGGGGGGCACGACGACGATCCCGGCCTGGACTCGACCGGGCAGGACCAGGCGGCCGCTGCGCGGGACTTCCTGCTGAACCTGCCGGAAGACCAACGTCCGCGCCGGGTGGTGTCCTCGCCCCTGGCCCGGTGTCGGGAGACCGCAGACCCAACTGCGCAGGCGCTGGGAGTCCAGGTGGAGATCGACCCTGGGGTCGGGGAAATCCCCACCCCATCCAGCCTGGCGGCGGACGCGCGCGGGGCGTGGCTTCAACAGGCTTTCCAAGGCGACTGGCGCGAGATCAAGGGTGATCTGGACTATGACGCCTGGCGCCGGCAGGTGGCTGAGGCCCTGCATCACCGGGGCGACACCGCGGTGTTCAGCCACTTCGTGGCCATCAACGCCGTGGTTTCGCTCCTGACCGGAGAAGACCGGGTCGTCAGCTTCCGTCCAGATCACACCTCGATCACAGTCTTGGAAACCGACGGTAAATCCTTGACCTTGGTTGAGAAGGGGCGCGAAGCCTCCACCGGCGTACTCTAGTCGATTGCCGGAGGTCCCGTGGCGGCCAAACAGATTTTGACCGTGGCCGAGATGGCGGCGGCCGATCGTGCGGCGGTCGCCGCCGGAACCTCGCCCCTGGACCTGATGGCGCGGGCCGGGGCGGCTGTAGCCGGGGCGGTGGTGTGTCGGTTCGCGCCCTGCGAGACCCTCGTGCTCTGTGGGCCTGGCGACAATGGCGGCGATGGCTATGTGATCGCACGGCTATTGGCCGAACAGGGCTGGCCTGTGCGGGTGGCGGCTTGCGCAGCGCCTCGTTCGGAGAGCGCCAGGATCATGGCCGCCCAGTGGCGCGGCGCGACCCTGGACCTCGCAGGGGAGGTGGAGGCCGAGCTCTATATCGACGCCCTGTTCGGCGCGGGCCTGTCGGGACCACTCACGGGGGACGTCGCCCGGGTCGTCCAGCACCTTAACGCCACCCCGGAGCGGGTGGTGGCGGTGGACGTTCCGAGCGGTCTTCCCGGCGACACGGGCCAGCCGCAAGGCGTCTGTGGTCGTGCGGCTCTGACGGTGACCTTTCATGCCCGCAAGCCGGCCCATGTGCTGGAGCCTGGTCGGGGACGATGCGGTGAGGTGATCGTGGCCGATATCGGGCTTTCGGGCACAGAGGCCAGCCTGTTTGAGAACGGCCCGGAGCTCTGGGCGCAGCGCTTTCCCTGGCCCACAGCCGCCTCGCACAAGCATGCGCGGGGCCGGCTGGTGGTGGTCAGCGGCTCAGCGTGGAACACGGGAGCGGCCAGGCTCGCCGCGCGGGCCGGTCTGCGGATCGGGGCAGGGGTCGTGACGGTCCTGTCGCCGATGGACGCCCTGGCGGTAAACGCCGCCCACCTCGAAGCCATCATGCTGCGCCCCTTCGACACCGAGGCGGAGCTGGAGGTTCTGGCCACAGAGGTGGACGCCGCCGTCATCGGCCCCGCGGCCGGGGTCAATGAGACGACCTTGATGAACGTCCTGGCCCTGGCCCGCACCGGCGCGGCCCTCGTGCTCGACGCCGACGCCATCACCGTCTTTCAGCAGGACCCCGAGGAGCTGTTCTCCGTCCTCGACCGCGACGATGTGCTGACCCCTCATCCCGGCGAGTTCGAGCGCCTGTTTCCCGGGGTGATCGATGCGGCGCCGGAGAGAATCAGCGCGACCCGCCGCGCCGCCCAGCTAGCCGACGCCGTGGTCCTGCTGAAGGGGCCCGACACCGTCGTCGCCGCCCCGGATGGTCGCGCCGCCGTAGCGCTGAACGGCTCGCCCTGGCTCGCCACCGCCGGGAGCGGCGATGTGCTGGCAGGCTTTATCGGCGGACTGGTCGCCCAGGGTATGGACAGCTTTGAAGCCGCCTGCGCCGCCGCCTGGATCCATGCAGAGGCCGCGCACGCTCATGGTCCTGGCCTGATCGCCGAGGACCTGCCCGGGCTGACCCCGACTGTGCTTGAGACCCTTTACGTCGCCCGATAGCCTCTCTTCGCCCCAGGCGGGCTGGGCGGGCCGCCGCCAGGTCCTTACGGCCATTCATCTTGACGCGAGGGGGCAAACCGCCGATGGCAGGCGCCGGAACGCGGGCGTGGCGGAACTGGTAGACGCACTGGATTTAGGTTCCAGCGCCGCAAGGCGTGGAGGTTCGAGTCCTCTCGCCCGCACCAACCTTTGCTCTTGGACAGGGGAGGCGCCCGTGACATAAGGGCGCCCTCCCGCCGCCTCGACGTAGGCGGCGCTTTCCGTTTCACCATTAGGCGGACCGTCAAGAGCGCGTGACAGCGCCCCGGAGTCCGGAAGCAAGAATGTCGATGCAGATCGTTGAAAAGTCCGGTGAAGGCCTGAGCCGCGTTTACGGCGTCACTGTTCCGGCCGCCGACCTGGCCGAACGCCTGGATGCGCGCATCACCGAGATCACGCCCCAGCTCAACATCAAGGGCTTCCGCCCGGGCAAGGTGCCGCCGGCCCACGTGCGCCGGGTGCACGGCAAGGCCCTGATGGCCGAGCTGGTTGAGCAGGCCATCACCGAGTCCACCCAGAAGGTGCTCGAAGAGAACAAGTTGCGCCCCGCCGGGGAGCCCGACCTGAAGCCCGATGGCGACCTGCAGGATGTGGTGGACGGCAAGGCCGACCTGTCCTTCGAGATCGCTCTTGAGATCATGCCGGAGTTCGAGCCCGTCGATCCCGCCACGCTTGAGCTGGTGCGTCCGGTCTACAAGCCCGGCGACGACGAGGTCGATGAGGCCCTGGCCGAACTGGCCAAGCAGAATCGCAGCTTCGAGCCGCGCACCGGCAAGACCGTGAAGGCGAAGGACGGCGACCAGCTGACCATCGATTTCGTCGGCAAGATCGATGGCGAGGCCTTCGAGGGCGGGTCGGCTGAAGGCGCCCAGCTGGTGCTCGGTTCCGGCAGCTTCATTCCCGGCTTTGAAGAGCAGCTGGTCGGCGCGAAGCCCGACACCGACGTGGTGGTCAAGGTGACCTTCCCCGAGGATTATCAGGCCGCGCATCTGGCCGGCAAAGAGGCCGAATTCGAGGTCAAGGTGACCGCGGTGTCGGCGCCTGTGGACACCGTCGCCGACGACGCCTTCGCTGAGAAGCTGGGCATCGAGAGCCTGGACAAGCTCAAGACCCTGCTGCGGGACAATATCGAGCAGCAGTATGTCAGCGCCTCGCGCTTCAAGCTGAAGCGGGCCCTGCTGGACGCCCTGGACACCAAGCACGACTTCCCCTTGCCGCCCAAGATGGTCGAGGCCGAGTTCGCCGCGATCTGGACTCAGGTGCAGCAGGACAAGGCCGGTGAAACCCTGCCGCCGGAAGACGCTGAGAAGACCGACGAGCAGCTCAAGAGTGAGTACCGCAAGATCGCCGAGCGCCGGGTGCGCCTGGGCCTGGTCCTGGCCGAGATCGGCCGTGTCAACAATGTGCAGGTCACTGAGCAGGAGCTGATGGAAGCCATGCGTCAGGAGGCCATGCGTTACGGTCCCCAGGCGCAGCAGGTGTTCGACATGTTCCGCCAGAACCCCAACGCCCAGGCCCAGCTGCGCGCGCCGATCTTCGAGGACAAGGTCGTCGACCTGATCGTCGGCAAGGCCAAGGTCGAAGACAAGGACGTCAGCAAGGACGAGCTGATGGCTGAGGACGATCTGCCGGAAGGCTACGGCGAGTAAGCCTTGCGTTGCGCCCAAGCGGCGCGACAATGTGATTGCGGATCCCGGCGTGGCCTGCAGGCGGCGCCGGGATCATGCATTTTAGGGCTTCCGAAAGGGCCGACGTCGGAGGGTCGCCTTGCATCCGGCCGACGCAGACGCGATATCGGAAGGGACGGCGGCGATCTGACGTTCGCCAATCGAGAAGGGCTCTTAAGCTTATGCGTGACCATGTGACCACCGCGCTCAACCTCGTGCCCATGGTGGTCGAACAGACCAGCCGCGGCGAACGCGCCTTCGACATTTTCTCCCGGCTGCTGAAGGAACGAATCATTTTCCTCAACGGCCCGGTCGAGGACGGCATGGCCGCCCTGATCTGCGCCCAGCTTCTCTATCTGGAGTCCGAAAACCCCAAGAAAGAGATCTCGATGTACATCAACTCGCCCGGCGGCATCGTGACGTCCGGCCTGGCGATCTATGACACCATGCAATACGTGAAGAGCCCGATCTCCACGGTCTGCATGGGCATGGCGGCGTCCATGGGCTCGTTTTTGCTGATGGCCGGCGAGAAGGATCAGCGGATTTCGCTGCCCAACGCCCGGATCATGGTCCACCAGCCGTCCGGCGGCTACACCGGCAAGGCCTCGGATATCCAGCGCCACGCCGAAGACATCATCAAGACCAAGGGCCGGCTGAACGAGCTGTACGCCAAGCACACCGGCCAGCCCATCGAGGTGGTGGAGCAGACCCTAGATCGCGACCACTTCATGACCGCCGAGGAAGCCAAGGCCTGGGGTATTGTCGACCACGTCTATGAGCGTCGCTCGGAAGACTAGAGACGGTCTCGCGCGGCGCTGAGCAGCGCCGCGCGTCCCGCCTCCGCGGTGACGTCAAATCGGTCGAACTGCACCGCGCCCTTGCCCCTCAAGTCGGCATACAGACCGGTGGGGTCTTCATGGAAGTGCAGGAAGGCCCGACCCCGGCGGTAGAAAATACCGCGCCTCGTCTCCTTGAGCCCGGGCAGGGCGCGTATCTCGGCGAGCAGCAGCTCTAGCTGATCGAGGGCTTCGGCGCGGGCGTGTCGCATGGGGCGTGGTCCTCAGCGATCAGCGCGGCCCTCCCAGGCCATTGGTCTCGCATGGTCCGCACCATCTTTCCCGATTCAGCTGTTGGCGCGCGACCCTGTTTTGGCGCGCGACCAAGCGTCAGGGGCTTTCCTTGAACACCCTGTAGCCGGACTCCTCGGCGATCTTCAGCATCTCACGGTCGCCGCTGGTGTCCCCATAGGCCGCCCGCAGGCGCAGGTCCGGCCCAAACACCGCCTGAAGCCGGGCGACTTTTTCGGGGCCCCGGCAATTGCGCCCGTCGAACATGCCGGCCACCCGATCTTCGGAGTCGAAGGCGAGCCGGGTGGCGATCAGATGATCTGCGCCAAGCCCGCGAGCGAAGGGCTGAACGATGATGTCCGGCGAGGCGGTGACGATCACCATGGTGGCCCGCCGGCCGCGCCAGCGTCGCCAGGTGTGCAGGGCGTCGGGGCGAAGGAGGCGGGGCGCATAGGCCTCGGCGAAGGCTCTGGCCTCGGCCTCAAGCTCCGCGCGGGGAACCCCTAGCAGGAACTCACGCACGGCCGCGGCCTTGATGCGGCCTCGGTTGCGATGAAACAGATAGGCGCCGCCGGACGGCGCAAGGCGACGCATGCCGCGGGCATAGCGCGCCGCGCCGGCCCGCCAGCGGAGGAAGGCGGTAAAGCTGTCCTTCGTGGTGATCGTGCCATCGAAGTCGAAGGCCACGACGCCCGTGTCGTCAGCCGGATCGTCCATGATTCCCCCAAATACGCGGCTTGCGCCGAAATAACGCAGTCTGGTCCCTGGACTGCAACTGTCCGGGCGGTCCCTGCCAGAACTGGGCCGCGACGTCCTCGGCTGAGCTGGGGCCATTCCCCTTTTCCTGTAAGGGAGTCGTGGGGTGACTTGCGCCAATCCGATACAATCCCATCTAGAGATTCGAAATTTCGCGCCATCTGGCCGGGCGGGTCGTCTGACGCGGCAGGTCCAGCAAGGCTTGTGATCCTGGCGCGGATCGGGGAATGTCAAGGATTGGACAACCCCCGGCGCGTATCCTGCAAGGACGGCAGGAAAACGCCGCCCGCGCCACGGGTACGGTTTCGACCGTCGTCGTCGAGAGAGTGAGACTGAACATGACCAAGGCCGCGAGCGGGGACTCAAAGAGCACGCTGTATTGCTCCTTCTGCGGAAAGAGCCAGCATGAAGTCCGCAAGCTCATCGCGGGCCCCACGGTGTTCATCTGCGATGAATGCGTCGAGCTCTGCATGGATATCATTCGCGAGGAGCACAAGATCTCCTTCGTGAAGTCGAAGGATGGCGTCCCGACGCCTCGGGAGATCCGCGAAGTCCTCGACGATTACGTGATCGGCCAGGACCACGCCAAGAAGGTCCTCTCGGTGGCGGTCCACAATCACTACAAGCGCCTGAACCACGCCACGAAAAACAACGACGTGGAGCTGGGCAAGGCGAACATCATGCTCATCGGGCCGACCGGCACGGGTAAGACCCTGCTGGCCCAGACGCTGGCCCGAATCATCGACGTGCCCTTCACCGTGGCCGACGCCACGACCCTGACCGAAGCCGGCTATGTCGGTGAGGACGTCGAAAACATCATTCTCAAGCTGCTGCAGTCGGCCGACTACAATGTCGAGCGGGCCCAGCGCGGCATCGTCTATATCGACGAGGTCGATAAGATCAGCCGCAAGTCGGACAATCCCTCCATCACCCGTGACGTGTCCGGCGAGGGCGTTCAGCAGGCCCTGCTGAAGATCATGGAAGGCACGGTGGCCTCGGTTCCGCCCCAGGGCGGCCGCAAGCACCCACAGCAAGAGTTCCTGCAGGTCGACACCACCAACATCCTGTTCATCTGCGGCGGAGCCTTTGCGGGCCTCGACAAGATCATCTCGGCCCGCGGGCAGGGGACCTCGATCGGCTTCGGCGCCAAGGTCTCGGACCCCGACGATCGGCGCACCGGCGAAGTCTTCCGTCGGGTGGAGCCTGATGACCTGCTGCGCTTCGGCCTGATCCCTGAATTCATCGGCCGACTGCCGGTGATCGCCACCCTGGACGATCTGGATGAGGACGCCCTGGTCAAGATCCTGACGGAGCCCAAGAACGCTTTCGTCAAGCAGTACCAGCGCCTGTTCGAAATGGAGAATGTCGGCCTGACATTCACCGACGACGCCCTGAACGCCATCGCCCGGAAGGCGATCGCTCGGAAGACCGGCGCTCGGGGTCTTCGCTCGATCCTTGAGGGGATCCTGCTCGACACCATGTACGAGCTCCCGACCTATGACGGCGTCGAAGAAGTCGTGGTCAACGCCGAGGTGGTCGAGGGGCGCGCTCAGCCGCTGATCATCTATGCGGAGCGTCGGGACAAGGGCGGGGCGGCCTGAGGCCCCCCCTGATCACGCATTTCTGTTGCGGCGCCGAAGACAAGTTGTCACGGCCCGGCCCGGCGCCGCTTGAACCAGCGTCCGAAGCGTCCACATAAATAGACTGAAGAGACCGCCACGTCGGCGGACGGACCGCCCGACTCAGGCGCATCGTCTGAAGTAACCGCGGCCCGAGGGTCGAGCCCTGCTTTTATTTCGAGGGGGCCGACCGGGAGTGAAAGCATATGTCTGAGACCAAGAAGACCCTTCCTGTCCTTCCGTTGCGGGACATCGTCGTGTTTCCGCATCAGCCCGTGCCGCTCTTCGTCGGACGGGAAAAATCCGTGCGGGCGCTCGAAGAGGCCATGCGCGACGATGGCAAGGACATCCTTCTGTTGACCCAGAAGGACAAGGACGACGACGATCCGTCGCCCATCGCCATCTATGAAATCGGCGTGGTCGCCACCATTCTGCAACTGCTCAAGCTGCCGGACGGCACGGTCAAGGTGCTGGTCGAGGGCAAGACCCGTGCGGCCGTCGCGCGCTACACCGATCAGGCCGACTACTATGAGGCCGAAATCGCGGACCTGCCCGAGGATGCCCAGGCGTCCCCCGAGGCCGAGGCCCTGAGCCGCGCCGTGGTTGAGCAGTTTGAATCCTATGTGAAGCTCAACAAGAAGGTTCCGCCCGAGGCCCTGGCGGCCATGCCGCAGATCGATAATCCCGGCGAGCTGGCTGATCGCGTGGCCTCTCACCTGTCGGTGAAGATCAGTGAGAAGCAGGCCCTGCTCGAGATCTTCGACGTCGTTAAGCGCCTGGAGAAGGTCTACGCCCTGATGGAGGGCGAGATCTCGGTCATGCAGACGGAGAAGAAGATCCGCAATCGGGTCAAGCGTCAGATGGAAAAGACGCAGCGGGAATACTACCTGAACGAGCAGATGAAGGCGATCCAGCGCGAGCTGGGCGAGCAGGACGACACCCGCGACGAACTCAACGAGCTGGAAAAGCGCATCAAGAAGACGCGCCTCTCCAAGGAGGCCCGCACCAAGGCTGAGGCGGAGCTGAAGAAGCTGCGCTCCATGAGCCCGATGTCGGCCGAGTCCACGGTCGTGCGGAACTATCTCGACTGGCTGCTCTCGATCCCGTGGGGCAAGGGCAAGCAGAAGCCCATCGACCTGACCCGGGCGGAGGAGATCCTCGACGAGGATCACTACGGCCTGGACAAGGTGAAGGAGCGGATCCTGGAGTATCTGGCCGTTCAAGCTCGCACTGGCGCGCTCAAGGGCCCGATTCTGTGTCTGGTGGGCCCCCCTGGCGTCGGCAAGACGTCTCTTGGCCGCTCGATCGCCAAGGCGACGGCGCGGGAGTTCGTGCGCGTGTCCCTGGGCGGGGTGCGTGACGAGGCCGAGATCCGCGGCCACCGCCGGACCTATATCGGCTCCATGCCGGGCAAGATCATCCAGTCGATGAAGAAGGCCAAGACCACCAACGCCTTCTTCCTGCTGGACGAGATCGACAAGATGGGCGCCGACTATCGCGGCGACCCAGCCTCAGCCTTGTTGGAGGTCCTCGATCCCTCGCAGAACTCGACCTTCGCCGACCACTATCTGGAGGTCGACTACGACCTGTCGCCTGTGATGTTCGTCACCACGGCCAACTCGCTCAACATGCCCCAGCCCC
>NZ_JAUXSP010000010.1 GCF_030679875.1 Phenylobacterium sp. | reverse complement strand
ATCTGGAGAAGGTCCGGAGCCTGCTGGGCGACCGGCCGATCACCGTCACCTCGGCCTATCGCAACCCGGCCGTGAACGCGGCGGTGGGCGGGGTGAAGACCTCCGACCATGCCCAGGGCCATGCGGCCGACATCGTGGTCGGGACCTTAAGCCCCTACGAGACCGCCAAGCGGATCCGCGACAGCGGCATCAAGTTCGACCAGCTGATCCTGGAGACCAGCCGGGGCGTGGTGCACATCAGCTTCGCCCCGCGGATGCGCCGGCAGGTGCTGACCCAGGCGGGGAAGGCCGGGTCGGAGATCCAGCAGGGGCTTTGGCTGTGATTGGCCGCCCTAAGCCCGAACAGCTGATCGTCGCGGGGCTGATGGCCCTGATCATCGCCGCGACGCTCGCCATGCTCACCCTGGTCTTCCTGGCCGGCCGGCGAGACGCCGCGCCCGCCATCGAGACGGCTCAGGACCAGGCCGTCAGCGCCGAACTGGCGGGCGAGGGGGCCAACCTGGCCGCCGGCCTGGCCGAGGCCCTTCACCAGCAGTCCCTGGCCCAGCGACAGGTGCTCAGCGCCCTGGAGCGGGCCGCCATTCAAGCGGAGGACGCCGATGCGCCCCTGGATCCTGCCCGGGCTGATCGCCTGCGCGCTCATGACGACCAGCTGTGCGGGACAGCGCCTCATCTCGACGGCTGCGGACAGCCCTAAGATTGAGATGACCGCCCAGGCCCGGGCGTCCTGCGGACTCTACCGCCTGCCGGCGGAGCCAACCCAGGCCGACCTGGAGATCGGCTACGCCACCCGCGGCGTGCAGCTGGTGGCCTGCGACGGCGCCCGGGCGGCCGCGGTGGCCATCCACGACGCCGAGCACGCGTTGGAGGCGCGGCAAGCGGAGGCGCGGGCGCGGCGTCTGCGGCCGTGGTGGAGGTTTTGGTGATTTGAACCCCGGACGCCCCCGTCCTCTCGTCCGGCAACCTGGCCCGCCGTCTCATCCGAGGCGGCGGGCCTTTTGCGTTTGGGGCTAGGGCAACTTCGCCCAGCCTGATCGGTCAGCTGGTCTCAGTGGGCTTCGGGCGGGCCGGAATCCCCCGCTGCTTCGGCGCCAAGCCCCGGGCCGGCCGAGCCCCGAGGGAGGGCAGCAGCCTCGGAAGGTAGGGCAGGGCGTCGGGCGCCCGCTCGCCGAAATACCGTTCGGCGTGATTGGGGATCCAGATCTGATCCACGAAGTCGAGGAACAGGGGCAGCATGTAGTTCGGGTACTGCCGAGCGTCGACCTGGACCTCGGGGGTGTCGTGCCGATAGGTCGAGTGGGCCTCACGGAATTCCGGGTGGTTCTTGCGTCCGTGTCGAGGGGCGCGGGCAAGCTCACGGCTTGGGCGGCGGCGGCGGACGATGCAGGGTGACCCGGCCGCCTTCGCCGACCGTGCCGATGATGCGGACATAGCCGCCGGGGAAGCCCGCGGGCAGGGGTGGCGGTTCAGCGGCCAGGGGGCGAGGGGGCTTGGGGGAGGGCATGGCGAAATGAGAACGACAGGAGAACATCGGAGTCAACGGCCAAGCCCCGCGAACGGCGTTCGCGTGCATCCGGTTTTTCGGGTCGTCCGGCTAAGCCCTTGAACACCCTGATGGCCCCCGAGATTGTGGCTCTGGTGAGCCCTGGGAGTTCTTGGTGCGCCCCCACGAAGCCCCACCTACGCTATGAGGGCCGGTCTGTAGTGGTGGAGCGTTTGCTCGCAGTCGGCGTCGATCGAGTGCAGCACGTCTCGGGCCTGAAAGGCCGCCTTAGCCTTGGCTACGAATGCGTCAATGCGAGGTGGCGTCTCCCCCTTGAAGGTTGAGTACACACTGGCCACGCTGTGCCGCGTACCTTGCAGGAGCTGCATATTCTGACTGTGATAGCCGAACCCGAGCAGAACTATCGAGTCAGCTTCGCCAAGCGCCTGGCGCATCAGCTTGATGTCTGGCCGATCATCCAGCTTTTCCGTGTATATTTTGATCCCACCCGCCGCCTCGATTGCGGTCCAGGGGTTCATGCGTCCGAAATTGGCCGGCGGGCCTAGACCGCCATAAGGCCTGAAAACCTTGAGTGTCCGCCCCATAATGGCGGCCGAATCCTCTAAAGAAATCCTCAGTCCGCGCGCAACGCTAGCGGCGATCGCCGCTTCACCGCATCGATCATAGTTGAACGAGATGATGCTCAGGTTCTCGAAAACCTTCTCCGCATCTTCCCGGCGTAGCCCGCTGATAAGGATCTGCGCAACCAAATGCGGCCAGTGAGAGGTTAGTGCCTCATTCGCCGCTTGCGCCTCATCGGCTCGTCCAGAAAGCTTTGCAATGAATGAGCGGCTTTCGAAGTCGGCGATAATCGCTGCAATGGCCATCTTTCCTGCCTGGACCATCTTGGTGTCGCTGAAGTGCGTCCAAAGGCATTCATCGATCGAGAGAAACGCGGGCAGGGCAGACGCTATCCTGTGGCCCGCCTCAACGTAGGCCTCAGCCTCACTCGGCAGCTTTGAGCGGAGGTAGTTCCCGAACTCGCGATCGCCTGCAACCTGGTGGCCGAAATCGAACCGAAGGCTCAAGTAGCTGCGTAACGTGCTCTTAAGGGTGTCGCCGGTGGGAAAGCCGAATTTGACGCTCGCCCCCGCTCCAAGCACCAGAACCGTTTTTCCTGCGAGCAATTGACAGCCCCCTCGTAGACCAAGCGCCACAGTTCATATCGTCAGACTCGGTCGTTTTGGCAGGCATTTGCAAGGGGTGAACGGAACTCGAACAGTCTGGCGCGCCCACATAATTTCAATAAGCTGCGTTCGCCTTTTAATCGAATGGTCGTGGGTTCGACCCCCACCCGGCCTACCAATCCTGAATGGGATTGAGGCGTCCTTCGGGGACGCCGTAAAAGCCAATATTCCGTAATTCTGGAATTGTGATAGAGGGATCGCCTCGCGGCGAGGTCGCCGTCTGGGAGGGTGACGTCCATGTCGGTGTTCGAGCGCTATCTGACGCTTTGGGTGGGCCTGGCCATCGTGGTCGGCATCGCGTTTGGCCAGCTGTTTCCTGACGTTTTCCAGGCAGTCGCCGCCCTGGAGGTGGCCAGCGTCAACCTGCCCGTCGCCCTGCTGATCTGGGCCATGATCATCCCCATGCTGGTGAAGATCGACTTCCGCGCCCTGGGCGGCGTGGCGGCGCACTGGCGGGGCATCAGCGTGACCCTGTTCGCCAACTGGGCGATCAAGCCCTTCACCATGGCCCTGCTGGGCTGGGTGTTCATCGGCTGGTTGTTCCGACCCCTGCTGCCTGAGGCGCAGATCGAGTCCTACATCGCCGGCCTGATCCTGCTGGGGGCGGCGCCCTGCACGGCCATGGTGTTTGTCTGGAGCCACCTGACCAAGGGGGACGCACCGTTCACCCTCAGCCAGGTGGCGCTCAACGACACGGTGATGGTGGTGGCCTTTGCGCCCATCGTCGCGCTGCTGCTGGGCCTGTCGGCGATCATCGTGCCCTGGGCGACCCTGCTGCTGTCGGTGGCGCTCTATATCCTCACGCCAGTGGCGATCTCGCAGGTCCTGCGCGCCTGGCTGATCCGCTCGGGGCGGCTGGAGGCTTTCCTGGCGGCGGTTCAGCCCGTGGCCATCGCCGCCCTGCTGGGCACGGTGGTCCTGCTGTTCGCCTTTCAGGGGGAGCAGATCCTGGCCCAGCCCCTGGTCATCGCCCTGCTGGCCGTGCCGATCATCATCCAGACCTATTTCATCTTCGGCCTGGCCTATCTGCTGAACCGCGCGTGGGGCGAGATCCACAGCGTGGCCGGGCCCTCAGCTCTGATCGGGGCCAGCAACTTCTTCGAGCTGGCCGTGGCCGCCGCCATCAGCCTGTTCGGGTTCCAGTCCGGGGCGGCGCTGGCCACGGTGGTCGGCGTCCTGATCGAGGTGCCGGTCATGCTGACCCTGGTGGCCTTGGTGAACCGGTCGCGTCCCTGGTACGAGGCGAGCCGCGCCGTCCGGCGACGGGCGGCCCCCGCCGACGAAACCGCGGGCTGAGGCGGTCATCTCCCCCGGCCGGCTGGACGAAGTCCAGGTCGGCGCGGGGGGCGGCGACCATCGCCCTAGTGAGCCATGCCGTGCGGCGCAGACCTGATCTGGGCGCTCACCGTCTGGGCTGGGGCGCTTTCGAAGGTCAGGGTCAGGCTGACCTCGCCGCCCTCGTCGAGGGCCGCCGTCGGGCCGATCAGCATCAGATGCTCCGCGCCGGGGCGCAGGGCGACCGGCTCTCCGGCCGGCAGGGCCAGGCCCTCGGGGAGTTGACGCATCCGCATGATCCCATCGTCCATGGACATGGTGTGGATCTCTCCACGCCCGGCGGCGGGGCTTGAGACGGCGACGAGACGGTCGTTGGCGCTGGCCTGAAGGGCGACATAGCACCCCACGGCGCCGACGCCTGCGGCGGCGGGGCGGCACCAGGGGTCGGTGACCGTGACCACGGCGTCGGCGGCTGGCTGGGGGCTGCAGGCGATCAGCAGGGCCAAGGGGGCGAGGAGGAGAAGCGGTCTCATGGTGGACTCCGGAACGAATGGGCCAGGGGCGGCCCGGCGGTGAAGGGGTGAGCGGCGGGCGCCAGGATGGGCGCGCCGCCGATCGGTTGGAAGGCCTGGAGGGCGGGTCAGAAGTCGAGGACGAGGCCGGCGAAGACCGAGCGGCGGTCGCCGGGCCAGTAGGCGGCTGTGGTCGGCCCGGCCAGGATCACGGGCTGGACGTTGGAGACATAGGCCTCGTCGGTCAGGTTGCGGAGATCAAGGAACAGACTGATCCCATTGGGCGCCGTCCAACCGATATTGAGATTGGCGACGGCGTAGCTCGGCGACTTCAGCGTGTTGCGGAAGTCGACCCAGGCGCCCTCGGGCGACCACTCCACGGACGGGGCCACGAACCAGCCGGCCGGCGCCTCGTAGCGTAGCTCGGCGCGGTAGAAATGCTCCGGCGCCACGGGAAAGCGGTTGTCGCCATACTGGACGTCATCACGGAACCGGAAGTCCGACCAAGTGTAGGTCTGGCGCAGGCGCCAGGCCATGGCGAACCGCCAGTCGACGGCGGCCTCGAGGCCCCGGTGATAGGTCTCCTCGGCGTTGAAGGTGGTCGCCGGCCGGTCGGGACTGACGCTGAACTGCAGCATCTCGTTCTCAAGTTCAGCGTGATAGACGGTGAGGTCCCAGGTCAGGCCGCCCCGACGACCTCGGGTCCCGACCTCGAAAGTCACGGCTTCCTGAGCCTCCACCGGCGCAAATCCGATCCCGCTGGGCGAGAGTGAGCCGAAGTTCGGCGGTTCGGCTGACCGGGTCACATTGGCGAAAACCTGAACGCCGTCGGGCGCTTCCCAGAGCAGGCCCAGACGGGGGGCAAACCACTCAAACGTTCGCCTCTCGTCGAGGTCGAAGGTCGCCGCGACGCCTGGCACGGCGAGGCTCTGATAGTCCCGTTCAGCCCGCCCATAGACGCCCCCCGCCACCAGGGCCAGACGCTCATTGAGGAACAACCGTCCTTCGGCGAACACGTCGATCGCCTGGGCGTTCTGGTAAGAGATCGAGCGCAGGGCGCCGCGCGCGCCGGCGATGTTGGCGAAAAGCTGCGAGTCGAGGTCACCGCTGCGACCCCAGGCGCCGGCATAGGCGTCGGCGCGCCGACCCCCGACTTCCCCGTCCCAGTCCAGACGGGCGAACAGGCCATAGTTGCGGCTCTCCTGGTCGATGACCTGGAAGATCGGATGATCCAGCTCCTTCCAGATGGCGTAGGTCCCGGCTGACAAGCTCACGGACTCGCCCAGGGGCTGCTGGATGCTGATGACCCCGCGCACCGCCCGAAGGTCACGGCCATAGTCGTTCGCGAGGTTGCCGGCGGGGGTTTGGCGGGGATCAGCGGCGAACTGCGCGGCGGTAAGGGCGCCATTGATCTCCTGCTTGATGTGCGCGCCGCTGAACGTGAAGCGGATCTCGCCCTCGCCCAGCTCCCGCCCGATGTTCAGGCTGCCAAACTGGATGTTCTGCTGGCTCTGCGACCTTGGGCCTTGCCCCGTCTGATTGGTGGCGGCGACGAACCCATCCCACGGCCCCATCGTGCGCGCGACGGCCACATGCTGGCGCAGCATGCCGAACGCGCCGCCGTCGAGGCGCAGGCGATTGTCGAATGTCGCGGTCTTGCCGGTGGGGGTGACCATATTGATCGCACCCCCCAGGGTCGCGCCGCCGAAGCGCAGGGCGTTGCCGCCGCGATAGACCTCCAGATGCCGGGTCAGGAGCGGATCGGCGATCTGGCTGTCGCCATAGCCGTCGGCCTCGTTCAGGGGCAGGCCATCCTGGGCGATCAGCAGGCCGCGATTGTGGTTGGCGTTGCCGATGCCTGATCCCCGGATCGAGAGCCGAGTGTCGCCGCCCCACTTCTTCTGCGCGAACACGCCGGGGGCGTCCCGCAACATGTCATCCAGCGCCAGGGCGAACCGGTCCTCGAAGGATTCTGAGGCGATGACCGAGACGGCGCCGGGGGTTTCGGACAGGCGTTGGCGGGCTTCGGCGACGACGGCGGGATCTTCAGAGTTGGCGCGGCCGGTGACGATGACGGAGTCGACGGTGGTCTGAGCGGTCGCCGCGGCGGGCAGAGCCAGGACGAACAGGGCGCCATAGGCGCGCAGAGCAGATTTCATTTTGGGTGTCCCCCGGCCGCGCAGACGCGGCCGCATGTGCAGTGCAGGAAGGCCCGACGTGTAATCGAGGGCCGCGAGCCGGTTTGCGAAGACGACCGGTGGTCCGGTCTCTAGGCCTGCAGGGAAGGGGGGCCCCGGGCGGGGGGCGGGGGCGCGGCCAGACCGCGCCCTGGGATGACCTGCTCACGGTCGATCAGGAGGCTGTCGGCATAGCGCGCGAAGGCGACCCGTTCGCCCGACGTGAGCTCCGGCGCAGGTCCGCTCAGGCCGTGGCCGGCGAAGACGCAGGGGCTGTGGCGCGCGCCGTCCTCGTCGGAGGAAGCGGGGCTCTCATGGTCTCCCGGGGCGGCGGCGTCCAGGGTCACCATGCCCTGGGGCGTACAGAGGACCAGGGCGAAGGCCGGGCCTTCAGCCTGAACCGTCGCGGCCATGTAGCCGGGGGGAATCAGGATTTTCAGGAACAGGGCCAGCCCCGCCAGGATCAGCAGAAGGCTGCGGCGGGGGGCAGGTTTGAATGAGGCCCGGCGGTTCACGGCCTCGCCATAGTCCAGTCCGGTCCCGTTTGGAAGCCAGATCGGCTGGCGAGCGCGGAGTCCCCCAAGCCTATTGCTGCTGCTGTTGCTGCTGGTCGTGCATCACCGCATTGGGCGCGGGGCGGCGCCGGGCGTTGCGGCTGAAGGTTGGGGGTGAGATTCGCAGGAATTCCGGCTCGGTGACCGCCGCCCGGGCCCGGCGCACCGAGACTCCCACAGCCAGCTGGCTTTCGGCGTCGCCCTTATAGACCCCCCGGGATGGCGGGACGTCGCTGTAGTCCCGACCAATGGCGGCGGCCACGTGGCGCTCCCCGGCCATGACGTTGTTGGTGGGGTCCAGGCCAATCCATCTCAGGCTGGGAAGGAAGACCTCAACCCAGGCGTGGGTGGCGTCCGGATCGGAGCGGTCGCCGCCCTCCCGGTCGGTGAACAGATAGCCAGAGACGTAGCGGGCCGGAATGCCCCAGGCTCGGCAAAGGGCGATCATGATGTGGCTGAAGTCCTGGCAGACCCCCCGACGTTCTCGGAGCGCCTCGTCGATGGGGCTGTCGGCCTCGGTGACCCCGGTCTCATAGGCGAAGGACTCGTAGATGATCTTCGACAGGGCGGTGACCGCGCTCAACGGGTCGCGCTGGCGCAGCCGCTCGACCTCGTGCTCGGCGGCGAAGGCCCGCAGCAGATCGGTCTGTACGGCGAAGCCATGCTCGCGCAGAAAATCGAACTGATCGCCGAGGACGAAATCGCTGCGCAGCCGGTCCCATTCCCCCATGTCCAGGGCCTCGGGCAGGGGCGCCTCGGCTTGCGTCTCCACCGCTGAGCGAGCCACGATGGACAGGCGGTCATGGGGGTGGGGCACGTCGAAGTGATAGACCGCATTGCCGAAGGTGTCGGCGTAGGAGAACAGCTGCGCCCCTGGATCGATCTCCAGGTCGAAGCTTACCAACCGCTGGCGCGCGCCCTTCTGGGGCTGCATCCAGACCTCCATCAGGCTTTCGCGGACGGGGGCGGCGTAGTGGTACTGGGTGACGTGGCGGATTTCGAGAAGCACTAGGACAACCTCAGGCCGGAAGGCGCATTTCGAGGGGATAGGCCACAAAGGCGTCATAGACGCCTCGATGAATGTCGCCGCATTCCGCCAGCACGCCCTCCAGGAAGACGTGCGAGCCCTCCCGCTCAATCTCGGCCATGTCGGCATATTGCAGGCGGGCCTTCAGGCGGCCGGCCAGCCGACCAGGCCCGACGTGGACGGCCTCGGTGTGACGGCTCAACACGGAAAGATGGGCCTCGATCTCATCGGTGCAGAACCGGATCGAGCGGGGAAATTCCGCATTGAGCAGCAGGAACTCAAGGATCGGCCTTGCCCGCACATCTGCGGTGTAGACCCGCAGATAGGGTTCAAGGGCGCAGCTCATGCGCAGCACCGCGGTCAGGGTCGGGTGGTCGAGCCGCTCGCCTCCGCGGCCAAAACAGACCTCCAGCAGACGTCCGATGAGCTGGGCCCGCTCCAGATGGGCGCCCAGCAGCAGGAATCGCCAGCCTTCCCCGTGGCTCATGGTGGCGTCGGCTGCGCCCTTGAACAGATGAAGATCGGCGATGATGTCATGCAGAAAGGCCGACGAACCGTCATTGAACGACTTCGCAGCCCCGGCGCCGGCCAGGCGCAGGTGGACCAGATTGAGCCGTTCCCAGGTCTCGCTGGTGATCTGGTCGCGGACCTGCCGAGCATTTTCCCGGGCCAGAGCCAGGGAGGACACGACCGAATTGCCCTCCAGGCGGTCAAGAGCCAGGCCGCGTGAGGATTCGAAGGGGGTGGCGATCCGCTCCGGCGTGGCGTCACCGACCGCTGAGAGGGCGATGCGGGCCACCTGGGCGGCGGTCTCGGCGCGGTCGAGGGTGGCGGTGAGCATGACGTCGGCCAGGCGGGCCACATGCTCGGCCCGCTCCACATAGCGGCCAATCCAGTAGAGGCTGTCGGCGACCCGGGCGAGCATCATGACAGGTCGTCTCCCGGCCCGGCCAGCACCCAGGTATCCTTGGAGCCTCCACCCTGGCTGGAATTGACCACCAGCGAGCCCTTGCGCAGGGCGACCCGGGTCAAAGCGCCCGGCGTCACAGTGATCTTCTCGCCTGACAGGATGAAGGGCCGCAGATCCACATGCCGATCATCGATCTGCCCGTCGATCAGGCAGGGGGACGTAGACAGCTGGATGGTCGGCTGGGCGATGTAGTTGGCGGGGTCAGCCTTCAGAGCCTGGGCGAATTCCTCGCGCTGGGCCAGGCTGGCGTGGGGGCCGATCAGCATCCCATATCCGCCAGAGGCGCCGACCGCCTTGACGACCAGCTTGTCCAGATTGGCCAGCACATAGCTCAGCTGGCTCGGCTCGCGGCACAGGAAGGTCTCGATGTTCGGAAGGATCGGTTCTTCCCCGAGATAGTAGCGAATGATCTCAGGGACATAGGCATAGACCGCCTTGTCGTCGGCGACCCCGGTGCCCGGCGCATTGCACATGACCACGGTGCCCGCCCGATAGGCGTTGAACAGACCCGGCACGCCGAGGGAGGAATCCCGCCGGAACGTCAGCGGGTCGATGAAGTCGTCATCCACCCGTCGATAGATCACATCGATGCGCCGCAGGCCGGTGGTCGTGCGCATATAGACCATGTTGTCATGGACCACGAGGTCGCGGCCCTCGACCAGGGGGACGCCCATGAGCCGCGCCAGATAGGCATGTTCGAAATAGGCGGAGTTGTAGACGCCGGGCGTCAGCACCACGACCTGGGGATTGGGGCGCCATTCGGCCATGCTGCGCAGGGTCGTGAGCAGCAGATCGGGATAGCGGTCGATCTGGCGGACGCCAGCCAGGCGGAAGGTGCCGGGGAAGGTGCGCTTGGACGCCTCGCGGTTGGCCAACATGTACGAGACGCCGGACGGGACCCGCAGATTGTCCTCAAGCACGGCATAGGCGCCGTCCTCCTGGCGGATCAGGTCGCTGCCGCAGACATTGGCATAGGCCTGGTGCGGGACGTAAAGGCCTTGCATCTCCCGACGATAGGAGGGGGCGCCGAGCACAAGCTCCCGGGGCACCACACCGTCCTTCAGGATCATTCGCTCGCCATAGATGTCGGCGAGAAACAGGTTCAGGGCCTGAAGCCGCTGGGTCAGTCCAGCTTCAATCTGCGCCCATTCGTCGGCAGGAATGATCCGCGGCAAGAGGTCAGTGGGGATGATCCGCTCAGTGGTGCTCTCGGCGCCATAGACGGTGAAGGTGATGCCCTGCAGCAGGAAGAACCGCTCCAGGGTCCGTTGCCGCTCATCCAGCTCGCCGGGATCAAGGTCGGCCAGTCGTCGCGCCAGGGCGGCGAAATGGGGCCTGACCGAGCCGTCAGGGGCATGCATCTCGTCATAGGGCGGCCTTGCGGCGGCTTCGACCGCCGCCACGCCCGCCGCCTGGGCCAAGGCCCGGTCGATCTCTTCGGATCTCTGCGCTGTCGCCACGCCATACTCCAACCGCTCACGTCCTCGAAACCGCAAGCTGCACGCTCAGCCTAGTGACTGCGGTCGTGATCGTCGCCCTGTAACATGGGTGCCCCGAAAACGGGCGTGAGGCGCCACAGTTTTGCGCAATCGGGGCGGGGTGACAGGGGGGCTGTGCGCGGCTACAGGGGAGGTTCGGGGGGCATAAAGGTGATTGCGTGGGACGATTTGCCTTCGCAGCCGTCGCCACGGCTGCCCTGTGCGTTTATGGCGCCGGTTCTGCGCATGCGGAACCGCGCGCTGATGTGAGCGGTGAGCTCAACAGCGATCTGCGCGAGCGAATCGTCCGCGCCATTGGCGAGTCCGATCGCCCGGTCGATAATCTGTTTCAAGCCCGTCGCCGCGCGCGCGATGCGGCCGAGGACGCGATCGCTGTCCTGCGGTCCGAGGGCTATTACGCCTACGCCGTGGAAGCCGAGGTGCGCGAGCTTGAACCGCCGCGTCCAGTGGTGGCGGTCACCCCTGGGCCCCGCTTTCTCTTCGCCGATCCGCAGGTGCAGTGGACCGGCGCGGCTCCGGACGAGGATGTCCGCGCGCGAGGGCTTGAGGCGATGGAACTGGCCCCTGGCGACCCTGGCCGCTCAGCCGAGGTTGTCGCTGCGGAGGGTCGGATCGTCGCTACGGTTCGAAGTTCCGGTTATGCCGACGTTTCCGCCGACCCTCGGGAAGTGATTGTCGATCATGCCGACGACACCGTCCGACCGACCTTTCGTATTGCGGCCGGGGATCTGGTCCGGCTCGACGGGTTGATCCTTGATACCGAAGGGCGAACCAATCCCGTCTGGCTCGATCAGTTGCGTCCCTGGCGGGAGGGGGACGTGTATGACCCCGAGGACGTCGCCGAGTTCGAGCGGCGTCTGCTGGACACAGGCGTCTACGATACCGTCACTGTCGCCCTTTCGGCTCGGGACGACGTCGACGAGGAGGGCCGCCGCCGGGTGCTGGTCGGTCTGTCTGATCGCCCTCGCCGGACCCTCGAGCTTGGCGCCAGCTATTCCACGGTCGAGGGCTTCGGCGTCGATTCTCGCTGGAGCCGCTATAACGTCCTGGGTCGGGCTGACACCCTGGCCCTGGTCGCCCGCCTGTCCGAACTGGACAGCCGGCTGGGCGCAGACCTGACCCTGCCGCACTGGCGGCGCGCCGCCCAGACCCTGCACTTCAACACCGGCGCCTATCGCAACGAAACCGACGCCTACCAGGAGACGGGCGTCGGCGTCGGCGCCGATCTGCGCCGGCGGTACGGCGCCAATTCGTTTGTGACCGTTGGGGCCTCCCTCGACCTGTCGCGCAACGACGAGAAGGAGGCTCGGACCCTGTCGCCCCTGGGCCGAGACCTGATCATCGCCGCCGTGTTCGGGGCGGTGTCCCTTGACCGGTCCAACGACCGGCTGGACCCCACCCAGGGCTGGCGGGTCGATACCCGCCTGGAGCCGACCTACATCACCGGCGACGAGGCGCTGCCCTATCTTGAGGTCTCAGCCCAGGGCGCGGCCTATCTGCCCCTGGACAGTCAGGCGCGCACGGTGATCGCCGGGCGTCTTCGGGTCGGCAGTCTGGTCGGAGGCGAGCTCCCCGACATCCCAGCCTCCCGGCGCTTCTACGCCGGCGGCGGCGGCTCGGTTCGTGGCTACGCCTTTCAGGCTGTTGGCCCGCGGCTGGCCGACAATACCCCCCGTGGCGGCCTGTCCCTGGTGGAGGTCAGCCTGGAGGCCCGCCGCAAGCTCACCGATCGCTGGGGGATCGTGGCCTTCGTGGATGCTGGCTCGGTGGGCGATGAGATGACCCCGAACGGCGACAACCTGAGCGTAGGGGTGGGCATCGGCGTCCGCTATGATCTCGGCTTTGGACCCATTCGCGCCGACATCGCCATTCCCCTCGACGCCGACAAGCGTGATGGCGACTTCCAGATTTATCTCAGTATCGGACAAAGCTTTTGAGTTCCGAAGTTCAGCCGCAGGATGAGGCGCCGCGCGTCAGACGTCCGCGCCTGAAGCGCCGGCTGGCGGTAGGCTTCCTGGTCCTGGCCGTCCTCCTGGGCGCGCTGCTGGCCGCTGTGCGATTCGGCGCGATGGCGCCCCCGACCATGGGCCTGATCGAGGCGCGCACCGATGGGCTGGCGCTTGGCCGTTTCGGCAATCTGAAGATCGAGGGGCTCGGCGGCGACCTCTTCCGGGACTTCCGCATCCGCCGGTTGACCATCACCGACGAAGAGGGCGTCTGGCTCGAAGCCGACAACATCACCGTCCAGTGGGACTATCTCCAGCTGCTCCGGCGTCGTTTTCATGCCGAGCAGCTGACCGCCGAAGAAGTGCGCGTGCTGCGTCGTCCGACGCTCACTCCAAAGAAGGACGAGACTGGCGGTCTGCCGGTCAGGGTGAGCATCGACCAGGCACGCCTGCGCCTCGCGCTGTCTCCGGAGGTCAGCTACGAGCGCGGCCTGTTCGATGTCACCGCCGAACTGGATGTCCGGCGCCAGGGCAGGGGGCAGCGGGGCGAGGTGCGCGCCGTCAGTCTGCTGCGACCTGGGGACCATCTCGATGTCGCCTTCGACCTGGGGTCGCGACGGCCGTTGCTGATCGATGTCTCGGCTCTGGAAGCCCAGGGCGGCGCCATCGCCGGGGTTCTGGGCCTGCCTGCGGACCTGCCGTTTCAGCTGCGGATCGATGCTGCGGGCGAGGGCTCGGAAGGACAGTTCGAGGCCCTTGCTCAGTCTGGGACGACGACGCCCCTGCGGGCCAATGGCGGCTGGAACGCCCTGGGCGGTCGGGCGGTGGGCCGATTGTCCCTGGACGCCTCGCGCCTGACCGCGCCGCTCGCGTCCCGGCTGGGCGACGAGGTGTCCTTCGACGTCCAGGGACAGGGCTTGGAGGAGGGCCTCTACAACCTCACCGCCCGCCTGACCGCTGACAACCTGACCGCCCGGGCGGTGGGGCAGGCCCATCCTGCAGACCGTCGCACGGGCCCGCAGGGCCTGAGTCTCGTTGTTGAAAGCGGCTCCCTCTCGCGGTTGACGGGTGGCCCTGACATGGGGGCGGCCCGCCTGTCGGGGGTGCTGAGGGGGGCGCCTGACGACCTTACCTTCGAGGGCGATGTCACGGCGCGCGACCTGGCGGCGGGAGGCTATGGTCTGGCGTCGGTCACGGGACCTGTAGCCCTCGCGCGAAACCGCCGGGGCATCACCCTGGAGACTGATCTGCGGGGCGCTGGGGGCGCCGGCGAGGGCTATCTCAACGCGCTGCTCGGCCCACAACCGCGGGCGGCTCTCTCGGCGGAGCGGTTGGCCGATGGTCGACTGCTGGTCCGCAGCCTGGATGCTCAGGGCCAGGGCCTTGCGATTGAGGGGCAGGGCGGACGGGGGCTGTTGGGCGGCCTCAACGCGCGTGGAACGGCGCGACTTTCCAATCTCTCAGCCGCTCGAGCCGGCGCCGCAGGCCTTGTGAACCTCACATGGTCGGCCGATCGCGGTGGACGTGACGCGCCTTGGCGCCTGCGGATCGACGGGCGGGGGGCAGATCTTGGGACAGGCTATGCGCAGCTCGACCGATTGCTTGGTCAGACGCCGCAATTGCGCGCCCGCGCCGAGTTTGCAGGCGGCCGACTGGCGCTGCAGGAGGCGAAGCTGAACGGCCGCGCCCTGCAGGCTGACGCCGCCGGTGTCTATGGTCCTGAGGGCGATCTGCGATTCAAGGTCGACTGGTCTGCTGAGGGTCCCTTGCAGGCTGGACCCGCGGAGTTCGACGGTTCTGCCGAGGGATCTGGGGCGCTCACAGGGACACTGAGCGCGCCAAGGCTGGACCTGTCGGCGCGCTTCGATGAGGTCGATCTGCCGCGGCTGCCGTTGCGAAATGCGGCGCTCACCCTGAGTTTTGGCCGGAGCCAGACCACCGGGGCCGCCGGACAGGTCACCCTGCTGGCCGAGAGCCAATATGGTCCGGCAAGGGGGCGCGCGGACTTCGCCCTGCCGGCTGCGGGTGTCGATCTGCGGCGCATCGATGTCGATGCCGGCGGTGTCGCCCTGCAGGGCGATCTCAGTCTTCGACGATCCACGCCCTCGCGGGCCGATCTCCAGTTGGCGATCGGGCCTGGCGCCATCCTTTCGCGCGGATCGGTCGCCGGCCGGGTGACGATCGTGGATGGGGTTGAGGCGCCGATGGCCGACCTGGACCTCAATATACGGGAAGCGGTGCCGGTGGGTAGCGAGCTCGCCATTGTCGCGGGCCGTCTGACCGCCAAGGGGCCAATGGACCAGCTGGCATATGACCTGTCCGCCAGCGGCGGCTACGGGGGCGAGCGTTGGGATGTCTCAGGCCAGGGAGCCTTGGCCGAGGCCGAACGCGCCCACACCCTGACCTTCATGGGGCGGGGGGGATATGGGGGCCGAAAGGTGGCCACAGTTCAGCCGGCCATCTTCCGCCTCGGTGATGATGTGCGCACGGCGCGCATCCTGCTGGGAACTGAGGACGGTGGTCGGGTTGAGATTGACGGCCGGCTGGCGGGCGCTCTGGCTGAAGTCGAGGCGACGATTACGAACCTTGGTCTGGACATGCTCAATCCCGACCTCGCCGGGCGGGTGAACGCCAATCTCTCCCTGTCGGGGCGCGACAGCGAACTGGTGGGCTCCCTGGGCGCGCGCCTCACAGACGCGCGCGGTCGCGGCAGCCCTCGGGCCCAGGGCCTGGACGGGGTGCTGGAGGTCGTTCTCAACGACGACCTCATGACCGTGAAGGCCGAGGTCAGCAATGAGCAGGGGCTGCGGGCCGAGGCAGATCTGAACTTGCCGACAGAGGCGTCGGCGCGACCCTTCCGGCTGGCCTTGGACCGCCGCAAGCCCGTGCGCGGCCAGGTGTTCGCAGATGGCGACGTCGAGCCCCTCTGGGCGCTTCTGGTCGACGGCGACCGCACCCTCGCCGGTCGGGTTCAGATCAATGGAGTGATTGGCGGCACGCTCGCCGATCCCAGCCTGTCAGGTCGGGCGAGCCTTGAGGGCGGACGGTTCGACGATGCGCCAACGGGACTGAGCCTGCGTGACATGAGCGTGGCCGCCGTCCTCTCGGAGCGGGTCATCGAGGTGAGCCAGGCCCGGGGCGTCGACGGCTCCGGCGGCAGGGTCGATGGCTCGGGCCAGATCAGCCTCTACCGGGGCGGGGTGTCCGGCTTTCGTCTGCGGCTGGATGGTTTCCGGCTGATCGACAACGACATCGCCCAGGCCGACGCCAGCGGCGAGGTGACCATCAACCGCAACGAAGAGGGCAAGGTCCGTCTGTCCGGGGCCCTACGCATCGACGAGGCTGAGGTCGCCGCCGATCCACCGACCCCCTCAGGGGTGGTGACCATTGACGTGGTGGAGCGTAACCGGCCGCTGGAGCTCGATCTCCGCCAGAACCTCCGGATGCAGCCCCAGCGTCGCGGGGAGGGCTGGGCGCTTGACGTCAGCCTGACGGCGCCGCGCAGCGTCTTCCTTCGGGGGCGTGGCCTGGACGTCGAGATGTCACTGGACGCCCGGGTGACTGGCTCGACCGCGCGCCCGATCCTCTCAGGGGAAGCCCGAGTGGTGCGCGGCGACTATGAGTTCGCAGGAAAGCGCTTTGAATTCGACCAGCGCGGCGTGGTCTACCTGTCCACCTCGCCTGCGAACATTCGACTGGATCTGACCGCCACTCGGGATGACCCGGCCCTGACCGCGGTCATTCGGGTCAGCGGCACAGCGGCCAAGCCCAGCATCCGCCTGACCTCCACCCCAGTCCTGCCCGATGATGAGGTGTTGTCCCAGGTGCTGTTTGGCCGATCGGCCTCCCAGTTGTCGACCATCGAAGCCGCCCAACTGGCCTCGGCCCTATCCTCGCTGGCCGGGGGCGGGGGCTTTGACATCGTTGGAAACCTGCGGGAGTTCGCCGGTCTCGACCGGTTGAGTCTGGGGGGAGATGAGAGTTCCGGCGTGACCGTGGCCGGCGGCAAATACCTGACCGACGATGTCTATCTGGAGATCATCGGCGGGGGCCGCGACAGCGCCACCGCCCAGGTGGAATGGCAGGTCAGGCGTAATCTTTCCATCGTCTCGCGGCTGACAGGCGAAGGCGACAGCCGGCTGTCAGTCCGCTGGCGGCGCGATTACTAAATCGCGTTTCGGGCCTCGTGATAGGTCTGGGCCCCCCGATGAATGACGCCGTCGTCCCCGGTCACTTCTCCGATCGGGATGTCCTCCAGGCCCTCGAGTCTCGCATAGAGGGGCTCGAAGTCCTGCAGGCTGGCGGCCAGCAGCTCTTCCAGGGACGGGATGACGAAATAGGTCGGCTGGAAGTCATCAATCCGATAGGGCGTGCGCATCACGCGCATCAGGTCGAAATCCAGGCGGTGCGGCGAGGGATCGTCCAGGCAGAATACCGACTCCGCCCGTGAGGAGACGATGCCGGCGCCATAGATGCGCAGGCCCGCGTCCGTTTTCATGAGGCCGAACTCCACGGTGTGCCAATAGAGCCTGGCCAGATGCGCGAGATGGCCTTTGCTCAACGCCCGCATCCCGCCTCGGCCATAGGCGGCCATGTAATCGGCGAAGACGGGGTCGGTGAGCATGGGGACATGGCCGAACACGTCGTGGAACACGTCGGGTTCCTGCAGGTAGTCGAGCTGGTCGGGGGTCCGGATGAACCGGCCGGCCGGGAATCGCCGGTGGGCGAGATGCTCAAAAAAGACGTCATCCGGGACTAGCCCCGGTACGGCGACCACCTGCCAGCCGGTGAGGCGCTCCAGCTCGGCGTTGATCCTGGCGAAATCGGGGATGCCGTCCCCATGCAGATCAAGGGCGTCGAGCCCCCGCAGGAAGGGCTCGCAAGCCCTGTTCTGGAGCATTCCGGCCTGGCGCTCATAGAGCGTGGTCCAGACCTGATGGTCCTGGTCACAATAGTTGCGCCAGCCCTGGTCGATGGTCCAGTCGGCGGCGGCGCCTGGCGGCGGCTTGAGAGGTGTTGAGCTCCCGTCCATCAAGGGAGAATGCGCCAGTTTTGCGGGAATATCCGTGCGAAAGCGGCTCAAAAGAACCCGTTTCCGGATTAATTCTTGCGCCTAATGGCTGATGCGCGGTCGCAATGTGTAGTGGTCGCCCTGGAAGGAATCAAACAGCAGGGCCGCTTGGGGATGACTGACCGGCTCACCACTTTCGTCGGGCAACAGGTTCTGCTCCGACACATAGGCGACGTAGGCGCTCTCCTGGTTTTCGGCCAGCAGGTGATAGAAAGGCTGGTCCTTGTGCGGGCGCACATCCGCCGGGATCGACAGCCACCAGTCCTCGCTGTTGGCGAACGCCGGATCGACGTCAAAGATCACGCCCCGGAAGGGGAAGATCCTGTGCCGGACCACCTGACCAATGGCGTACTTGGCGCTTCGAAGTTCCATGACAGGGATTTGTACACTACGTTTTCTGACCGGGAGGTGAACGTAATCATCTTGTCACACGGCGCAAGGCGACGCCTTTCGGCGGGCGAGTACGCTTGCTACAGTCGCCTCTGAAGCAAGGCGGCCGTTGTTCGGCCGGCTACAGTGGGACAGGTGGCGGTCCATGTCTGAGGCGCCGAGCGCGCCCGACACCAGGTTGCGTGCGCGGGACAAAACGACCAAGGACGGGCCGTGCTATGCGGCCCTGGACCTGGGGACAAACAACTGCAGACTTCTGATCGCCACGCCCGCGGCTGGCGGCTTTCGGGTGGTCGAAGCCTATTCCCGCATTGTGCGCCTCGGGGAGGGGCTCTCCCAGACAGGCCGACTCTCTGAGGCCGCGATGGACCGCGCCCTGGCGGCCCTGGCGGTCAGCGCCGAAAAGGTGCGCCGCCGCCGCGTGGTGAAGATTCGCGCCGTCGCCACCCAGGCCTGCCGCTCGGCGGTGAATGGCGAGGCCTTTGTCGAACGGGTGGCCAACGAGACGGGCCTCAACCTGCAGGTCATCACCCCTCATGAGGAGGCGAGGCTCTCGGTGGCGGGCTGTCTTGGCCTGTTGGACAGGGAGGCGCAGGCCGCCCTTGTGGTGGATGTGGGCGGCGGCTCCACCGAAATGTCCTGGGTCGATCTCAGCGGCCCGACCCAGGCGGCCGACCGCACGCCGCCGATCAAGGCCTGGCTGTCCATTCCCATCGGCGTCGTCACCCTGGCCGAGCGCTTCCCCGAAGGTGAGGCGCCGACCGACCAGTGGTTCCGGGCGATGGTCGAGGCGGTGAAGACGGAGATCGCCGCCTTCCGCCGGGCCGAGGCGCTTCGGCCGGTGTTTGAGGCCGACGGCGCGCATCTGGTGGGGACGTCGGGCGCCATTACCAGCCTGGCCGGACTGCACCTGGGGCTGGAGCGCTATGACCGGTCCCGGGTCGACGGAATCTGGATGACGCGGGATGACTGCGACCGGGCGGCTGACATGCTCCTGGCCCTGACCCCGGCCCAGCGGGCGCAGCAGCCCTGTATCGGCCCTGACCGGGCCGATCTGGTCCTGGCCGGCGCGGCGATCCTGCAGGCGGTGCAGGAGCTCTGGCCCTGTTCGAGGGTGCGGGTGGCTGACCGGGGTTTGCGCGAAGGCGTGCTAATCTCGCTGATGTCCGATAAGGGCGGGCGACGACGTCGCCGTCGCGGCCCACGCCGCCGCCGGGCGGGCGACAACAGCAAGGCGCCAGCATGACCGAGCCCCCGCGCAAACGTATGGTCCGCCTGCCCACCGGGGGCAGCGATGAGGGCCGCTCCAAGCCCGCACGCCTGAAGACCGCCAAGCAGCGGACACCCTCGTCGCAGGCCTGGCTCGAACGCCAGATCAATGACCCGTTCGCCGCCAAGGCCCGCGCCCACGGCTACCGGTCGCGGGCGGCCTACAAGCTGATCGAGATCGACGACAAGTTTCACTTTCTCAAGCCCGGCGCCCGGGTCATCGACCTGGGCGTGGCGCCCGGGGGCTGGACCCAGGTGGCCATCGAGCGGGGCGTGACCCACATCGCCGCCGTCGACCTGCTGCCGGTCGACCCCATGCCGCCGGCCCACATCCTGCAGATGGACTTCACCGACCCGGAGTGCGGGCCGATGCTGATCGACCTGTTGGGCGGCCCGCCGGATTTGGTGCTGTCGGACATGGCTCCCAATACGGTGGGCCACCGCCAGACCGATCACCTCCGCATTGTCGGCCTGATCGAGGTGGCGACGGTCTTCGCCATCAGCGTGCTGAAGCCCGGCGGCGCCTTCGTCATTAAAGCCTTCCAGGGCGGCGAGGTGGGCGATCTGATCCAGAAGCTGCGCCTGGACTTCGCCCAGGTCCGCAACGTCAAGCCCAAGGCCAGCCGGGCGGACTCTTCGGAGACCTACATCGTGGCGACCGGATTCAAGGGCCGTCCAGGGGCCTGAGGGCCGCGCCGGCGCCCCCTTACGGCGAATTCCACCCCACTTTGGCCACGGCGCTTGCCCCCACCGCGTCGGACGGCTTATACGCGGCTCGCAAAACGGAGAGTCTCATGGAGATTCGCGAAGGGCTTACCTTCGACGATGTTTTGCTCGAACCCGGCGCGTCCGAGGTCATGCCCACCCAGGTGGATACGACCACACGGCTGACCCGAGAGATCCGGCTGAACATACCCCTCGTGTCCTCCGCCATGGACACGGTCACCGAAAGTCGGCTCGCCATCGCCATGGCGCAGGCTGGCGGCCTTGGCGTGCTGCACCGCAACTTCACCGTTGAGGAGCAGGCCGATCAGGTGCGCGAGGTGAAGCGCTATGAAAGCGGCATGGTCATCAACCCGCTGACCATCCACCCGGACACGACGCTCGGCGAGGTCCGCGAGATCAAGGCCCGACGCCGCATCTCCGGTTTCCCGGTGGTGGAGCGCAACACCGGCAAGCTGGTAGGCATCCTGACCAACCGCGACATGCGCTTCGAGGCCAGCGACGCCATGCCGGCCAGCGCCATCATGACCAAGGACAAGCTGGTTACGGTCAAGGAAGGCGTCGAGCAGGCCGAGGCCCACGAACTGCTTCGCCGCAACAAGATCGAGCGCCTGATCGTGGTGGACGACGCCTATCGCGCCGTCGGCCTGATCACGGTCAAGGACATCGAAAAGGCCCAGGCTCACCCCCTGGCCGCCAAGGACAGCAGGGGCCGCCTGCTGGTCGGCGCCGCGTCCACCGTGGGCGACGCCGGCTATGAACGCTCCATGGCCCTGATCGACGCCGGCGTGGACGTGGTGGTGATCGACACCGCGCACGGCCACAACGCCGATGTCGGCCGCGCAGTCGGACGGATCAAGGCCGAGAGCAACCGGGTCCAGGTGATCGCGGGCAATGTCGCCACCTATGACGGCGCGCGCGCCCTGATCGACGCCGGCGCTGATGCGGTGAAGGTCGGGATCGGTCCCGGCTCCATCTGCACCACCCGGGTGGTGGCTGGTGTCGGGGTGCCGCAGCTGACCGCGATCATGGACGCCGTCCGCGCCTCAGGGGACTCCGGGGTGCCGGTCATCGCCGATGGCGGGATCAAGTATTCCGGCGATCTGGCCAAGGCGCTCGCCGCCGGGGCCCAGGTGGCCATGATGGGCTCGGTCTTCGCGGGTGTCGACGAAGCGCCAGGCGAAGTGTTCCTCTACCAGGGCCGCTCCTACAAGGCCTATCGCGGCATGGGCTCCCTGGGCGCCATGTCCCGGGGATCGGCCGATCGCTACTTCCAGAAGGAAGTCTCCGACGCGCTGAAGCTGGTGCCCGAGGGCATCGAGGGCCAGGTCCCGTTCAAGGGCCCGATCGCACCCATCGTCCACCAGATGGTCGGCGGTCTTCGGGCGGCCATGGGCTATGTTGGGGCCGGCAATCTGCAGCAGTTCCGGGAACGGGCGCGGTTCATCCGCATCACCGGGGCCGGCCTGCGTGAAAGTCACGTCCATGACGTGATGATCACCCGCGAGGCGCCCAACTATCCGAGTGGGATCTAGGCCATGACCATGGCTCTGGAGCTGAAGCTTCTCGGTGTCGCCATCCTGATCGGCCTGATCCAGATCCTTTGGGGCGCGGCGGCTGCGCGCCGTCAGCAGGGCCTGAAATGGGCGGCGGGCCCGCGGGACGAGGTCCGACCCATCGAGGGCGCCGCCGCCCGTCTCGACCGGGCGCTGCGCAACTTTCTCGAGACCTTTCCCTTCTTCGCCGCGGCGGTCATCGTGGCCTATCTGGGCGGCAAGCTTGGGGACCTGACCCTCTGGGGCAGCGTCCTCTATGTGGCGGGCCGCGCCCTCTATGTTCCGCTCTATGCGGCCGGCGTCCCCATGGTGCGCAGCCTGGTCTGGTTCGTCGCCATGATTGGGCTTGGCATGGTGGTGGCGGCCATTTTCCTGTGAGGCTTGCCCGTGCGTGACGGCGGACGCCTGGCTGCGGCCATCGAAGTCCTAGACGATATCGAGACCCGTCACCGGCCTGTCCGGCTGGCCCTGAAGACCTGGGGGGAACGCTCCCGGTTCGCCGGCTCCAAGGATCGCGCCTTCGTCTCTGGGCTCGTTCTGGACGTGCTGCGCAAGCGCCGGTCCCTGGCCTGGCGGATGGGCGCGGAGTCCAATCGCGCCGCGGCCATCGGGGCCCTGAAGTTCGAGTGGGACTGGACCAGCAGGGCCATCGCCGAGGCCTGCGCTGACCCCGAGCATGGTCCCGGCGCCTTGAGCGAGGCCGAGGCGGCAGCCCTTGAGTCGCCCGCAGATCTTGGAAGCGCCCCCGATCCGGTGCGCGGCGACTATCCCGACTGGCTGGACGAGGATCTCGGGCGCGCCTTTGGCGACCGCCGGGTGGAAGAGGCCCAGGCCCTGGCCGAGCGGGCGCCGGTGGACCTTCGGGTCAACCTGCTGAAAACCGACACCATCCGTGCGCTCAAGGCCCTCTCGCCATTGGGTCCAGAAACCGTCGAGCTGCTGGAGGGCGCCATTCGTCTGCCGGCGCCTGATCCCGCCCGCCGCGCCGGGGCGGTGGAGACCATTCCCGCCTTCTCCAAAGGCTGGTTCGAGGTGCAGGACCTGGGCTCGCAGATCGCGGCCGCCTGCGCCGGCGAGGTGAAGGGCCGCCAGGTCCTGGACTTCTGCGCCGGCGGCGGCGGCAAGACCCTGGCCCTGGCTTCGGCCATGGGCAACACGGGCCAGATCTACGCCTATGACTCCGATGCGCGGCGCCTGACCGACACCATCCGCCGTGGCGAGCGGGCAGGGGTTCGAAACCTGCAGATCCGCTCCCCGGTGAACCCCGACCCCCTGGCCGGGCTGGAAGGCAAGATGGACGTGGTGTTCATCGACGCCCCCTGTTCAGGCTCCGGCTCCTGGCGCCGGCACCCCGACACCAAATGGCGCCTGAGCCCTGAGGCCCTGGAGCGCCGGATGGCGGACCAGGACGCCGTGCTGGACGCCGGCGCGACCTTCGCAAAGCCAGGCGGGCGTCTGATCTATGTGACCTGTTCGGTCCTGCCCCAGGAGGACGAGGACCGGGTCGCCGCCTTCCTGGCCCGACAAGGAGGCGGCTTCGTCACCCTACCCGCCAGCGAACGGCCCGAGCTTGCCCCCTGGCTCACGCCGCAGGGCTATCTGCGGCTGACGCCAGCCGGCGCCCAGACCGACGGCTTCTTCGTCGCGGTGCTGGAGCGCGCGCGATGACCCGACACCCCGCCTGAAGGCCGCCTGCCATGACCGAGCTTCTCGAACCCAACCACGAGCGCGTCCTGATCGTCGATTTCGGCAGCCAGGTGACGCAGCTGATCGCCCGGCGCCTGCGCGAGAACGGCGTCTATTGCGAGATCCATCCCTACGACAAGATCGAGGCGATGCTGGACGTCTATGCGCCCAAGGCGGTGATCCTGTCCGGCGGGCCCGCCAGCGCCCATGAGGACGAGGCCCCCAAGGTCACGCCCAGGGTGTTCGAGCTGGGCGTCCCGGTGCTGGGCATCTGCTACGGTGAGATGCACATGTGCGCCAAGCTGGGCGGGGCGGTGGAGAGCGGCCATCACCGGGAGTTCGGCCGCGCCGAAATCCTGATCGAGCGGGAAAGCCCGCTGCTGGATGGTCTTGGCGGGGTCGGCGCCAAGGAAACCGTCTGGATGAGCCACGGCGACAAGATCACCGCCATCCCCCAAGGCTTCCACGTGGTGGCGGCCTCGGAAGGCTCGCCTTTTGCGGTGATCGCCGATGAGGGCCGGCGCTTCTACGGCATTCAGTTCCACCCTGAGGTGGCCCATACCCCCCGCGGCGCGCTGATCCTGCGCAACTTCACCCACAAGATCGCCGGGCTGAAGGGCGACTGGACCATGAAGGCCTTCCGCCAGGAGATGGTCGAGCGTATCCGCGAGCAGGTGGGCGAGGGCAAGGTGATCTGTGGCCTGTCCGGCGGCGTGGACTCCTCAGTCGCCGCGGTGCTGATCCACGAGGCGATCGGTGACCAGCTGACCTGCGTCTTCGTCGACACCGGCCTCCTGCGCCACAACGAGGCCGAGCAGGTCGTGACCATGTTCCGCGACCACTACAATATTCCGCTGATCCATGTGGACGCCGGCGAGCAGTTCCTGGGCGAACTGGCCGGGGTCACCGACCCCGAGACCAAGCGCAAGACCATTGGCCGACTGTTCGTTGAGGTCTTTGACCGGGAGGCCGCCAAGATCGACGGCGCGGCCTTCCTGGCCCAGGGCACCCTCTATCCCGATGTGATCGAAAGCGTCTCGGCCCGGGGCGGCCCCTCGGCGGTGATCAAGAGCCACCACAATGTCGGAGGTCTGCCGGACTTCATGAAGCTCAAGCTGGTGGAGCCCCTGCGGGAGCTCTTCAAGGACGAGGTTCGCGTGCTCGGCGTGGAACTGGGCCTGCCTCCGGCCTTTGTCGGCCGCCATCCCTTCCCGGGGCCGGGTCTTGCCATCCGCATTCCGGGCGAGATCACGCCTGAGGCGGTCGCCGTCCTGCAGCAGGCCGACGCCATCTATCTGGACGAGATCCGCAAGGCTGGCCTCTATGACTCCATCTGGCAGGCCTTCGCCGTCCTGCTGCCGGTCAAGACCGTCGGCGTCATGGGCGACGCCCGCACCTATGAGAATGTCTGCGCCCTGCGCGCCGTCACCTCGACCGACGGCATGACCGCTGACTTCTTTGAGTTCCCCTGGGATGTCCTGGCCCGGGCCGCGACCCGGATCATCAACGAGGTCCGTGGCGTCAACCGGGTTGTCTACGACGTGACCTCCAAACCGCCGGGCACGATCGAGTGGGAATGATTCAGGCCCGTTTGGGCCTATCGGCATCTTTCGCCAAAGTGCCACTAAGCTACTGAAATAAAAAAGTTATCTTCCGGCATCTATCGAGATCAATCGGGGGGCAGCGGCTCGCGCTGACGGCCTGCGCGACGGTATGCCGCAAACTTGCACCATGCCGCCAAGGGCGATACCGTCAGGGACATCGGCTTACATGACGGTATTTTTTAAGACCTAACACGCGGAAAACGCAAGATAAAAGGTCTAGAGGGATACCGAAATCGGGCCGACGGTATTTCTGTCGTGAAGGAGCCCGTATGCTCACCGATGTGGCGCTTAAGAATCTGAAATCACGCGAGAAAGCCTACAAGGTCACGGACCGTGACGGGCTTTACGTTCATGTTTCCACGTCGGGTACGGTGACGTTCCGATTGGACTACCGCTTGAACGGCCGGCGGGAGACGCTGACGCTGGGCAAGTACGGCCCGACCGGGATCTCGCTTGCCCGCGCGCGCGAAAAGACGATCGACGCAAAACGCGCCGTCGCTGAAGGCCGGTCGCCAGCCCAAGAGAAGCAGCGGGAGAAGCGCCGCCTCAAGGAAGCCAAGAGCTTCGGAGAGTTCGGAGAAACGTGGCTGACCAAAGCGCCGATGGCTGACAGTACCCGAGCCATGCGGCGCTCGATCTTCGAGCGTGAGCTGCTGCCGGTCTGGAAGAACCGCCTGCTGCACGAGATCACGCCGGATGATCTTCGCGCCCATTGCGGAAAGATCGTCGATCGCGGTGCTCCGGCCACCGCCATCCACGTCCGCGACATCCTCAAACAGATCTACGGATTTGCGATTCTGCACGGCGAGAAGGTGGCCAATCCGGCCGACGATGTCGGGCCGGCCTCGATCGCGACGTTCGTGCCGAAAGACCGCTCGCTGTCACCGACCGAGATTCGTGTGATGTTGAAGCAGCTCGAGCATGTCGCCACGCTGCCCACGATCCGGCTCGGTATGCGCCTCTTCCTGCTGACGATGGTGCGCAAGAGCGAACTACAGGACGCGACCTGGGACGAGATCGACTTCGAGAACGCTGTCTGGACGATCCCCAAGGAGCGGATGAAGCGATCGAAGGCGCACAATGTCTATCTGTCTCAGCAGTGCATCGACATCATGATCGCGCTCAAAACCTGCGCGGGAAATTCCCGCTACCTGCTCCCATCGCGCTACGATGCGGACGCACCCATGTCGCGCGCCACCTTCAATCGGGTGACCTATGCGGTGGTGGAGCGGGCTCAGAAAGAAGGCCTCCCGCTTGAGCCCTTCACGGTGCACGATCTGCGCCGAACCGGCTCGACCCTTCTCAACGAGCTGGGTTTCAACAGCGACTGGATCGAGAAGTGCCTGGCCCATGAAGACGGCCGCTCATCGCGCGGGGTCTATAACAAGGCCGAGTATGAGCATCAGCGCCGGCACATGATGCAGGAGTGGTCCGACATCGTAGATGCTTGGGTCGCGGGGCAGAAGCGGGCGCCGGTGCTGGTCCCGCCCACGATGGCTATGCTCGCGCCTGATCCTGCGCTTTAACGGGACGGGTCCTGCGCTTGCGCACATCCGGGTGCGGCGCTCGATCGACGCTCTGTCGCCGCGCCTTGCTCAGCCGCTCTGTCAGCCACGCTTCGACCTCGGCGAGGTCCCAGACCACACAGCGCGGCGTCAGCGCAAAGCGCCGGGGAAATTCTCCGCGCTGCTCCATCTCGTAGATGGTCGTGTCGGCCAGCGGCACGATTTGGCGTAGCTCATGCCTGCGGATCATCCGCTTCTTCAACGCATCGGACCGTGTCGACATGCTCTTTGACTCCCGGGAGGTGACGTGTCGCCTCGAATGGAGCCGATAGACCCGGCGTGAAAAGAGCTTGTGGACCGGCGTAGGGTTGCAGGCGGCTCTGGCGTGCAAATCGGCGGGGTCGTCTGTCCGCCCATAGGCGGCTACTCGGGCGCTGGCGGCAGTCCATCGATGGCGGCCACGGCATCGACCAACTGACGCCGCAAGCTTGCGAGCCCGACCGCGACGACCAGATCCTGACGATCGGCCAGCCCCAGGACGGTGCGGAGCACCAAATCGGAATGGCGCATCAGGACCACCAGGTTCTCGCCGCTGGGCCCGTTCTTGGCCTCGAACCAGTTTCGGACCGCCCGCTCGTTCGAAGCGGTGAGCTGGGCCACCGTCTTCAGCGCCGAGGGCGTGCTGCCGAACTCGGCCTTGAGCGCGAGTGCAACGGCGCGCGCGAGAGGCTGGGCCGTATCGACCGGAAAAGGATTTCCGGCTTTCGACTGAACTTTTCGGTCTTTCTCGGAGAACGACATTCGTTCTGACTCCCAATAGAATTGGTGGGAGATCGAACCTGTCCTTTTCGGGCCAGCGAGAGCAGCCGGTGTGATCGAAGTATCAGAGGCAATCAGCGCTGAAGCAACGCCGCGCACGGCCGTGCGAGCGGCGCAATATGTGCGAATGTCGACTGAGCACCAGAAATATTCGACCGAAAACCAAGCGGAGATCATCGCCCAGTACGCCGCGCGGCGTGGATTCGAGATCGTGAAGACCTACGAGGACTCGGGCAAGAGCGGTCTTCGCCTGGACGGACGGCTGTCGCTTCAGCAGCTCATCGCCGACGTCCGTAGCGGCAAGACCGACTTTAAGGCCATCCTCGTCTATGATGTGAGCCGCTGGGGCCGTTTTCAGGATGCCGACGAGAGCGCTTATTACGAGTTCATCTGCCGTGAAGCGGGAATCGCCGTCCAATACTGCGCCGAGCAGTTCGAGAATGACGGCAGCCTAAGCGCCACGATCATCAAGAGCATGAAGCGGGCGATGGCGGGCGAATATAGTCGCGAGCTGTCGGTCAAGGTGTTCACAGGCCAGTGCCGCTTGATCCGTTTGGGCTTCCGGCAGGGCGGCGCGGCCGGCTACGGACTTCGGCGCTATTTGGTCGACGAGCACCGCAATCCCAAGGCTGTGCTCAATCACGGCGAACAGAAGAGTCTGCAGACCGACCGGGTCGTGCTTCAACCCGGCCCGCCCGAAGAGGTCGAGGTGGTGCGCCGGCTTTACCGCATGTTCGTCGTGCAGCGGCGGACCGAGACGGAGATCGCTGCGGCGCTGAACGCCGAAGGCATCCTCACGGATCTTGGGAGGCCTTGGACCCGCGGCACTGTCCATCAGGTCCTGACCAACGAGAAGTACATCGGCAACAATGTCTACAACCGGGCGTCCTTCAAGCTGAAGGCCAAGCGGGTGGTGAACAGCCCTGACATGTGGGTGCGCGCCGATGGCGCTTTCGAGGGGATCGTCGAACGCGACTTCTTCGAGGCGGCGCAACGGATCATCGTGAGCCTCCGGTGGGGGCCGCCTTGTCGGGGTGAGGTGGATGGCGATGCTGTGCTCGTAAGGACGTCCTTAAGAGCGCTCGTAGCTGCACAGCATGGCCCATGTCAGTTTGATCACCGGTCCGGAGCGCCGCCGCAGGT
>NZ_JAUXSP010000009.1 GCF_030679875.1 Phenylobacterium sp. | reverse complement strand
GGCGCGCTCGCCAGGGGGCGGAGCGCCCTCCGGCGGGCCCTCGCCAGCGGGGGGGCGCTCAGGCGCATCTGGCGAGCCGGTCTGAGCCGGCGCGCCGGGGGCTGCGGCTGGACGCGCCGCCTGGAAGCGCGCGCGCATCTCGGCCCGCTCATCGGCAGTGGGAACAGAGCCGATCTGCCGCGAATAGGTGAAGCCCCAGCGCACCTCATCCCTGGCCTGCAGGGCGAAGTTCACCGGGCGCGCGTCGATGGCGGTCAGCACGCCGGCGCCGTCGCGGGTGAAACGGTCGGGGAAGGCCGCCTCCACCTGGGTTGAGGCTGAGGGAAAGGCGACGATGGCGTCGTGGGTGCGGCTGGAGACGTAGTTGGCCTGAAAGCGCAGATTGACCTCGTCAAGGGGCTGCCAGGTGCCGCCGAGCTTGAAGACATCCTTCTGACCGGCGTCGAGGCCGGCGACGCCGCCGGTGGTGCGCGCTACCTCGGTGGTCTCCCCGCGCGCCAGGTCGAACACCCTGACCCCGGTCGTTACGGTGACGGGATCGCCCAGCTGGTTGATGGTCGGCGCCTCGCCGCTGCGGCTGAAGGAGCCCAGCAGGCGGATCTCCGGGGTGGGCCGCCAGTTCAGGCCGTAGCCATAGGTTTCCAGGGCGCCGAAGTCGGAGACCTGCTGCACGCCCAGGTTCAGATTGGCCGACAGCCGGCCGATCTGTTGGCCAAGGCCCTCGCCGGCGCGGGTCAGCGGAATGTCGAAATTGCCGCGCAGCTCGCCGACGGTGCGTGACAGATCACTGGACTGGACGGCGCCCAGGCGGGTGGCCTCGCTCTCCAACTCGACCGCCGAGGCCCGGGCGGTGAGCGCCGTGCTGATCTGGCCGGCCGGCAGCTCCCCGAATGACCGGTTCAGCACCAGATCAGTTTGGGCCGAGGTGCTCACCGTGCGGGCGGTGTCGAGAAAGGCTCGCCCGCCGGAGGCCCGGTCGGTGTCGGTGTCGACCTCGCCGCGCTCGATCTCGCCGGTGGTCGACCACTGCCAGCCGGCCAGGGCGCCGGTGGCCGAGGCCGCCAGGCGGGCGGTCTGGCGCTCGGTGTTTCGCAGCAGGGCCTCAGGCCCGAAGGGCGACAGGCCCTGGCGAGACTCGCTCTCGCTGGCCTCGAAGAGACCGTTGACGGAGAGGGAGACGCCGTTCTCCAGGGGCCGGGCATAGACGGCGTTCAGGCTCACATCGCTGGACTGCGACTGGAGGGAGCGAAAGGCCCCTTCGCCGCCAATGATGTCGCGGTCGCTCTCCTCGATGGAGTCGGTGGTGTTGACCTTGGCGTCCAGGGTCAACCGCCGGCCCTGCAGGATATCGAGGCGGGCGCCGTGGGCGCCCAGGGTCTCGCCGCCGCCGGCCTGGGTGGGCGACTTGACTGATCCTTCGACCAGGGTGGCGCGGAACCTGGGCCGGAGCACCATGTTCACCACCTTCTGCTCGGCGGGATAACCGTACTTCAGAGAGAGTTCCTCGGGCAGGATCTCCACCCGGGCGATGGCCTCGGTGGGCAGGTCGCGGATTTCAGCAAAACCCGAAATCCGGCCGCCATTGATCAGGATGACGGGACGCCCGCCGCCCTGGCCGCTGCCGATCTGAGGGCTCAGCGCCTCCAGCAATTCCGTAACGCTGGCCGCCCCATAGGCGCGGATTTCCTGTGGTGACAGGGTGAGTTCCGGGGTGATGTCGCCGATCACTGAGCCTGCCGGCCGCGCCCCGCTGACCACCAGCTCCTGCACCTCGACATCGCCGTAGTCATAGTCATCGACCTCCTGGGCGATAGCGGCCGAAGACAGGCAGGCGAGGGCTGCGCCGGCGAGGAGGTGCGCCCTGAGACGCGCGGCGGGCCGGGGAGGGTAAGGCAGACGCAAAACGCTAAATCCTGATGCTGACCTGGGCGGCGGGGAGGCCGCCCATGGAGATGTCACGCACGAGCCCGCCATATCCGTCGCGATCGCGGCGCAAGCGAGGCGGGGGGCTCGGCGGTGGGCGTTGACGCTCACCGCAGGTATGCGACCCTCAGGATGGGAAGCACCAGGAAAGAGGCTTGCTGATGAGCGTGACCGGCGGATGCCAGTGCGGGGCGGTGCGGTTCCGCATTGAGGGCGAGCTTGGCGAAGCCTCGATCTGCCATTGCCGCATGTGCCAGAAGGCGACGGGCGGACTGTTCGGGCCCTATGCGGAGGCGCCGTCCGAGGCCCTGGTCTGGACCCGCGGCGAGCCCAAGCGCTTCCAGAGCTCAAACAAGGTTCGCCGGGGCTTCTGCAGCGACTGCGGCACGCCGCTGACGTTTGAGTACGGCGACAAGCATGTCGGCCTGCCCATCGGCGCCTTCGACCGGCCGGCTGAGGTGCGGCCGAGCGAGCAACTCGCCTCGCCGGCGCAGGTCCCCTACTTCGAAGACCTCGCGAAGCTGCCCGTCCACGGCTCCGACGAGCCCCGGGCGGCGGCGCATTTGGCGAGCATCGTGTCCTACCAGCACCCCGACCACGATACGGAGGCATGGGAGGTCAGGCGGTGAAGAGGCGCGGCTTGGTCGAGAGGTTGAGTTGAAAGGCTCGCGGGCCGAGCACCGCCACCGGCGGGCGCGCTGTCTGGGCCTTGGTGTGGACGCGAGGTCGGCTAGCGACCCAAAGCCGCCCTCTGGAGCGTTAGCTTCGCTCACTGAAAGAACCTCGGCGCTGAAGGCCAGCTCCTAGGTTAATCCTCCGCTTCGCTGCAGCTTCTTACCTCGCTTTCATCCCGATCAGGATCATCACCACCAATTCGTCAGTAGAGACAATCTTGTTCACTTCAGCCTTGCGCAGGATCGGGTCGGAAAATTTCGGGTCTGAGCGAAGTTGCTCATCCAACTCGGACGCCCAAGCTGCCTTAACCCCGTGGCAAGCGGCCATCGCTTTGTTGGCGCTCCTTTTCGAGAAGCTATCAAGCTTGTCGGGGGTGGTTCGTTCCGCTCTCGCAATCTGTTCTAGTACACAATTGGAGATTCGATTGGTCTCAGGTGCGTCGCGTGCGGCGCTTCCCTCGGCCAGAGCCCCCATGCCTAGCGTGGCGACGAACGTGACTACGAATGCGAGCATGGCTGAGGTCCCCCGATTGCAGCAAAGCTAGCAAGGTAGATGTCCGCTTCCCACCCTTCTCTGAAGTTCGGATCGACCGCTTCGCGCCAGCCGTCCCTAGTCTCTGTCCGGGGCGCCGAGGGGGAAGTCGTGGCGGAGGCCTCTGGCGTCATCGACGGCGCGGGCGAATAGTTCGAGGCTCATGCGAAGGGCTCCGGTTCGCGCCCTTCGATCAGGGCGACCAGGTTGTCGATACCCCAGGTCGTGCCGTGCTCACGGCCCTTGGCCGCCTCGAGGCCGCCGGTCAGATAGGCGCCCTGCTCGGTATGGATCAGCCGGGTCCGGTCGCCTTCGGCGCGGAATTCCAGGGTCTGGAGGGAGACCGACAGCTTCTCGCCGTTCTGGAACATGTCGTAGACCAGGATGATCCGCTGGTTCTCCAGGATGTCATGATAGACGGCCTGGAAGTCGCTCACCCGGCCGTCCGGCCAGCGGGCGCGAAAGCGCTCCTTGCCGCCGACCCGGAAGTCGAAGTCCCGGTCCAGGGTCTCTATGTCCGCCACCGCCCCGAACCAGGCGCTCTTGGCCTCCAGGCTGGAATAGGCCGCGTAGACCCGGGCCGGCGAGGCGGTCAGCACCCGCTCGATGGTGAAGGTGGCGTGGGTCAGCGTCATCGGTCGTTCTCCTCTGGGGCGGTCTGGGCCAGATAGGCCTCCAGCTGGTCGTACTGCTGCGACCAGAAGCGCTTGCGCTCGGCGATCCAGCGTTCGACCTGGCTCATGGCCTCGACCTCCAGGGCGCAGGTGCGCACCCGGCCCACCTTGCGGCTCTTCACCAGACCCGCCGCCTCCAGGATCTTCAGGTGCTGGACCACCGCCGACAGGGTCATGGGCAGGGGCTGGGCCAGTTCGCTGACCGAGGCGGGACCGAGGCTCAGACGCTCGACCATGGCCCGGCGACCGGGATCGGCGAGGGCCTGGAAGGCGAGGTCGAGGGGTACGGGCTGATACTGTAGCATTGACTTAAGTATTGAGCGGAAATGGGGGAGAGTCAACCGGCCGCGGCAGCATGAGCGCGAACAAAAGGTGATCAATCCCAGTTGGACTCCGGGCGATCCGATCGTAATCTGACGCCCTTCGCTTCCGCAGGTCTCGCCTCATGAACCCTCCCGTCGACACTTCAGCCTTTCAGCTCGCCGGCGTGCCCGACCCCGAGGAGGACGCGCAACTTGCGGAGCTTGAGGCGGAGGCGCGCGACTATGTCGGGACCCGCCCATGGGCGAAGCCCATCGGCGAGATGCTGCTCGCCTTTGGGGTGAGCCGCATCCTCGCGCTGTTCCTCGTGCGCTTCACCGAACCGATCCAGTGGGAAGGCCAAGAGGATGCTGAGCTTTGGGTGATCGTCGGCGATCTGCCGCCCGCATATTTTGCGACCGACGACTCGCCCACTCCAGCGGAGGCGTTGGAAACCTATTGCATCTTCACAGAGGATTGGGCTGACCGCGTTCTAAATGGCGACGCTCTGGAAGGCGCTTATCCGATCGCTGCCGCTCCCACCGAAGAACACGCAAGGATGTTGAAGAGCAGGGTCGAGTTCATCCGCCAGGATATCATCCCGATAGTCGAGGCTGGACCAACTGGTGGCGGCCCCCTTCATCAGGTCAGCTAACGCAGCGCGCCCTGTCTCGACGCAGTCGTTATGCAGCAGAAGAGGTGAGGCTTCGGGCGCCGTGTCGCCCGGCATCGTCGGTCAGCGAGCCCTGATCCGCGCCTGAAACGAAAAAGGGCCGAGCGCCCTGCGGCGTCCGGCCCTTCTCAACGCGTGTGGTGATCCCGACCTAGTTCTTGGCGAGCCAGGCGACGATTTCCTCGGCCGCCTGTTCGGGCGAGAGAGTGGTCGTGTCGACGGTGATCTCGGCGTGTTCCGGCTCCTCGTAAGGGGAGTCGATGCCGGTGAAGTTCTTCAGCTCGCCGGCCCGGGCCTTGGCGTAGAGGCCCTTGACGTCGCGCTGTTCGGCTACGGCCAGCGGCGTGGCCACATAGACCTCGACGAACTCGCCGTCGGCCATCAGCTCGCGGGCCATCCGGCGTTCGGCCCGGAAGGGCGAGATGAAGGAGACGAGCACGATCAGGCCGGCGTCGACCATCAGCTTGGAGACCTCGGCCACCCGGCGGATGTTCTCCACCCGGTCTTCCTCGGTGAAGCCCAGGTCCTTGTTCAGGCCGTGGCGGACATTGTCGCCGTCGAGCAGATAGGTGTGGCGGCCGTCGGCCTGCATGCGCTTTTCGACCAGGTTGGCGATGGTCGACTTGCCGGCGCCCGAGAGGCCGGTGAGCCAGACCACGCGGCCCTTCTGGCCCTTCTGGGCCGCACGGCTGGCCTTGGAGACGTCCAGGGCCTGCCAGTGGATGTTCTGGCTGCGGCGGAGCGCGAAGTGCAGCATGCCCGCGGCCACCGTCCGGTTGGAAATCCGGTCGACCAGGATGAAGCCGCCAAGGGTGTGGTTGTCCTTGTAGGCGTCAAAGGCGACGGGGGCGTCGAGCGAGAGGTTGCAGACGCCGATCTCGTTCAGCTCCAGCCGCTTGGCGGCCAGCTGTTCGAGGGTGTTCACATTCACCTTGTACTTGGGCTCGGTGATGCTGGCGCCGACGATGCGGGTCCCGATCTTCATCAGATAGGGACGGCCGGGCAGCATGGCCTCGTCATCCATCCAGACGACGGTGGCTTCGAACTGGTCGGCCACCTCCGGCGGCTGGCTGGCGATGGACAGGACATCGCCGCGGCTGATGTCGATCTCGTCGGTCAGGGTGATGGTCACCGACTGGCCAGCCACGGCGCGGGGGAGGTCGCCGGCCATGGTGACAATGCGGGCCACGGTGCTTTCGCGGCCCGAAGGCAGGGCCTTGACCTTGTCGCCGGGTGCGATGGTCCCGGTGGCGATCAGGCCGGAGAAGCCGCGGAAGTCGAGATCGGGGCGGTTGACCCACTGGACCGGCATGCGGAAGGGCTTCTCCCGCAGGTCGTCCTCGACATCCAGGGCCTCCAGATGCGGCAGCAGGGCCGGGCCGGTGTACCAGGGCGCCTTGTCGCTGGTCTCGGTGATGTTGTCGCCCTTGAGCGCCGACATCGGGATGGCGGTGAAGGCCTTGACGCCGATCTGGGCGGCGAAGTCGTGGTATTCGGCCAGGATGGTGTCGAACACCTCCTGGCTCCAGCCCACCAGGTCCATCTTGTTGATCGCCAGAACCACGTGGCGGATGCCCAGCAGGGACACGAGATAGGAGTGACGCCGGGTCTGGGTCAGCACGCCTTTGCGGGCGTCGATCAGGATGATGGCCGCGTCCGCCATCGAGGCGCCGGTGACCATGTTGCGGGTGTATTGTTCGTGGCCAGGGGTGTCGGCGACGATGAACTTGCGCGTGTCGGTGGAGAAGAAGCGGTAGGCGACATCGATGGTGATGCCCTGTTCCCGCTCGGCGGCCAGGCCATCGACCAGCAGGGCGAAGTCGATATCGCCCCCTTGCGTGCCAACCCGCTTGGAGTCGGCCTCCAGGGCGGCCATCTGATCTTCGAAGATCATCTTGGAGTCGTAGAGCAGCCGCCCGATCAGGGTCGACTTGCCGTCGTCCACCGACCCGCAGGTCAGGAAGCGCAGCAGGCTCTTGTGCTCGTGGGCCTTGAGATAGGCGTCGATGTCTTCGGCGATGAGTGCGGACTGGTGCGACATCAGAAGTAGCCCTCTTGCTTCTTCTTCTCCATCGAGGCGGCCTGGTCGTGATCGATCACGCGGCCCTGGCGCTCAGACGTGGTGGTGAGAAGCATTTCCTGGATGATTTCGGGCAGGGTGGCCGCGGTGCTCTCCACGGCCCCTGTGAGCGGGTAGCAGCCCAGCGTGCGGAACCGCACCGACTTCATCATCGGGGTTTCGCCGGGACGCAGCGGCATGCGGTCGTCATCGACCATGATCAGGGCGCCGTCGCGCTCCACCACCGGCCGGACGGCCGAGTAGTAGAGGGGCACGATGGGGATGTTCTCCAGGTGGATGTACTGCCAGATGTCCAGCTCGGTCCAGTTGGAGATCGGGAACACCCGCATGCTTTCGCCTGGCGACTTGCGGGCGTTATAGAGGTTCCAGAGCTCGGGCCGCTGGTTCTTGGGATCCCAGCGGTGCTGGGCCGAGCGGAAGGAAAACACGCGCTCCTTGGCGCGGGACTTTTCCTCGTCGCGGCGGGCGCCGCCGAAGGCCGCGTCGAAGCCATGCTCGTCCAGGGCCTGCTTGAGGCCCTCGGTCTTCCACATGTCGGTGTGCAGGGCCGAGCCGTGGTCGAAGGGGTTGATGCCCTTGGCCAGGGCTTCGGGATTGCGGTGGACGAGCAGCTCGAAGCCCAGGGTCTCGGCCATCCGCGCCCGCATCTCGTACATGGCCCGGAACTTCCAGGTCGTGTCGACGTGCAGCAGCGGGAAGGGCGGCTTGGACGGGTAGAAGGCCTTGGCCGCCAGGTGAAGCATCACCGCGGAGTCCTTGCCGACCGAGTAGAGCATCACCGGGCGCTCGGCCTCGGCGACGACCTCGCGCATGATGTGAATGCTCTCGGCTTCCAGGCGCTGAAGATGGGTCAGCGTATCCGCATCGAGACCGGGCGTGAGGCGTGCCTTAGCAGCCTCGGCTTGGCGGGCGTCCATGACGTTAGAACCTTGCATGGGTGGAATCTGGGCCTGACTGAGGGTGGCTCGTTCAAAGTAAATCAACCCGCCGTTGGTGTTCGGCGCGTTCAGTGGCCCTTTAGCGGTCAGTTAAGGGACAGCGGCGCCCAAAGCAAGAACAGGCGCAACCTCCAGTTCAAGTTCTGGGCCAGATCGGCGGGTGGCGGGCATCCATAGCCGCCGCCTGGGACATTCCCATGACGCTGGGCGCCCGATCTGGGGCGGGACCGGCGCGCGCGTGAGCCACCGCAAGGTCAGCCCTGGGCGGCAAGATCGGCGGCGGGTGGCTTGGCCTGCACGCCCATGGCCTCGGGAGCCGCCCCTTTGGCTGATCGGCGCGTTCGACGTCCGAAAGCCGCGAGCCCTTGAGCTGTCATGTCCGAAAACCGCGAGACACGGCCGGCGACCGGGGCGATCCTGGGGACCATGGATCTGGATGACGACGCCTGCTACCGCGCCCTGACGATGCGCGACGCCCGCCTGGACGGGAAGATCTTCGTGGGCGTGCGTTCGACCGGGATCTATTGCCGGCCGATCTGTCCGGCGCGGACGCCGCTCCGGCGCAATGTCACCTTCCATCCCTCGGCGGCCGCGGCCCAGGAGGCGGGGTTCAGACCCTGCCTGCGCTGTAGGCCGGAGACCTCGCCGGACCTGGGCGCCTGGCGGGGGAGCTCCAACACCGTGGCCCGCGCCCTGTCGCTGATCGAGGACGGCGTCTTGGACGAGGGAGATGTCGAGGCGCTGGCCGATCGGGTGGGAGTGGGCGGCCGGCAGCTGAGGCGGCTTTTCAAACAGCACCTGGGCGCCTCGCCGGTGGCGGTGGCGCAGACCCGACGGGTGTTGCTGGCCAAGCAACTGATCTGCGACACCGCCCTGCCCATGGCCGAGGTGGCCCTGGCCTCGGGATTCGGCAGCGTTCGCCGCTTCAATGAAACCTTCCAGCAGCTCTATGCCCGGCCGCCCCGCGACCTGCGCCGGCGGCGGGGGACGGAGATCAGCGCGCAGGCCGGGGGTGGGGTGGTTCTGCGGCTGGCCTATCGCCCGCCCTATGACTGGCCCGCGATGCTCGACTTCCTGGCGCTGCGCGCCGTGCCTGGCGTCGAGGCTGTGGAGGCGGGCTGCTATCACCGGGCCCTGCGGATCGACGGCGTCGCAGGCTTGGTCAGCGTCGCGCCCGGACCCGGGGACACTCTGGAGGTCCGCGCAAGATTCGCCCGCCTGCAGGTCCTGCCCCAGGTCATCGCCAGGGTGCGCCGGGTCTTTGATCTGGGGGCCGATCCGGCGCAGGTGAACGCCCATCTGTCCCGCGACCCCGACCTCGCCCCCCTGGTCGCCCGCCGGCCGGGCCTGAGAGCGCCTGGCGCCTGGGATGGCTTCGAACTGGCGGTCCGCGCGGTGCTGGGCCAGCAGATCACCGTGACCGGGGCTCGGGCCCTGGCGGGTCGGCTGACGGCGGCGCATGGAGAGTCCCTGCCGGCGGCGTTTGCGGGCCAGGGTCTGACCCATCTGTTTCCCACGCCGCAGGCTCTGGCCCAGATCGATCCTGCCAGTCTGCCCATGCCCGGGGCCCGAGCCCGGGCTCTGGTCGGACTGGCCGCCGCGGCCGCGGCCGATCCTGGCCTCTTCGCCCCCCAGGGCTCCCTGGAGGCGGCGGTGGCGAAGCTGAAGGCCCTTCCTGGGATCGGCGAGTGGACCGCCCAGTACATCGCCCTGCGCCAGATGCGCGAGCCTGACGCCTTTCCCCATGGGGATATCGGCCTAATGCGCGCCCTGGCGGGTCCCGATGGGACGCGCCCCAACCCCGCGCAACTCCTGGCCCGGGCCGAAGCCTGGCGGCCCTGGCGGGCCTATGGCGCCCTGCATCTGTGGGCGTCCGAAGGGCTTTCCCCCGCGGGGAAAAGCCCCCCATCAAAGGAGGTTTTCGATGACCAAGACGCCGCCTGACCGCCTGTTCGTCGCCGCCCTGCCGACGCCCCTTGGGCCCGCCCAGATCGTGTTCGACGAGGTTGGCCGGTTGCGCGCCTTCGACTGGGACAGCCACCAGGCGCGGATGGAGCGCCTGCTGCGCCGTCACTACGGCGCTGTCGACCTGACAGCCGCCCCGTCGCCGAAGGGCCTGTCGGCTCCCTTTGCGGCCTATTTCGCCGGGGAAGTGGGGGCGCTGGCTCAGTTGCCCTGGACGACCGGAGGCACGGCCTTTCAGCAGTCTGTCTGGCGGGCGCTATGCGAGATTCCGGTGGGGACGACCTGGTCCTATGGCCAGTTGGCTGCGCACATCGGCGCGCCGACGGCGGTGCGAGCGGTCGGACTGGCGAACGGCGCCAACCCCGTGGGGCTTGTGGTGCCCTGCCACCGGGTGATCGGCGCCAATGGAACCCTGACGGGCTACGGCGGCGGCCTGGAGCGCAAGCGCTGGCTGCTGAGCCATGAACGCGCCGAATTCCGCCTCACGCCTTGAGGGTGGCCGGCGGCGCAATTTTGATTTGGGCTGATCTCCGGTCTAGGTTGTTCGCCGAGGGACGACAGGGGAGTTGAGCTTCATGAAACGCGTGATGATGAGCGCCGCCTTGGTGATTGCGACGGTGGCCGCCGGCGCAGCCGCGGCCCAGAACTACGGCGGTGGGCGCCAGCCCTCGGCCATCCTGTTCGACCAACCCAACTTTCAGGGCCGCCAGACCACCATCTATGGCCTGGCCACCAATCTGCCCCGGGACTGGAATGACAAGGCCATGAGCGCCCGGTTCCAGGGCCGCTGGCGCATCTGCGAGAACTCAGACTACGGCGGTCAATGCCAGGACGTCTCCGGCGACGTGCCGAACATGAACACCCTGGGCATGGGTGAGCGGATCACCTCCCTGCAGGCCTATGCGGGAGCCGGCGGCGGCGGCGGCGGCGGTTTTCGACCCCCTCCGGGGGGGAACTGGCGACCGGGGGGCGGCAATTGGAGCGGTCCGAACCAGTATCGCCCCACCGAAGGGGTCCGTTCGGTCTTCTTCCCCTATCCGACCTATGACGGCTACGACATCGCGGCCGGCTCCAGCTCCGCCACCGCCTTCTGTCGGTCCCAGGGGCTCGGCTCGTCGGCCTATTATGACTCCAGCCAGCGCGCCCAGCAGGCCGTGGACGGGGAGGGGCGCTATACCGGTCCGACCAGCGTCCTGCGCGACGTGGTCTGCCGCCGCTACTAGATCCTGAGGCTCCACATGAACGAAGTTTCATGTGGAGCCATATTGCCCAAGCTCGAACCGTGTTCGATAAGTCCGCCACAGAACTCGTATCGGTGACGGGAGAGATCCGATGCAGACCTTCACGGAAATCGTCGCAGCGGTGGTGATCCACGCCTCGGCCGTGGCCTATTCGCATCTGGGCGTCCTTGTTGAACCCCAGCAGCCTGAGCGCGCCGCCCAGACCGAGCGCAAGGTCGCCCGGTCGGCGCCGCCCGCCCCTGACCTGAAGACCTGCGACGCCCCCCGGTCCTCGGCGCCCTCTCCCGAGGCGCCCCTGAGCCTTGGGCGAGCCTGAGCCTGGGGCGAGCGTGAGCCTGGGGCGAGCCTGAACCTCGCCGCTGGGCGGGGCGCAGGTCGGGAAATTTCTCCGGCCCCGTGCAAAACCGCCGCATGGAGCTTTGCGCGCGGACCGTTCAACGATAATCCTAGCAGATCAGGGCGTGCGCCAGACGACGAAGCGTCGGTTCGCGGGGCGTGTTGGCCGCAAGTAACGGGCCGCAGATGAAGATCAAAAACCGGCGTCAGCCGCTGGATTTCCAGAATCTCACCGAGTCAGACCTTGACGGTGCGGCCGAGGCGCCGGAGGCGGGCCCCGACCATGATCTGGACCTGACAGACGCCCCCGTCGTCGAGACGCCAAGCGCGCACCAGAGCGAGGCCCCGACCGACGCCGCCCAGGCTGAGACGGACGAGGCGTCCTTTACGCTGGCCGATCCGGCCTCCGCCGGGGACCTGACCCGTCCTGCCGCCCCCCCGGCCACCGCCCCGCAGTCGGCCCTGACCGCGCAGGGCGCTGGTCCCGCCGCCGGGGCCGAGGAGTCGCCGGCCTGGCCCATCTATGCCGGAGCCCTGGCTATCTCCGTCCTCTGCGCCTTGGCGCCTATGGCCTATGCCTGGGGCTATCGGGGTGACGTGGTGCCGTTCCAGAACGACGCCTTCGCCATGGGGGTTTTCGCCCTGCTGGCCCTGGCGCCCGCGGTGCTGGTCTGGGTGGCCGCCTACGCCCTGCGGCAGGGCCAGAAGCTCGCCGCCGAGACCCGCCGAACCCAGAGGCTCGCTGATGAGTTGGTTTCGCCCGCCTTGGTGGCGGCCGGCCGGGCGGGGGATGTGGTGGCCCATGTCCGCGAGGAGATCATCCGGGCCGGCGAGGCGGCCCAGGACGCTCGCGAGACGCTCCTGGCCCTGCGCTCGGCCCTGGCCGCCGAGACTGAGCAACTGATCAACGCCGCCGCGGCTTCGGCCCGGACGGCGGAGTCCCTGACCCGCAGCCTGTCTCAGGAGCGGGTTGAGATGACGAGCCTCGCCGGCGTGCTGGACGCCCAGTCCACCGCGGTGGTCGACGCCATCACCAGCCAGGCCCGGATGGTCGCCGAGGCCTCCGACCTGGCCGAGACCCAGCTGCGGGAGGCTGAGGCCTCGCTCGCGGCGCGGGCCGCCGACCTGGCCGCCGCGGCTGGCGAGACCAGCGACATCGCCCGGACCGTGGGCGAGGACCTGACCCGTCACATCGCCCGGCTGGAAAGCGCAGGCGTCGGCGTCGCCGATCAGGTGGCAGCCGTGGAGACGGGCCTGTCCGAGCAGCGGGCCGCCCTGGTGGCCATCGCCCATGGTTTGCGGGCTGACCAGGAATCCTTCGCCGTCGAGGCTGAGACCCACACCGCCAAGCTGTCGGAATACCTGTCCGAGGCCCGTCTCTCGGCGGTCGAGGTCGGGGATCGCGCCATCAAGGGCGCCCAGATGCTGCGCGAACTGGTGTCCCAGGCCGCCGAGCAGTTCGGCGACATGGCCGACGCCGCCCAGGGCGAGCGCGACGCCTTCGCTGAGAGCCTGAAACAGTCCTGGGGCTTGCTGGCTGACACCGCCTCCGGGGAACGCGGCCAGCTTCAGGCGGAAACCCAGGCGGCGATCGACGCGCTGTCCCAGGCCGCCGAACAGACCCGCCTGGCCGCCGCCCGCCACGCCGAGGCCGCTCGCCAGCAGGTGGATCAGCTGTCGGAAGCCGCCTTCGCCGCCGGCCAGAAGGCCGACCAGGTGTTCGAAGGCCGGCTCGAAGAGGCGCGCTCGCTGATTGAGCAGTCGGCGGGCCTGGTGGAGGAGGCTGGCGCCCAGACCGCCCGCAAGCTGGAGGCCAGCGCCGCAGCCGCCCGCGCCACCCTGCACGAGCTTCAGGACCTGTTGGCCGATCTCGACGCCCGCACAGCCGAGCTGCCGGCCAATGCGCGCCGGCAGGCCGATGACGTCCGCGCCGCCGTGGGCGAGAGCCTTGACGATCTCATGGCTCAGGCCAGGCGGACCGCCGAGGAGACCCAGGCCATCGATGCGGCCTTCCAGGAGCGGGTCAGCCGCAACTACGAAATGCTGAGCGAGGCGGTCCGCCTGATGGGATCGGTGGCCACCACCGCCAGCGGCGGTCTGGGCTCGGGTCTTGGCGCGGGCTTCGGCACGCCCCTGCCCAGCCGGGAGCGTCGTCCCGCCCCGCGGGAGGAGCGCCCCCGGACCCCGCCCGCTCCGCCGCCCCGGGCCGAACCCCCGCGGGCCGAGGCCGTTCGCCCCTCGGCGCCGCCGGTCGAGGACGAGCCACCGTTGGAGCTGCGCCCCTCGACCCCCCGGCCCACCCGGGAGCGCCGCCTGGGATCAGCCGAGGATGCTGCGGGCTTGCGGCCTCGACTGCGGCTGACGCCGACCGCTACTGACGAGGAGTTTTCCAGCCTGTTTGAGTCCGCAGGTGGTCCGCCCCAGGCGCCTGCCGAGGATGATGGCGGCGAGGGGCTGACCTGGAAGGATCTGTTGGCGGCCATCGACGAGCCGCCGCCCCGGCCCCTGGATGAGCGTCGCGAGGCGCAGCTTCTGTCGGACATCGTCGACCTCGGCATAGATCCCTCGGCCCTGCTGCCTCGGGGCCGGATCGACGAGATCGGCGCCGTGGTGCAGACCGGCGACATGGAGGGCGCCCGCCAGGTGGTCCGACGGCTGGCCCCGGCCGCCACCCGGCGCTTGACCCGCCGGCTGTTCACCGACGACGCCCTCAAGGCGGAGGCCGGAGACTATCTGCGCCGCTACCGGGGCATGCTCGACGAGGCCGTGCTCCGTGACCAGGAAGGCTTCATGGTCGCCACCCTTCTGGCCTCAGACGCCGGCCGGGTCTTCCTCCTGCTCGACGCGGCGGCCGGCGACATGATGTGAGGCGGGCGGCGGCTGCGCCTTGCTAAATCACCACCGCCGAGCCGTTGACTGCGACCATCAGCATGGAGCCGTTGGGGCCGATGGCGTGGTAGTCGAGGTCGACGCCTAGGACGGCGTTGGCGCCCATGGCCTGGGCCTCCTTGGCCAGGGCGGCCAGGGCGTCCTCCCGGGCGCGGGCCAGCACCCGCTCATAGCCTTTGGAGCGACCGCCAAAGAAGTCCCGGATCGCGGCCATCAGGTCTAGGACCACATTGGCGCCGAGGATCGCCTGGGCCGAGACCATGCCCAGGTGCTGGCGCACGGGGCGGCCTTCGAGGAAATCGGTGGTGACGATGAGGATGTCGGGATCGCGCGCCATGGTTAAGTCATAGGATCAAACCGGGAGGCTCGCGATCTGGAATCGCGCGCCGGGCGAGCATCTTGCCGCCAGCGCCCTAGCCTTGGGCGAAAATCGACCTAAAGCCTTCATGGTTAAGCTGGCTTGGTCCACATTGCGCCGACCCTGCCGGAGGCCGCGCATGTTCTTCGCCCGCTCGCATATCGAACTGCACAATATCCGCGCCAGCATCGAGCGCACCAAGCGCCTGTCGGACAACATCATCAAGATCGGCCCGGTGGGAGTCGGCCTGGACGGGCTCCTGACGTGGATACCCTGGGCGGGCGGGCTCTACAGCTTCGGGGCCGGGATCGTGCTGTTGAGCGACGGTGTGCGGAGCCGATGCGCGCCCATGGTGTTGCTGGAGGCGAGCATGGTCCTGCTGGCAGATCTGGCCATTGGAATCGCGCCCGTGCCCGTCGGACTCGGCAAGCTGGCGGACATGCTGTTTTCAGGTCACAAATGGGCGGCTGACCTGATGATCAAGCACATGGAAGAGACCATCTTTTTTGAAGGCTCCCGCACGGATGTCGCCAATACGCCCGAGTACCGAGAGATCCTGTCCCGCATCAAGGACGGCAAGGAGCGCCGTCGGGTGGTTTTCCTCGGCTAGAGCCAGCCTTGGACTGACGGTCGCCCCATGGCGGTGACGGCGGAGAGTGCGCATCGCGCCTGGCGTTCGGCTGAGCGGATCAAGCGGTTGTCCGACCGTCTGGTGGGGGTGGGCCCCATCGGCCTTGGCCTGGACGGCATCCTGGCCTGGGTGCCGGTGGCGGGCACTGTCTATAGCGTGGGCGCAGGCGCGCTGCTGATCGCCGAGGGGCTGCGGGCCGGCGCCTCGCTGCCGACGCTGGCGCGGATGGGCGCCTATCTGGCCTTCGACTCGGCCACATCCACCGTGCCGGTGGCGGGCTGGGCGGTGGACACCCTCTTCCCCGGGCACCTGATGGCGGCCAAGGCCCTTCAGAAGGACATCGAGGCCCGACACGGCCCGTCGGTTCTGCCGGAAAGCTGGGACCGCAAACGCCGGGCCAAGGCTGGCCGGCGGGGCGTAAAGATCTGACATCAGGTCTGATTGGCCCGTTTGCGCCAGATCATCGACAGTGGCGGTCCGTCCCACGAGGGTGACGGGCGCCTCCAACCACAGATCCCCATGACCGACGCCGCCAAGGCCTCGAACCGCTATCTGCCCAAGCTGGCGACTCTGCTGCGGGAGGGCTACGGCCTCGCCGACCTGCGGGCAGACGCCATCGCCGGCCTGACCGTGGCCATCGTCGCCCTGCCGCTGTCGATGGCCATCGCCATCGCCTCAGGCGTGGGGCCGGAGCGGGGGCTCTACACCGCCATTGTCGGCGGTTTCCTGGTCTCGATGCTGGGGGGCAGCCGGTTTCAGATCGGCGGGCCTGCGGGCGCCTTCATCGTGCTGGTGGCCAGCACGGTTCATCTGCACGGGATTGAGGGGCTGGTCCTAGCGACCTTCCTCTCAGGCCTGATGCTGGCGGTGGGCGGGGTGCTTCGCCTGGGCAATCTGATCCGGCTCATTCCGGCCCCGGTGACGGTGGGCTTCACCGCCGGGATCGCGGTGATCATCCTGATCAGTCAGGTGCGCGACCTGCTGGGCCTGACCCTGGCCGGCGGCGAGCCGGCCGCCTTTGGACCGAAGGTGGCGGCGCTGGTCTTGGCCCTACCGAGCTTCAACCCGCCGGCTGTGGCCTTGGCGGCGGTGGTGATCGGCCTGATCCTGGCGGTGCGGCGCTGGCGTCCAGCCTGGCCCGCCCTGCTGATCGCTGTGTGTCTCGCTTCGGCGGCGGCGGTGCTGCTCAGCCTGCCGGTAGAGACCATCGGCACGAAGTTTGGCGGCATTCCCCGCACCCTGCCCATGCCCCACCTGCCGGACCTGGCGCTGGCCAAGGTGCTGGCCGTTCTGCCGGCGGCGGCGGCCTTCACCCTGCTCGGCGCCATCGAGAGCCTGCTGTCGGCGGTGGTGGCCGATGGCATGACCGGCCGGCGCCATCGCTCGAACATGGAGCTGGTGGCTCAGGGGGTCGCCAATTCCGGCGCGGCCCTGTTCGGTGGGATGCCCGTCACCGGCACGATCGCGCGCACCGCCACCAATGTCCGGGCCGGCGCCCACACCCCCGTAGCTGGGATGCTGCACGCCCTCTACCTGCTGGCCTTCATGCTGATCGCCGCGCCCCTGGCGGCCTACATCCCGCTGGCCGCCCTGGCAGGACTGCTGGCGGTGGTGGCCTGGAACATGGTGGAGAAGGCCGAGATCGCCCATCTGCTAAGGGCCAACCGCGCCGGAGCCGCCGTCATGGCGGTGACGCTCGCCCTGACGCTGGCCCACGACCTGATCGCCGGCATCGCAGCCGGCTGCGCCCTGGCCGTGGGGATCGCCCTGGCTCGTCGGGCGACGGGTTCCTCGCCGAGCGACATAGACTATCCCTGAAAAGGGATAAATCTATGAGGTATCCCAAAAGTGGGCTATGGATGGAGCGTCGCCCTAAAAAGGGCTATGGAAGGTCGAGCTTCAGGTCATGTTGTCCCTAGAGGCGCAGCGCCCCCGCCCCGCGCCGCAGGCCTATACCCACGCGGTTGTCATGGGCGATCTCGTATCCAGTGAGGATGCGGCGTCGGTGGTTGGCCTGCATGGCGTTTTCAACAGCGCCATCGACGCCGCCAATCGGCGGGCTAGCAGCGCCATGGCCTCGCCGCTCACCATCACTCTTGGGGACGAATTCCAAGGCCTGTCGGCCAGCTTGCGGGCGGGGTTGGACGTGCTTCGCGATGTGCAGGCGCATTTGCTAGCCGAGGGAGTCGCGTGCCGGTTCGTGCTGGGGGTGGCGCGCCTCGAAACGCCGATCAATTCCGCGCGGGCCTGGAACATGATGGGGCCGGGGCTGGCCGCCAGCCGTGAGCGCCTGGCCGACAAGCGCGACCCCAACGCCTATCGCTTCCACCTGCCGGGTCAGCCCGCCGTGGAGATCCTGATGGAGGCCGTCGGCGCGGGCCTGAGCGAGATCGAGCAGGACTGGACGGCGCGGCAGCGGGAGGTGGTGCTGGCTTCGGCCGCGGAATCCGCAGCCGAACTGGCGGGGCGGCTGAACATCTCGCTCCCAACGCTCTACAAGATCAGGCGGGCGGGCCGATTTGAGCTCTATGGCCGACAGTGGCGGGCGCTGGAGACCATGGCCGCCGCCCTGGACGAGACCTATGGACTGACCCCATGAGCGCCTGGATTCATTTCGCCGGCTCGGTCGCCGTCGCGTTGCTCCTGCTGACGGTGGTCGGCAACCTCGCCTGCAAGGCGGTGCTGGACTGGAGCGGGCTTAGCCGGGCCATGGCCCAGACGCCCGAGGCCGAGGGCGCAGAGGCGTCCGCCAACACCCCGCGGGTGGGGCGGCTGATCGGTCATCTGGAGCGGCTGATGATCGCCAGTGGTCTGATCATCGGCGCCTGGGAGATCTTGGCCGCCGTGGTGGCCCTGAAGACGGTGGCGCGGTTCAAGGATCTCGATGAGAAGCTGAACGCCGAGTACTTCCTGGTGGGCTCGCTGTTCAGCGTCGTCTGGGCCATCATCGTGACCCAGGCCTGGATCGCCTATGACGCTGCCTACGGGCTCGATCTTGTAGGCCGGATCGCCGGCTAAGCCCGAGGCGCGTCCAGCTGGGCGTAGCCGAGTTCGGCGTTCAGGCGGTCGAGCACCTCGATAGCGCATTCCGGCACCACCGTGCCCGGCGGGAAGATGGCGGCGACCCCCATGTCTGTCAGGGCGGCGAAGTCCTCCGGTGGGATCACGCCGCCCACCACCACCAGGATGTCGGGGCGGCCCAGGCGGGCGAGTTCGGTTTTCAGCTCCGGCACCAGGGTCAGGTGGCCGGCGGCCAGGGAGCTGGCGCCCACCACATGGACCTGGCGCTCGACGGCGAGGGCCGCGGCCTCGGCCGGGGTCTGGAAGAGGTCGCCGATCTCCACCTCGAAGCCGAGGTCGGCGAAGCCTGAGGCGATCACCTTCTGGCCGCGGTCGTGGCCGTCCTGACCCATCTTGGCGATCAGGACCCTGGGCTTGCGGCCATCGGCTGAGGCAAACGCGCCGACCATGGCCTTGGCCTTCAGGGCCGCAGGCGTCTCGCCCGCCTCGCGCAGATAGACGCCCTTGACCGCGTCGGCCTTGGCCTTGTGGCGGTCGAAGACCTTTTCCAGGGCGTAGCTGATCTCGCCCACCGTGGCCTTGGCGCGGGCGGCCTCCACCGACAGGGCCAGCAGATTGCCGTTTCCAGCCGCGCCGGCGGTCAGGGCGTCGAGGGCGGCCTGCACGGCGGCGGGATCACGCTCGGCCTTCAGGCGGGCCAGCTTCTCAAGTTGGCTCTGGCGAACCGCGGAGTTGTCGACCTTGAGCACCGGGATCTCGTCGAGATCGGCGGAGCGGTAGCGGTTGACGCCCACCACGCTCTGGCGGCCGGAATCGATGCGGGCCTGGGTGCGGGCGCTGGCCTCCTCGATGCGGCGCTTGGGCAGGCCGTCCTCGATGGCCTTGGCCATGCCGCCGAGCGCCTCGACCTCGGCGATGTGGGTGCGGGCACGGGCGGCGAGGTCGGCGGTCAGGCGCTCCACATAGTAGGACCCGCCCCAGGGATCGATGACCCGGGTCTGGCCGCTCTCGAGCTGCAGGAAGAGCTGGGTGTTGCGCGCGATGCGGGCGGAGAAGTCCGTCGGCAGGGCGAGCGCCTCGTCCAGCGAGTTGGTGTGCAGGCTCTGGGTCTGGCCGCCGGTGGCCGCCATGGCCTCGACGCAGGTGCGGGCGACATTGTTGTAGACGTCCTGGGCCGCCAGGCTCCAGCCGCTGGTCTGGGTGTGGGCCCGCAGGGAGAGCGAGCGGGCGTCCTTGGGCGCGAACTCGGCCTGCATGAGCTCGGCCCAGAGCAGGCGGCCGGCCCGCTGCTTGGCGATCTCCATGAAGGCGTTCATGCCGGCGTTCCAGAAGAAGGAGAGACGCGGGGCGAACTTGTCGACGCTCATGCCGGCGGCCACCCCGGCGCGGACATATTCGATCCCGTCGGCCAGGGTATAGGCCAGTTCCAGGTCCAGCGTCGCCCCGGCTTCCTGGATGTGATAGCCCGAGATCGAGATCGAGTTGAACCTCGGCATCTCAGTGGAAGTATATGAAAAGATGTCGGAAATTATCCGCATCGAAGGGGCTGGCGGATAGATGTAGGTGTTGCGGACCAGGAACTCCTTGAGGATGTCGTTCTGGATGGTTCCTGAGAGCTTGGCGGGCGGCACGCCCTGTTCCTCGGCCGCGACGATGTAGAGCGCCAGGATCGGCAGAACCGCGCCGTTCATGGTCATCGACACGCTCATCTGGTCCAGCGGGATGCCGTCGAACAGGGTGCGCATGTCGAGGATGGAGTCGATGGCCACGCCGGCCATGCCGACATCGCCGGCCACCCTGGGATGGTCGGAATCGTAGCCCCGATGGGTGGCGAGGTCGAAGGCCACCGACAGTCCCTTTTGGCCGGCCGCCAGGTTGCGGCGGTAGAAGGCGTTGGAGTCCTCGGCCGTGGAGAAGCCCGCATACTGGCGGATGGTCCACGGATTGGTGGCGTACATGGTTGGATAGGGGCCGCGCAGGAATGGCGCGAGGCCGGGATAGGAGTCCAGGCCGCTCAGCCCCTCGATATCCTCAGGCCCATAGGCGGCGGCGACCGCGATACCTTCCGGCGTGGCCCAGGGCGGGGCCTCCAGGGCGGGCGCGGCGGGGCGCTCGGCGTCGAAGGGGACCTCGGTATAGTCGGGAAAGGCGCTCATCGGGCGGCCTCGGTCTCGAAGGGTTGGGCGATGCGAAGAGGCGCAAGCGGCGGGCAGCGGCCATCGGGCCCCGGCAGGCGCGGCGAGGGCGCCTCGACCGCCCTGGGATCTGGCGTGTCGATCTCGACCGGACCGTCCTTGGCCGGCGGGAAGGCGGTGACGCCGACGATGGCTGGCTGACCGAGGTCGGCGCGGGCCGCGCAGGTGGTCTCCACCTCGGCGGCGACATGGCCAGCGGTGAGGGCCGATACGACGCCGCCCATCCCCTCGGTGACCTGGAAGGCCGACCAGGCGGCGCGGGCGATCTGGTCGGTCATGGCCTCCACATAGCCTGAGCCCGACGCCGGATCGGAGACGCGGCCGATGTGGGCCTCCTCCATCAGGACGAGCTGGGTGTTGCGGCTCTGGCGACGGGCGAGCGCCGAGGGCAGGCCCAGGGCGTCGGTGAAGGCGCCCAGCACCACTGCGTCGGCCCCGCCGACCGCTGCGCCGAAGCAAGCCGAGGTCAGGCGGAGCATGTTGGTCCAGGGATCGCGGCGGGTGAGCATGCGTCGGGAAGACCGGACTTCGATCCGCGCGGGCGTGTCGAGGCCGCAGGCGCCGACCAGCCTCGCCCAGACCAGTCGGGCGGCGCGCAGCTTGGCGATGGTCAGGAAATAGTCGGCCTCGGCGGTAAGGCCCAGGGTGATACGGGCGAAGGCCTGGTCGATCGCCATGCCGGCCCGGACCATGGCCTTGGCGTAGGCCAGGGCGCTGGCCGCCGCGAAGGCGACTTCGCAGGCCTCGCCGCCGCCGGCCTCATGGACCACGGCGCCTGAGGCCAGAAAGATCTGGGCCTGGGGGTGGGTCTGGGCGTGACGGGCGCCAGCGCCGGCCGCGGCGAAGATGTGCGCCTCAATGGGGCCCGGGCTCTCGCCGGTGGCGGCGAAGGCGCTGAGCGGATCGAGATGGAATTGGAGCAGGGCGGTCGGCGAGGCCTTGGCCACCGCGCTCAGCCAGTCGGCGGCGATGGTCCCGAGGAAACCCGCGTCCAGGGCCACAGGCGCCAGTTCGAAGATCACTCCATCCAGGGCCCGGGCGAGATCATCGGCTGAACCGACAGCGCAGCCGGCCTGACCCTGGGGATCGAGGGCCAGGAGCACCGAGGCGCCGGCGCCGTCGAGATCGGCCAGGATGTCGGCGTTGGCCCGCGCCGGATGAGGATGCCGGGTCATGGCGCGCAGATCCCAGGCCCGGGTTGGGTCGAACGGCCGGGTGGGGATCGGCGCCACGTCCATCGGCCCATAGAGGGGCGCAATGGTCAGGCCCTCGGCCGTGGCGCTGGTCAGGCTCTCTGGCGGCTTGTCCCCCAGGGTCTTGAGCACAAGGGCGCGCCAGTCTTCGGCGCTGGCCGGCGGAAATTCCACGGCGGGAGAAGCGATCTGGACCATCACCCTGTGATGAGCCGGGGGCGTGGGAAGCGTCAAGGGCGCCGTCACGGCGCCTGGGCTGACTTTCTCGGAACGGCGGGGCCCGGGAATGGTTGTCACAGGTGAACCTGGACTGGGGAGAGACATGGACACCATACAATTTCACAATGCGGGCGAGCTGTTCGCCTTCTGGGGGCCACGGATTCTGGCGGCCCTGCTCATCGTCGTCGTGGCGCATTTTGTCGCCAAGGCCGTGCAGTGGGGGCTCGCCAAGCTGATCGACCGCTTCCCGGGCGCCGCCAGCCACAATCGGAATCTGCAGCCCAAGGAGACCTTGGGTTATCAGCTCGGGCAGCTGGGCTACTGGCTGGTGCTGCTGATCGGGGTGATCGCCGCGCTCAGCGTCCTGCAGCTCAACGGCGTGGTCGGCCCCTTGAACGCCCTGACCATGGGCGTGCTGTCCTATGTGCCCAATCTTGTGGGCGCCGCGGTCATCTTCTTTGTCGGCCTCGTCGTGGCCACATTGGCGCGGCGGGTGGTGGAGGCTGCGCTCAGCGCGGCGCGGGTCGATTACTGGCTTGAGAAGGCCGGTCTCGGCCGTCTGACCGGGGCGACGAATCTGGGCCGTACAGCCGGCCTTCTGGTGTTCGTCCTGATCATCATCCCCGTGACCATCGCCGCCCTGGAGCAGCTGGGCATCGCAGCGATCTCAGATCCAGCGGTGGCGGTTCTGGCTGTTGTGCTTGACGCCATCCCCCGGGTCCTGGCGGCGGCGATCGTTCTGGCTATCGCCTATGTGATCGGCCGCTGGGTCGCGAGCCTGGTGGAGCAGATCCTGCCGTCACTCGGCTTTGACCGCAGCCTGATGGGCCTGTGGTCGACGGGCGTGACCCACCCCGCGCCTTACGGGGGCTCGACCCCTGTGACGCCTGTGGCGCCTGCGGATGCGCCGGTGGATCAACAGGCCGCCGCCGTGGGTGGCGCGACCGCCCCCGCAGCGGTGGTCGGCCTCACCCCCTCGAAGGTGGTGGCGCGGATCGTGTTGGTGGCCATCATGCTGTTCTCGGCCATCGAAGCGGCGCGGTTGCTGTCGTTCCTGGCGGTCGCCGCCATGCTGGAAGAGGTGGTCCGACTGGGCGCCCAGGTGCTGTTTGGCGGCGTGATCATCGCGATTGGCGTTCTGCTGGGCAACTTCCTGGCCCGGCTTATCGACCGCTCCACGGGCGGCGCCGACGGGTTCGCTTCGATCATCGTGCGCTGGGCGACCATCGCCCTGGCCACGGCCATGGGCCTGCGGTTCATGGGCATCGCCGATGAGATCGTCATCCTGGCCTTCGGACTGATCCTCGGCTCGGCGGCCGTGGCGGCGGCCATCGCCTTTGGCTTCGGGGGCCGGGAGACCGCCCACCGCCTGCTGGAGCGTTGGACCCGCAAGGCCGAGCGCGAAGGTGGACCGCCGCCCATCTAGGCTGCGCCTGAGGCTGGAGGCAAAAAGGACCCTCTCCCGGCGACGGGGGAGGGTTCTGGCTTGTGAGGCAGGCGGGTTGTCGCTTACGGTGTAAATTAGAACATTTGCCGATCAAGGAAACGCCCATGGCCCTGCCGCCGATTCTCCGTGACCGCCTGCGCCTGCCGGTCATCGCCTCGCCCCTGTTCATCATCTCGAACCCGGAGCTGGTGATCGCCCAGTGCAAGGCGGGCATCGTCGGGTCGTTTCCGGCGCTCAACGCGCGGCCGGCGAGCCAGCTGGACGAGTGGCTGGCGCAGATCACCGAGGAGCTGGCGGCCTGGGACGCCAAGAATCCGGACCTGCCGTCCGCGCCTTTTGCGGTGAACCAGATTGTCCATCGCACCAACGACCGGCTGGAGCACGATGTAGAGATGGCGGCCAAGTACAAGGTCCCGATCATCATCACCTCGCTCGGCGCCCGGGAGGATGTGAACCAGTCGGTGCACGCCTATGGCGGCATCGTCATGCACGACGTCATCAATGACCGCTTCGCCCGCAAGGCGGTCGAAAAGGGCGCCGACGGCCTGATCCCTGTGGCGGCGGGCGCCGGCGGCCATGCCGGGGCGCTGTCGCCCTTCGCCCTGATCCAGGAGCTGCGGACCTGGTTCGACGGCCCCATCGCGCTCTCGGGCGCTATCGCCAATGGGGCCGCGGTGCTGGGCGCCCAGGCCATGGGGGCGGACCTGGCCTATATCGGCTCGGCCTTCATCGCGACCAAGGAGGCCAACGCCGCCCAGGGCTACAAGGACATGATCGTCGAGAGCTCCGGCGAGGACATCGTCTATTCGAACCTGTTCACTGGCGTGCACGGCAACTATCTGCGCCCCTCGATTCTGGCCGCGGGTCTCGACCCCGACAACCTGCCGCAAGCTGATCCGTCAAAGATGAACTTCGGCTCCGGCGGCAACACCAAGGCCAAGGCCTGGAAGGACATCTGGGGCTGCGGCCAGGGCATCGGCGCGGTGGACGAGATCCTCGGCGCCGGCGAGCTGGTGGCCCGCCTGGCCGCTGAGTACGAGGCCGCCAAGGCCAGCCTCGCCGAGAAGACCTCTTTCACGGCCGGCCGGGTGCTGATGGCCGCAGAGTAGGCGGCTTAGGCCAGGAGCTCGGTGGGAACGCCGAGCTCTGGTCCGGCCTGGGCCATGCGGTGATCCAGTGTGTGGACCGCGGCGCCGGCTGCGGACGCCGCAGCCAGATGAAGGGCGTCGCCACTACGAAGGCCGAGCTGGTGCTGGTCGACAAACCGCGCGGCGGCCTGGAATTGCGCGGACGTCACTGGCAGCAGGATGAAGCTCTCGGCGACCAACAGGCGGAATTGAGCCAGTGAAGCGGCGCGCTGGTCCAGGGTGATCTGCCCGGTTCGCAGCTTGATCGACAGGGCGGAAGAGACCTCGGTCAAGGTCCAGTCGCTGATCAGCAGGTCACCGGGGCTCTGGGCGACGAGCCAGCCCTGGGCCCGTCCCGTCGCGGCTTCATTGGAGAGCGCCGCGATGATCACCGAGGTGTCGGCATAGGCTCTCAATAGCGCTCGTCATCGCGCATGGCCCGCACGAGATTGGCTGCGTCCTGGTCGGCTGGACGAAGCGACAGGGTCAGGGCCTGGAGGGCGGCCAGATCGACGGCTTTTCGCGGCTGGTCAGACGCCGTCAGGCGGGCGACCCGCTTGCCGCGGCGCGTGATCTCAATGGACTCTCCAGCTTCCACCCGGTCCACCAGTTCGCTGAGATGGGCTTTCGCCTCGGCGAGGCTGATGGCGCTCATTCTTCGCTCCTGACTATCTAGATGGTCATATAGCAAATTCGCGCCTCCTGCGCCAGCAGGCCTCAACTCCCCGTCGAGGTGTAGCGGGCGATCCCCAGCCGCCAGGCGAGGAAGGAAATGGCCAGGAAGAGAAAGCCCATGGCTGGCGCGGTGGGGAGCCACCAGTCGGGGGCGCCCAGGGGGTCGGGCTGGCCAAGGATCGCCAGGACCGGATAGTAGGCCACGCAGCCGAGGGGCACGACGAAGATCAGGAAGTTGCGGAACCAGCCGGCATAGAGGCTCAAGGGAAACTGGGCGGCCTGGATGCCGCCGTAGGTCAGGACGTTGAACACCTCCAGGCTCTCGGTGGTCCAGAAGGCGAAGCTGGCCTGGAGGACCAGGAGGCCGGTGAACAGGGCCACGCCGCCGGTGATCGTCCAGACCAGCAGCAGCGCCTTGTCCGGCGTCCAGTCGACACCCACGACCGCGGCGCCGACGAACAGCACCAACAGGGCCTGGGCCAGGCGGCCAAAGCGACTGAGCCGAAACTCGTAGCCCACCAGTTGAAGGGCCGGGGAGCGCGGGCGCAGCAGGATGCGGTCGAAGGCGCCGGTCTTGACGAACTCATTGCCGAACACGTCGAAGCCGCGGGTGAAGAAGTCGGTCAGGGCGAAGCTTGTGGAGACCACCCCGTAGAAGACGGCGATGTGCCCCAGACCCCAGCCTTGGACCTGACCGAAGCGGTCGAACAGGGCCCAGGCCGCCAGCATGTCGATGATGGTGGTCAGGAAGGCGCCGATCCCCAGCATGATGGCCGAGCCGGGATACTGCAGCTGGCTGCGCAGGGAGGCGCTGAAATAGCGGAGGACGAGGGCTGCGCTGTTCATCGTGCCCTAGCCCCCCTGAACTTCCAGGCGGCGCATGACGCGACCCATGGCGAGGCGGCCGACGAGCACCAGAACCGTCGTCCAGAAGACCTGCAGACCGAGGCCGAGCAGGGCGTCGGTCCCACTCAGCTGGCCGACATAGAGGCGCAGGGGAATGTCCATCATGCCGGCGAAGGGCTGCATCAGCAGGGCCGTCTGCGCCCAGTCGGGATAGAGGGCCAGGGGCAGGAGGTTACCGGAGAAGACGATGATCAGGCTGTTGAACAGCACGTTGATCCCGCGGTCGGTGAGGGTGGCGGCGACGATGATGTTGACGATCATCAGAAAGGCGCTGGAAAGCGCCAGGGCGAGCGGCAAGGAGATGGCGAAGGCTGTGGCGGCGGCGAGGGTCGGCGGCGGCTTCCAGGCCCAGTCCGACAGGCCGATGAGCGGCAGGACGAGGCCCGCCCCCAGCAACATCAGGGCCGCCCGGGGAAGCGCCCGCGAGGCCATCCAGGCGGCGCCCCGGACGTACCACAGGCTGTAGGTGTCCACCGGCCGCAGACGGTCATAGGCGACAGAACCTGTGCGCACCGAAAGCGCCACCTCCGGGTCGGCGCTCCAGGGGGTGAGCGCCAGCAGGGCCTGGGCGAGCCAGGTGTAGGTGATGACCTGGGTCAGGCTCATGGGCGAGGCGGCCGCAGCGGCGGGAGCCGCAGCAAAGAAAGCCGCATAGATCATGACCTTGATCCCCCCCCACCAGCACTGGGTGGCGAACCCCGCAATGGCCGCGGCGCGATACTGCAGCATCAGCAGGAAGCGGCTGGAAAAGGCGGCGAGGTAGGGGCGGGCGGAGTCCATGATGCGGCTCAGCCCTCGCCTGCGCCATGCAGGTCGTAGAAGCGGGCGATGACCTCTTCGATGGCCGGCTCGCCCACATGGATGTCGACCACCTCGTGGGTCGCGGCGATGGCGGCGATCAAGGTCGGCGTCGGCGTTCGGGCCGGGTCGAAGGCGAGCTCCAGGGTCTGGCCCTTGCGGCTGCGGACCTCGACGCCAGGGATGTCGAGGTCGGGCGCCTCGTGGGCGAAGTCGATGATCAGGCGCCGCTCGGCCAGGACATTGGCGCGCAGGGTCTCAAACGGGCTGTCGGCCAGGACCTGTCCGTGGCCGATGACGATGACCCGCTGCGCCAGGGCTTCAATGTCGTGCATGTCGTGGGTGGTGAGCAGGACGGTGACGCCTCGCTCGCGGTTCAGCCGGCGGACCACCTCGCGGACGGCGAGCTTGGAGGGCGCGTCCAGGCCGATGGTCGGTTCGTCCAGGAACAGGATGTCAGGCTCGTGCAGCAGGGCCGCGGCGATCTCGGCGCGCATCCGCTGGCCGAGCGACAGCTGGCGCACCGGCTGGTCCAGCACGCGATCGAGGCGCAGCAGGGCGACCAGCTCGTCGCGATTGGCGCGGTAGCGGGCGGGCTCGACGCGGTAGATGTCGGCGAGCAGGTCGAAGCCCTCGGAGACCGGCAGGTCCCACCAGAGCTGGGTGCGCTGACCAAACACCACGCCGATCCTCGAGACATGGGCGATGCGGTCGGCGAAGGGGACGAGGCCGTTGACCACCACCGTCCCTGAGTCCGGCTTCAGGATGCCCGACAGGATCTTGATGGTCGTGGACTTGCCCGCGCCATTGGGTCCGATGAAGCCCAGCAGTTCGCCCGCCTCCAGGGAAAAGGAGACGTTCCGCAGGGCCTCGACCGTGCGGTGGCGGCGATGGACCAGACCCTTGACCGCGCCCAGCAGGCCGGGATCGCGCTCGGCGACGCGATAGGTCTTGGCCAGGTCCTCGACGAGGATCTGTGGCATGGGCGGCGCCCGTGATCAAAATGAGAAGGGATCGGACCCTAGAGCGCGTTCGGTGAAAGGGAAACCCGGGTTTGCGGCCAAAACCACCGCCAACTGAGGGATTTGGCGGCCGATCCGACCATCGGCCAACCGCCTTTGACCGGCCTATTCCGCAAAACATGGAACAGGCGTGACAATGGCGGCGTTCTGCCCGGAGTGCGCGAAAAAGTCTTAAGGTTCGCGCATCCGGGGTGGGGGCCGGTCTCGTACCCCTTCTAAGACGCTGCGCCCATCGCGCCGCGCCAATCCGAGGGACTGTCCATGACCGAACCGAAATTCCGTATGCTCGCCGGGGCCTCCGCGCTCGTCCTGGCCCTGACCCTGTCGGCATGCTCGCAAGCTGAAGACACCGCCGCTGCGCCGGAAGCCGAGCCGATGGCGGCCGCTGAGCCGGCCATGGCCCAGACCAACATCGTCGCCGGCGCCCAGGCCTCGCCTGATCACACCACCCTGGTGACCGCCGTCCAAGCCGCTGACCTGGTGGAGACCCTGTCGGGTCCTGGCCCGTTCACGGTCTTCGCCCCGACCAATGCGGCCTTTGAAAAGCTGCCGGCCGGCACGGTGGACACCTTGGTGCAGCCTGCCTCCAAGGACCAGCTGACCAAGATCCTGACCTACCACGTGGTGTCTGGCGAACTGATGGCCGCCGACATCATGGCCGCGATCGAGGCCGGCGGCGGCACGGCGACCCTGACGACGGTTCAGGGCGAAGAGCTGAAAGCCTCCGTGGTCAACGGCGGCGTGCAACTGACCGACGCCCAGGGCGGCACCGCTATGGTGACGGCTACCGATCTCGACCAGTCCAACGGCGTGATCCACGTGATCGACACCGTGATCATGCCCGCCGCCTAAGGCTGGCTGATCAACGCGACGAGAGGAGGGCCCCCGCAGGTTTGCGGGGGCCCTTTTTCGTGGTCGGCTGCTCGGCTACTCGGCCGGTCGGGGCGCGACGGGCGGAACCAGGGGTTCGGCCACATCGATGGCGGCTGAGACGGCCGTCGCCTGGGGGGCGAGGGTGGCGGCGCGGCGCTCGGCCAGGGCGGCCTTGGTGGTCTCGTAGCTGGCCCGGGTGATCTTGTAGCGGGCGTAGAAGAAGACCGCGATGAAGCCCGGAACGCCGGCCAGAATCCCGTCCCAGAGGGCGAGGTTCCAGATCACCTCGGCCGGCACCTGGCCCACCTGGGCCCGGACAGGAAATGAGATCAGGGTCAGGACGAAGCCGGCCAGGGCCGCGCCGATGGCCTGGTCGACCTTGGCGAACAGGGCGCGGGTGGAATAGAGCACCCCTTCCTGGCGCAGGCCGAACTTCAGCTCGTTCTCGTCGGCGATATCGGCCAGGGCCGACATGATGCTGATCGAGAGCACGCTGGCCGCGCCGTAGCTGAGCACCGAGAACGCGATGAGGATGGCCAGCAGGTTCGGGGTCTGTGGCGTCAACGTGCCGGCGAAGCCCATCAGGATCGGGATGGACGGGGCCAGAGCGTAAACGACGGCCGAGACGATGATGGTCGCCTTCTTGTCGAACTTGCCGTGCAGGGCCGCGGCGAACAGGAAGGCCGAGAGGTAGCCGGCGAAGGAGCCGATGACGAAGAACCGGATCTGCTCCGACCCCAGGCCCCAATAGTAGGTGTTGGTATAGAGGTGCAGGCCACCGCGCAGGCCAATCATCATGCTGAGGAAGAAGTAGGCGATCAGCAGCCAGACATAGTTGATGTTATTGAAGGCCTTGCCCATGTCCTTGAAGAACTCGAGCGGGCTGTATTTCGGCAGGTTTTCCGCCGGCTTGGGCAGGTAGGGGATGCGGTCGCGGGTGAACCAGGCTGAGGCCGCCAGCAAAGCCAGGGCGATGCCCCCCAGCACCACCGAGAAGGCGCCATAGGGCTCGGGATTAAGCAGGCCGCGGGGATATTCAGGGGTGGCCTTGAAGAAGTAGCTCAGCGCGATCCAGGTGGTGGCCGCCGCCCCGGCCCAGGTGAAGAAGCTGTTATAGGCCATCACCTTAGAGCGCTCGGTGTAGTCGCGACTGAGCTCGCTGCCCAAGGCCATATGGGGGGTGTGATAGAAGGTCATCGACTGGCGCAGCATGACGACGGTCACGGCGAACCAGGAGAACAGGGCCCAGGTGCCCAGGCCGTCCGGCGGATTGAACACCGCCCACAGCGACAGCACGATGGGGATGGGGGCGAAGAACATGTAGATGTGGCGCCGGCCCCAGCGGGACTTGGTCCGGTCGGAGATCGAGCCCACCAGGGGGTCGGAGATCCCGTCCAGAAACAGGCTGGCCGAGATGGCGAGGCCCGCCAGGTGCGCCTCCAGCCCCAGGACCTGATTGTAGTAGAGCATGGCGTAGGAGCCGACGGAGAAGAGCGCGATGGACTCCGCGCCGCTGCCGACTCCGAAGGCGAGCTTGGTTTTGAACGGCAGCCGCTCGCTGACGCCCGATGAATTCTGGGCCAATGTTAAATCCTCCCCGAGCGCTCTTAAAATGGATCGGCGCGTCGCGTGGGGTGAACAAAGCCTCAGCCGCCCCCGACGTCAACTGGCGCCGACATACCCGAGGCTAGAGAGCCAAGCTTGCGCCAGCCGAGGAAGCCCATCGAGACCCATGACTGACCCCGCCCCTCTGATCATCACCGCCGCCCTGGACCAGGGCGGGTTTGACTGGTTTGACGACCTGCGACGGGCGCATTTTCCCAGCCGACGCAATGTGGTCCCCGCCCACCTGACCCTGTTCCACGCCCTGCCGGGTGAGCAGGAGCCGTTCGTGGCGCAGACGCTGAAGGCGGCCTGTGCGGCCAGGGCGCCTATGCGGCTGGAAGTGCGGGGCCCGTGGTTCATCGGCCGCGGCGTGGCCTACCGCATCGCTTCGCCGGACCTGGAAGCCCTGCGCGCCGAACTGGCCGCCGCCTTCGCCCCCTGGCTGACGTCCCAGGACCGCGCGCCCTTCCGCCCCCACATCACCATTCAGAACAAGGCCGAGCCCGATGAGGCCCGCACCCTGTGCGAGCGCCTGCAACTGGAGTTCGAACCGTTCGACATCACGGCAGAGGGGCTGCTGGTGTGGCGCTATCTCGGCGGGCCGTGGGAGGCTGTGGCGCGGGTGGGATTTGGTGGCGAGGGGTGAGGCATCGGCGCGGGCATCCAGGCCGGCCTCGAGGGTGTGGGAGACGTTTCACCGCCGCCTTTGTTTAAGGCCGCCGATTCAACCCAGCTCAGATCGCGGCCGGCTTTGACCCGCAAGGATTAGGCCTTGATGGTGATCAAGCCCGACCGGCGGACTTGGGCCTAGGCTATTCGAGGCTGCGTCGTACCCTCGGCCCGGCATGAAAGGGGCGCCTCGATGATCGGCCATCACCATTGCAGACCGCTGCTCTCCCATGTCTGCTGACCAAAAGGGATGGGCAGACGAGGCCGCGATGGACAGGCTGCGGCGAGCGCTCACGACCTGCCTGGGGCCTGAGGGGCTGCTCACCGGCGAAGCGGCGACGCAGGCCGGATTCAGCCCCTGGACCAGGGTGGGAACGCCCTTGGCTGTGGCCCGGCCGAGTTGCGTCCAAGAGGTTTCGCAAGTTCTCTCGACCGCCCATGCGGCGGGGGTTCCGGTCGTTCCCTGGGGCGGACTGACGGGACTGGTCGGCGGCGCGGCGGCCGATGGCGCGGTGGCGCTCAGCCTCTCACGGATGAACGCCATTGAGGCGATTGACCGTGATCAGGGGCTGATGACGGTGCAGGCCGGATGCGTGCTTGAAAACGCCTGCGCAGCCGCCAGCGCGGCGGGGCTGTTCCTGCCGCTCGACCTCGGGGCGCGGGGCTCTGCGACCATTGGCGGCGTGATATCCACCAATGCGGGGGGCAACCGTGTGCTCAGGTTCGGCATGGCGCGGGACATGGTGCTGGGGCTTGAGGTCGTGCTGGCGGACGGAACGGTCGTGTCCTCGCTGAGCGGCCTGATCAAGAACAATACTGGCTATGACCTGAAACAGCTTTTCATCGGCTCGGAGGGCACGCTGGGGGTCATAACGCGGGCGGTTCTGCGGCTAAGGCCGGCGCCAGCCAGCCAGGAGGTGGGGCTGCTGGCCGTCGGCAGTTTCGCAGTTCTGGTGCGTCTGCTGCGCCGGCTGGAGATGTCCCTGTCGGGGACGTTGTCGGCCTTCGAGGTCATGTGGCCGCGGTTCTATGGGCTCGTGACGACGCCACCTGCGCAGGGGCGAGCGCCCCTTCCAGCAGGACACGCGTACTACGTGCTGGTCGAGGCCCTGGGGGGCGCACCGGCCCAGGATCGTGAACGTTTTGAACAGGCGCTGGCAGAAGCGATCGCCGAAGGGCTTGCGGTCGACGCCGTCATAGCCAAGTCGCAGGCTGAACGTGATCGCATGTGGGCCCTGCGTGACGACGTCAGCCAGACGGCGCGGGACGGCCCGATTGCGGCTTTCGATGTGAGCCTTGGCCTGGGGGCCATGGAGGACTACGTCGCGACGGTCAAGGCCGCCCTCGAGGCCCGTTGGCCGTCAGCCACACTGACGGTGTTTGGACATCTGGGGGACGGAAACCTCCACCTGATTGTGGGTGTGGACGAGGCGACCGCTCGGCCCGAGCTTGCCGCGCTGATTTATGATCATCTGCGTCCCTTTGGCGGCTCCATCTCAGCTGAACATGGGATCGGAGTCGACAAGCGCAGCTATCTGAATCATTCGCGGACGGCCCAGGAGCTCAGCTTGATGCGGCAGCTGAAGTCGACCCTAGATCCGACAAACCAGTTGAACCCAGGCAAGGTCTTGTAACCCTGTGGCGTGTGACGATCTGATGTTTCGGAGCAAGCGCGGCGGCGCCTGACACTACAAGGCGCCCTTCCTCCGGTTGGCCTCCCAGGCCCATCAGACGCTCTGCCCGGCGCTCCAGCCGGAGGCCCAGGCCCATTGGAAGTTGTAGCCGCCGAGCCAGCCGGTGACGTCGACCACTTCGCCGATGAAGTAGAGGCCTGGGACCTTGCGGGCCTCCAGGGTGCGGGACTCCAGTTCGTTGGTGTCGACGCCGCCCAGGGTGACCTCGGCGGTGCGGTAGCCTTCGGAACCGACAGGCTTGAGGCGCCAGGCGTTCACCGCCTCGGCGAGCGGCCGCAGCACCTTGTCGGACTGGTCGGCCATATTGCCCTTGGGGGCGTGGGTCTCAGCGAGGAACTGGGCCAGGCGCTTGGGCAGCAGTTCGGCCAGGATGGTGGCCGGCGCGGCCTTGGCCCGGGCGGTGCGGGCGGCGCGCAGGTGGGCGTAGACGTCCTGGCCGGGGGCCAGGTCGACGGCGATCTCCTGGCCCTCACGCCAATAGGACGAGGCCTGCAGGATGGCCGGGCCGCTGAGGCCCCGGTGGGTGAAGAGCAGGGCCTCGGAGAAGCGGGTCTTGCCGGCGGCCACCGTGGCGTCGACGGCGACCCCGGCCAGGGGGGCGGTCCGCTCCAGCAGGGAGACGTCGAAGGTCAGCGGCACGAGGGCCGGCCGTGTCTCGGTGACCCGCAGGCCAAACTGCCGGGCCACCTCATAGCCAAAGCCCGACGCCCCCATCTTGGGGATCGACTTGCCGCCGGTGGCGATCACCAGGCGCTCGCAGGCGACCTCGCCGGCCGAGGTCTGCAGGATAAAGCCCGCCTCGGTGCGGGCGATCGTCTGGATGGAGGTCTGAAGGCGAAGCTCGGCCTCGCCCTTGGCCATCTCAGCCAGCAGCAGATCGATGATCTGGCGAGCCGAGCCGTCACAGAACAGTTGGCCGAGGGCCTTTTCGTGGTGGGCGATCCCGTAGTGGTCCACCAGGGCGATGAAGTCCTTCGGACGATAGCGGCGCAGGGCCGAGATGCAGAACCGCGGGTTCTCCGACAGGAAGTTGCCTGGCGTGGTGTTGATGTTGGTGAAGTTGCAGCGACCGCCGCCGGAGATGCGGATCTTCTCGCCGGGGGCCTTGGCGTGATCAATGAGCAGCACGGTGCGGCCCCGCTGGGCGGCCTGGGCGGCGCACATCATTCCGGCCGCGCCGGCGCCGGCGACGACGACATCATAGTGGGGTTTCATGCGCCTCCTTAGCCGATAAACGGGGCGGTGAGGCGAGGGCGTGTCGTCAGGCCGCCCCTGGCTGGACTTTTGCGGCCTCAGGGCCTATGAATCGAACCTCGACATTTCGTCGCGCGACGCTCGACCAAAGTCCGTTTCAGCGCGGTTCGCTAAAAACCCGCCTCTCAAGTCTCCTCCATGCCCCGGTTCGCTGGCGCAGAGCGGGGCCTTTGGCGCGTCTGGACCGCTCTGCCGCCGCCTGGCGGGGACATCAGATCGCCCCGTCTTCGGAGGGGGCGCCGGCCGGGTGGCCGGCTCGCCGGGCGTCGGCGGCCAGCAGGAGACGATACGTATGTCCAAAGAAGAGTTCATCGAGTTCGAAGGGGTGATCACCGAACTGCTGCCCGAGGGCCGGTTCCGCGTTCAGCTGGACAATGAACACACCATTCTCGCCTATACCGCCGGCCGCATGAAGCGGAACCGCATCCGTTCGCTGGTGGGCGACCGGGTCACCGTCGAGATGACCCCCTATGACCTGGACAAGGGCCGCATCACCTATCGCCACAAGACCGAAGGCCCGCGGATGGGCGGCGGTCAGCAGCGTCCGCAGTTCCGCCGCCGATAGGCGCGCGTGCAGCGCAGCTGTTTAGCTGCGCAATAACGGGAATTTCATTGGGGCTGCGACCTCCCGTCGCTATTGATGGGCGCGCACCCTACTGACGTCATCGACTCGAGGGCCAATTTGACCCTGGCGTGGATCGCCTTACTGCCGTTTCTGGGCGCGCTCGCCCCGGCCCTCGCCATCCGTCTTGGTCGCAACGCCTGCGCCCTGGCCACGGGGCTTGTGACGACGACGGCGCTTGTCCTGCTGCTCAGCCTCGCGCCGCAGGTGATGGCCGGTGAGGTGGTGACCGCCAGGATCTCGTGGTTCCCGTCGCTGGGCCTGAACCTCAACTTCTTCCTGGACGCCCTGGGCCTGATGTTCGCCGGGATGATCCTGGGCATCGGCCTTCTGGTCATCATCTACGCGCGGTTCTATCTGGCCAAGGCCGATCCCATGGGGCGGTTCTTCGCCTTCCTGCTCCTGTTCCAGGGCGCGATGGTGGGCATTGTCCTGTCGGACAACATCCTGCTGCTGCTGGTCTTCTGGGAGCTGACCAGCCTGTCCTCCTTCCTGCTCATCGGCTATTGGCGCCACCTGCCCGAGGGCCGGCAGGGCGCGCGCATGGCCCTGACCGTGACCGGCCTGGGGGGCCTGTCCCTGATCGCGGGCCTGCTGATCCTGGGCCAGATCGCCGGCTCCTATGATCTGAGCGTCATCCTGCAAAGCGGGGAGGCGATCCAGGCCTCGCCCATGTACCTGCCGGCCCTGGTGCTGATCCTGGGCGGGTGTTTCACCAAGTCGGCCCAGTTCCCGTTCCACTTCTGGCTGCCCCACGCCATGGCCGCGCCGACGCCGGTCAGCGCCTATCTGCATTCCGCCACCATGGTAAAGGCCGGGATCTTCCTGCTGGCCCGGTTGTGGCCGGCCCTGGCCGGCACCGAGGCCTGGTTCTATCTGGTGGGCGGGGTCGGTCTGTTCACCATGGTGTTCGCCGCCGCGGTCGCCCTGTTCAAGGACGACCTGAAGGGCCTGCTGGCCTATTCGACCATCAGCCATCTGGGGATGCTGACCTTCCTGTTCGGTCTCGGCACGCCGGCCGCCGCCGTGGCGGGGGTCTTCCACATCATCAACCACGCGACCTTCAAGGCCGCCCTGTTCATGAACGCCGGCATTGTCGACCATGAGGCCGGCACCCGGGATCTGCGCAAGCTCGGCGGTCTGGTGACGCTGATGCCGATCGCCGCGACCCTGGCGGTGCTGGCGGCGGCGGCCATGGCTGGCGTGCCGCCGATGAACGGCTTCATTTCCAAGGAGATGATGCTGGAAGAGGCGGTCGGGGCCCAGGCCTTTGGCCTGACCTGGCTCGTCCCGGCGGTGGTGATGGTCGGGATCCTGTTCTCGGCCGCCTATTCGTTCCGCTATGTGGTCGGCGTCTATTTCGGACCCAAGCGGGAGTCCTATCCGTCCAAGCCCCATGACGCCCCGTTCGGCATGTGGGCGCCCTCAGCCCTGCTGGTGATCCTGGCGGTGGCCATCGGCCTGGCCCCGGCCCTGGTGGCCGGACCGCTGGTCAATGCGGTGGCCGCGGTGGTGACCGGGGGCGCGGCGGGCGAGAAGCACCTGTCCCTGTGGCACGGCCTCAATCTGCCGCTGGCCATGAGCGTGGCGGCCCTGGTGGGGGGCGGCCTGCTGCTGGCCGCCCATCGGGGGGCTGAGCGGGTCTGGCTGGGCCTCGGCCTGCCGGACGCCAAGGCCATGTTTGACAAGGTCACCGAGGCTGCGGCCCGGGCCGCCCAGCGCCTCACCGAGGCGGTCCACAACGGCTCCCTGCAACGCTACATGTTCATCATCCTGGCCACGGCCCTGATCGTCGCCCTGGCGGGCTTCGTCAGCGCCGACTATGTCGAGGGCGCGCGCGCCACCCTGCCGGCGCCGGGCGCGGCGGTGGTCGCCTGGGTGCTGCTGGTGGGCGGGGCCACGGCCGTCGTTCTCGGGCATCGGCACCGCTATCTGGCCCTGATCTTCATCAGCGTTATCGGCCTGATCGTCTCCCTGGCCTTCGTCTTCCTGTCCGCCCCGGACCTGGCCCTGACCCAGATCTCGGTGGAGGTGGTGACCATTCTGCTGCTCCTGCTGGCCCTGAACCTGATGCCCAAGACCACGCCGATCGAGAGCAGCGGCGGGCGGCGGCTGCGCGACGGTCTGCTGGCGGCGGTCGGCGGGATCGGCATGGCCGGCGCCACCTGGGCCCTGCTGCGCCGGGAAGGACCGCCCTCGATCTCAGAGTTCCATTGGGCCAATTCCTATTCCGGCGGCGGCGGGACCAATGTGGTCAATGTGATCCTGGTGGACTTCCGGGGCTTCGACACCTTCGGCGAGATCATCGTGCTGGGGATCGCGGCCCTGACCATCTTCGCCCTGCTGGAGACGGCCGGTCGCGGCGCCTCGGGCCGCCGGCTGGCGACGTGGTCGCCTGACCAGCGGCGCTCCCCCGAACACCACCCCATGATGCTGGTGGTCGCCACCCGGCTGCTGCTGCCGCTGGCGCTGGTGGTCGGGCTCTACATCTTCCTGCGCGGGCACAATGAGCCGGGCGGCGGCTTCATCGCCGGCCTGGTGGTCTCCATCGCCCTGCTGATGCAGTACATGGCTTCAGGCTATGCCTGGGCGGACCGTCGCCTGCCGGTGGACCACCACGGCCTGATCGGCTTCGGAGTGCTGGTGGCGGCCCTGACGGGGCTGGCGGCCATGGCCCTGGGCGCGCCGTTCCTGAAGAGCGCCTACGAGTATGTGTCCATCCCGCTGATCGGCGATGTGGGCCTGTCGAGCGCCCTGGCCTTTGACATCGGCGTGGCCTTCACGGTGGTGGGCGCGGTGATGCTGGCCCTGCATCATCTGTCCAGCACAGCGCAGCGGGCTGAGAAGTCGCCCGCCAGCGATCAACCCATGGACATCGACCCCAGCCGGACGGTGGCTGAGCCGCCAGCCCGCCCCGCAGGCGAGGGCGCATGAGCATCGAGTTTCTTGTCGCCACGGCGGTGGGTGTGATGTCGGCGGCAGGCATCTATCTGGTCTTGCGCGCGCGCACCTTTCCGGTGGTGCTGGGCCTGGCCTTCATGTCCTACGCCATCAACGTCTTCCTGTTCGCCTCGGGCCGGCTGGTGATCAACCAGCCGCCGATCTACGGCAAGGAGGTCACGGCCTATACTGATCCGCTGCCTCAGGCCCTGGTGCTGACCGCCATCGTCATCGCCTTTGGCATGACCGCGCTCGTGGTGGTGCTGGCCCTGCGGACCTATCTTGAGACCGGCACCGACCAGGTGGACGGCCTGGCCGACACCCCTGAGGCGACGCCCCCTCCGCCCGAAGAAACCGCGGTCCTGGGGCCTGAACCGCCGTCGCCCGTCGCCCCCTCCCGGGAGGCTGGCCGATGACTCACTGGCTTGTCGCGCCCGTCCTGCTACCGGCCCTCCTGGCGCCGATCATGCTGCTCTTCCTGCGCAAGCGGCTGATGGAGTCGCGGGTCCTGTCGATTGGAGCCTGCCTCAGCCTGCTGGCCCTGGCGGGCCTGCTGATGGCCCAGGCCAGCACCGGGACCACCCAGACCTATGCCCTGGGGGACTGGCAGGCCCCGTTCGGCATTGTGCTGGTCCTCGATCGCCTGTCGGCCCTGATGCTGGTGGTCACCGCGCTCCTCGCCCTGGCGGTGATGATCTATGCGGTGGTGACCGGGCTTGATCGTCGGGGCTGGCACTTCCATCCGCTCTTCCAGTTCCAGCTGCTGGGCCTGAACGGCGCCTTCCTGACCGGCGACCTGTTCAATCTGTTCGTCTTCTTCGAGGTCATGCTGATCGCCTCCTATGGCCTGATGCTGCATGGCGGAGGCGGGGCGCGGCTGAAGGCGGGCGTCCAGTATGTGGTGGTCAACCTGGTCGGTTCGACGCTCTTTCTGGTGGCTGTGGGGCTGCTCTATGGCGCGACGGGCACGCTGAACATGGCCCATATGGGTCAGAGGGTGGCCGAAGCGCCGGCCGGCGATCATGGGCTGATCGTGGCGGGCGGCCTGTTGATGATCACCGTCTTCGCCCTGAAGGCGGCGATCTTCCCCCTGCATGTGTGGCTGCCCCGGACCTATGTCTCCACCTCCGCGCCCATGGCGGCCCTGTTCGCCATCATGACCAAGGTCGGGGCCTACTGCATTCTGCGCTTCACCACCGTGGTGTTCGGCGAGAGCGCCGGCCCGTTGGCCTGGGCGCCGGCGCCCTATCTGCTGCCGGCGGCCCTGGCCACCATGCTGGTGGGCTTCATCGGCGTCCTGGGGGCTCGAAACCTTCGCCATCTGGCCGCCTTCTCAGTGGTCGGCTCCATGGGGACGCTGGTCAGCGCCATTGCGGTCTTCACGCCGGAAGCGACCGCTGCGGCCCTCTATTACCTGCCGCACTCGACCTTCGCGGCCGCCGCCCTCTTTCTGGTTTCCGATCAGATCGCCCGGCGTCGCGGCGCCTTTGGCGACGCCCTGTCCCCCAGCCCAGTCTTCAGCGGGGCAGGGCGCCTGTCGGGGCTGTTCTTCCTGACGGCCATCGCCGTGGTCGGCCTGCCGCCGCTATCGGGCTTTCCGGGCAAGCTGCTGATCCTGGACGCCGTGCGGGACGCCCCTGGCGGCTGGTGGATCTGGGGCTTCATCCTGGGCACCACGGTCATCAGCCTGTTGGCCTTCGCCAGGGCCGGCAGCGCCCTGTTCTGGAAGAGCGCGGCCACCGCTGGCGAGATCAAGGCCGCGACGCCAGCCGCCCCGGTCGCCGCCGCCCTGGTTGTCACGGGCCTGCTGGGCGTGCTGACTGTCCTGACCCTCGCCGGCGGCCCGATCACCACCTACCTCAACGCCACGGGTCAGCAACTCTTCGAGGCCGGCGCCTATGGCGGCGCGGTGCTGGGGCCAGGGTGAGGGACCGGCGATGATCAAGAAGCTGCTGCCCCATCCGGCCCTGACGATCACCCTGATCGTCGTCTGGATGCTGCTGGCCAATCAGCTGACCCTGGGCGGGCTGGTCCTGGGCGTCATCATTGGCGTGGTGATCCCGATCCTCACCAGTCCGTTTTGGCCTGACCGCCCGCGGGTGCGCTTTGGGCCCGCAACCTGGATCTACATCGCCGTGGTCCTGTGGGACATTGTCGCCGCAAGCTTCCAGATCGCGGTCATTGTTCTGTTTCGCAGGTCTAAGGATCTGCGCTCAGCCTGGCTGGTGGTTCCGCTGGACGTGCGCTCGCCCGAGGCGATCACCATGTTGGCGGGCACGATCAGCATGACCCCGGGCACGGTGTCCTGCGATGTCTCCTCCTGTGGGCGGGCGCTTCTGGTGCACGCCCTGGACACGCCCGATCCCGCGGCCGAGGTGGCCCGGATCAAGCGCCGCTACGAGGCCCGGTTGAAGAAGGTCTTCGCATGATCGAGATCGCCGTCCTGTTCGCCATCTCCTGCGTGGGGCTGGCCATGGCTCTGAACCTCTGGCGCCTGGCCCGGGGGCCAACCACGGCCGACCGGATTCTGGCGCTCGACACCATGACCATCAACGCCATTGCGCTCATGGTGCTGATGCAGATCCAGCAGGGTTCGGCGGTCTATTTCGAGGCGGCGCTGCTGCTGGCCATGGTCGGCTTTGTCGGCACGGTGGCTTACTGCAAGTTCCTGCTGCGTGGCGATATCATTGAGTAGGGATGATGATGTTGGACGCCGGACCCATTGAGATCCTGATTTCGGCCATCCTGGTGGTCGGCGGCTTCTTCGCCCTGGTGGGGTCGTGGGGCCTGGCGCGCATGCCGTCCCTGATGACCCGCCTGCATGGCCCGACCAAGGTCACCACCCTGGGGGTCGGGTCGTGCCTGATCGCCTCGATGATCTATTTCCCGGCCACACAGGGCAAGTACTCGGCCCATGAGCTGCTGATCACCCTGTTCCTGTTCCTGACCGCGCCGATCACCGCCAACATGATCGCCAAGGCGCATCTGCACCGGCAGGGCCGGTCGATCGATCCCAATCCGATGGACGATATCGCCGAGGGCCTGCCGGAGACTGGGCTGGGGACCGGTTGGGCCACGTTCGAGGGCCAGGACGCCGAACGCGCCGATCCGCCCCGCTGAGTCGCTTGCGGCGGGCGGGGAATCCGGGATGGATCGCCGCGATGAAAAACGAACCCTTCTTCCAGCGGCAGGATGGCCGCTTCGTGCCGCTGCCGGCCTGTCGCGGCCCGTGGAATCCCCAGTCCCTGCATGGCCGGGTGATCGTCGGCCTGCTGGGCCACGTGCTTGAGGCCGAGCATGGGGAGCCGGACTTCATCCCGGCCCGGCTGACGGTGGACATGTACCGGCTGCCGGACTTTTCGCCGGTCGAGGTGACCACCCGGGTGGTGCGGGCCGGCAAGCGCATCAAGGTGGTGGACGCCGAGTTCATCAGCGGCGGGGTCAGCATGGGCCGGGCGAGCTGTCAGTTCCTGCGGCGCACGGCCAATCCGGAGGGGACCGTGTGGACCCCGCCCAACTGGGACGTGCCAGCGCCTGCCGACATCCCGCCGCCGGAAGATAAGCGCATGGGCATGGGCGGCATGTGGGCCATGCGGCGGATCACCGGCGACTTCGGCCAGGTGGGGGTCAAGCGGACCTGGATGAGCGAGGTGCGCGAACTGGTCGAGGACGAGCCGCTGACGCCGTTCACCCGTGTGGCGGTGGCGGCGGATTTCGCCAGCCCCTTCGCCAACGCCGGCGACAAGGGGCTGGCCTATATCAACAGCGATGTGACCGTCTATCTGCACCGGCTGCCGGCCACGGAATGGATCGGCTTTGAGGTGGTCAACCACGGCGCCACCGACGGCGTCGCGGTGGGGGAGTGCTTCCTCTATGACGAGCAGGGGCCCATCGGTTCAGCCACCTGCACGGCGCTGGCCCAGGTCATGAAGCGCTGAGCCGCATCAGGCTCCAGGATTCAGGAGACACTGACCGCCCGACGGCATTCAGCGGCGAAGGTCGCCGCGATGTCGGCGGGCGGCGGCATGAAGGGCCCAAACTGCTGAGCGCCATAGACACCGGCCACGGCGGTGGCGCCCGGCAGGCGGTCGAGGAAGTCGGTGGAGACCGGCGCCTGAGCGATGACGCCGCGCTCCCGTGACGCCGAGAGGTCGGCCACGAACACGAACAACTGGTCATCCAGGCCCACGGTGAGGCGATCCTCGCTGGCGATCGGGGTGAATCCGTCGACCTCCAGGGTCATGGTCGCCGGGTTGCGGATGCAGCCCAGGCGCAGGATCGCGGCGCCCGCGGCGTCCGACAGGGTCAGGGCGGCGCCTTCGCCCGTGGCTGAAGCGGCCCAGGCGAGGCCCGGCTGGATGGGCGCCTCCGGGGCCGTCGTCACCGGCGTCTCCACCGGGGTTTGGGGCGGGGGCGGCGTCTCGGCCGGCGAGCAGGCGCCGAGCGCCAGGGCCGTGACCAGGGCGAGGCCCAGGATCTGCTTCATGGAGGTCTCCTTCACCCGCCATAGGGGGCAGCCTTAGAGCGCCGTCAAGGCGCGCGTCCAGCTCAGCTTCGACGGTTCATCTCGTCCCCGGCGTTCCTGGGCAGGGGGATATAGAAGAGGAGCGACACAAAGGTCAGGGCGCCGATCACCAGGAAGGCCGGCGAGATGGTGGCGGCGGTCATCTGGTCCTCTCCGGCCATCTGGGTGAAGACGTGAATCAGGGTGGCGGCGAGGCCGATGCCCACTGACTGGACCAACTGCTGGGCCATGGCCGACATGGTCGAGGCGCGGCTCATGCGGTCCTGCTCGATGTCGGCATAGGCCATGCCGTTGAGGCTGGTGAACTGCAGGGAGCGAAAGAAGCCGCCGGCCAGCAGGATCAGCATGATCAGCCAGTGGGGAGTGTCGATCTGGAAGGTGGCGTAGGCCAGGAAGAAGACCCCGGTGATCACGGCGTTGACGATCAGGACATTGCGAAAGCCGAAGCGACGCAGGATCGGCGGGGCGGTGGTCTTCATGATCAGGGCGCCGGCCGCGCCGATGAAGGTCAGCAGGCCGGCCGCCAGGGCGGTCATGCCGAACGCCACCTGCAGCAGCATGGCCAGCATGAAGGGCGTGGCGCCCATGGCGATGCGCATGAAGGCGCCGCCCACGACTGAGGCCTGAAAGGTCTGAACCCGGAACAGGGAGAGGTCCAATATGGCGTGGGGGGTGCGCCTGGCGTGCCAGGCATAGGTCCAGAGCATGGCCACGCCCACCAGGAACAGGCCCGCCACCGCCAGGGCCGGCAGGAAGTCGCGCCCCAGGTTCTCGAACCCGAAGATCACGCTGGCCAGACCGAGCCCGGTCAGCAGCATGCCTTTCCAGTCCAGGCGCTTGGCGTCCTGGAGGGCGACATTGGGGACGAAGCGCAGGACCAGCAGAACGCCCACCGCGGCGATCGGCAGGTTCATGAAGAAGATCCACGGCCAGTCCCAGAAGGTGACGATAAATCCCCCCACCGGCGGCCCGATCACCGGGCCCAGCAGGGCGGGCATGGTCAGGACCGACATGGCCCCCACGAGCTCATTCTTCGGCGTGGTCCGCAAAAGGACCAGGCGGCCCACCGGGGCCATCATGGCGCCCGCGGCCCCCTGAAGCAGCCGGCCGCCAACGAGCTCCATCAGGGTGTCGGCCAGACCGCACAGGGCCGAGGAGAGGGCGTAGAGCACCATGGCCAGAAGGAAGATCCGCTTGGCCCCGAACTTGTCGGCCGCCCAGCCGCTGATCGGCAGGAAGACCGCCGCGGCCAGCAGGTACATGGTGATGGCGAGGTTCAGGCGCAGAGGATCCTCACCCATGTCCCGGGCCATGACCGGCAGGGCGTTGGACAGCACCGTGGCGTTCAGCGTCTGCATCATCAGGGCCGAGCCGATGACGGCGGGCACGATCCAGCCGCGGCTGAGCGCTGCGGCGCGTTCCTCGGCCGTCGCGCCAACGGGCGTGGCGGGGGCGAGGGGCCTTTCGGTGCTCTCGCTCACGCCGGGATCTCGACCAGGGCCAGCAGGGGGCCCGTGGCCTCGGCCAGGGCCTGGCGGGCGGCAGGGTCGAGGGCGCTCAGGCGGGCGGCCAGCCAGTCATTGCGGAGCCGCCGGGTCTCAGCCAGGGCGGCCATGCCGGCGGGCGTGATGGTCAGGCCCGAACGGCGGCCGTCGGAGGCGTGGCTCAGCCGGCTGATCCAGCCGGCGGCCTCCAGGCGCTTGATATGTGTGCTCATGGCCGGGCGCGACATCTGCTCGGCGTCGGCCAGGTCGGAGACGCCGACCCCGGGCTGGCGCTTGATCTCGACCAGCAACAGGACGTCCAGGGCCGAGAGGCCGGCCTTTGAGGCCTCCTGGCGCAGCCGCCGGGCGACCCGGAGCAGGGCCGGTCGCAGGCGCTCGGCGAGCTGGTCGGGATCGAGGGCGGACTCGGCTGACATTGAGGCGATCTAGTTAAGTAGGTGAACTATCTATCTGGGTAGATAGACCCCTGACGCCTCAGGTCAAGGGTGGCTGCCGGCCTTAGCCGGGGATCAGTGTCGCGCCCCGCCCGCGCCCGGCTTCAGGCGGAGGTCGCCTGTGCCTCGACCATGAGCGCGTTGTCGATCTCGTCCGCCCGCTGGGCGGCAGGCCGCGCAAGGTGGCGGCCCACATAGGTCTCGAAGGCTGGGCGCTTTTCGATCGTGTCGAAATTCATCCCCCAGGAGAGATGGGCGGCGAGATAGAGGTCGGCGGCGGTGAAGCTGTCGCCCACCAGATAGGCGCGGTCCTTGACCGCCCCCTCGATGGCGCCCAGGACATCGGCCATGCTCCCGAAGCCGAGCGACGTGCGCTGTTCCGTCGTGGGCTCGAAGCTCATCGCCTTGGCGCTTACGGCCTGCTCGATCGGGCCCGCCCCGAAGAACAGCCAGCGATAGTAGGGACCGCGCAGCGGACTGTGCGCCGGCGGCGCGAGACCCGCCTCGGGGAAGACGTCGGCGAGGTAGGCGCAGATGGCCGCGCATTCGGTGACGATCACCCCGTCATGGACGATGGCGGGCACCTTACCCATGGGATTGATGGCGAGGTAGTCGGCGGACTTCGTGTCGCCGCTCTCCCAACTCAGAATTTGGGTCTCATAGGGCTGGCCGACCTCTTCGAGCATCCAACGGATGATGCGGCCGCGCGACATGGGGTTGGTGTAGAAGACGAGGTCGGACATTTGGGGGGCTCCAGTTGTTCGCGACGGCATATCCCAGGCCTGCTGACAGCGGGGTGACAGCAGTCGTTCCTGGCTGACTCTCAGGTACGACAATTAGTGGGGGAGGCCCGGGCGCAGGACCGGCGCAATCCAGCCGTCTTCCAGGGTCTTGGCCGGGTGGGAGGCGGTGACATGGCCCATGAAGGGCGGCCAGATCTCATAGCCCAGCAGGGCCTGGAGGCGGGGGCTCATGGCGCGGACCTGCTCGCGGGGCACGCTGAGAAAGTAGTTCTCCTGGGTGCGGCCCCAGGGCTGGCAATACTGGTTGGTCAGGGCCAGGCGCGGGGCGGCCGAGCGATTGGCGCCGCCCCGGTGCAGCATGTGACCCTGGAAGACAATGGCGGAGCCGGCCGGCATGACCGCCGGAATCAGGCGGGTCGCGGCCTCGGGGTCACGGCCGAAGGCCTCGACCTCGGCGTCGCTCCACAAATGACTGCCAGGCAGCAGGTCGGTGGCGCCGTTCTGCTCGGTGAAGGGGTCGATGGCGATGATGACGCTGAGGCTGGCGGCGGGCCGCGGCCGCGGCAGGCGATAGAAACCGTCATCGAAATGGACGCTCTGGGCGGCCTCGCCAGGCTGGATGGCGATGGCCTGGCTGGCGGTCAGCAGATAGCCGGGCAGCAGGAAGCGGTCGAGGAGGGCGAGGATCTGAGGGTGTTCGGTCAGGTCCTCGAACACCTTGCCTCGGGCGACCAGGGTATAGACCCGTTCGGTGGCGTAGCCCTCGAAGGCGTTGCGGCCCCGGTGGCCGCCCAGGTGAGGGGCCAGCGCTTCCCGCACGGCCTCTAGCCCCGCGGCGTCGACGAGACCTGGCAGGACGGTGTAGCCGTCTTTGGCGATGCGGGCGGCGTGAGCCTCAGTGTCGAACCGGTCCATGGGCGCGTTCCTCAGGGCTGCGCCTGTGGCGGGCGCATGGGCGCAGCATAGACCCGGCTCAGACCAGCAGGCTACGGACCTTGCGCAGGGCGGTGAGCGCCGCGCGGGCCTCCTGCGACAGGCGGGCCAGGCGGCGGGGGGCGGCTGACCTGGCGTCGGCAGGACCGCGAGAGGCGGCTTCGCGCAGGGCCTCGGCCTGCTGATCCAAAACGCGGGCGGCGGCCTGGAGGTCAGACAGGGCGGCCTTCAGCGTTCCTTCCGGCGAGTGGGCCCAGGCGTGATCAGCGGCCAGACGGGTTTCGGCGGCATGGCGGATCTGGTGGGGCGTACGGCGGCGGGGCGGCTCGGGGCTCAGGCCTGACCAGGCGACGCCCCAGGGACGCCGGGCCTGACGCTTGGCCCAGACGGCGTGGTCGGCGGCGTCCAGGGCGGCGCAGACAGCGGCGAGATCGGGCTCAGGGGCGCGGACATCCATCGTCAGACTGTATAATAAGTACAGAATTCCGCAATCAGAAGTGCGCACCTCAGATGGCGGACTGGATGATCCGGCGGGCCTGGAAGGGGGGGATGATGGCGGTGATGTGGGCGGCCCAGCGCAGGCGGGCGTCCTGGCGGGTGGGACCGGCGACGCTTTCCAGGTCGAACAGGCCGGCGCGGGAGCCCCGCAGCAGACGTTTGACCAGCACCTCGTCGGTGTCGATCTCGACCACCACCACATGGCCCAGCATGTCCGGCGTGGGTGGGGTTCGCTGGTCCTCGAAATAGATCAGGGCGCCATCGTCAGCGAGGCCGCGCATGGAATGGCCGACCACCCGCAGGGCCGCAGCCTTGTCGGTGCCGCCCGGGGGAATCGGGGCCAGATCGCCCGCATCCTGGCCGGTGGCGAACAGAACCACCCCCTCAGGATTGGCGCCCACCCGGCCGAGGATTGGGACATAGCCGGCCAGGCCGGAGGCGCGGACGGGGCCGGCGGCGTCATAGAGCCATTCGGCGCTGACCCCGAAGGCGGCCGCATACTCCTTGGCCTTGCGATAGGAGAAGGGCGCATTGCCGTTCTCGTTGGAGGCGTAGGTGTTGCGGTTCCAGCCGAAGGCCTCGGCCGCGGCGGCGGCGGTTTCATGGCCGGCGTCGAGGCGGGCCTGGCGGAGGCGGTCGGAACGGTCGTTCATGGCCAGGGTGTAGCGCAACTTGGGATAACTGTACATAGAATACAGTTTCTGCTTGCCGGATGTATGTATGAAAAATACAGTCCGCCCATGCAACAGACACAGTCTCACCGGGCGCCAGCCCGAAGCCCCACCAGCCTGGGGGATTACGCCAACCTGCGCCGGGGCGGGGCCTCGCCGCCGCGGATCGGCGCGCAGCTGGCCCTTGGGCCGGGGGATCTGGCGCGGCTGGAGCGCGCCTTTCGCGGACAGGTGGCCCGGGGCGCGGGCGAGGCCCAGCCGCGCTTCGCCCTTCATGATCGCCATGTGGCCGCGGTGATGGCTCAGGGGGGCTTTCCGTCCCTGACGGAGACGAGGTTCGGCCGCAACGGCGCCCATGTGGGCCTGCCGCTGGTGTGGCCGGCGGCGCGTCCATGAGCGTCGGAATGGGGGAGGCGCCCCGGGACGCCGGCGCCGTGGTGGCCCAAGCGCTGGGCCGTCGCACGCCCGGGGACAGGGCGCAGTTCCTGAAGGAACTGCTGGCCCATACGGCCGCGGGCCTGGTGATTCTGGAAGGCGAGCGGGCCGCCAGCGAGGCGGTCTACCGGCTGGCCGATGCGGTGGTCTTCCGGGGGCGGCCATGAGGGGGGCGGTGTTTGATCCCGCCGCCCGGACGCGGGCCCGGCTGCGGGCCCTGGAGACCCGGACCAGGGACCGGACCGAAGCTGCGGCGGTGGCCGACGGCGTGGCCGAGACCGTGGGCCTGTCGGAGGCCCGCGGCGCGGCCTTTGAAGGCCCCCCATCGGTGGGTCAGCCCTATCGCCGGCAGACGGGGCTCGACTGGCTGGCGCGCAAGGGCCGGATCAGCGCGGCGCAGAAGTCGGCCGGGGAGCGCTACGGCGCGCTTTATCGCCGGGCCTCGCGGGCGGGGGCGATCCGCTCGACCCTCGACGTACGGCCGGGCGGCGGCGGACCGAGCGGCCCAGGGGCGCGGGAAGAGGTGCTACTGATGGCCGCCGAAGGCTCGGCCCAGGCGGCCGCGCGGCTGGCGGCGATGCGCTCGCGGCTGTGGGACCAGGCTGATTTGGTCAGCGCCTGCGACCTGGTCTGCGGCCAGGAACTGACGCCCCGGGAAGCCGTGGCCAGCGAACGGGAGGTGGGCCGTATCGAGGCGCTGGTTTCGGTGGCGCTGGATGTGCTGGCGGGGGAGGGGGCGTGAGAGGCTATGCCAAGGTCGACGCCTTGAGCCATGCGGCCAAGGTTGACGCTGTCGTGTGGCGGCGTGCCACGGCTTTGGGGTCTGCAGTGTCAAGGTTGTGGCGGCATAGCCGGGGTTGGTGGTGGGGGTGACCGTCACCGGCTCTGCGCCGAGCGCGGCGGAGGTGTGTGGTTGTGGCCAAGAGTCGGGCCTGAAAGATCTGGCCGCCGCCGGGATCAGCCATGGACCGTTTCCGCGCGTACGGACCCGGCTGCGATGAGATCGAGGATTTCAGCGGTCGGGCGGACGTCTCCGAATGAGCGGTAGATGGTGTAGAGGGCGGCGTTGTGGGCGGCGTCGGTGACCGTGGCGGTGGCGTCGGCGGCGAAGATGACCCGGTAGCCGAGGGTGGAGGCGTCGCGGGCGGAGCTTTCGCAGCACACATTGGTCACCGTGCCGGTGATGATCACGGTCTCGATCCCACGGGCGATCAGCCGGTCATGCAGGTCGCAACGGCCGGGAAAGAAGGCGCTGGCGGCAGACTTCTCGGTGACGATTTCGCCCTCCATGAAGGTGAGCTCCGGACACAGCCGGTCGCGCGGGGCGCCCTGGCCACCTGAGGCGCCGAAGACCTGGGCGATCTGGGCTCCATAGAACTCGATGGCGTGGGGCGTAGGCGGCTCGGCTTCGTCCGGCAGGACCCAGGCGACGAGCCCGCCCGCCTCGCGTAGCGTTGCGGCCAGGCTGTTGATCGGCGCGATGGCGTCGCGGCAATGGAGGTTGGCCTCGGCGAAGAAGGGGACCATGTCGATGACGACAAGGGCGGTGGTCCCGGGGTCCAGATGTTCGTAGGCGTGGCGTCGTCCACGGCGGGTCTCTTGCCGAGCATACTCCCGCTCCGCGATCATCCAATTGTGCGCCATCGCCTTGCTCTGCCCGAGTGTTCATGAAATGTACCTGGCCGTGCGGGCGGTGCAAAGGGGACGACTGCGCATGGCCCGTCATGAAGAGGCGCTATCGGAATGCTCATAGCGGACTACGCCGCCTACATGATCTGCACCGCTCCTCGCAGCGGCAGCACGCTCCTGTGTCGGCTCTTGGCTGAGACCGGCGTAGCAGGAAATCCCGCCTCCTATTTTCATGAGCCGTCCTTGGGTGAATGGACGAGGAGGCTCGGCGTTGATCAGGAAGGCGCCGCCTCGGAGCATGAGATTGTCGAGGCCTGTATTCAGGCGGCCCTGTTGCGCGGGCGCAGCGAAAACGGCGTCTTCGGACTGCGCCTGCAGCGGCCCAGCTTCGATTTTTTCTTTTCAAGCCTGGCGTTGCTCTGCCCGGATGAAACGACGGACCGAGGCCAGTTTGAGCACGTCTTCGGGCGCACCCTGTTCATCCACCTCTCGAGAGCCGACAAGGTTGAACAGGCCGTGTCCTGCATGAAGGCCGAGCAGACCGGCCTTTGGCATGTGGCGGCAGATGGCTCGGACGTGGAGCGGACGGGACCGGGGCGCGAACCTGAATATGACGGCAAAGGGCTGCGGGCCTGGGTCGATACGATGGTCGACTATGACAAGGCCTGGAGTGCGTGGTTTGCGCGTGAGGCCATCGCGCCGATTGCGATCTCATACGACCAGCTTTCCAGCGAGCCTCAAGGCGCCCTGCGCCGCATACTGACCCCGTTGGGACTGGACCCGGCGGCGGCTGATCGTGTTTCGCCAAGCCTGCGGAAGATGGCGGACGACACCAATCAGGCATGGGTGGCGCGGTTTCGCGCTGAATTGGGCTCGGCCTGAGACGCGCGCCACACGCCGCCGCTACGCCGATCCGAGGCCTGCTCCGGCGCTTTCGCCCGGAGGTTTAGGCGCTTATCACCTAGTATGGCGCGCACCGGGTCCAGGCCCAGGGCGCGCAGATCGCTGCGGAGTAGACGCGATGTCAGACGAACGCGAAGGCGGCTGCCGGTGCGGCAGGTGCGGTTTCGGGCGGTGGCGGCGCCGAAGGTGACCATGGCCTGCCATTGCCGGGGGTGTCAGCAGATGACGGGGAGTGCGTTTTCGTTGAGCGCGCTGTTCGCCGCTGCGGACTTCGAGGTCACGACGGGCGAGCCGGTGATCGGGGGGCTGCATGGGGCGACGCGGCACTTCTACTGCCCGCACTGCATGAGCTGGATGTTCACGCGGCCCGAGGGCGCTGACCTGTTCGTCAATGTGCGCGTGACGCTGTTCGATGATTCGTCGGGGCTGGAGCCGTTCATGGAGACCATGACGGCCGAAAAGCTGCCCTGGGTGAGCACGACGGCGGTGGAGGGGTTTGAGGGTTTTCCGCAGCCTGCTGACTATGGCCGGCTGATGGGCGCCTATGCGGCGCGGGGCGCCGGCTGAGACCGGGCGGCGGAGCGACGGATCGCCCCGCCTCGGATCGAAGGGTCAGGCCTTGTCGATGGCCGCGGCGATCTGGTCTGAGGTGTGGCCGGTGAGGTCCTTGGCGATCTCGCCCACCAGGCGGGCCTCGGTCTCCTTGTGCCAGCCCTTGCGAAGCTGGCCGAGCGTCTTGGGCGCGGCGATGACCAGCAGGGCCTCGGTCCTGTGGGTCAGGACCATGTGGTTGAGCGCGTCGGCCACGCCCATGGCGAAGCCATCCTCGGCCTGGGTGTCATTGTCGGGATTGGCGCCGCCAGAATTGCGGCCCGGCGCGCCGGAGACCCGCTCCGGGATTTCGGGGATCGCCTTGGCCTTCAGGTCGATCTCCTGAGCCCCGACATTCTCGAAGAGGACCAGCTTCTCGCCGTCGACGACGGCCACCAGCGTGCCTTTGGAAAGTTTCATCAGGAGGCTCCGTATGTTGCGGGACAGCCTCAACGTGTCGCAGGCGGGCCGGTTGCGCTGTGGGCGCGTGACGGAACCCACCCGCCGCAACGCCCTTGGGGGCGTCACGGCGGGGGACAGGCTCAGTGCGCGGTGGCCAGACGCTTTTCCCTGGGGATGTCGAAGCGGTCGGCGTTCATCACCTTGGTCCAGGCGTTGACGAAGTCGGTCACGAACTTCTGGCTGGCGTCGGCCGAGGCATAGACCTCCGACAGGGCGCGAAGCTGGGAGTTGGAGCCGAACACCAGGTCGGTGCGGGTGGCGGTCCACTTCTGCTCGTCGCTCTTGCGGCAGGTTCCGACGAAGAGGTCATCGGCGCTGTCGTCCACCTGCTTCCACGCCGTGCCCATGTCGAGCAGGTTGACGAAGAAGTCGTTGGTCAGCTGGCCGGGGCGGTCGGTGAAGACCCCGTCCTTCGACCCGCCATGGTTGGCGCCCAGCACGCGCAGGCCGCCGACCAGGACGGCCATTTCCGGCGCGGTCAGGTTGAGGAGCTGGGCCCGGTCGATGAGCAGCTCCTCGGTGGGGACGCTGAACTTGACCTGCAGATAGTTGCGGAAGCCGTCGGCCTTGGGTTCGAGAACCTCGAAGCCCTCGGCGTCGGTCTGGTCGGCGTTGGCGTCGGCGCGGCCAGGGGTGAAGGGCACGGTGACATTGTGGCCGGCGGCCTTGGCGGCCTTTTCCACGGCGGCGACGCCGCCCAGGACGATGAGGTCGGCCAGGGAGATCTTCTTGCCGCCAGAGGCGCTGGCGTCGAAGGCCGCCTTGATCCCCTCCAAGACCTTGAGCACCCGGGCGAGCTGGTCGGGCTGGTTGACCTCCCAGTCCTTCTGCGGGGCCAGGCGGATGCGCGCGCCGTTGGCGCCGCCCCGGTGGTCGGAGGCCCGGTAGGTGGAGGCCGAGGCCCAGGCGGTCTGGACGAGCTCGGCTGTGGTGAGGCCAGAGTCGAGCAGCTTGCCCTTCAGGGCGGCGATGTCGCCTGCATCCACCAGGGGATGTGTGACCGGGGGGATCGGGTCCTGCCAGATCAGGTCTTCCTTGGGGACTTCGGGGCCGTAGTAGCGGGCCTTGGGGCCCATGTCCCGGTGGCAGAGCTTGAACCAGGCCCGGGCGAAGGCGTCGGCGAACTGGTCGGGATGGGTGCGGAACCGCTCGCAGATCTCGCGGTACTTGGGGTCCACCTTCATGGCCATGTCGGCGGTGGTCATCATGGTCGGCAGACGCTTGGAGGGATCATGGGCGCCCGGCGCCATGTCCTCGGGCCGCTGGTTGATCGGCTGCCACTGCTTGGCCCCGGCGGGGCTGCGCACCAGTTCGTACTCATAGTCCAGCAGCATGTGGAAGTAGTTCATCGTCCACTGGATGGGGGTGGGGGTCCAGGCGCCCTCGATCCCGCTGGTGATGGTGTGGTCGCCCATGCCGCTCTCGTGGCTTGAGGTCCAGCCCATGCCCTGCTGGGCGATATCGGACCCCTCAGGTTCGGCGCCCACCTTGGAGGCGTCGCCGGCCCCGTGGGCCTTGCCGAAGGTGTGGCCGCCGGCGGTGAGGGCGACGGTCTCCTCGTCGTTCATCCCCATGCGGGCGAAGGTCTCGCGGATGTCGCGACCCGACTGGAGCGCATCGGGATCGCCGCCGGGACCTTCGGGATTGACGTAGATCAGGCCCATCTGGATGGCGGCGAGCGGGTTTTCCAGCGCCATCTCCTTGTCGGGCTGGATGCGGGTTTCGGCGCCCTGGCCGACCCACTGTTCCTCTGAACCCCAGTAGATGTCCTTCTCGGGCTCCCAGACGTCCTTGCGGCCGCCGCCGAAGCCGAACACCGGGCCGCCCATGGACTCGATGGCCACATTACCGGCCAGGATCATCAGGTCGGCCCAGGACAGCTTGGCGCCGTACTTCTGCTTGATGGGCCACAGCAGGCGCCGCGCCTTATCCAGGTTGGCGTTGTCTGGCCAGGAGTTGAGGGGGGCGAAGCGCTGCGAGCCCGAGGAGGCGCCGCCACGGCCGTCGCCGGTGCGGTAGGTGCCGGCGCTGTGCCAGGCCATGCGGATGAAGAAGGGACCATAGTGGCCATAGTCGGCCGGCCACCAGGGCTGGCTATCGGTCATGAGCGCGGTCAGATCGCGCTTGAGCGCCGCATAGTCCAGGCTCTGGAAGGCCTTGGGATAGTCGAAGTCCTCGCCCATCGGATCGCCGTGGGCGCCGTGCTGGTGCAGGATGTCGAGCGACATCTGGTTGGGCCACCAGTCGCGATTGGTGCGGCCGAGCAGGGACCGCAAGGCGCCCGGTTGCTTGACCGGGCAGCCCAGGGGATCACCAGTTCCAGAAGCGTCGTCCATCGTCGTCCTCCCTCACGTATGAGTGTTTGGAGGACTGTAGGCCAAGGTTGTGGCGCCTGGATAATTGATAGAAGTGATCGCGCAGAACGGGAAACTCTATGGCGGGCTCTTTTCTGACTGTTCCATTGACAGGGCCCCGCGGCCATCACCACATTGGCGGCAACTGTGAGAGCACAACGTGACCGCAACCTTCTTCGTGAAAGCCCGCTGGGATGCCGAGGCCTCGGTCTGGGTTTCGCAGAGCGACATTCCGGGGCTTGTGATCGAGGCCGACACCCTGGCTGAGTTTGAAGGCCTGATGATGTCGCTCGCCCCGGAAATGCTGGCGGCCAATACAGACCTGCACAACACCTCGGTGAGCATCCAATTCGATGTGTCCTCTCGGCGGGATCTCGCCGTCGCCTAGAGCCTGATGCGATCAGATGGAATGTCTGATCTTTTGAATCAGGTTTTTAGAACCGCTTTCCAATACCGAGTTGCTTCAAAACCTCATTGGCGGTGTGACGGCTCTTGGAGCGAGGGACCGTAACCGTACGGCCGTTGATGGGGCTGCGCCATTTCTCATGGCTTCCCTTGCCGCCGGGAACCTGCTGGCAACCATGGGCGAGCATGATTTTGACGAGGTCAGCGTAGTAGGTCGGCACGCGAGTCCCTCCGGCACTGTCCACACTTTGGCGCCGAAACCTGACGGGGCGAAACCCCGCATATGTTCCTGAATTGTTCTTGCACGCCCGCGGGAATGTGGTAGGTTTTGGCTATGGGTCGTTCTTGCGTCTGAGACGCGGGGGACGCCGCGGCGGGCCTGGCCCGCACCTGCAGATCTTCAACAGATGACGTGCGTGTTCGGCGGCTGAGCCCGGCTGGACGTGCGCGCGGCTGGACGGCCTTCGCCCCCTTGTCCCTCCCCGGGGCGGCGAGGCCCTGGAGCGCTGTGTGTATTGCGGCGACTTTCCCCTGCGTCGCAGGAGCCTCGCGCCGGCCGATCTGGTCCAGGGCTTCGAGCCCTGCGGGCGCGCCTCTCGGGAGGCCAAGGCCGGCGCGGGGCGGAACGACCCAGACTGTATCGGTGCGACTTGTTCAAGACGGAGGCGGCGCCGATGGCGGGGCGACCCAAGGATCCCGGCCGCGCGGTCAAGGCGCTGGCCCCCCTGGCGGTGGAGACGCTGGAGGCTCTGATGAGGGGCGACAAGACCAGCGACACCGCCCGCATCGCCGCCATCCGCGAGGTGCTGGACCGGGCCCAGGGCAAGGCCAAGACGCCTGAGGCCGAGGGCCGGCTGACCGTGACGATCCGCAGGCTCGGCTGGGACGAGCCCGACCTGTCTGGTCGCTGAGCATGGAGATCGAGCTTCCCGCCGGCTGGCGGCCAAGACCCTATCAGACGCAACTCTGGCGCTATCTTGAGGACGGCGGCCTGCGGGCCGATGTGGCGGCGCACCGGCGGTGGGGCAAGGATGACGTGGCGCTGAACTGGGCGGCGGTGAGCGCCATCCAGAAGCCCGGCGTCTATTGGCACCTGCTGCCAGAGGCCGCCCAGGCGCGGAAGGCGATCTGGGAAGCGGTGAACCCGCACACGGGCCAGAGGCGGATCGACGAGGCCTTTCCCCCGGCGATACGCGCCAGCGTCCGCGATGGGGACATGAGTATTCGCCTGGCCAATGGCTCGGTCTGGCAGGTGCTGGGCTCGGACAATTATGACAGCCTGGTCGGGGCGCCGCCGGTCGGCGTGGTGTTCTCGGAGTGGTCGCTCGCCAAGCCGGAGGCCTGGACCTATATCCGGCCGATCCTGGCGGAGAATGGCGGCTGGGCGGTGTTTCTGTGGACGCCGCGGGGGCGCAATCATGCGGTGCGCGCCTTTGAGGCCCGGACCCGGGACAAGGCCTGGTTCACCCTGCGCTCGCCGGCGACGGAGACCGGGGTTTTCACGTCCGCCCAGCTGGCCCGGGAGCGGGCCGAGCTGGTCGCCGAGACCGGGTCGAAGGAGGAGGGCGAGGCCCGCTTCGCCTCGGAATACCTGGTGGACTTCGACGCGGCCGCGCCCGGCGCCTACTATGCCGGGCTGCTGGGTCAGGCGCAGAGCGCAGGCCGCGTGGGCCGGGTTCCGCATGATCCAGCCCTGGCGGTGCATACGGCCTGGCTCTATCGCCGCATCTTCACCTACGGGGCCTGCGGGGCCAATTTCACCCTGCTCGGGGCCATCGTCCTGCGGCTGGAAGATCCCGTCGCCCTGAAGTGGCTGGGTCTGGCCCTGATCGGGGCCAATGTGGTCCTGGGCACGCTCTACCTGGCCGGCGCCACGGTCACCGACTGGGCCAAGCTGGTGGCGGCTGGTCGCCGGGACCGGGCCTGACAGACATCTCTCATTCAAGACATGGAGGCTGGCCATGACGACCTGGCTGTCGGCGCACTTTTCCCTGGAGGAGATGACCGCCACCCAGCAGCGGGGCCTGGACAATCGTCCGCCGCCTGCCGTGCTGGCGCGCTTGCGCGCCACAGCGCAGGTGTTGGAACAGGTTCGCACCCTGTTGGGCGACAAGCCCATCCTGATCACCAGCGGCTATCGCTCCCCGGCGGTGAACCGCGCCGTCGGGGGTTCGGCCAGCAGCGCCCATATGCGGGGGGAGGCGGCCGACTTCATCTGCCCCAGGTTCGGCTCGCCGCTGGCGGTGTGCCGGGCGATCGCGGCCTCGGACCTGGCCTTCGACCAGCTGATCGAGGAAGCCGGTGCCTGGGTTCATCTGGGGCTGGGCGGACACTGGCGGCGCGAGGTGCTGACCTGGCGGCCGGGCCAGGGCTACGCGCGGGGACTGAGCTGATGAGCATCCGAGCCATTGTGACGGCCGTCGCGGCTGGGGCGCTGGCGGCCTCGGCCCTGTCGCTCTATGTGGCCGGCCGCCGGGACGGGGGGCAGGTCCGCGAGGCTCAGATCGCCGTCCTGACCCAGGAGCGCGATGTCGCCCGGCTGGAGGCGGAGGGGGAGCGGGTCTCAGGCGAACGCCTGGCCGCGGCCCTGTCGCGCAAGGCGAACGGTCAGGCGGTGGTCGCCGCCTTCATTCCACAGGCCCTGAACACGGAGGATGGCCATGAGATCCTGGCTGCTGATCGCGCTGCTCGGCTTTTCGATGCTGACCGTCGGCTGTGCCAAGCCGCCCCCGATCTCACAGGCTGCCCCGCGGCTGGCCCTGGCGGCTGAGGCCAAGGCGCCCTGCGCGCTGCACGTCCTGCCGCCGCAGCCGACGCTGGCGGATCTGGAGATCGGCTATGTGACCCGCGGCGCGCAGATCGTCGCCTGCGACGGCGCCAGGCGTCTGGCGGTGGAGACCTATGAGGCGCAGCAGGGCCTGGGCGCAGTTGGGCGGCCTGGCCGCTCGACAGGTCCCTGAATGCGCTAGTGGACGACCCCGCCCACGGGCCCGAGGGAATCGTAGGCCTCGATACAGGCGATGATGTCGTCCCAGGCGGCCAGACCGTCCACGTCGCCGAGGGCGGCGAACTCAGCGGCGCGCAGCATGGCGATCACCTGGGCGTCAGGGCCGTACTGGCGGATCAAGGCCAGGGCGGCGTTGCGCGTGTCGACGGGGAAGTTCTCCGGATTGTCGATCATCTGTCCTCCGCGGTCCCTGAACATACGGGCGCAGCGGCGCAATGGATGGGCGCAGGCGCCGCGAATCTTCTCGCGCAGTCTGGACGGGCGAGCGTGGCGCCGAACCAAGGGCGTGGGAAAGGCAGGGGCCAAAAATGAGGTCGGCCCCAAACCCGTTCAGGGCTTGGGGCCGATGGTGCCGCCGTCGGGACTCGAACCCGAGACCTCAGCCTTACCAAGGATGCGCTCTACCACTGAGCTACGGCGGCGAAAGGCGAGGCGGGGGCTATAGCCAACCCCGGGCCCGTCGTGAAGCCCCAAATCGACTTTCTCGGACTTGACCCCGACGCGCTCGCGCCGCAACGAGGCGGCATGACGCCACCCGACCGGCCGAAAACGCCGCCCGCCAATGACCGGGAAGCCAAGCTGGCCCAGGCCCTGAGGGCCAACCTGCGCCGCCGCAAGGCCCCGGCCCGTCCAGCGCCCAAGCCTGCGGCGGAGGACGACAAGCGTTCGTGAGCGCCCCGCGCCTTTGCGGCTGCGCCGTCGCGGGCTAGAAGCGCTGTCTGGGATTGCCGCATCGCGGAATGTGCGGCGCTTAAAGGGGCTGGGGTTGGACCGAATCGCCATCGAAGGCGGCGCGCGTCTGGAGGGCGAAATCGCCATCAGCGGCGCCAAGAACTCGGCCATCAAGTTGATGGCTGCGAGCCTGCTGACATCAGAACCCCTGCGGCTGACCAATATGCCGCGTCTGGCTGACACCCGGTTTCTTGGGCAGCTGCTCGGTCGGCTGGGCACCGAGGTGCAGGAACAGAACGGGCCAGACGGGCCTGAGACCCTTTTGCACACGCCTGAAATCGTCAGCGCCATCGCGCCCTACGACCTGGTCCGCCAGATGCGCGCCTCGTTCAATGTGCTGGGCCCGCTGCTCGCGCGATCGGGCCAGGCCAAGGTCTCGCTGCCGGGCGGCTGCACCATCGGCGCGCGGCCAGTAGACCTGCACCTGGAAGCCCTGCGGGCCCTGGGCGCTGAGATCGACCTGCACGAGGGCTACGTCTACGCCCAGGCGCCCCGGGGCCTGCGCGGCGCGGAGATCGTCTTCCCGTTCGTCTCGGTGGGGGCCACGGAGCACGCCATGCTGGCCGCCGTGCTGGCCGAAGGCGAGACCACCCTGCGCAATGCGGCCTGCGAGCCTGAGATTGTCGATCTGGCCGACTGCCTCAACAAGATGGGCGCCCGGATCGCCGGCGCCGGTCTTGATGTCATCAGGATCCAGGGCGTCAGCCGCCTGGGGGGCGCCACCCATGCGGTGATCCCCGACCGGATCGAGACCGGCACCTTCGCGCTGGCCGCGGCCATGGCCGGCGGCGAGGTGCGGCTGACCCACACCCGCAACGATTTCATCGCCAATCTGTTGGACAAGATGGAGGAGGCCGGGGTTGAGGTGATCCGCCACAATGACGGGGTCACCGTAAAGCGGAACGGCCGCCGGCTGAACGCCGTGGCGGTGGAGACCGACCCCTATCCCGGCTTCGCCACCGACCTGCAGGCGCAGTTCATGGCCCTGATGACCCTGGCGGATGGGGAGTCGGTGATCCGTGAGACCATCTTTGAAAACCGCTTCATGCATGCCCCGGAGCTTGCCCGGCTGGGCGCCGATATCAGCATCCATGGTGGTGAGGCGCGGGTTCGCGGGGTGTCGAACCTGACTGGGGCGCAGGTGATGGCCACCGACCTGCGGGCCTCTGTCGGCCTGGTGATCGCGGGGCTGGCCGCCCGGGGCGAGACCGTGGTCGGCCGCGTCTATCACCTGGATCGAGGGTTCGAGCGCCTGGAGGCCAAGCTGACGGCCTGTGGCGCGAAGATCCGGCGACTGCCCGGCGATGGCCCAGGACAGGATGTGAGTTTCGATGCCTGAGTCAGCCAAGGTCCTCAGACTGACGGCGCAGGACGCCGAAGACCTGGCGGTGCTGTCGGCCGCCCTTCAGGACGCCGTGGGCAAGATCGGCGATATCCGGTTTGAAGCCAGGACGCGTCTCCTCACCCTGGCCTTGAACCGCTATCGCTGGGAGGCCGGCGGCCGGTCCCGGGTGCGGACGGCCCTGCAATTTGGTTCGGTCGAGGCCGTCGAGGCCAGACGTCTGCGCCGGGATGCGCCAGATGCTGTAGTGGAGCTTCTGGCCCTGACCTTTGAGCCGGACGATGAGCCGCCGGGTGGATCCCTTATCCTGAGCTTCGCCGGCGGCGGCGACCTGAAGGTCAAGGTGGAGTGCGTCGACGCTGTGCTGGCCGATGTCTCGGCCCCCTGGCCGACACCGAGGACGCCCCGGCACGAGGTCTGAGGCGCGGGACGTTGTGACGGCTGGCTGTGGCTCCGCGGCCATGGCGCTCGGCGCTGGCCATCGCTACATAGCGCCATCATGCGCCTGTTTCATTTTACCGATGCCGACTTCGAAGCCCGTTTCGCCGCCCTGGTGAGCGAGCGACGCGACACCCCTGAAGATGTCGAGGCCAGTGTCCGCGACGTGCTGGCGGCGGTGCGGGCCGAGGGTCTGGCCGCGGTGCTTCGCTATGGCGCGCAGTTTGATGGCGTCGAGCTCGATGAGACCAGCCTGCGGGTGACGCCCGAGGAAATCGCAGCCGGGGCTGAGGCGTGCGCCCCCGAGGTTCGCGAGGCCATCGCCTTCGCCGCCGAGCGCATCCGCACCTATCACGAACGCCAGCGCCCCGCCGACGCTCGCTTCACCGACGCCGCTGGCGTTGAGATGGGGTGGCGCTGGGGCCCTATCGAGGCGGTGGGAATCTACGTGCCTGGCGGCCGCGCCGCCTATCCCTCCACCGTGCTGATGAACGCCGTGCCCGCCCAGGTGGCCGGGGTCGAGCGCATCGCCATGGTCACGCCCCCTGGCAAGCTGCAACCGGCGGTGCTGGCGGCGGCTCAGGCGGCGGGCGTCACCGAAATCTGGCGGGTCGGCGGGGCCCAGGCCGTGGGCGCCCTGGCGTTCGGGGCAGGCCCCATCCGCCCCGTGGACAAGATCGTCGGTCCGGGCAACGCCTTCGTCACCGCCGCCAAGCGCAGGGTCTATGGGGTGGTGGGCATCGACGCCCTGGCCGGACCTTCCGAGATCGTCGTTGTGGCCGATGGCCTTAACCGCGTCGACTGGATCGCCGCCGACCTGCTGTCCCAGGCCGAACACGACCCGGCGGCTCAATCGATCCTCATCACCGACGACGCGGACTTCGCCGCCAAGGTGGAGGCCGAGATCGAGGCGCAGATCGCCACCCTGGCCACCGGGGCGGTGGCGCAGGCCTCCTGGCGCGACCATGGGGCGGTGATTATCGCGCCTCTGGCGCAGACGCCGCGGCTGGTGGACGCGCTCGCCCCCGAACATGTGGAGTTCGCCGTCGAAGATCCGGACGCCCTGGCCGACCAGGTCCGGCACGCCGGCGCCATGTTCCTGGGCCGTCACGCGCCCGAAGCGATTGGCGACTATGTGGCCGGGTCCAACCATGTTCTGCCCACCAGCCGGGCGGCCCGGTTTTCGTCGGGGCTGTCGATCTACGACTTCATCAAGCGGACCTCGTTCGTGAAGTGTGATGCGGCGGCCTTCGAAGCCCTGGGCCCGGCCACGGTCGCCCTGGCCGATGCTGAAGGCCTTCCGGCGCACGCCCGCTCAGCCGCCCTGCGCCTGGGACAGGGCGCCCAGGAAAGCTGAACGAAATCTGTCAGCGGCCGTCGCGGGTCCGTTCAGGCGCGGCCCCCTAGGGTCGGAATCACAGGGCCACACCGGGCCCGGCGAATTCGAACTGATGGAGGCAAGCCATGCCAAAGACCACTGTTTCCAAGCTGACCACGGGCGCGGCGGCCACCGCCATGATGAGCGCCCTCATCTTCGCCGCCGCAGCGCCTGCCGCCCAGGCCCAGAACTTCGGCGGCGTGCTGGGTTGCAACGCCACAGGCGGCAAGCAGGAGGGCGGCGCCCTGATCGGCGCCCTGCTGGGGGCCGCGGCGGGGTCCAATCTGGCCAAGAACGACCGCGGCACGGGCACGGCCCTGGGTGCGGTGGTGGGCGCGGCCGCCGGCTCGGCCATCGGCTGCAAGCTGCAGCACGACGATCAGGACCGGCGCTATGGCCAGGGACAGGGCTACGGCTACACCCAGCCGGCCACCTATACCCACGGCGGCTACCGCCTCGATCGCAACCTCAGCCCGGCCAACTATGCCGGCGGGGGCGGGGTGATGGTCGCGCGCTCGACGGTGAACCTGCGGGCGGCCCCGTCGACTCGCGGCGCCAGGGTCGGTCAGCTTCGGGCCGGCGAGCGGTTTGAAGCCCTGGCCTATGTCCGTGGCAGCGACTGGATCCTGGTGGGTCAGAACGGCGTCGGCGTCGGCTATGTCCATGGCGGCTATGTCCAGCCCGAGGGCCACCGCTACGCCAGTTACCGTCGCTGAGGCGTCCCGCTTTCGGCCCATCAAGCCCCCGCCGCCCCGCGCGGCGGGGGCTTTTTCGTCGTTGCTCCCCAGAGAGCGCGCGAAGCGGGATGACGCGGGGGGGCCGATTGCACTAAAGCTGGCGCCCAAGAGCTTCCCCAGGGCGTCATGACTGACGACGACCAGAAGAACCATCGGCTGCAGAGCGTTGAGATCGACCAGCAATCCCTGGGCGCGATTTCGCGCGACCAGGAGCAGGAACGGCAGATCGCCATCTTTGATCTGCTGGAGTCGAACCGGTTCGTCCCTGATGGCGCCGAGCAGGGCCCCTATGACCTGCACATGGGGCTGATGGAAAATCGCCTGGTCCTGGATGTCACCGGTCCTGGCTACGAGAAGCGGCACATTCTCTCGCTGTCGCCGTTCCGGATGCTGATCAAAGACTATTTCATGATCTGCGAGAGCTATTATCAGGCCATCCGCAACGCCACCCCGGCCCAGATCGAGGCCTTGGACATGGGCCGGCGCGGCCTGCACAATGAAGGCTCGGAGCTGCTGCGGACGCGTCTTGCTGGCAAGATCGAGACCGACCTCGACACCGCGCGCCGGCTCTTCACCCTGATCTGCGCTCTCCACTACAAGAGCTGAAGCGGCGATGGCTTCGGGCTCTTTTCCCCGCGCGCCAGGCGCGATCCTGTTCGCCTGCAACTTCAACCGCGTCCGGTCTCCCATGGCGGAGGTTCTGGCCAGGCGATTGCTGGGCGACCGTGTCTATGTGGATTCCTGTGGGCTGAAGGCGGAGGCCGAGGTCGAGGGCGCCGATCCATTTGTATGCGCCGTCATGGCGGAGCTGGGATTCGACCTTGAGTCGCATCAGCCCAAGACTTTTGACGAACTCCATGACGACTCCTTTGACCTGATCATCTCCCTGACGCCCGAGGCGCAACACCGGGCCGTGGAGTTGACGCGGCATCGCGCGGCGGAGATCGAGTACTGGCCGACCCACGACCCGACCCTGGCCGACGGTTCGCGGGAGAATCGCCTGGCCGCCTATCGGGAGGTGCGCGACGCCCTGGCCCGGCGGCTGGTGGCGCGCTTCGGCGCGAGCTGAACGAGAGGTCTCTACCGACCAATGCGACCTGGGTTATACTGAAGCGCTGTCCGCTGGGCCGATTCCAGGCTGGCCGGCCGCATCAGGTGAGCGCCCCATGGAGCCTGCATGGCCAAGGAAGAGCTGTTAGAGTTCCCCGGCGTGGTCAGCGAAGTGCTGCCGAACGCCATGTTTCGCGTGAAGCTCGAGAACGAGCACGAGATTATCGCCCATACGGCGGGCAAGATGCGCAAGAACCGTATCCGCGTGGCCGTAGGGGACAAGGTGCTGATCGAGATGACGCCGTACGACCTGACCAAGGGCCGCATCACCTTCCGCGTCCGCTAGCGGGTGACGGTTCCCCCCAGTTCCGAAACGCCCCGACTTGTCCTGGCCTCGGCCAGTCCGCGGCGGCTGGATCTGCTCGCGCAGATCGGCCTGACGCCCGACGAGGTTTGCGCGGCCGATATTGATGAGGCGCCGCAGAAGAGCGAGACGCCCCGCCGGTGCGCCCTGCGTCTGGCCGCGGCGAAGGCCGCGCTGGTCGCCCAGTCGCGACCAGAGGCCTTTGTCCTGGCCGCTGACACGGTGGTCGCCGCCGGACGTCGGATCCTGCCCAAGGCGGCCGATGACGAAGAGGTGAGGGCCTGTCTCGACCTGCTCTCGGGGCGCAGCCACCGGGTCTATACGGCCGTCGCCCTCATCGCCCCGGACGGACGCCTGGCCGAGCGGCTGGTGGAGACGCGGGTGACGTTCAAGCGTCTGGGGGTCGATGAGCTGGAAGCCTATCTGGCCAGCGGCGAAGGGCTGGGCAAGGCAGGCGGCTACGGGATCCAGGGGCGGGCCGGCGGCTTCGTCATGAACCTGCAAGGCTCCTATCCCGCCGTGGTGGGCCTGCCGCTCTATGAAACCCTTTGTCTGTTGCGGGGTCTGGGCTATCCCGCAGCATGAGCCGCCGCACATTCTTTATCGACGAAGGCCTTGGTGAAACCCGGGGCGGCGTCCTGCTGGACGGCCGGCCTGAGCGCCTGCTGATTCAGAGGGATGGTGATTCTCCCCGCCTGGCGCTGGGCGCCCGGTTGCGGGCCCGGGTCCGGCATGTGGAGCCGGCCCTGGCCATGGCCTTCCTGGACCTGGGCGAGGGGGCTGAGGCCAGCGTCTCGTTCAAGCCGGACGCCCGCCCCAAGCAGGGCGAGGCGCTGGAGGTGGAGATTCGCACCGAGCCGCGCTTGGGAAAGCTCGCCACCGCCCGGCTGATCGGACCCGCCCAGGGGCCGCCCGTTCTGCTGGAACCGGGGCCATCCCTGTATGACCACCTGCAGCATCTCGCCGGGGAGGGGGAGGCGATCACCGGACGCATCGCCCGCCAGTTGGCTGACGAGGCCGAGGCCGAAGTTCTGGAGACCATCCATCCGCTGCCTGGCGGCGGGACCATCGCCATCGAGCCGACCCGCGCCCTGACCGCCATTGACGTGGATGTGGGCGAGCGCAAGGGCAACGAGGCCAAGCGGGTGACGCGGCAGGCCAACCTGGCCGCCCTGTCCGTCGCGGCCCGGGTGCTGCGGCTCAAGGGACTCGGCGGACTTGTGGTGTTCGACATGGCCGGTCGCGGGCACGATGGCGCGGCCCTGATGGCGGCGGCCCGGGCGGCCTTCAATCCGGACAACCCTGGGGTCTCGATCGGTCCCATCAGCCGATTCGGAACGATCGAACTGACCGTCCCCCGGCGCGGACGACCCGTGACTGAGATTCTCACTGAGGGGTCTGGCCGCGTTTCGGCCCTCACCCTGGCCCATCGACTCATCCGCCGGCTGGAATCCGAAGCCGCCGCCGTTCCTGGGGGGCGTCTGACGGCGCGCTGTGCGCCGGCTGTGGCCGAGGCGGCGAAGCCGGGCCTGGCCCAGCTCGCCGCTCGAATCGGCGCGCGTTTCGAGGTGAAAGGCGATCAGGCCCTGGCCTGGGACCAGATCGAGGTCCATGGGCGATGAGCAGTCCCGTTGTCATCCCGGCGAAATGCCCCATTTGCCGAAAGCCCGTTCAGCCGGACTATCGCCCCTTCTGCTCAAAGCGCTGCGCCAACGTCGATCTGCAGCGTTGGTTCACCGGCGCCTACGCCGTTCCGGCCGTGGAGCAGGAAGAGGTCTCCGATGGCGAGGACGAGGCCTGAATATATCCATGCTCGCCGCGCTGGACTTCCCCCGACGGCTCTTTTATAGACGCGGCTCCCGCGCGGCGGGCCCAGTGCCTGGGTAGCTCAGTTGGTAGAGCAGCGGATTGAAAATCCGCGTGTCGGTGGTTCGAATCCGCCCCCAGGCACCATTCTGTTTTTGTTGAACATTTTGGCACTACGCGGCCCGCTTCCGGTAGGCGCGGAGTGGAGCAATTGCCAATCCGTTTTCCGTTCGATGTTCACGAGCCGTTTCTTGGGCCACCACGCCGTGGGCGATTCTCGACAAAACGTGGTCGCCCCATTCGTTGAGAGCGACGTTCACGGCGACGCACACGATCCGCACGTTGCTGACGCTGTAGGGGCCTCGCGAGGCGATCCGATCGATGCTCGGGCGGTATGGGCGGCGGAAGGCTTTTCGGTTCGGGCCGGTTGCGTCCAGATCGAACGGGATGCCGCTCACGGCGCATCGCCAGCCCTGGCGCTCCAGCATCGCGACGACATCTTCCTCTGTCAGCGAAATCTCGGCGCCATTGGCCTTGCACCGAGCGCGAGCGTTTTTGAGTAGTTGAACTATGTGTTTGTGAAAGTCTGGCCGGGCCGGCGTCTGCAGGACGGCAAGCAAGCGGGCTACCTCGGCGGCCGCCAAGTCGTCATCAAGTGGCAGAGGTGACTGCTTTGCGCCGAGTGCGGCCAGCTCTCTGGACGGCCAGAAGTAGCGATACTTGCGGCCGCGCGAGGTCACGGTTTTGATGTAGTCAGGCATTCTTTCTTTTACCAGAAATTGGACGCGGCTGCTGCTTCCAATCGATGTTCGCAAAGCGTTTCTGCGCCGCCTCAAGGATCGCGGCCTGGGCGCCATGCCGGTCAGCGTTCCGACCATAAATCTGCGCCATGGCGGGGCTGCGATCTCCGATGGCGGCCGCAACCCGGCTGTCGCTCTCGCCGTCGTTCCGGGCGGATGATGCGATGGTGTGGCGCAGGCCATGGAATGTGCATCCAGGCGCCAGCTTGCCGGCCGCCGTCAGACTGCGCACGAGCTTGAAGAACGAGGCCCGGAAGCCTGAGGCGGTCCATGCGGTCCCGGTGGACGTGACGGCGATCTGCAGGGTGCGGCCGCGCCTCTCGCGGGCCTCCTCCAGGACGGTTCTCAGCGGCCCGGTGACGGGCGCGATGCAGTCCTCGCCGTTCTTGCCGGCGATCCAGCGCAGGAACGCGCCGTCGTAGGCTTTCCAGGTGATGATCAGCGCATCGCCCTGGCGAAGGCCCGCGAACAGCCCAAGGGCGAACGGGACCAGCAGTTGAGGCGGTGCGGCCTCGGCAAAGGCGGCGACCTCGGCTGGCGTCCAGGCCCGGTTGACGACCCGCGCGCCAGTCGGGCGCCGCAGGGCCGGAACGCCCGTCGCCGGGTTCTCAGCGATCCAGCCGCGGAGCTTCCCCCAGCCGAACAGCATCCGCAGGACCTGGACGACATAGGTCGAGAATCGCCGCCCCTTCGCCTTGAAAGCCTTGTCCCGCAGAGCGACGACCTTGGCGGTGTCAATGCGCCGGACCTGGGCGCTCTCAGCCGCCGCGCCAATCCAGTCGCGGACGGCCTTGTAGTCCGAGCGCGTGCGAGGCTTCAGGGCGGCCCATTCCGGGCTTCCGGTGTATGCGGTCCATAGATGGGCCAGAGAGCCTGTGGCGGCCTTCTGGGCGCTCTCCAGGGCCTTGGCGCGATCATCTAGGGCGGCGATTTCTAGCAGGCCCGCTGCGGTCCTGGGGTCGTGTTCCAGACGCAGGCCCGAGGCCCGGTGATACCAATAGACGCGAACCTCGCCTGTCGCGAGCTTCCGCCGCACAGGTTTGAGGCCCTTAGGCACGTCGGTGATCCTGCGTCGCGCCGGCAAGCGTCACCCAATCCGCGTCATCGTTAACCGGCACGCCGCTCTCAGCGGGCCGCCGCGTCAAGACACGAATAGCGCCGTCCACAGCGACTTCCACAGCTTCGATGATCAGGCCGCCGGCCGCAGCCGCTCTAACAAGCCGCTCGACGTCGGATTGCCTAAAGCTCGCCACCCTTGTCATGGTGTCACCGGGGGAGGGGGAGAGGCTGCGATCATGGCGCCCCAGATGACCCGATACACATCGTGCTCGGTGGGGCAGTCACCCGCCGCCTCTACGCTTAAGTTATCCAGCGCGACAAGCATCTCCTCAGTCGGCTCTACCGGGACCAGCTTCCACCCATCCCCTCCTATGAGGTTGAGGGTGGCGTCGGCCTTGGTGAGGGCGTCTTCCCAGGCGTCCGCAAAGATGGCCGCCCCGTCGTCGTTGTCCTCGGCGGTCACTTCGTCATAGGCCTCGGGATCGATCACCCGCGCCACCTTCTCTCTAAGATCAGTCATGTTGGGGGGCCTTGAGGGCTTGGCGGGATAGTCGCTCTGGCCCGGCTTCGTTGATCATGTCGGCCAACACATGCGCCCTGCGCTCTGCGAAGAACGACGACCCGCAGTCGATCAGGTGTCCATCAGACAAGAGAACGTGCCAGACGGTCGCGCTGCCCTGTTCGCCGTTGATCTCCTTGCGGCAGATTAGGGCCTTGTCGCTGTTCAGATCGGCCATGCTATGCGCCATCGCTCATCGCCTCCGAGAACGCGTCGAAGATACCTTCTGGTGTGGTCAGGTCGGCGTAGGTCGGATAGGCTACGCTCTCGCGATAGGTCCACGTCTTGTGGCAGGCTGCGCACGCGAAGCCCGACCGCCCGTCGCCGGCCCAGGGCTTGCGCTTGTGGCGGCCATCCGGTGTCACCGGGCAAAGGCGATCACCCCCCATGATCATCCCCCTTCTCGGCTTGGACGGATGGGGTGAGGGCGGCTCGGGGCGCAAAGGCGAGCGTCCAAGCCTGGATGCGGAGGGCCTTGGCGAAGTCGCGAAGTTCGCAGGCCATCTCGAAGGGACACCCCTCGGCGCTTTCAGAGCGCGTGCAGCCGGTGGCGTTGGTGTCGTGTTCGCGCCAAGCGTTCTCGCACCCGTCACCGCAGTCGATGAGATCGGCAACCTGATCCAGCAACATGGGGCAGGGCGGATAGCGGAGATGGTAAGACAGGTCGAGGGCCGCCCGCATGTGGGCGAAGTGGTGTTCAGCCGCCGTCTTCCATGCGTCGCGTTCCCCCTCCAGCGCCTTGGTCCGGGGGTCGGTTGGCGGGGAGGTGAGGGCGGCGAGCGGGTCAGCAAACCAACCGTCCTCATAAGAACTCATCGCCACCGGCTCCCCCGCCCCTTGTGAGGCCTCTTCCCTGGCGGCTTGGAGGAGGGCGGCCCGGTCGCTGGCCTCACGCCATGAGCCGATGTTGTTAGCGGCGACCCCCAAGATATCGGCTAGGGGAAGGCTGTCGGCGTAGCCCGGCGCGTCCTCGCCACCGCAGATCGCAAGCCGAAGCCCCTTCACCTCTTCCTGTAGGCGGGTGAGTTCTGAGAGGAGGGCGCGAAGGTCATCGGATCGCGCTGTTACAGCTTTCGCTTCGTCGCGGTATGCGGTTTCCCTCAACCGCTCCACCGCTTCTGTGATCTCAGTCATGTCCTTAGCCTTGTGGGGTTATAGGGGTGTTGGTTCGTCCCGGGACCAGCCCAGATGGACGTGGGGACCCCTGCCCCACGCCACCCGAGAGGCGGTGCGATCTGGACTAGGAGGTGAGTTCCTTCACCGCCCACATGACCGACTCCTCAAGAGCCGTGAGGCCGAGGGAGCGGTAGCGGCCGGGCTTGACCTGCTCGAAAAGCCCTTCAAGCTCAGAGGCCTTGGACTTGATGGCGTCGTGAAGCGCCTTCTCGTCATCGGTCAGGGCGCGATAGCGGGGCCGGAAACGGGACACAGGCTCGCTCACGTCGGCGGACTGGCGGGCGTCAGGCGCCCCTTCATAGACGTTGGTCATTTCGGCATTTCCTTTTGCTGCCGGGTGGGAAAGTGTGTGTGTGTCGCCCAAGAGCGACATCGGAGGGGTCGGGCTAGCTGGAGGGGTCAGCCTTCCTGAGGAACCCAAAGGCGAGAACGCCGAAGCGCATATCGTCGTCGGTCACGCCGCGCTGGAACCGCTCCAGCTCTCCGTTGATGTCCACGATCATGTGGCCCTCGGGGATGTGTGCGTACCATTCAGCCGGATACAGCCAGAGGACTTGCCCCTCAGTGTCGGGCTCATCCCAAGCCATGCACCCGAGGGCGCGAATGCTCGCTTCCGGAAGGCTAGGGAGGCTCGAAAAGTCGAAGTCTGGCGCGACGGGCGACAACCCATCGGTCCGCTCAAACTGCGGTGTAACGATCTCAATGGTTTCGCCTGGCTCAACGCCGATGGCAGCGACAAGGCGTTCTGCGAAGTCTGGCGCGTCAGCGTCAAGAACGACATCGAAGCGCGGGTCGTCTCGTTGAATTGGCATCGTCTCTATCTCCTACTCGGCTCAAAGCCGCGGGATTTCAGGGGGCTAGTCGCGGACATATCGGCCTCGGGACCAGTCGTAGCGGGTGCCCGGGGGCGGCCTGAGACGGCTGCGCTTCGACTTGTCCTTGGCCTGCGTCAGCTTCTCCTGGCGCTTGGCCTTCGCCATCCGCGGCGCGTCATGCTTGGCGGTCTTCTCGCCATGGCAGGCCGGATGCACGGGCCGGAGATTGTCGGCGCTGTCGTCGCCCGTGATCCCGCGCATCTCGCGATGGTCGTACTCGACGCCTTCGCCGGCCGGCGGGACGGGCTTGCCGCACAATTCGCAGATCCCGTTGGCGTCGTTCCAAGCCTTGATCTTCTCAGCCTTCGTCGGCGGCTTGCGGGGCGGGATCACCACGCGCTCTCGGGTCATCAACGGATTAACGGTCATCGCTCTCCGCTCCCGTCACAGTCCTTGCAAGGCGTCAGGGGCCGACCATGGGGGCCGGTTGTCTCCGTGGCCTGGCGGGGGGTCTCTGGGGTCCAGGTGGGGTTGGGGTGGCTGATGGAGCCTGAGCCGTTACAGGGGATGCAGGAGGTCATGCCGAGGCCTTCCCGCCTCGCGACGGAAGCCCAATGGGACACTCCCAATCGCAGTCCTCGGTTCCGGCGAGGCGGCACTGAACGCCCAAGCGGCCATTGTGCCAGCGCCCGCAGTCCTCTTCGGTGAAGCCAAACTCGCCGCCTTCGTCGTAACGATCGTCGATCTCGGGGTCGTATTCGTGGGGATCGCTCACCGGCCCTTCCTCCCGCAATCCGGGCAAAGGTGAAGCCACTCATCGCCCACCTTCTCAGCGCGCCAGCCCTCGCGCTTCGCAGCGCCCCAGGCCTCGTTGAAATCCTCGCTGGAGTAGTCGAACGGCGTCGTATCGCAGCCGTCGCACTCGAACTTGAACTCGCCCTCGCGGCGGTCGTAATGCGTGGTCATGCCCGCGCCTCCCGCTCAAACACGCGGAAGCTGGTCACGGGCCGGGTATCGACCACCTCGCCAGACCTAAGCTGCTCCAGCGCCCTGGAGCCGTCCGCGGTCAGCCGATAGTCGCCCTGCGTAAGCAACACGAACCCGTCGTCGATCAGGGCTTCCATGATCCAATAGGCCTTGTTTCGGGTGGTGGGTGACGCGGCGTCGAGATAGCGCGTCAGCTCTGAAAGGTCGGCGGGACCGGCCTCAAGATGCGCCAGGGCGAAGTGGCTGCGATGTCCGGGGTGGTAGGCGCTCGGCATCAGGAAGCCTCCGTCTGGGCTGCGGTTTGGAGACGACGGCGCCGGGAAACGCGAGGAGACAGGCCCGCGCGAAAGGACCGCATTTCGTCCAGGGTGACGGCGTGAGGGTCGCGGGGGTCCATCAGGCGGCTTCCGTTTCTTCGTCGAAGTGGCGGATGGTCAGGCCTTCGCGCGCGGTCCAAGCCAGGATGAATTCGATCAGGCTGACGAACTCGTGCTTGGTGAGTTGCGATGACCGATGGCCGGCAGGGAACATGCCGTCGCCCTCAAGCTTGGGCAGGAACGAGACCTCAGCGCCCCAGGCGTCCATAAAGACCGCCTTCCACAGCTCCGGGGTCATCTTGATCCCGTTGTGCATGGGGCGCTGCTTATGGACCTGGCCGATCAGACCCCAGAGGGCGCGGTTCTGCTCGTCGGTGCGCTTGGCGGGGCGAAGCTCCATCACCCACGGCGCGCCGGGTTGATAGAGCCGGAAGGCCCGGTCCAGCCAGGCCGCCGCATCGCGCCGCGCTCCTGGGGTCAGCTTGAGGACGTGGCGCTCCATCTAGAACGGAATCTCGTCATCGAGGTCGGCGCTGAAGTCCTCGCGGGGCTTGCTGGCTTGCTGGCTTGTTCGCTGACCGCCGCCGGCCTGCCCACCGTCGCGGGGCTTCAGGTCGAAAAAGCTGACAAAGCCGTTCCAGCCCTGCCCGACCGGGATGCTATCGAGCTTAAGCGCGAAGCCGCCGTCCTCGTACTGGAACAGAGTTCCGACGTTGACGTACCGTTTCTTCTCGTTCCCATCCCGGTCGGTATAGGTTCCGGTGACGCAGGCGGCCTGCTTGTAGGGGGTCATTCGCGCCATTAGGCGACCTTTCTGTCTTCGGTGATGGTGAAGCCCGGCACGGCCCTTTTCCCGGCGGCCACGTCTTCGGTCGCCAGCTTGAGGAGGAAGGCCTTGATGTCGTCGGGCCGGGTCGCGACGTAGTGCGCCAGCGCATCGCGCGGGTTGGTCAGGGCCGGAACCCAATAGGTCCGCAGGCCGATGGCGCGGTTGCCACCGTGGGCGTGAACGCGGGCTGTAGAGAGCTGCTTGGCGACGGTCGCGGCGGCTTGGGCCTCAGCGACCTTCTCCTCGGCTTCCTCGCGGGCTCCGAAGTCTTCCGGCACGCTGGCGCGCATCGCGGCGGCGGCTTCCTGCGCCAGCTTGGCGGCCTCGGCTTGTGCGGCGGCTTCACGCTCGCGGCGCTCATCGTCCAGCTTGGTGAGCCATGCGCCCAGCGTCGTCTTGAGCGCGGAGACGGCCAGCGGAACCTTGCCCGGCTTCTTGTTCTTGAGCGGGGCGATGTAGACGTTGTAGCGGGTCTGGATGGCGTCGCGGGCGTCGTCCAGCGGCTTGACCTCGGCCTTGCGGGCTTCGTCGGCCGCACCTTCGGCGGCGCGCAGGTCTTCGATCAGCCGGGCGATCTCATCGGCTTGGGCCTGGTTCTCAACCGCCACGCCATCGGCCCAGTTGCGAGCCTCGACCAGCAGGTCTTCAATGTTGACCTTAATCGCTTCGAAGCCTTCCGGCGTGGGCGCCAGGGCTTCGGCCGGGGTCTCTCCCGGGGGGTTGTTCGCTCCAAGGTAAACGCGGGGGTTCTCTTCCTCGCGCTCGGCGTCCAGCACGGCCATACGGTCGCGCATGGCGGCCAGTTCAGCGGCGCGGGCGGGGTCGTTCTCCCGCTCCAGCTTGGCGAGCGCGTTCGCAAGGTAGGGGCCGGGCATGGAAGCGATCTCCAGCGGGCCTTTCGACGATTGATAATGGGTCGCGGTCACTGCGATCTCCTCAGTTGAAGGTGGGCACGTTGTCGCCGCTCAGGCCGAAGCCGTCGGCTGGCGGCGGGGCTGGCGGCGGCGCAGGTTCGTCTTTCGGGAAGGCGGCTGCGATCTCGTGCATGGCCTTGACGACGCTGGCGTAGTCAGGCCCGCTCATCGCGGCTTTCCAGGCCTTCTGGTGGCGCCCCCACGTCTCCTTGAAGAGCCCCTTGTCTGAGGAGCATCCGCGCAGGACGTTGATGGCTTTGTCGGCCATGGAGGGGGGCGGCGGCTCCTCGGGGGCGGTGGCAGGCGCGCCCTTACCGCGAAGAATGCCCTCTAGCTTGCGCCGGTCGGCCTCTTTGATCTGCTCGCGCTCGTCCAGGTCCACCCACGGGCTGGGCAGGTGGTATAGGTAGCGGCCAACACCCCAACGGACGGCGGCCCTTTTGAAAGCGTCAGACAGACTGCCTTTCTCGGCTTCGATGTCGCTGTCGCCGGCCCCGTCGGCTTTCCAAATCCACTCACCATCTGGCGCCCGGACGCCGATTTCGCAGATGGTCTTGCGGTCGGCGTGGCTGTATCGGTTCTGCCATCCGCCGGGGCCGCACACCTCATCGAAGCGGTCCATCACGTCGCGGGCGTCGATATAGGCGAGAGCCTGGCCCTTGGTGGCCTTGGCCTGCTGATTTCCGGTCTCGCGCTGGAGCTTCTTCTTGTTGCTGGTCCCCACGCGCCAGGAAACGGCGTCAGCGGGAAACGGCGCGGCGAGGCGTTCAAAGATATCGCTCACGCTGCAATCTCCTCGTGTGCTTTCGACCCGGCGAACCGCATCTCGTCTTCGATCTGCCGGATGAGCATTTGGGCCTGTAAGATGGCGTCACGGGCGCTTGTTAGGCGCTGCATGGCCTCGGCAAGGTCTGGGGCCTGGTGGGCGAGATTGGCCCGCTGGACGACCCTGGAGAGGGCGGCTTGGTAGCGAGCCTCGTTGTCTTGCGAGAGGCGCATCACAGCATCCCCCCAATCCAGGCCCCGACGTCGAACATGAAGCCGACAGCCAGGCCGACGATCAGGAAGAACAGGGCGTAGGCGGCAAAGCCGATGGCGAGGCGCATCAGCCGGCCCTCGCCATGATGGCGTCGATGGTCTGTGCCGTGTTCGCGAGGTCGTCGCTCAAGCGCCGGGCGAGGTCGCGGACCCCAGGCGGGTGGGCTGGGCAGTTCGCCACGTCGGCGGCGATGCGTTGGGCCTCCAGCATGGCGGCGCGGAGTTCGGCCGACTGTTGAGCGGCGAGGCCGGTCATCTGCGATTGCAGGGCCTTGATCCGGTCGGTGACGGTCTCGGGCGCCGGGCGGACGATCTGCAGGCTGGTCTTCGGGGATTGGGCCATGGTCAGGCCTCCTTGTTTGGGGTGGGGGACGGCAGGCTGTTCAAGGCCGCCTCTGCCAGCCGGTGAAACGGGACGCCCAAAGCCGCCGACAGGTTGGCGATGGCGCGAACGGTGGGGTTGCGGGACCGGCCTTGCTCAAGTTCCCAGACGTGGGATTTGGTGAAGCCGCTCCGGTCGGCGACCTCTTGAAGGCTCAGCCGGGCGGTCTCGCGGGCGCGGTAAAGTTCCTCGCCAAGAGAACCAACGCCCTCGGGTATAGCGGCGACCTCCTCGCGGACGGCGGCGGCTAATTCCAGCAAAGCTTTCTCAACGCGGGCGCTCACGACCACACCCCCGCCAACACCAGAGCGAACACCAGAAGGGTTGCGACAAAGGCCAGACGTTCGGCCTCGCGTAGGGTCCAGGGGAGGAGGGTCATTGGACTGGACCCGCTAGGCCGCAGTAGCCGTCGTCTCGCTCCTGTCCCGGCCCCGGCTCAAAGCCGTAGGGCAGGTAGGAAACCCAATCGGGTTCCTGCTGTGCGTTGTCGAGCCACTGATGGCGGACGCGCCAAGCCATGCAGGCCGCGCCGATGCAGTTGGGGCCGGGACCATCGGCAAGTTGCTGAGAGCCGCCGAACGTGGCCGCTTTGAAGCAGGCCTTGGTCTTCGCTTCGTCTTCGGTCACGCTGCACGCTCCCATGAGAATGAGGGGTCTGAATTGCCGCGAAGGGTCCGCAGGCGGTTGTGAGCCCAGGACGAAACCGCTTGCCCAGGACCGGGACGGAAGCCGCAACGCAGGGCCACTTCGATCAGGCTCAACAGGATGGCTTCGTGAGCCTCGCTCTCAGGGTCTGACCATTCGTAATCGGCAAGACGGCCGGCGAGGGTGTCGTAGTCAGCGAGGGAGCCGCGCATTAGCAGTCCTCCATGTCGTCAATGGCGTCACGGCAGGCTTCCGGGCTCTCCGCGCATCCGCAGCGGTTGTCTTCCGGGCCGTCGTAGTCCTTGTGGGTGTAGGTCCAGGCGAACCTCTGCCAGCCGAGGATGGGCGGGACGGGGTCGGTAGGATGGATGATCCAGTCGCGGTAGGTTTCCATCTACTCGCCCCCCTCTGCTTGAAAGATGGCGGCGCGGGCGGCTTCGATCAGCGGCTCGCGGTCAAGGATGGTGGAGACCTCAAAGACCTCCGTCCCGGCCGAGAGCGTGTAGTCAGGGCCGATCTTGTGGTACTGCTCGATGGTCCCGCCGAACTCCTCGACAATGGCCTTCAGCGCCTCCAGTAGGGCGGGTGCGGATGCTGCGGCGAGGGCGTAGGCGGTCAGTTCCTCGACGGACCCGCCAGTGACCGGCGACAACTCGAACACGGGCTGCGGGACGGGCGTGGCCTTGCTGAGGTAGCCGAACGGAAGGGGCTCGCCGTCGATGGTGGAGCCGTAGCCGTTGTGAGGTTCGAAGATCAGCTTATCCATGACTACGCCGCCACCTTTTCAGCAGCCCGCAGAGCCGACAGGAGGGTGTTTGCGACCTCCCGAACCTCAGCCTTGCCGGACAGAGTGATTTCGCCCTCAGGACCGAGGAGCGTGATTGAGAGGGGGAAGCCGTCGTCCAGGGTGATGATCAGGCCCTCGCCGTCTTCACGGGGGTTGCAGGCGCGCTCGTAGCCGAGGAGGCCGGCGTCGAAGCGATCCGTGGTGCTGATAAGGGTAGCGGCCATCAGGCGCTCTCCATCCGTTGGGGGTTGTTAGGCGGCGATGTCGTTCGCGCCCGACAGCTTCACGATGCTGAAGGGGCCGTTGCTCGCCATCTCAGTGGCGGCTTCGCAGGCGCGGTCGCCGTAGCGGGTCACGTCGGCGCCATCGAACTTGGCGCGCAGGGCGGCGTCAGTGCATTCGCCGAGGTCGGCGGTGATGCTGATGATGGCCAGAGCCATCTCGCGGATGGTGTTGGTGGCGTGCAGGTCTGAACGTTCGGCCCAAGCCGCTTCGGAGGCGGCGAGGAGTTCGCGGTAGGAGTCGGCAGCAACGCCGAACTGCGTACGGCCGGTGGAAGCGGTGAGGCCGTTCGGCCAGAAGGTCGCGCGAAGAACGCCGCTAGGCTTGCCGTAGCGGCCCATGTCCAGGCCGACCGAAAGGTCAGCGCCAGCGCCCATTTGTCCCACCAGCGCCTTGAAGGCGGCCATGGCTTCGGCGTGAGTGATGTCTTTGGGTAACGCGGCCATCTCGGCTCTCCATCCTTGCCGCTGTGTGCGGCTGATGGGGATAACGTATGAGAAGATCGCATAGACGTCAATGCGAAAAACGCACAAGACGCATATGAGCGGCGTGCTGCATTGTCGCCTCCTCACCGGAGGGAACGACATGCGATCACTTCTGATTGGAGTTTTGTTGGCCGCGCTAGCGCCAGCCGTGGCGTCGGCTCAATGGGTGCCTATGGTCCCGAGCCCGCCAGAAATCCCGACATACGGCGGCTATGAAGCGCCAGCTCCCTACCGCGCGCCGCAGACAACCTACGATTATCAGTCCGGGAATGTGTACCGCACGACGCCGAGCTATGGCGGCAGCACGACCGTCCGCGGGTCTAACCTAAACACCGGCTCGACGTGGACCACGCGCGTAGATCCGAACGGCAATATGCGCGGGACCGATGCGAGCGGGAACCTCTGGCAGTATAACAGCCAGACCGGCTCCTACATCAGCAGCGACGGCACAACCTGCATCGGCAAGGGCTACGCGCGAGTCTGTAACTAGTCCTCGGGGATGATGGCGTGGGTGACGCGGCCAACCAGGCGAACCGTCACCCCGTCAACGTCCTTATAGGGGATGGGGGCTTGGTGTGCCGGATGGCTTGAGCGGGGCCAAAGCTCCAGCTCGCCATCCTCTCCGCGAACCAAGTCCTTTACGGTTGTCTCGACTGTCCCGTCGGGCTTTTCGCGCTCAACCACGACCCGCCGTCCAACTGGCAGATCCCCGCCCTGCCACGGCAGCACGACGATATACGTTCCCTCCCGATACAATCGGTCCATGCTGGGGCCGACAACGCGAAGCGCGAAAGCCCCGCTCTCAACAAGAGGGGTTGGCGCATCAAGTGTTGGAGGGTCAATCTCTTCAGCGTAAGCCACTTCACGCCAACTCCCCGCTTCAACTATGCCTACCACCTTCAGGCGGGCGGTGGGCGTCTGTCTAGTGGCATTATTAGTGCCATGTTCACCAGACTGCGCCGTTGCGGCGAGATAGGCTCGAATGCCCTCGGCTTCCTTGGCCTTTATCTGCCGACCGCCATTGCACATGCGGTTGACCTTAGATTGCTCAATTCCAAGGAATCTTGCGAGCGCGGCCTGAGAGCGACCGGGCTTCTCCAGCTCTGATTTCAGCCAAGGTGCTTCCATAGAAAAGCGGTAAAGCGCAAATTGCCGCAACCCGGCTAGAGCGGAATTCTCATAGGGCATCGCATATGCGTGCTTGACGGCATATGAGAAAAGCGCATAGATTTGGGGCCATGACAACGGTTCGACAAATCATCTCGCGCTGCGGCGGCAACCGGGTCGTCGCCGAATGGCTCGGTTTGGACCGCTCTGCGGTGCAGCGTTGGGGCATCGGAAACCGCGTTCCCGCCAAGCATTGGGCCGCCCTGATCCAGGAGGCCGGGAAGCGTGGTGTTGTCGTCACCGTTGACGAGCTGTTGCCCCCTGGCGTGCCGCTGAAGCCCGCCAAGCCCTCTTCCCCCTCCAAACAAGAGGCCGCCTGATGGGCGCGCCCGCCGTCATTCAGACCGCGCCCGGCCTCGCCCTTTACGAGCGCATGTGCAGCGCCATCGCGGAGTGCGTCGCCGTCGATGAGGCGAAAGACATTCGCGACAAGGCCCTGGCGCTGGAAGCCTATTACCGGCAGGCCCGCAACCTGGACGCCGAGCGTGAAGCGGCGAACGTCCGCCTGCGGGCCGAGCGCCGGGTGGGCGAGCTTCTGAAGGATTTGGCGCGGGCCGATCATGCCGACGCGGGCCGGGCCAGCGGACTTGCGCGGGCGGTGAACGCGTCCCCCGAGGATACGCGTTCGATTTCCGAACAAGCCATGCCGAAAGGCCCGTCGCCCTATGCGTCGGCGCTCTACGAACACGGCATTTCCCGGCAGACCGCGCACAAGTTCCAGGCCTTGGCAAACATCCCCGAGGCCGACTTTGAGCGGGCGCTGAAGGCCCCCGAGAAGCCGTCCACAAAAGGCGTCATCGCCCGCGCCACGGTGAGAGAGCCGACGCCTGCGCCGCGCGTCCCTGACGATGCGCTGTGGCTCTGGGGGCGGCTGCGCGACTTCGAGCGCGATGGCTACTTCAGCGCCGACCCGTCCCGCCTGCTGCGTCAGATGACCGACGCCATGCGCGCAGACGTGCTGCGCCTTGCGCCGCTGGTCGCTGATTTCCTCAACAGCCTGGAGGCCGAACATGAGCCTGTATGAGCGTATCCGCACCGACTGCCACGCCCTGCTAGGCGACGGTGATGGCCCTGACATCGTTTCGCCCACGTCGCTCGCCCTCATCCTACAGGCCCGCTACAGCGGGGGCGCGTCCCTGGCGCCCGAAATCGCGCACGCCAGCCTTGAGGGGCTGAAGCAGATCGCGCGCGGCGTGCTGTCCGGTCGCTACAATTCCGAGAGCGACGAGAGCGAGGCGCACCAAGGCGTTCTGTTCTCCGGCCACCTGCAAACCCGCTATCCAATCCCTCGGAAGTCGGGCGCCGAGCCGATGTACAAGCTGCGCGCGGCTCTCACTGCCGACGAGCGCCAGTGGAACGTCGAGACGCTGCGGAAGTCCGCCAAGGCCCGCCTCGCTCACGCCGACGCCCTTGAAGCCGAAGTTCTCGCCGCCAAGCCCTCTCCCCCCTCCAAACAAGAGGCCGCCTGACCATGGATATCGGGCCGGGTGATCGCGTGCAGGCAATCCGCGACGTTGACGCTCGCTCGCCGGATAGCTTCGCCAAGGTTGGTGATGTTGAGCCCGCGCGGATCGTCGCCGGGCGCATCTACACCGTCCTTGAGGTCCGCGACCGAGACCATTTCAACACTGGCATTAGCATCCCGGCGTGCGGTCTGATCCTCGTCGAGCCGGAGACGCATTGGACCGCCTGGAACGGCGATCTTGGCGGATGGCTGATCGAGCATTTCCGCAAGCTCCCCGACATCTCCGAATGGCTTGAGACCTCTACCAGCTACGAGGAGCCCCGTCGTGTTCCCGCCCCTCGTGAAGTGGGGGGGGTGTAGGTGCCTATCTCCGCTGAGAACCGCGCTCGCTATCCGAAGGATTGGAAGGCGATCAGCCTGGAGGTTCGCGAGGCCGCTGGCTGGGTCTGCGAAGGCTCGCCGGGCTTCTATGAGGACTGCCGGGCTGAGAACGGCAAGCCGCATCCGGTGACGGGATCGCGCGTCGTCCTGACCGTCGCGCACCTCGACCATGTTCCTGAGAACTGCGGAGAGCCGGGCAACCGCTCCAACCTGCGGGCCATGTGCCAGCGGTGCCACCTGACCTACGACGCCAAGCACCACGCGCGCAACGCCGCCGCGACTCGCCGTCGGAAAGCCCCGCAAATCGACCTGTTCGCCACCCCAGAGACGGTGACGGCATGACTTCGCGTGAGACATCAAAACCCCTTGCGGTTGATCTGTGCTGTGGCCTTGGTGGGTGGACCGAGGGCCTTCTGCAGGAGGGCTACCGCGCTCGCGGCTACGACATCGAAGCCCATGAGTACGGGGACGAGCGGTATCCCGGCGAGCTGGTGCTTAAGAGCATCCTCGACCTTGACGGGGCCGCCTGCGCCGACGCGGACCTGATCGTCGCCAGCCCGCCCTGCACTGAATATTCCTACATGGCCATGCCCTGGTCCCGGGCCAAGCAGATCGCGCGGGCTCTGCGCGGCGAAGACGTGTTCCCCGATGGCTACAAGGGCTCGCGCACCCTCGACGAACTCAACGCCCTGTTCAACGCCTGCTTCCGCATCCAGCGTGAGGCCAGCCAGGCGGCGGGTCGATACATCCCCATGGTCGTCGAGAACGTCCGCGGCGCCCAGCCTTGGGTCGGCCGCGCCGCTGCGAACTTCGGCTCCTACTACCTCTGGGGCGACGTCCCCGCGCTCATGCCGACTGTTGTCGATGCGCGCAAGGTGCCTGGCTTCCGGTTCGACGGATCGGGTCGGTCGTTCCAGACGGCCAGCGTTGAGGCGCATGTGGCTGTAAAAGTGCCGGCTCTTGATGGCGGGCGCCGAACTGACAAAGGCAAAGGCGCGCGGTTCACGTCTCGCGATTGCGGCGTTGAGCGCGAAGTCGCCGAAGGCCGCAAGGGCGCGGGCGCGGGCGCGGGCGCGGAATGGTTCGACCAGAACCTGTGCAAGCTGTCCAGCAAGTCGCCCGCCCGCAAAGCCGCCAGCGCCAAGATCGCCAAGATTCCCCTGGCGCTCTCCTCTCACATTGCCCGCGTCTATCGGCCCCAAACCGAGGCCGCGGCATGACTTCGCGTGTCCACAACGAGCCCTCTGCGTGGACGCACGAAAGCCGGGCGCGGTCTCTCCCCGCGTCCGGCGCCTATTCCCCTGTCTCATTGTCCAGGCCGACGCGGTTGCAGCCGCGCGGTCCTGACGTTCAGAGCCTTCCAGAACAGCCGGGCAGAGGTCGCCTCGCGGTTCTTATGCAGCCTGTCATCCATTTGCGCTTGAGCGGCCTCCCAGACCGTCAGCGCGACTTCAAGTCCCTCAGTGTCGATCCGCTCTCCCATCTGCGCCGCTCCTCGCTGGCCGCCCTTCCGTCGTGTTCAACATGACGGTGAGGCCCATGGAAATCCGCGACTGCTTTGGGAAAAATCTTCCCGGCTTCGGTCTTGAGCGCACACGCGATGCGCTCGCCCAATACGCCGCCCTTCGCTGGCCCTCGGCCCGCCGCAAGTCGGTAGGCGTCGAGTGGGGCTTGAATGAAGACGAGGCCCGCTCGGTCTGCTCGGGCCGGGCGTCTTGGCAGACCTTCGACAAGATCATCCAGCACCCGAACGGCGGCTGGCCGGTCCTCTTCGCGGTGTTCGGCGCCCTGCTGGACGAAACCGCCGACCAATTCATCAACAATGAAAGGCGGCGCCATGTTGAGCGCGCTCAAACGCTGCGGACTGTGGCTCGCGATCTGCGGTCTTTCGCTCCTGTACCTGATCGGCGCGCTTCTGACGCTGGTGTTCAGCCTAGTCGCCGACGCGGCGCGGGCGGTCACTGAATGGTCTCGCGGGCGCATCCAGGCGGCTTGGCGGTGGCTTGCATGAGCGTTCATGAAATCCCCCTGACCCAAGGCCGCGTGGCGCTGGTGGATCCAACCGGCTTGGCTAAGGCCGGCACTTTCAAGTGGTGCTTTGACGGCCGGTATGCCTGCCGAGGGGTCGGGCCGCGCGGCAACCATCGCCGCGAGTACCTGCACCGCTTTCTGATGGACGCTCCGAACGGCGCCCAGGTGGACCACATCAACGGCGACAAGCTCGACAACCGGCTTGAGAACTTGCGTCTGTGCGGCTTCACGGAGAACCGGCACAATGTCGGTCTGACAAGGCGCAACACGTCAGGCTTCAAGGGCGTGAGCTTCAATAGCCGCCGCCGCGCCTGGATTGCGCAGATCACCTGCGCCGGCGTCCACCACTACCTCGGACAATACGACAGCCCGGAAGCTGCCTCGCGCGCCTATGACGCCGCCGCACTGAAGCTGCAAGGCGAGTTTGCCCGCGTGAGCCGGTCTCGCTCCTCAGATCAGTAACCGCTTACCCGCATCAGCCGCGCGGGTTTGAGCGGCTGACCCCAGGGGAAACCCCATGACCTGGAACGACATCAAGCGGATCGACGACGAACAAGAGAACGTCGCCAAGTTCGTCTTTTCCAGCAACACCGCCGTCGCTGAGGCGGTTCTCTATCGCTATCCGACCTACGCTGAGCGAACGGTCATCTGTATCTCGACGCAAAGCGGTTGTCCGGTCGGTTGCCGGTTCTGCGGCGCCGGCGACGCCTTCGTCCGCTCCCTGACCCAAGCCGAGATCGTTTCTCAGGCTGTCCATTGTCTGGACGCGGCTTTCGAAGCCGAGGGCGTGACTGCTGAGGAGATGGGCCGCCTCCAGATCATGTTCATGTCCATGGGCGAGCCGCTCCTGAACATGAAGGCCCTCGCCCCGGCCATCCGCGACCTGCATCGGCTCTATCCCAGCGCCGCCCTCCTGATCTCCACGTCCGCCCCGTCTGTGGACTACGGCGAGGTCGCCGACCTGAGCGTAGAGGTCCCGACCGTTGGTCTGCAATTTTCGGTTCACGAAAGCACCGATGAAGCTCGGGACGCTCTGGTCCCCTTCAAGCACAAGCTCACCCTGGCCGCCATCGCCAGGACCGGCGAGGCCTGGGCCAACCTCACCGGGCGCCGCCCGTTCTTCAATTACTGCGCCCACGACGGCAACAGCACCGACGCCGACGCCGACCGCATCCTGGCGCTCTACCGGCCGGACGTGTGGTGCGCGACCGTCTCTGTGGTCTGCGAGCGCAACGAGGGAATGCCCGCGACCAACGACCATCAGCGCGGCCTCGCCACGGACTTCGCCGCAAAGCTGGTCGCCCGCGGATACGACGTGCGGGTCTTCGACCCCGCCGGCCAGGACACCATCGGCGGCGGCTGCGGCCAACTCTGGTTCGTTCAGGACTGGATGGCGCGTCACCCCGATCTCGCCAAGCCGTCCATCGGCTCTGACCTGCCCAAGGTTCACGCGCCCGTCGCGGCTTAACCGCTTACCCGACCAGGCGCCGGGTGGAGCGCCTGACCTGATGGGGGAAACCCATGTCCAATCTCTTCGCACCCCTGGCCGCCGTCGGCCTGATTTTCAGCCTCATCGCCGCCTGGCTCACCCACGTCATCGTCTGCATCAAGACCGGCTCCTGGCTGTTCCTGATCGCCGGCGCCATCGCCGCTCCCGTGGGCGTCATTCACGGCGTCGGCGTCTGGTTTGGGGCGTGGTGATCATGACCGATCAAGCCCACGCCGACGTCCTGAACGAAACCGCCCAGGGCCAGCTTCGCAGCTTCATCGAGCGCGTCGAGAACCTGACCACGGAGCGCCAGGAAGTCGGCGCCCACATCCGCGACGTGCTGGCGGAAGCGAAGAGCCAGGGATTCGATCCCCGCATCATCCGAAAGGTCGTCTCCCTGCGCGGCAAGTCGCGGGCCGCTCGGCAGGAAGAGGAAGCCCTGCTCGACCTGTACGCCCACGCGGCGGGGCTCGACCTGTGATGGTCGCCATCCTGAACGGCACATTTGTGGTCTCATCGGTCGGCGTCGCGATCATCTCCCTGATCGAGGGTGATTGGTCGTCGGTCGTTTGGCCGCTGATCGCCCTGTACTGGTTCTGCGCGGCGCGGGGGCATCAATGACCCTCGGCCTCTTCGACTTCACCCGCCGCCGCCCGGTCAAGCCCGCCCCCTCGCCTGAGGTGGCCCAGGCCCTGGCCATCGCCCAGAGCGTCGCCGCTGGCCTCGCCCATGAAGCCCGCAAGAGGGGCAACGACGGGGCCTTGGGCCTCGCGCAGGGCGCCGCCTATCGGGCTTTCCACGCGAGCCTCGCCAAAGAGCTTGGGCGGGAGTGGCCGCCGCAATGACCGCCTTGACCTTCACCATCCCCGGCGCGCCTCGCGGCAAGGGTCGGCCCCGCTTCGGCGGCGGCCGCACCTTCACCGACGCGAAGACCGTCGCCTATGAGAGCCTGATCAAGCACGCCGCCCATGTCGCCATGGCGGGGCGTGAGCGGTTCGCCGGGCCGGTGGAGGTCTCCATCATCGTCCGGCTGGAGCCTGCGGCCTCGACCTCGAAGGGCGCCCGCGCCGCCATGCTGGCTGGTGAGATCCATCCCGCCAAGCGCCCGGACCTCGACAACATCATCAAGGCGGTTCTCGACGGCTGCAACGCCGTGGCCTTCGCCGATGACGCCCAGGTCTGCTGGATCAACGCCGGGAAGACCTACGCCTCGACGGCTGGCGTCGACGTCACCATCCGCCCAGACACCGCCCGCCAATCCAAACAAGGGATCGCAGCATGAACAGCACCCGCCCACGCGGCGCCCGTTGGACCCCGGAAGATAACGCCACGTTCCATGCCGAATGGAACCGCGCCATTGGCCCGCTCGCCAACTGCCGACGCATCGCGCCCATCCTCAACCGGGGCTTGGATGCGATCTGGTGGAAAGCCGAGCGCGAGGGCCTGATCAACCTCAACATGGCCGACCCGTTCGCGCCAAACCCTGAGAAGGTCGATCAGCATTGCCGGGCCCTGACCCTGGCTGGCGGCTTCTCTGCGGTCCAGACCATCAGACGCCGCACCGCCCCGGCCTTGCCCGGCGAGAACGACCGGCCCGCGCCCAACACCTTCCGCCATCTCCGCGTGATCGAGGGCGGTCAGGCCCGAGCCCTTCCCCAGGGCGTGGTCAGGCTGGAGCGCAAAGCCCCGACCGATCGGCATGTCCGTTGGGCTCGCCAGCAGTTGTCACGCGGCATGAGCCTCGACGAGTTCGCCATGACCTTCCGTCTCGACGCCGACCGTCTGGCGCAAGCCCTGGAGGGGGTCGCCTGATGCCCTCGGCTGATCTCTACGCCCGGGCCATCATCGCCTCGGCCGTCAACTATGGGGACGATCCCATCGAGGCCCTGACCGTGAAGGCGGGCCTTGCGCGGCGATGCCTTGCGCCCGCCATCACCGGCTTGGCGCGCGGGTCTCAGACGGCCATCTCCGATATCTGCCGGACGCTCGGCTATCGCACGACCTCGATCAGCAGCGCCCGGCAACATGGCGGCGTCCGGTTCCAGAAAGCCCAGGACGCAGCCGAGGAGGCCGTTCGCTACGCCCTGCGGACCAAGGCCCTCGCCGAGCGCCAGGAAGCCCCGCTAGCGCCTGCCGCGCCCCCGAAGACCATCGCTGAGGTCCGCCGGCGCCAGGAAGCCAGGCCCAAGGGTCGCGCCATCCCCCGGGGCGCAACGCTCCAGAACGTCGGCAACGGCGTCCAGATCATCCGCCTGAAGCCCATCACGCCGGAACTCCTCGCCAGGGCGCGCCAGCAAATCGCCAAGGGCCTAAGCGTCGAAGAGTTTGCCGAGCTGTTCGACGTGGATGCGGAGCGGTTGAGCGCGGCGCTTGAAGGTCAGGCCGCATGACCGCCCCCGCCCGTGAAACCGAAGAGATCAGGGCCGCCGCCATTCACCTCGACGCCGCCAAGATGAGGGGATGCGCCGACGCGCTCCTCGACTCCATCGGCCTGGACCGAACCCTTGGAGAGATCGAATTGCTCAAGTCCCATGTGGTCGAGAGAGCCCATCGGCGCGGGATCGCGAAGGGGTGGAGCCGGTGAGCGAAGCCCCCCAGACGCCCTCAGAGCCCCCCTCCGAAGGCCTAAACCCCATCGGCCCCGTAGTGGCGAAGGTCGCGGCCCAGGTGCTGGATAAGGCCCTGGATCGGGATCAGGACCAGGGGGAGGCGGCATGAACGCGCTGACCCTGACGCCGGCCAATGACGCCCCGCCGATCAAGCATATCCCGTGCAACCTGGAGGCCGAACAGTACGTCCTGGGCGCCCTGCTGTACGACAACGCCGCTTTCGACCGCTGCGATGACCTGAAGGCCGACCACTTCTTCGAACCCTTCCACGCCCGGCTGTTTGCGATCATCGAAAGCGCGATCCGGCGTGGCCAGCTTGCCGAGCCCATCCTTGTGGCCGATCAGGTAGCGCGCGACCCGGCCTTTGAGGAGCTTGGCGGGCTGCGCTACCTCGCCCTGCTGGTGGAACAAGCCCCGCCCTCGGCTCACGCCAGGGACTACGCCCGCGCCGTCATCGAAACGGCCAAGCGCCGCGAGCTGATCCGCATTGCCGGCGACCTCGAGGCCCAGGCCACAGACCCGGAAATCGACGCATCCGCCGCCGACCTGATCGAAGGTGCGGAGGGCGCGCTCTACAAGCTGGCTGAGAATGGCCGCGGTCAAAGCGCCGGTGTGGTATCCTTCGCCGATGCCGTCACGGGCGCGGTCAAGATGGCCGCAGCCGCCTTTGAGCGTGACGGGGGACTGTCTGGCCTGTCCACCGGACTGATCGACTTGGACCGCAAGCTGGGCGGCCTGCATCCGTCTGATCTGGTGATCCTGGCGGCTCGCCCATCGGCCGGCAAGACCGCGCTGGCGGCAAACATCGCCTTCCACGCGGCTCGGAATTACGCCTACGAGACCCGGCCAGACGGAACCCGTCGCACCACGGCCGGCGGTCAGGTGCTGTTCTTCTCCCTGGAGATGAGCGCCGAACAGCTGGCCATGCGTATCCTGGCGGAATCCTCCGGCGTGTCGGGCGATCGCATCCGAAAGGGCGAGATCGAGGCCCACGAGTTTGGCCGGGTCAGAGACGCCGCTATCGAAATCCAGGAAGCCCCGCTGCATATCGACGCCACGGGCGGCCTTGCCCTGGCCAAGCTGGCGGCCCGCGCCCGGCGCCAGAAACGCATGACCGGCCTCGACTTGATCGTGGTGGACTACCTGCAACTCGTCACCACGGGCCGCAAGGACGGCAACCGGGTCCAAGAGGTCTCAGAGATCACCATGGGGCTTAAGGCCCTGGCCAAAGACTTGGACGTCCCCGTGATCGCCCTTTCGCAGCTCTCCCGCCAGGTTGAGCAGCGCGAGGACAAGCGCCCACAACTCTCCGACCTCCGCGAGTCCGGCTCCATCGAGCAGGACGCCGATATGGTCCTCTTCCTCTACCGGGAAGAATATTACCTGGAGCGGTCCAGGCCTGAGCCGAACACGGCCGGTTATGAGGCTTGGATCACGAAGATGGACGCCTGCCGTGGTCGGGCCGACGTGATCATCGGCAAGCAACGCCATGGCCCCATCGGGACCGTGAGCCTCGCCTTCAATGGCGACCTGACCAAGTTCTCAAACCTCGCGAGCGATGACCGCTTTCCGGCGCGCTCGCCCTATGGAGACGCATGATGGCGCATCCGCCACTGACCCCGCCAGAATGCGATCTGCGGGACTTCCCCCGGATGATGCTGGACATCACCCGCCTGCGCCAATCCGACTTTGACGCCACGCCCGACGATAGCGCCTGGCGCGCCGGCCTGAACCTCTGGTTTTCGGCCTGGCATTCCGTCCCCGCCGGAAGCCTGTCGGATGACGAAGCCGCCTTGGCCAAGGCCGCCGGCCTCGGTCGGGACCTGCGCACCTGGCGCAAGGTGAAATCTGCGGCGATGCGGGGCTTTGTCCTGTGCGACGACGGCCGGCACTATCACGAGACGGTCTGCGAGTTTGCCCTCGAGGCCTGGCTGGAAAAGCTTTCGCAGCGCCTGTCGTCGGGCGCCGGGAACGCCAAGCGGTGGAAGATCAGCTTTGATCCGGCCGACATCGAACATGCCATCGAACATGCCGCCGCACTCCTGGCGCGCATCTCGCCGCAGTCGAAAGCCCTGCTGAAAATCAAGCGTCGGCAGTCCAGACAAGATGACGACGGCAATCCCAACGGGACCGAAAACCAGTCCCAACGGGATACCAAAACCGTCCCAACGGGATCGCAAGGGACAGGGACAGGGACAGGGACAGGGATTATAGAAGAAGAACCCCCCAACCCCCCTCGGGGGGATTTGCGAGACGATGCCTTCGGCCTTGCGGTCCAGGCCTACCCGGAAGCCGGACGCCTGACCGTCAGCATTGAGGCGATGGGCGAGGCCTGGGACGACGAGATTGCGGCGGGCGCAACCCCGGCGGCGATCCTCGCGGCGGCCAAGGCCTTTGCGGCGGGCCAGTACGCCGACGGCGGCGGCAGGGTCCCGAGGTTTGACCGTTGGCTGCGCAAGGGCCTGTGGAAGCTGGTCAGCCCAGCCGCGCCGCCCGTCACACCCCTGGCCTGGAACGGCCCGCCTGACCTGCTGGCCGACCTTCGCCGCGAGATGGGCGAGGACCACGCCAATGGCGTCCTGCGCATGTGCCGATGGGACCAGGACCGAGGCGCGATCGTCACGAGCAGCGGGACCGTGGCCGACCTGATCCGCAAGGGAGGCCCGCGAGCCCTGCGGGCGCATGGCGCCCAGGTTCTTGAGGAGCGCGCGGCATGATCGCCACCCTCGCCGCCGCCGTGTTCCTCTGCGCAAGCCCTGGCGTGATCGACGGAGATAGCCTCCGCTGCCAGGACGGAACGCGAGTCAGGATTTGGGGCATTCAGGCGCCGGAACGCCACCACGCCGAAGGTCCCGCCGCGACCCGTGCGATGTCCGACATCATCCGCCGAACCGACCTGCGATGCGAGCGCAAGGGCAAGTCCTATGACCGCGTTGTGGCGCGCTGCCGGCGCACGTCAGACGGCCGGGACATCGCCGCTGAGATGGTCCGCCATGGCCATGCCGCCGATTGGCCGCGCTACTCAGGCGGGGAGTACGCCCGGTGACCGTCCGCACCTACACCGGCTCCTTCCGCGACAGCTCCGGCGCGAGCCGTGTCTTCCGTCTCGAAGCCGAGGACCACGACCAGGCCGAGGGGTTCCTCCGCGACCTGATCGCATCCGGCGCCCGGATCGACGGAGAGTTGATGGACGAAGGCGAGTCCGAAACCGCCACGGCGCAGGAGCGGTTGCATTGAGCCGCTGCGAATACGACCTCGCTACAGAGCGCGAGCTGATCATGTGGCCCGGCGTGACCTGGAGGCGGGAGCATCGGGCCAAGCACATGGCCGTTGTTCTGACCTTCAGGGGCCTGGAGCGGATGATGACCTATCCGGCGTCTGGATCCGATAAGCGCGGCCCGTTGAACCACGTCCGGGACCTCCGCGCCTCGGGTTGAGCGGTCCAAGGCGACCAGCCCGCGGCGCAACCGAAACCGCACCACGCCGGCCCGACTCCCGCCCATCGAACGGGCGACCGGAGGGCCAAGGCGAGACCCCTGGGAGCCGCTTCGCCAGGGCGTGACCACTGATCCGAAACACCCGACAATCCAGGCAGAGGTGAGCCGATGACCGAAACGCCGAACCCCGCGCTAGCCGCCGCGTCCGCCAATCTCGCCGCCGTCCAAAAGGAGATGGAGGCCGCGATCATCATGTTTGAAGCCGCCGTTTTCCGGGGCAGCACCCACGGCCTCACGGTCATGACTGAGCGCGCCCATGAGGCGCTGCAGGCGCGCCTTGATGCATTCGCCGGGCTATACGGGCTCGCCAAGAAACACACCGGGGAGGCTTGAGCCGATGACCGATCTGATCCCGTGCTGGCTTTGCGGCTCCGAGGCCGCGACCCTGACCTTCACCGCCATTGCAGACGGGCGCGTCAGTCGCCGCATCATCTGCTCAAACGACGACTGCCTTCGCCACCCCATCGACGACGAAGTCCAGACGGCCGAGGCGTGGAACGCCCGAGGCCCCGCGCCGGAACAGGAGGCCTGAGCCGATGACCCGTCGCAAGCACAAGACGCAGCCCGCCCCGGCCCCCGCCGGCGACGTGATCGAACTGCCCGCGAACGAACGCGGGGCGCCCCCCGAACTGGTGGCGCAATACGACCGCGAGCAGGCCCGGCTAACGAACCCCCTGGCCAGCGACAAGGCCCGCGAGCAGGCCCGGCGCAACCTGGAGAACCTGGAGGCTAACCGGGCGCGATGGGGCGAAAAGGCGTGGCGGGAGCAAGCGGCGGCTGAGACCGAAGGCCTGGCTAAGGCCCGCGGCGAAGAGGTGGCTAAGGATGGCGGCCGGATGCGGATTATCACGCGAGATGGCCTATACGCCGCCTCCCGCGCCCGCGACGGCCTGACGCAGCGCCAGTATGAGGCCGGGACGCGATACCGAGCCGGATGGCAGGCCAGGTCCGCCGACGTCGGAAGCCAGCTCGGCGCCGTAGGCCAGACCAGCGCCGGCCACGACAACAACCGCTTCGTCGCCGCCCGCGCCCAACGCGCGATCAACCTGCAAATCCTCGGCAAAATGGAGCGAGCCGTTGCGGTCCAATGCAGTTCGGAGCCCGCCTGTATGCAAATGCTCCGATGGGTTGCGGGGGAGGGGCACTGTCTGGCCAGCTTTGGTGAGGGCCGCGCCTACGAGCGCAACCTCCGCGCCCTCAAGCGAGCCCTAGACGTAGCGGGCACGGTGACGTGATGCACCACATGTTGACAGCGGAAGGCGAAGGTGGCATCCCGTGCATGTCGGCGCTTTGCGCCAAGCGCGGTTCGCTCGCCCCTCGGGGCTGAGCCTCAAGACCCTGGCCTTCGGGCCGGGGCGCCCTACCTCCGCTTCAGCCTCGCCCCATAAGCCGGCCGCTCAAGCCCCACCGGCAGATCAACCTTCACCCGCTCCGGCACATCCAGGCCCAGACGCAGCAGCGCGATAAGCGCCGCGTTCCGGGTCATGCCCCGCTTACCCGCCCAGCCTTCTACAGCCTCCAGCACATCAGCCGGAGGTCGGAACGATAGGGGCGGGGACTTCGGTTGGGCCATGGGGATGTAATACATCCTAGGGCGTCGGCCCGCATCATCAAAACGAGGCCCCGACATGACCGAAGACCAAATCAAGGCGATGGTCGAACGCTTCCTCGCCTGGAAGCTCCCGGCGGACTTCAGCCCGGACGGCGGGATCAGCTTCAAGGCCGAGTTCAATGAGAACACCGACCATCCCATGCGGCACGAGCCGACCGGCACGAACCTGCTGAACTACACGCAGGCCGAGGCCATGGTTCGCCACATGATCGCCGCCGCCTAACCCCCCTTCGCGCCCAGCCCAACGCCTCAACATCCCAGAGGCGAGACCATCTCAGCCCTATCCATGCGCGTTGGGGCTGCGGCGCGAGACTTCATCAGGACGCAACGTCGCCTGATCCGGGAATGGCAACCGTCCCCCGGAAACACGAGCCCCATAGGTTCAACATGGACTCTCTGTCCGCCACCGAAGCCCTGTCCGCCAAGGGCGCTACCCACCCGCGCGTGTCGCTCGACGACATCAAAGCCGAGATCGCCGGCGAGAACTACATCAACGCGGGCGACGCGGCTGTGCGATGCGGCCAGCCGGCGTCTGCCGGAATGCATCTGATGACGGTCTGCTTCCTGACCATGCGCAACGGCTTCATCGTGGTCGGCAAGTCGGCCCCGGCCAGCCCCGAGAACTACGACCAGGAGAAGGGTCGCACCTTCGCCCGCGAAGACGCGATCCGCCAGCTCTATCCGCTCATGGGCTTCTCGCTCCGCGACAGCCTCGCGCGGCAATCCGCAACCAACGCCGCTTGATCATGACCACCATCGCCTATCGCGACGGCGAGCTTGCAGCCGATAGCCAGCTAACGAGCTGCAACAACGCGCCGGCCGGCGAAGTCACGAAGGCTTGGCAGACCGAGGACGGTTCGCTCTGGGCCCACTCGGGCGCCGCACAAGACGCCGAACGCCTGGCCCACTGGACTCACGGCCCGCGCGACCCTTCGCCGCCTGAGATCGACGATGGCGTGTTGATCCAGGTCACGCCGGCTGGCGTCGTTCGGCAGTGGTGGGGCAAAGGCTGGATCGAGGCCAGCGCCGATAGCTACGCCTGGGGCTCTGGTGAGCGATGCGCCCGCGCTGCAATGATGGCCGGCGCAACTCCTGAACGAGCCGTCGAGATCGCCGCTGCCCTCGACAGCGACACGGGCGGGACAATCACAGTCCTGCGCCTCAACGAACCGATCGCGCCAGCAATGCCGACCGCCGCAGCCGGACAATCCGGCCCCAACCCCGGAACACCTATGACCCCCGAAGAAGTCCGACTGAAGGCGCTGGAGTTCGCTACGACCTACACGCTCGCCGCTGGCGGCTTTCAGACCCGGAAGCCTCTTGTGGAGACGGCCGCGGAAATTGCCGCTTTTATCGAGAGCGGCAAGGCTCCTGAGCAGCCGAAGGTCGAGCCGCACACCCTCCCGCCTCTCGGCTCGGCTGATGATCCCAAGACCCGCGGCGTCGAAGAGGCTGGCGACCCGATCCAGATGGCCCGCAAGGCGCTGTATGATGCTGGCGGCCTGTCGGTCGATCTGTCCAATTGCCGCGTAGTCGCCAACGACCCCGACAGCCAGGTGCTTCAGGCTCGCGCTCGCGCCTACAACGCCCTCGCCGACTTTCACGCCAAGCAGTCGGCCGATGCCCGCGCCAGCGAGGCCCGCCGCGGCCTCCTGGCCCGCCTAGGCCTCTGAGGCCACACCATGACCGAAGAGACTAAGCTAACCTCCAGCCCAACCGCCCGGTTCGAAGACGACATCGTTGTGGAGCTGCTGAAGCGCACGGAGGCCGGCGAGCCCCTGCTGCGCATCTGCTCTGATCCGAAGATGCCCGCCCGACGTTCGGTCTACGACTGGATCGAAAACGACCCCGAGTTTTCCTCACAATTCCACGACGCGCGAAAGCGGGGAATCCACGCCCTTGCAGAGCAGTGCCTGGACATTGCCGATGAGCCGTCGAAAGACGCTGTCGCTGCGACGGACAAGCGCATTCGCATCGACACTCGCCTTCGCCTGGCGGGAAAGTGGCTCCCGTCGATCTACGGCGACAAGGTTCTGAACGAACACACCGGCAAGGACGGCGGCCCCATCCAGACCTACGACCTGTCGAAGGCCGATGACGGCGATCTGGAGAAGCTTGAGGCGCTCCTGTCCAAAGTGGCGACGGGAGGTGAGGCGTGATCGACGCTGAGACGTTCTCCGCCGCCACGCTCGACAAGATGCGGGATGTGGCCGAGCGGCTTGGTAGCGCCCGCATGTTCCACCATCCGGTGCGCGTCCGGCTTTCCGAGGAGCGGTGGCGCGAGCTTGAGGCCTGGGCTGCGGAGAACTGCTTTCCGCCCAAGGCGCCGGACGCCTCCGGGCTGGCGACCGCCAAGCTCATGGGGGTGGATGTGACCCTCGATCCCACGCTCACCGGCCGCCAGGGTCAGGTGGACTACAGCGATGGCGCTTCCCGCCCGATCTGGCCCCTCCCCCGCGAGGGATGTACTACATCCTCTGGCCTAGGGCCGACCCTACAGCCCCGTCGAGATGACGCGGCGTTTCCCTGTGATGGAGAAGACCCATGGCCTCAGGTCCTAATTGGGATGCGTCGCGCGTCCAGCCGGTTGTCGGCTCGTTCACGGCGACGGGTCAGAGCGCGTCGTTCCGGCCGGCTGCTGGGCGGCCCTTCAACGCCTCTCTGTCGGGCACGTTCGTCGCGACCGGCCAGCTTGAGCGTTCCTTCGACGACGGGGTGACATGGCTACCCTGCTCCCGTGACTCAGCCGGAACCCCCGCCGCTTTTACCGCGCCGATGTCGGTTGTGGTCGAGGAGTCTGAGGCCAGCGTTCTCTACCGCCTGAACTGCACGGCCTATACCTCTGGCCCCATCCCCTACCGCTTGAGCCAATAGATGCTCATCCGTGGCGTTGTATCTAGCCCGGTCAGGGGGGTTGTGGGGTCGGGGGGTATGCGCCGCCTGATGTTTGATGATTTCCAGCGCGCCGACACCTCGCCGGGAGAGCTGGGCGATGCGCCGACAGGGCAAGCCTGGGATTTGCGCGGCGCATATGTTGCGTCGTTTCCCCTGCCGGCCGCGACAGATGGCCGGCTCGTTGACAACACCTTCCAGGCCCCAGGAGGGCAAGTCGTCTATGCTGGCATGGACTTGGGTGAAACGGTTAGACGCCTAGAGTGCGACTGGTCCTGGGTAGATGATACTGTCGGCACGGCCTTTACGACCTTGGCGTTGATCATATCGCCGTCTCCCAACTGGATCGACACCATGTTGCACATCACCATCACGAATGGTGTGTGCAACATCCAGAAACGGGTCTCTGGCGGGGCGTTCGTAACAATGAACACCGGCAAGACGACAATTTCCCCGTCGCTCGCCTTGGCCAACACCGTACATACCACGCAGATATTTGTGATTGGCGACAGAGTTCGCGTCGTGATCGACGGGCGTTACGATGTAACGGTGCAAGACGCAGCAATCCCAAGCATCGTCGGCAGATACATCGTCGCGCAGCATTTTTCCGCCACGACGGACGTGCGCTGGCCAATGAAGGTGCGGCGCGTGGAAGCGTTCGACGCGCCCTAACCTCAGCCCACCCCCACCCGCATCGTCTGAACGACAGGACCGCATAGCGTTCCGAACAAGCGCCAAGCCCCCTGAGACCGGGGCACATCCGATTATACGGCAGGAGCGCCAGGGCGTTCCGAACCAAGCTCGGCCCTGAGAGCGGGGCAGGAGGCCCCATGCGTATCCAAGTCCTGGCCCGCGGCGGTCTGTCGGTCTACGGCGCCGACTATGACGCCAAGCGCAACGCCGCGACGATCAACCCCCTTGAGGGCGAGACGACGCCGGCTCTGATCGAATATCCGAGCGCGCCGACATCGGTCTCGACCGAAGGCAGCGGCCTTTCCGCCACGACCCCGACCGTCTCGGGCTCGCAGCTCTCGACCACGATCAGCGGCGAGCGGGGCTATGTGGACATCGCCGCCACCTTCGGAGGGGCGCGACGGACCATCCGCATCCAGTCCGGCCGCGTGGTCGATGACGATTACGGCGTGCCGCTCGACGACTTCAACTGATCCCCGATGGCGATTAGTGCAAGCCGCATCCCAACCCTGGAAGAGGTGAGGGCGGAACGGGCCAGGCGCGCGGCGCTTTGGAAGCCTCGCGACTATCAGCGGCCCCTCTGGGACTACCTCATGGCCGGCGGCATCCGGGCCGATGTCGCGGCGCACCGGCGCTGGGGCAAGGATGACGTAGCCCTAGCTTGGGCCAAGGAGGCGTCTCAGCGCAGGGTCGGGGTCTACTGGCACATGCTGCCGGAAGCCGCCCAGGCCCGCAAAGCCATCTGGGATGCGGTCAACCCGCACACCGGCAAGCGGCGCATCTATGAAGCGTTCGGCGAGCTGATGGACGGCGCCGAGATCCGCAACACCGACATGTTCATCCGGTTCAAGAACGGATCGACATGGCAGGTCGTGGGGTCCGACAACTTTGACAGCCTCGTGGGCTCGCCGCCCATCGGCGTGGTCTTCTCCGAATGGGCCATCGCCAAGCCCGACGCCTGGACCTACATCCGGCCTATCCTGGCCGAAAACGGCGGCTGGGCGATCTTCATCTGGACCCCGCGTGGTCGGAACCACGCCGTCAGGGCGTTTGAGGCCCGGGAGCGCGATCCGACCTGGTTCACGCAGCGGTCAACGGCCCTGCAAACCAGCGTCTTCACCATCGAGCAACTGGACAAGGAGCGCCAGGAGTTCATCGACGAGACCGGGTCGGAGGAAGAGGGCGATGCCAAGTTCCGCCAGGAGTATCTGGTCGACTTCGACGCCGCGGTTCCGGGCTCCTACTACGGAACCGAGCTGAAGAAGGCCCTGGATGAGGGGCGCATAACCCACGTCCCGCACATCGCCAGCCTGCCGGTCGATACGGCCTGGGACATCGGCGTCGACGACTACACCGCGATCTGGTTTTTCCAGGACAACGGCAAGCGCGTCCGGGCCATCGACTATTTCGAGACGAACGGCGAGGGCGTCGAGGCCATTGTCCGGGCCGCCATGCCCGAGCTGATCCCCGATCCCGTTGAGCGCGCCGAGGCTATGGCGCGGCTCGGCCGGCTTCAGCCCTACACCTACCGCAACCACTTCCTGCCCCACGACGTGAAGGTCAGGGAGTGGGGCGCCGGCGCGAAGACCAGGCTGCAGACCCTCCATAGCTTTGGCGTGAAGCCGGTGCGGGTCGGGGTTCAGCAGGGGCCGGCCGAGCGCATCAACGCCCTGCGGCGACTCCTGCCGGTCATGTCGTTTGACGAGCGCAGATGCGCTGTCGGCCTGGATCGCCTGAGGAACTACCGGAAACGCTGGAACCGCTCCTTGGCGGCCTTCACCGAGCCCTTGCACGACGACAACAGCCACGGGTCAGACGCGGCCGGCGAGTACGCCGTGAACAGCGCGATCATCCCGATGCCGAAACCACAACCGACCCCGCCCCGCGACCGCTGGGCGCCGAACGACAGAACAGGAGGGAGGGCAGATTGGAAAACGGCATGACCACCTACCCGACCCCCGAGGCCGAGCCCGACAACCTGCCGGCCCTGATCCAGATGTACGAGGCCGCGGAAGAGGCGAGCTACACCGCCCGGACCAAGGCTGAGCGGGATCGGGACTATGTGGACAACAAGCAGCTCACCGACGAAGAGGTCAACGCCCTCCGCGCCCGTGGTCAGCCGCCTATCGTCCTGAACGTCCTGCGGGCCAGGGCCTCGTTCCTGGGCGGGATGGAGAAGCGCCAGCGCCGCGACCCGAAGGCCTGGCCGCGGAACAATCCGAACGACGTCGGGGCCGCGGAAGCCTTCACCGATGGGATGCGCTACGTCATCGACAAGGCGGACTACCCCTCGGCTCGCTCGCAGGCCTGGAAGAACATCATAGTCGAAGGCTTCGCCGGCCTGGAGATCGCCGCGCTGCAAAAGCGCAATGGCGACATCGAGTTCCAGATCAAGCGCATCCAGTGGGATCGCCTGTTCTACGACCCGCATTCGTCGGAGCCGGACTTCAGCGACGCCCGCTATCTCGGCCAGGTCGTCTGGATGGATTACGAGGACGCGCTGGCTCGCGCCGTATCGAACGGCATGGAAGAGGACGCGGCCCGCGCCATCCTGGAAACCACCATCGAGAGCGCGCCCGGCCCCGGCCGGACCTATGACGACAAGCCGCGCTACACGGTCTGGGCCGATGGGAAGCGCAAGCGGGTCCGCATGGTCTATATCTGGCACCGCACCACGCGGGGCTGGGCCTATTGCGAGTTCACCCGCGGCGGCAAGCTGTACGCGGCCGAGAACCCGTATCAGGACCAGGACGGCGAGGGCTACTGCCCCTGGGTTCTGGAAAGCGCCAACGTCGATCGGGATAACAACCGATACGGCGAAATGCGCCACCTGATCGACCCCCAGGACGAGATCAACAAGCGCCGGTCCAAGCAGCTCCACCTTCTGAACGTCTCCCAGGTCATCGCTGAGAAGGGCGCGGTGGATGACGTCAATTCGGCCAGGCGCGAGCTTGCCCGGCCGGATGGCTGGATCGAAACCAACGTCGGTGCGACGCTCAAGATCGACCGCGGGCTCGACCTATCCATGGGTCAGGCCCAGATGGGCGCTCAGGCCATGGCCTATATCCAGGAGGCCGGTCCTAACCAGGCGCTTCTGGGCAAGGGCGTCTCGGATCAGTCGGGCCGCGCCATCGAGGCGCAACAGGCCGGCGGTCTGGTCGAGCAGTCGGATCTGATGGACACCCTGCGCCGGATGGACTGGCGCGTGTTCAACATCATCGCCTCCATGATGAAGCAGTTCTGGACCGCAGAGAAATGGGTCCGCGTCACCGACGATGAGAACGCGCCGAAGTGGGTCGGGCTGAACGCTCAGCAGTGGATGGACCCGCAGACCGGCGTCGTCGGCACGCAGGACGAATGGCGCCGGGCCGCCGAACAGGGCATCCGCCCCGGCAACCTGATCCCGGCCGTGGACCCGGAAACCGGCCAGCCCCTGCGCACCAACGACATGGCGCGCCTGGACATGGACATCATCGTTTCCGATGCGCCGGATACCATCAACCAGAGCGGCGAGCATTACGGCGCCTTCGTCGAGCTGATGAGTGCGGGTCTGCCGCCTCCGATGCTGAAGGTCGCGCTGGAGATGCATCCGGGCCTGCCGTCCAAGCGCAAGGCGCAGATCCTAGAGATGCTGGATCAGCTTGGCCAGCAGCCGCAGGACCCGGCCGCCGACGACGCAACCCGTCTCGCCCGAGAGATGGCCGAAGCCAAGGTCGCAGACACCCGGGCTGGGGCTTACTCCAAGCTGGCGACCGGCGCCGAGAAGTTGGCCCGGATCGGCGTGGCAGTGGAAATGCCGGACATGCGCGAAGGGATGACGGACGCGCCCCAGGCTCCTCCGCAGGGCCAGCCTCAAGCTCCGGGCGGCGTTCCTATGCCGCAGGGCATGGAAGGCGCTGGTGGGGCTCCTATGGGGCCTGGCGGCGGCGTTCCGATGCAGCCCCAGCCGCAGGAGGCCCCGATGGCGGGACTTATGGGCGGTGAGCCGCGGATGGTGGCGTGATGCGCTACTTCCTCGACTGCGAGTTTGACGGCTTCCACGGCCCGCTGATGAGCCTCGCCCTGGTCCGAGAGGACGGGGAAGGGGTCTATCTTCTGACCGACCACGAAGCCGCCGAGCCCTGGGTCCGCGAAAACGTGGTCCCGTTCCTGCTTGACTGTCCACAGAAGCCGTTTCGTGGCGACGCCCGCGAGCTTGGCGACGAGATCGCCGACTTCATGGAGGGCGACGTCCAACCGCTGATCGTCTCAGACTGGCCGGCGGACATCCGATATCTCTGCGAGATGATCGAGTTCGAGGGCGGCCAAATGGCAGACATCCGCACGCTCGCCTTTCAGATGGTCCGCTGCAACGCCTATCCGACGACGCTTCCCGGCGCCGTCCAGCATAACGCGTGGTGGGACGCGATGGCGTTGCGCCACAAGCTGATGCACCCGAACACGGCGGCCTAGACCAACAGTTTCCGCGCCCTGGCGCGACCCCCATCCGCCCCTAGTGGGCTGATCCGCCCGGCCCGGTACGGCCGAGAGAGCTGAACGTCGAGAGACAGTCCAGCGCATCCCAACATGACGGACCAAAACACCCTTCCGGCCGGGACTGAGGCCGAGACGAACCTGACCCCGATGGCGGACATTCTGGGCGGCGGCAACGCTCCTCAAGAGGCCGCGTCGGGGTCAGGCCAGTCGGAGGAGCCGCTGGCCCATGAGCCCGCGCCGGCCGCCGACCCCCAAGCCGCCCCGCAGGCCAATGCGGAGACCCCGAACCCCGCCCCGGCCGGGACCGCCGGTGTCGACTTCGACCAGCTCGCCAACGATCCGAAGTTCCAGGAGTGGCTGAACCCGCGTCTCCCCAAGTGGGCGCGCGAGCATGTCACGAATGCGAACAAGGCCGTCCGCGACTATGAGGCCAGGCTGGAAGAGGAGCGCCGCCGTCAGGCGCAACCGCAACCGCAACCGCAGCAATATGGCGGCCTGCCGGTTGACCCCCTTGCCGACCCCGAGGGCTATCATCGGGCGATCCAGGAAAGCCTGCGAGGCGAACTCCAGACTTTCCAACTCCAGACCACGCTCACCCTGTCGGAGCGTTTCGCCAAGCAACAGCACGGCGCTGACGCCTTCGAAGATTGCCGCGCCTGGTTGAGCACCAAGCCCGACATCGAGCAGTGGGCCATCCGCCAGCCCGACCCGTGGGGCGCCGCCTTCGCGCAATTCCAGCGTGAGCGCGTCGTCGAAGAGGTCGGTGACGATCCCGCCGCCTACCGCAAGCGGCTGGAAGATCAGATCCGCGCGGAGATCATGGCCGAACAGCAGCGCGACCCCGCGCCGGCCAATCCGCAGATGCGCGCTCAACCCAATCCCACGCCCCCGCCGGCCACCGCCGGTGTTCGGAGCGCCGCCCCCCGCTCGGGGACTCCGGCGTTCACGGGGCCGACCCCGCTTGGCGACATCCTGAACCGCTAGGCCGGGTCACGAACCCAACCCCCTGCGCCGTCGAGACGACGCCGCATTCCCAATGAAGGAGCATGGCCATGGCGGACACCCGCGCGGCTACCGGTCTCACTGTCGAGCAGTGGGACGACAAGTTTTTCGTCGAGCACATCCAGGAGAACGTGTTCTCCAAGCTGATGGAGATGGGCGAAAATGCGGCCATCCAGGTCAAGGAAGACCTGACCAAGAAGAAGGGCGACACGATCCACTTCGCCCTGCTGAACCGGCTCACCGGCGACGGTGTGGAGGGCTCGGCCACCCTGGAAGGGTCGGAAGAAGACCTGACCTCGCGTTCGCACCCCCTGACCGTGAACAAGCGCCGGCACGGCGTTCTGGTCCCGGAGATGGAGGAGCAGAAGTCGGCCATCGGCCTGCGCGATGCCGCCAAGCCCGCCCTGATGACCTGGGGCAAGGAGAACACCCGCGACCGCATCATCCGCGCGTTCGGGTCGATCAACGGCGTGGCCTATGCCTCGGCCTCCGAAGCCCAGAAGGACGCCTGGCTGGCCGACAACGCCGACCGGGTTCTGTTCGGCGCCGCGAAGGCCAACAACTCGGCCAACGACCACTCCGCGTCGCTGGCCAACGTCGACGGCACGACCGATGTTCTGAAGAAGGGCACGCTTTCCCTTCTGAAGCGCATGGCGCGCACCGCCTCGCCGAAGATCCGCCCCCTCCAGGACAAGGGCAACGGCAAGTACCTGTACATCGCCTACGCTCACCCGTTCGCGATGCGCGACCTCCGCTCCGAGATGGAGGCCATCCTCGATGACACCACTGCCCAGGGCGAGGCCATGCGCCTCTTCGAGGGCGGCGATCTCTATTGGGATGGCATCATCATCAAGGAGTGCGAGGACCTGCCGATCTACACCGGCGTCGGCGCCGGCGGCATTGATGTGACCCCCGTCTATCTCGTCGGCGCCCAGGCCATCGGCTACGGCATCGCCAAGCGGTGGAAGACCATCGAGCAGAAGTTCGACTACCAGGACAAGTCCGGTGTGGCCATCGACGCCATCGACGGCTTCGACAAGCTGACTTTCGGCACCGGCACGGGCGACCGTGACGACCTCCGCGACTACGGCGTGGCCACCCTGTTCGTGAGCGGCGTCGCCGACGCTTAAGCGGTCCATCCCCTGACAACCTGACGGGCGGCTCATAGCGGGTCGTCCGTCCCCATCTTCCTGAAAGGAGTGGTCGCATGGCCGCCGAAACCCTCGTGGGAACCCGCGCTGCTGCGGACTTCCCGGTCTACAAGCCCATGGGCGCTGGCGCTCTCGCCGTCGCCTACGGGTCCTATGCCGTCGCCGCCAACGTCGAAGACGGCGATATCTTCAAGCTCTGCAAGCTGCCGGCCGGCGCCATCATCGTCGGCGGTCAGTTCTGGGCGTCCGACATGGACACCGGGATCGCGGCTCTGGACATCGACATCGGTTGGGCCGCCAACGGCGGTTCTGCGACGGTGGACAGCGCGTCGGCCGCGGGCCTGGTCAACTCCGGCGTTCTGAGCGGCGATGTGGTCCTCGACCTGATCCCGGCGGGCGCCAACTTCCGGCCCTTCAACATGAGCGCCGGCGCCATCGGCCCCTTCACCAATGAGACGGTGATCCAGGCCGAGGCCAACGTCGCCGCCGCCACGTTCGCGGCCGGCACCATCTTCGTCCGCGTGGACTACATCGTCCCGTAAGCGTAATCGGGCCGGCTCTTAGATAGGGTCGGCCCACCCTTCTGCGCATTCCCCGCAGCAGCCGGCCGCGCCAGGGCTGCGGTTACCAAAACCAGTTCGGATGCGCCATTCGGCGTCAAGCGGTGCGCAGCTTCGAAGTTGCCGTAATCCGGGCCAGCGCGGGCCATTTCCAACCCAAGGAACACCCGCATGAAAGCCATGTTCATTGGCGATCCCCGCAATGACGGTGATGGCCCGAAAGTCCTGATGCTTCACGGCGTCGCTTTTCCGAAGAACGAATGGGTCGATCCGGTCCCGAGCGCCCTTGAAGGCAAGCTGGCCGGCAACAGCCATTTCGTGACGAAGGAAGGCGAGCTTTCCGCCGGCCTCGCCATGGCTGACCCTGACCACACTCGCGCCGCTGTCGTCGCCGCGGCTTTTCCCGATCTGGTCGAACCTGCCGCGCCCGCAGCCGTCGAAGGCGACCCCGCCCCCGATGTGGTCGAGCCGGCGTCGGACGCCTACCCGCACCTCACCGACGCCCAGGTCGAAGCCCTGGACCGTGACGGCGACCAGATCCCCGGCGGCTCCAACGCCTCCGACGAAAAGGCCGCGCTGATCGCGCAACTGGAGGCCATGGGCGTCGAGTTCGACCGTCGCCTCGGTGTCGCCAAGCTGAAGGCCCTGGTGGACGAACAGAAGTTCATCAAGGGCGAGGACTAGGGCCGTGGTGGCGGTCGTCGCCCTACACCTTCCGGGCCGCGTGGCCCTGCTGGACGACGGCCGCCTCGCTCCCATCGTCAACCTGTTCGACGTCTGCGGCGATGCGACCGACGATATGGACCTGGCCGCGGCCTTTCTCGCCCAGATCGACGGCTACGCCTTCTGCGACCTGATCCACGATTACGACAAGGCGACCCTGCAATGACCAAACAGCAGCTTCGCCGGATGCTTCTGGCGCACCTCAAGGTGATCAACGCCGCGGACGAAAGCCCGCCGGCCGAACTCGCCAACCTGGCCGACATCTGGATCGACACGAGCCGCGCCGAGCTCCAGGAGCGCGGCCTGATCTGGTGGGATGCGAACGACATCCCCGACGCCGCGGCCACGCCCTTCATGCTCTGGGTTGCCTCCCAGGCGGCGCCGGCGTTCGGCAAGAACGGCAAGGGCCATGAGCCCCGGATGATGGAGGCCGAGGTTCGCCTCGCCGCCCTGAAGTCCAGCGCCGAGCGGCCGACGGTTCGGGCGACCTATTTCTGATGCGGCTCCCCCTACCGCTTGGCAAGAAGGCCGGCCGCGCCAAGGTCCCGATGGAGGGTGTCGAGCGCCTGGTCAACGGCTACCTGGAGAGCGTGCCAGAGGGCAAGGAGCCGACTCCGGTCTACGGCACGCCGGGCCTCGTGGCCTGGTCAACTGGCCTCCCCGGTCCCCCGCGCGGGATGCTGGAGATGACCGACCGGCTGTTCGTCGTGGCCGGGACCAATCTCTACGAGATCGCCGCGAACGGGGTCGCCAGCGTCAAGGGCGCGATCCCTGGCGCTGACCGGGTGGCGATGGCCGGCGATGGCGTCCATGTCGTGATCGTCTCGGCCGGCTTGATCTATGTCTTTGATGGCGCCTCGACGCAGGTAGTGACCGACCCCGATGCACCGGAAGCCTCGGGCGTGGCCTGGGTGGACGGCTATTTCGTCTTCACCGAGCGCGACACTGACGTCTTCTTCGCCTGCGAGCTGGACGACCCGCTCAACTTCGACGCGCTCGACTTCGCCTCTGCGGAGTGGAAGCCCGACATCCTGATCACGCCGATCATCCTGCGCCGGACCCTGTTCCTGGCCGGCAAGCAGACTATCGAGGCGCAGCAGAACACCGGCGGGGTCGATTTCCCGTTCCAACGCTATCAGGACGTGATGGTCGATGTGGGTTTCGCCGGGCGCGAAGCCGGCGTGGTCACGAACGACACCATGTATTTCCTGGCCTCAGACCGCACCGTGCGGCGCCTGGACGGGATCACGGCGGTTCGAATCTCCAACCACGACATCGAGCGCCAGATCAAGACCTGGCCCAACCCCGAGCAGACCATCGCCACGGCCCATGTCTGGGAAGGCCACCTGTTCGTCACATTCCGCAATCCGGCCGGGACCATCGTCTTCGATCAGTCGACCGAGCTTTGGCCCGAGCGCAAGTCGTTTGGATCTGAGACCTGGCGCGCGACCTTCTATGCCCGGTGCTTCGGCCATGACCTGTTCGCCGACTCCCGCACCGGAACCATCTTCCGGCTCGACGCCAACACCCACACCGAGGCCGGCGAGCCCCTGATCTTCGAGATGACCACGCCCTACGCCTACGCCCAGGGCCTGGATTTCTCGGTCGATGAGGTGGAGGTCATCGCCCAGACCGCGGTCGGCTCCCTGACCCTCGATCCGAAGATCACCCTGGAGACCACCAAGGACGGGGAGGTGTTCGCCCACCGGATCGAACGCCGCATGGGCAAGTTCGGCGAGCGCACCAAGCGCATCAGCTTCGGGCCGCAGGGCTCCGCCGACGCCATGGCTTTCCGCCTGACCATCGCTGACCCGGTTCGCCGCGCGATCCTAGGCGTCTATGTCGACATCGACGTGGAGCGCGACTGATGGCCCTCCCACTGCAAATCCCGCCCGTTGGCGTACCGATGCTCGATCCTCGCGGCTTTGTCACCCAGCCGTGGCGCAACTTCTTCGAGAACCTGGTCTCGCGCTCCGGCGGCATCGTTGGCGAAAAGCAGGACGCCGACCCCACCCTGACCGCCCTGGCTGGGCTCAACAGCGGGGCGGGCTTCGTCACGCAGACCGGCGCCGACGCCTTTACCAAGCGGACCCTGACCGGGGCTGCAGGGCAGATCAGCGTCGCCGACGGCGATGGTGTGGCCGGCAATCCGACGCTGTCCCTGGCCAATACGGCTGTCACGCCCGGCACGTTCACCGTCATCACATCGCTGACCGTCGACGCCAAAGGCCGCATCACGGGGATCTCGGGCTCATGATCACCAAAGCCACCCGCGACGACATGGCCCGGGTCATGGCCTGCGCCCGCGCCTTCCACGCCTACGGGGTCTGGAAGCACGTCCCCCTTGATGAGACCGCTTTTGAAGGCTTCGCCGGGGCGCTGATCGACGGCGCCGGCGTGATCTTGCTGAGCGACGACGGGTTTTGCGGCGGGATCCTGTCGCCGGCCTATTTCAACCCGTCCTTCGTCATCGCCGCAGAGCTGTTCTGGTGGGGCGAGGGCGAAGGCCGGGCGCTCCGCGAGGCCTTTGAGGCGTGGGCAAAGGACCGCGGCGCCAACGCCGTCCAGTTCTCAGCCATGGCCGACGACCGTCTCCCCGCCGTTTCCCGCCTCTACCGCATGGCCGGCTATCAGCCAGTCGAATGTGGCTTCGTGAAGGAGTATCGCTGATGGCGATTGCAACCAGCACCGCGCTTCTGGCCACGGCCGCCGTCAGCGCCGGGGCGTCGATCATCGGGTCGCGCAATGCGGCCAACGCCTCGCGCCAGGCGGGCGACCAGAACGCCCAGGCCGCCCGCGATGCCGCCGCGCTTCAGGAGCGGATCTACAACCAGAACCGCCAAGATAACGAGCCCTTCCGCCAGATCGGGCTTTCCGCTGCGGAGGCTATTGCTGGCGGGATGGGCCTGCGGTCGGGCGGAACCCCGATGGGCTCCAACCCGGCCTCGGTCTCCATGACCCAGCCCGGCGGCTATGACGTGCCGGCCTATATCCAGGCCAACCAGGACGTGCAGCAGCGGGCGGCCGAGCTTCGCGGCGCCGGCGTGATCGGTCCCGGCGGCCAATGGGCGAGCGAGGAGGAATGGGTTCGTCAGGTCCAGCTTCCCAACGCTGTCGCGGGCGGTGAGCAGCGGGCCTTCCCGACCATGACGGGCGGCGCGATGACGGAAGGTGGCGCCGCGCCCGGCTATGCCGATCCCACGGCCCCTGGCGGCTACTCCATCGGCGCGCGGCCAGACTTCGGCCCGCGTCAGGACTTCGGCCCGGCGCCCAGCCTCGACCTGTCCATCGCCACGTTTGAGCAGGATCCCGGCTATGAGCTGCGGCTCCGTGAGGGCAATTCCGCGCTGAACGCCATCGCCTCGACCGGCGGCAACCGCTTCAGCGGCAACCGCCTGAAGGCCGCAACCCGGTTCAACCAGGATTTCGCGTCCAACGAGTTCGACCGCTTCGCCGGCCGCCAGATGGGCATCTACGGGATGGGCCTGGCGCAATACAACACCGACCGGAGCCGCGCCGACTCCATCTATGGCCAGGACCGCGCCCGATCCGATGGGCTCTATGCCGACGACCGCGGCTACCTGACCGATCGCTACGACACCCGCAACCAGACCCTGCTGAGCATGGCCGGTTTCGGGACCGGCGCGACGCAGGCCAACCAGAGCGCGGCCCAGAGCTTCGCGGCCAACCAGGGAAACCTGATGATGACCGCGGCCAATGCGCAGGGGCAGGGCGCCATGGGAGCGGCCAACGCCTGGAACCGCGGGATCGGCGGCCTGGTCAACGCCGGGGCCTATTACATGGGCAACCGCCCATCCAGCAGCACGCCGACCGCGGCGCAGGTCCCATCCATGACCATGGGCCGCTCGACCTTCAATCCGTCCTACACCGGCTTTGGCCCCTACTGAGGATCACGCAATGGACCGGATCTATATCCCCAGCATGACCGAGGCCATCGGCGCCTATGAAGCCGGTCAGGATCGCCGCCAGCAGCGCGACGCGATTGATGGCCGACGCCAGGTCGGGGGGCTCATGGCGGCGGGCGATTATGCCGGCGCGGCGCGCTCTGCCCTGCAGTCCGGTGATCTGGACCTTGGCATGAAAGCCCAGCAGGTCGGCGCGGCCCGACAGGAAGCCGAGCGCCGGGCGCGCCTCGGGTCGATGGCCGCGACGGACCCGGGCGCCGCGGCGCAAGAGGCGCTGGCCGGCGGGGACCTGGACTTCTACAAGGAGCTCGACGGTATCGCCGACGCCCAGAAGCTGCAGAAGGCTCAGGCCTTTGGCGGCGTCCTGCGGGGCATCGCGGCCGAGCCCGAGGACATGTGGGATGACCTGATCGCCGGAAACCGGGCGCAGCTTGAAGCCCTGGACATTCCGCCGAACGAGATCGACTTTTTCATCGAGTCGCCCCCGGAGCAGCGCCGCGTCCTGATGGCGACCATGCTTCAGCGCGCCGACATGCTGGACGGCTATCTCAAGGACCGCTTCGAGCAGACCAAGTTCCAGGCCCAGGAGCGCGACCGGGCGGCCGACAATGCGCGAGCCGACCAGCAGCTCCAGATTTCCCGCGGCTCCCTGGGCGTGTCTCAGGCCAACCTCGCCCAGCGCCGAGCCGAACATGCCGCCCGGGTCGCCGGCCGCGGCGGCTATGGCGCGCCTGGCGCTTCGACCTACTCCGATCTCCCCGCTGGCGCTGTGGTGGTGCAATAATGGCTCAGGCTCCCGAAGGCACGGTCATCAAGCTGCAGGACGGCTCGACCCGCGTGAAGCGGGGCGGGCAGTGGATCCCCGCCGGCAACCTGTTCCAGGGCGGCGCGCCTAAGCTGGAGCCGCAGGAGCGGACGCAGCTCAAGGAGGCCCGCCAGCGCGCCCAGACCGCGACGGGCACGATCAACCAGCTTGATCGCTTCATGACGGTCAACCGTGAGACGCCGACCGGAGAGTTTGGCGGGCTTCCCATCGTGCGCAATGTCCGGGCCATGTTTGACCCTAACGTCGCCGAGATGAACTCCATCGTCGAGCGCCTGACCCCTGCGCAACGGGAGCCGGGTTCCGGCGTCATGTCGGATGCCGATATCAAGATGTACCGCGCCAGCGTCGTGGGCGTGGACAAGCCGGGACCGGCGAACACCCGGATTTCGGCGCTGGGCAAGGCCGGCGCGAGCCGCGAGCGGGACTATGCCGCCTACCTGGACTATTACGCCAAGGTCAATGGGACGCTGAACGGCGCCCAGGAGCAGTGGGACGCCTACGCCGCCGCCGAGCCGGTCTATGACCCGACCGCCGGTACGGTGCGCAAGGCCACGCCGTGGCGCCAGTATTTCGGCATCGAGACCCCAGCTCCGTCTGCCGGCGGACGTCAAGGCGGTGCGGCTCCTCCCTCGCGCGGCGGAACCGCCGTCAAGGTCGGCAACCAGACCTACACGGTGCGGGAAAAGCCATGAAGACGTTCGAAATCACGCTTCAGTCCGGCAAGACCATCGAGGTCGATGCGCCGGACGCCCAGACCGCGGCCAAGGTGGCGGCCCGCTACGAGGCGCAGCAGACCCGCGCCCCGGCCGCGAAGCCGCAACGGCGCCGGACTGAGGGCGTGTTCGGCGAGGTCGCGGGCCTGATGGCCAACGTCAACCGCGGCTCTGGCATCGGCGACGAGATCGTCGCTGGCCTGCGCACCGCGGGCGACGTGGTGACGGGCAAGCTGCGGCCGACCCGCAACCCGGATGGCACGATCACGCCTGGCGACATCGCCGGCGCCTTCCGCCGCAACATGGGCGATCAGCGCGCCGTGGAAGACGACTTCGCCCAGCGCCGGCCCAAGGTGGCGGCGGTTGGGCGCGGCGTCGGCATGACCGCGCCCGCCATGATCCCCGCAGCCGGCGCCGGAGCGGTGACCACGCTTCCGTCCGCCATCGCCCGTGGCGCGACCACGGCGGCGACTGAAGGTGCTGCATATAGCCTGGCTGACCGAGGGAGCCTCCAGGAGCGGGTTTCGGCGGCCAACCAGACCATCGGCCCCGCGGCGTTCGTCGGCGGTCTCGTGGGCGGCGCTGGCTACGCCATGACCCGCCCCCGCATGGTCCGCACCGACGAAGACATGGCCGCCCAGGTTCTGGTGGACCGCGCCAAGGCTGATCCGGCTCAGATGCGAGCCGAAGCCCAGGCCATGCGCGATGTCGGCGTCGCCCCGACCGGCCTCGACGTGATCGGCGAGCGGGGCCGTCGCGTGGCCCGCGCCACCGGCGTCAAGACCGACACGGCCGGCGAAATCCTGACCGACAATGCCGTGAGGCGTTCCGCCGCGACCAAGCCCGCGGTGATGAGCAACACCCGCCGCCTGGTCGATGATCCGCGCACCGCGGCCGCCTACGTTGATGATCTGGATGCGCTGCGAGATATGGACGCCGACGTGAAATACCGCGGCCCATATCAGACTGCGGTCGAGATCGACGCCGAAACTGCATCCGCGCTTCGAGGCGACCCGGGCCGCGCCGCGATCCGTCGCGCACGCTCGGCCGCCATCGCCCGTCGCGATTACACGCAGGTTCAGGAGCTGGACTCGCTTCTGGCCGAGAACATCGAAGAGTTCCCGACGGTCTCGGCTGGCACTCTCGACCGCATCCGCCGCGCCATGGGCGGTCGGGGCGCCAAGATGAACCAGTCGCCCGACACCCGGGATATCGCGAGCGGCCTGTTTGATCGCGCCAGCAGCATCGACCGCCAGCTCGACAACGTGCCGGAACTGGACGAGGCCCGCGCCGCCTACCGGGCCACGACGCAGGCCATTGACGTCGGAAACGACAAGCTGCGGCTTGATCTCGCCTCGACCGACCCGGCCGACTATGCCGCGTGGGTTCAGACCCTCGGCCCGGAAGCGCGTCGAGCCAACGCCATGGCGATCCGCCAGGAAATCCTGGACGCTTTGGGCGGCAAGCGAGCTTCGTCGTTCGGTTCCCTGGATGACCTCGCGACGGCGCCCTATGTCCGCGAAAACCTCGCCGCCGCCGTGGGCGAGGACACGGCCGACGCCTATCTCGGCAACATCGCCGCTCGCCTGCGCCAGACCCGCAACGCGACTATGGTCACGCCGGGGGCCGGCGCTCGAACGGCTGTCCTGGACAACGACATCGGCGAGGTCGGGCGCAATGTGGCGGCCGGTGCGAACGCGGTACAGCAGGGCCTTCGCGGCGACGTGATCGGCCTGGCCCGCACCGCCGCGGATTGGTGGCGCCGGCGCGGCGTGAGCCCGGCTCAGGCCGAAGCCCTGGCCCGGGTGACGACGGATGAGGGGATGCTGGACCGGCTGATCGCGGCGGCGGAAACACGCGGCGGTCAAGGAGCGGGTCGGGACTTCCTGCAAACCCTGGCCACGGCGCTCAACGACGCCGGGCCTCAAGATCCCGCCTTAGCTGCTCTACGTCGAGAGGTTTCGGCCCGATTGTCCAGGGCTCCGGTAGAGAATGCGCCGGGCCTGATCGTCGCGGCGCCTGAGCCGGCGGTCGAGGTCTCGATCCCGTCGCGGCCTGAACTTGGGGTCGGCCGAGCCTACTGATCCTCTGTCGCATCCGGCGGGCGCCGCGCTTGGCGTGCTTCCAGATCAGGACGAAAGCCCAGACCCAGATGAAGAACCCGATGACGAAGCTGGATCGCGCGTAAATCTGCTCGCCCAGCTCCCATCGGATTTCGTCATTGTCGTCGGTCACGCGCCGATAGTGCCTGCAAAGCCCATCCGGCGAAACCCCACAATCGCAGCGTCGAGATGACGCCGCAGCCCATAGAAGGAGACTGCGATGCCCGCAGGACGGCTCATCGTGCCTGGCTGGATGCCGGCCGAAAATGCGAGCGGCGATAGGATCGCCGGCGCCCGGCTGTACTTCTACGCCAATGGCGCGCCCGGCACGCTGAAGGCGGTCTACACCACGTCCACCCTAGCCGCCGAACTGGCCAATCCGGTCATTGCCGACGACGCGGGCGGTTTCCCGGCGATCTGGGCTGACACGGCCGATACCTTCACCGTCGCGGTGACGGACGGCTCTGGCGCGCCCCTGGCGGCCTATGACGGCGTTTCCCCTTCCATAGACGCCGCGCTCGCCTCTGTCGCCCTGGCTGAGAGCGCGAAGGACTCGGCTGCAGCTTCGGCTTCTGCGGCGTCCACCAGCGCCACGAGCGCGGCGGCCTCGGCCAGCACCGCCTCGACGGCCTCGGCTGCGGCTGTCGCGGCTGCGGCCACGGCCGAGCAAATCGCCGGCTTTGACCCCGCCCTCTATCAGCTCCGCAGCGAGAAGGCCCAGGCCAACGGCTACGCGCCCCTGAACGGGTCGAACAAGGTCCCCGACACTCACCTGACCACGGCCCCGGTCTCCACGCCGCAGCAGGCCGCTCTGGACGCCCTCGAAACCGAACAAAAAGCCTTCGCCGTGGCGATGGCGATTGCCCTCTAAGGAGCCCGGCCCATGCCCGCGACCGAAAACGCCTTCATCTCTCCGCAGTCGATCCAGACCGCCTATGCCGTCACCTCGACCGCGAACACCGACCTGGACGACGCGCCCACGACCGTCGAGCTGCTGATGACCGCTGGGGCGAACGGAGCCCGGGTGACGCGCATCACGTCCATTCCCCGGGCGACCGTGACGGCGACGAACGTGCAGCTCTATCTATCCAAGGACGGCGGCACGACCAAGCGGCTGCTCGAAACCATCCTGGTCGCAGCGCACACCGTCGCGGCGACGACTGAAATCCCGTCCTACGATTGGGGCTTCAGCGAGGACAATCCGCTGCTGCTCGAGGCCGCCGACGCGCTCTATGTCGGCCAGGGCGTTTCTACTGGCTCCGTCGTCACGACCGCCCACTACGGCGACTACTGATGACCCGGGGGATTTTGGGGCTCAAGGGGCAGGGGATGGGGCGCATCCCGTCTCGCCCCAGCCGCTATCAGGTCTCGTTCAACGCGCCGACGACCGCCGGGAACCAAACGTGGCTCTGCCCTAAAACCGGCCTCTACACCGTCTACGCCTGGGGTCCGGGCGGTAAGGGTGAGGGCAGCGGGGGCAACTTCTCGGGCAGCACCGGCGCCCTGGCGATCTGGCAGCGGGTGCGGTTCCAGGTCGGCGATGTCGTGACGATCGGCATTCCCGAGCGGGACTCCACGTCGGGCGATACGACTGTGACCACGGCCCGGAAGTCGGCAGTGCTGACCGGCGGCCGTGGCGGCGATGGAACCGGCGTGGTGGGCGCTGTCGGCGTCGCGCTGAATGGCGACATCAACATCAACGGAAGCGCCGGCAAGAACAGTGGAACCGGCAACAATGGCGGCGGGACGGACGGCGGTCTCGGCTCCAGCACCAGCGCACCCGGCGCGCCCGGCTATGATGGTTTCCGGGGGGGCGATGGCGCGACCATTGGCTATCCTGCCGGCACGCCCGCTGCTGGCGGCATGTCCACCACCGGGGGCGATCCCCAGCAGCTTGGCGGCTGCGGTCTCGTCATCATTTGCCGCGACGCCTGACCCTACCCCCAGAAGGCGGCTCGGAAGGGCTCTGACCCCCTCCCGCGTCTGACCAGCCGCATGACTGGCCAGCCTGATCAGGCTCCTCAACGAACACCCATCCCGACACCTTGGCAATAGAAAGGGGCTCCGCATGGCCCGACGTGTGCCCGCATGAGCGATCAGGCTCCCGGACCCAACCTCATGGCGTTCCTGAAGGGCGCGCTTCCGTACCTGCCGGGGCTGGCAGGCGCGGCGCTCTCCATGGCGTTCGGTGAGCGGCTTGGCGTGAGGGGCAAGGCCCTGTCGCTGATCGTCGGCGTGGCCACGGCGCTGTTCGTGGCGCCCGGCTTCGCAGCCATGATTAGCCTGGTCTGGCCGGGTGGCGCAATCCCGCAAGAGGTTCTGTCGCTGATCGGCTTCTCGTCTGGCCTGTTCGGCATGACGATTTGCGCTGGCCTGATCGAGTGGGTTCCGAAATGGATGGCCAAGCTGAAGGTCAAGCTCGGTCCCTTGGAAATCGAGGGGGGCGGGGAATGAGTGTCGTCATCTTCGCCCTCTGCGCCCTGGCAGCCGGCTCCTACATCGCGGTCGTCGGCGCGTTGCTGATCGGATGGGGCGGGGCGTTCTCCCAAGTCCAGCGCATCGGCCTCGCGGCGTCGGCCTCTGGCGTGGTCTGGGCGGGCGTTCCGCGCCTGATGGGCCAACCCCCCGGAATTGGCGACCTGATGTTCCTGGTGGGCCTCCTGACCTTCCTGGGGCGCACCTACGGCCCCGCGATCCTCAAGAGCCTGGACGCCATAGACGGCAAGCCGGATGGCCATTTCGACTTCTGGAGACATCGCCCGTGAAGCTGTCTGCCAACTTCCACCTTGACGAGTTCGTCACCAGCCAGACCGCCGCCCGACGAGGCATCGACAATACGCCCCCGGCTCCGGTCCTGATCCGGCTCAAGAACACCGCCAAGGGCCTTGAGAAGGTCCGCGCGGTCCTCGGCAAGCCCATCCTCATTTCGTCCGGCTACCGCTCGCCCGCGCTGAACAAGGCGGTCGGCGGATCGGCCACGTCTGACCACATGAATGGGGACGCGGCGGACTTCATCTCGCCGGGCTTCGGAACCCCCATCGCCATCTGTCGGGCCATTGTCGCGGCCGGAATCAAGTTCGACCAGCTCATCGAAGAGGGGACGTGGGTTCACATCAGCTTCGGCCCCAGGATGCGCGGTCAGATCCTGACCATGCGCAACGGCAAGTACACGGCGGGCCTGCGATGATCCCCCTGAAGTACTGGACCTACGGCGCAGTCCCGATCGCCCTGGCTGGCGTGGTTCTCTGGCTGTCCTGGACGGCCAACAGCCGAGAGCGGGCCATCCTGAGAGCCGAGGTCGCGGAGGATCAATCCGACCTCAACGCCGGCGCGACCCAGACCGTCGAACACGTCCTGAGAACAGAGACGTTTGTCCGCACTCAAGCCGAAGAGGCTAGCCATGCCATCGCTATCGCGCCGGGCGCCGATGCGCCTGTTCCTGACGAGCTTCTGTCTAGCTGGAGGGCTGGCATTGACGGGGTGCGCCAAGCCCCCGCCGCCGGTTCTGATCCCGGTCGCTGAGACCCTTCGCGAACCCTGCGTAGGACCGCCCGTGGAGCCCGTACAGACCATCGGGGACCTTGCGGTGTTCTCGGTACGTCAGGAAGCGGTGATTGCCGTCTGTGACGCCCGTCGGGCAGGGGCGGTTGCCCTGATCGACCAGCGTAACGCCCAGGTCACGCCGACGCCGTGGTGGCGGTTCGGCAGGTAGCTCAACCCACCAGAGGAGGCCCCCATGGCCCAAACGACCGAACGCCTGACCCGCGAGCGTGATCCCCGGTCTAGCCTCTGGCGCTGTCGTCCCTTCGATCCGGGGTAGACATGTTAACCCCAGGCCGATTTCCGAACATATCGCCCTGGACGTGTTAACCGCGTAGAGCCCAACGGCTCCGCCATAACGCCGGCAATCGCCGAACAGACTAGGCCCGTCATCCTTTAGGGGGTGGCGGGCTTTTTGCGTTGATAGCGCGCAACGGCCTCCTCAAGGACTTGGCGAGACAGGCGCGCTCGGTCGGTCGAGGCGCCGGTGTCGGCTAAGATGGGCGCTGCAATGAGATCGAGGCCGCAGTTCAGTAGGTCGCATACCATCTCATCAACCGCCTCCCGCGATGCATCCCCCTCTTGGATGAACGAGAACGTCACCGTCACAATGCGTCCGTCTGGGATCATGGCGCCGGGGTCTGGCGCGGAGACTCGTTCGGCCCAAACGCTCGGCTCGATGCGGTGGCCATGCTCGGTCTTGACGATGCGCCCCATCCTACCCTCCCTTTCCAGAGATAGCGTCGAGACCGGCTAAGGTGCGGTCGATCAGATATCGCAGGTCGTGCAGATCTTCGACCTGGAGGTGGCTCAACACGACCTCGCCCTGGTGGCTTCGATGCTTGACGAATAGCCAGACCGGAGAACCGTCCGTCCAGGCCTCAATCGTGAGATTTCCCGCCGTCCGCTCCATTCACCCTTCTCCCTCTAGCAGAGCGCGACCGGCGGGGGTGATCCAATGCGCGTTGCCTTCTAGCGTTCGCGTTGCAGCCCTCGCCGCCCGACGCCAGTTCCCCCGCTGAAAGCCGGATAGGCCCTCCCAGACAGGCGAGGCGATCACGTTTGGCTGCACTGGGTCATCCGCGTGAAAGGCGGCGCACATGGTCTGGGCGAGGAGGTCGATGTGTTCGTCCCTCATGTCACCCTCGGAGCGTTGCAGGCGGCGGCGCAATACTCGCACTCGTCCCCGTTGGGCTCGCGCCCACTGTCTTTGCAAATGGGGCATTTCGGTTGCGGGTCGATACTGTCGAGGTAGGCGTTCGCCATCTCGCACAGCCCCTGCATATCGGTGGGCCGATAGATGATGCTAATCAGGGCGAGGATGCGCGGATCGCCGCCGCTCGGATCATCCATGACGATGCAGGGGTGCGGTGTGTTCTCGAAGCCGCTGGGGAGGAAGTCAAACCGGGGCTTCACGGCTTTACCTTCAGAGCGTCGAGCGCGTGCCACGGATAGTCCGGGTCTTCAGCGCCGCAGTGGATGCAATGGGGGGGACGCTCGCCGGGCTCCTCGTTGGGCTCATAGGCGAACTCGTGACCCAGCGCCTGGCATTCGCGGCCAATGTGGGTTTCCACCGCCCTTGGTTGTCTCCCCAGCGTGGCGCGGCCTTGGCGCTCATAACCAGCAGCGCCAGGGTCGTAGCCGGTCCCTTGATCTTCGTAACTACCGCTCATGGTGATTGGTCCTCTCTAGGCGTTTTCCAAATCCGCCGGGACGCCTTGCGACTCAACGGGTCGTTTTCCTTTCCCGCGCGGGCCGGGCATTGATTCTACTGGCGAAACGCGCCGCTTGAAAATCCGCGTGTCGGTGGTTCGAATCCGCCCCCAGGCACCACTTCTCATTCTCTCCCCGAGCGCGCCCTTCGGTTCCTTGTGCACAGGGTTTGTCCGTTGGTTCGCCAAGGGCTGGCGGCTGCGCACTGCGGCGGACTGACGTCTCAGCGTGGTGAGGCGCTTGAAAGGGCCATCAAGGGGTGGGTCAGCCATAGCCTCAGGCTAAGGCCGCCCGAGCATGCAGAGGTCAGCGCGACTTTGATGTGACAGGGCGGAAGCGAACGCCGCGCCAGACGGGGCCTCGCCTTGACTTCGAACCGCCCCGCGCTCATTTGCCGCTCTAACGGTTTGAGCCTGCGCAAAAGCTGAGCGGCGGGCCCCCGATTCTCGCCAGATTTCTGTCTTCTTGGCCAACCGGCGTTCGACACAACATGTTGCGATGCAGCAATATCTTTCCCGGTGGCGGCGAGTTTCTCCAATTATTGCATAGAATTCATATTGTGCATCGCAGCGATACCCCAATTTCTGTTTAACTTATCGGTGGTTAGCCGCGCCCTGCGGCACTTGACGCTCCGTTTGGGGGTTGCCAAAGGTCCCTCGCCGCACGTCTAACTTTGCGGTGAGGGTCCGCAGTCCGCTCCTGGGCTGCGGTCTCGCCTTGCCCAATCGCAACGTCCCGCTTCACATGATTGTGGAAGTTGGAGGTTACGGGTCGGGAGCAGCGATAGCGGTTTCGGCTTCGGGCGCAGCGAAAGCGAGTTCGGAGCCAGACTTATTCAACTAGGGTAGGAGACGCTCTCGCGCGACGACCCTCGGTCCAAACGTGCTAGACCATTAGGAACTGGCGACAGATGCTCGACAAAAAACGGAACACCCCCCTCATCGCTCTCATTGGCGCGGCTGCGCTAATGATGGGCGCCCCGGCGTTCGCGCAGGACGCAGCTCCAACTGATCCTGCCGCCGCCGAGGCCCCGGCCGATCCGGCCGCCGCCGCCCCCGCCGAGCCCGCGCCTGCGGCTCCTGCGGAAGAAGTGTCCACCGATGTTGGTGGTCATGGCGAACTGACCATCATGACGATGTTCCTGGACGCTCAGCCGGTCGGTAAGGCCGTTCTGATCGGTCTGGCGCTTGCGTCGATCTTCTCCTGGACCCTGCTGCTGACCAAACTCTTCGAGTTCGGCGGCCTGGAACGTCAAACCAACCGCTTCCTGGAAGCCTTCCGGGGCGCCAAGAACACCAGCGACATTGGCCGCATCGCCATGTCGGATGAGTTCGAAGGCAATCCGCTGGCCGACATGGCCGCGGCCGCCGTGCAAGAAATTGAGGTTTCGCGTCAAGCGGGCCTGAGTATCTCTGGCGAACACCGTGAGACCACCATCGCCCGCGCTATTGCGGCCGTGGGCGGCGTCCAGGCCTCTCTGGCCAAGCGCCTCTCCGGCGGCATGCAGTTCCTGGCCTCGGTCGGCTCCAACGGTCCGTTCATCGGTCTGTTCGGCACCGTGTACGGGATCATGTATTCGTTCATCGGCATTGCGAACACCAACACGACCAACCTGGCCGTCGTGGCGCCCGGCATCGCCGAAGCCCTGCTGGCCACCGGCATGGGTCTCTTTGCCGCCATCCCGTCGGTTATCTTCTACAACTACTTCCAGACGCGTATCTCCGCCTACGGCGCGCGCTCGGAAGGCTTTGTCGCTGAACTTCTGAACGCGATCTCCCGGCAGCTCGACAAGGGGGCCTAAACCCAATGGCCGCTAAACTCTCAGGGTCTGGGGGTGGCAGGTACGAAACGGAGCAGAACAGCGAAATCAATGTGACGCCCTTCGTGGACGTTATGCTGGTTCTCCTGATCATCTTCATGGTGGCGGCGCCGCTGGCCAGTGTGACGGTCCAGGTAGCGCTTCCGCCAGCCGTCTCCGAGCCATCTGCAAACCCGCCTAAACCGGTCTACATTTCGATCCAGTCGAACGGGTCCATCTATGTCGGTGACTTCCAGACCGACCTGGCGGGCCTGGGCGAAGACCTCCGGTCGAACATCGGGCAACGGAACCCGGAGCGTGAGCGGATCTTCATCCGCGCCGACAGAGACACCATGTACGGTGACTTCATGGGCGTGATGAACATGCTTCAGGACAATGGGTTCTACAGCGTGGCGCTCATCGGCGAAGAAGACAATTGAGGAGGGTGAGGCATGTCTGAAACCAGTGACACGACTCACATTCATCACAGTCCGTTCGATGCGCCGAAGCCGAAGCGTAATAATGGCGTAATTATCGCTGTCATTGTCTCGGTCGTGGTTCACGTCGCACTTGGTCTTTACCTCTATAAGACCAAGTTTGAACCGACGTACCGGGAGTACTCGGAGGACATCACGGAGGTGGCGCTGATCAAGCCCGCGCCGCCTCCGCCTCCGCCGCCGCCTCCGCCGCCGCCGTCGAACACGCCGCCGCCTCCGCCGCCGAAGCTTCAGCCTCGGCCGCCGGTTGCGCCGCCGGTCGGCATAACCTCGATCCCCCCTCTGCCGGTTCCGCCGGTGCAGGAGCGGATTGAAACGCCTAAGCCGCCTGCGCCGCCGCCGCCTGAGCCGCCGCGTCCGTCGGTGATCACCAATCCCGACTGGGCTCGTCTGCCCAGCGGTGAGGACGTGGCCCGCTACTATCCTGACCGCGCTCAGCGGATGGGTGCAGAGGGTCGGGTGGTGTTGAGCTGCTCGGTTACGGCCACGGGCACGCTGCAGAACTGTTCGGTGGTGGAAGAAAGCCCCGCCGACCAAGACTTCGGCGCTGCGGCCATGCGGATGACTCGACTGTTCCGGATGCGTCCGCGCACCGCCGACGGCTCCCCTGTTGAAGGCGGCACCGTTCGGATCCCGATCTCCTTCCGTCTTCCCCGCTAGGGACGACGCAGGACCAGGGAAATTGGCCCCGGGGACCCACGGTCTCCGGGGCCTTTTCTTTGCGCGAGGCGCAAGTTTCCGGGGATGGCCCACCCTGCGCCAGGCGCTCAATTTTGCGAGACACGCTGCGGCGCCGATGGCCCTTGATCCGGCCGTCACACGCCACTAGAACCCTATCCCTCGCGATACGCCGCCTTAGCTCAGTTGGTTAGAGCGCCAGATTGTGGCTCTGGAGGTCCTCGGTTCGAGCCCGAGAGGTGGTACCATCGCGCAAAGGCCTGACTTGTCAGGCCTTTTTTGCGTCTGGGGTGGCGGAACGTTCCGCGTCCGGGACGTCGGTTTTACAGCCGTTTTCCAGATCGTTTTTCACGTCGGCGTTCTTCGTGCGTTCGCGAAGGGCGGCGATCTTGGCGGTGGCGCCTTCCGACAGGCGGATTCGCTCGGCCTGGCGGCGATAGGTGGCGAAGCTGTGGGGGCTGCCGTGGCCCATGAGGGCCGCGCCCTCGGCGTCGGTGCAGCCGGCCAGGGCGGCCTCGACGCCGAAGGTGTGGCGCAGGCCGTGCATGTTGTAGCCGCCTGCGTCGATCTTGCCGGCCCTGTGCAGGCGGGCGACGAGCTTGCGCAGCTCCTGATAGAAGCCGCTCTCGGTATAGGCCAGGCCGTCCATGTTGTAGGCCAGGATCAGGCCCCGGCCCGGCGTGGCGTCCAGGACCTTGGTCAGGGCCGGGTCTTCGGCCAGGTCCACCGGCACCCGGCGCTTGCCTGACAGGAAGACGAACCGGCCGGCCTTGCGGGCGGCCTTGGTGAGTTTGACGACGTCGCCCAGGCGGGGGCCGGCATAGCGGGCGATGGCCACCCCGCGGGCCAGGCCGAATCTCCCCTCGGCGATGGCGGCCTTGGTGACCGTCTCGACCACGGCCTGGGGCCAGATGGCGTGGGGCTCGGCGAGATCCCGGGGTCTCCGGACCTGGGGGATCAGGGCGAAGGGGTCGCCGGTCCCCAGCTGGCCGCCGACAATGGCGGGCCACAGGGCGTTCTTCAGCACCTGCAGGCGGATATTGGCGGCCCGGTGCCCGCGCGGCGCCCAGGTGTTGCGCAGGTCCAGCAGATAGGCGGGCTTGAAGGCCGCGATGGGGACGGCGCCGAAGTCCTCCTCCAGCTCCTTGAGGATCAGGCGGTATTCGTACTTGGTGGAGGGGGCCAGGTCGGCGAAGTCGGCGGACTTCAGCTCATAGTGGCGCAGGGCCTGGCGCAGGGTGTCCGGCCCGCGATCGGGACCGGCGGCGGCCACCAGGGCGGCCACCTCGGCGGCCAGCTCGGCGGAGCCTTCGGGGGATTTCAGGCGAACCGACGGGCAGCCAGCCTTGCGGAAATAGAGGCGGACCACGCCATCCTTGCCGGGCACCCGCTGGACATGTTTCACCGCCGGCCTCGCTGCACCGTTCCGCCCTATGGCCGCTTCGCCCTCTGGGCGGCCCTCGCCAGGGCCTGCGCGGCCAGGTCGTCCACCTGGGGCGCAGGTGGCCCGTCATTGGCGGCGCAGCCCTCTGGCGCCAGTTGAGCGCCCCGGGCGGGCAGGTTGTCAATGAGGCGGTCCAGGTCGGCCTTGCGCCACAGGCGCACATTGAGGCCGGCGCAGTCCACCGGCGCCACCCCGTGCATCCGGGTCAGCAGGGCGAAGCTGCGGGGGCTGAGCTGCAGATAGTCACAGGCCAGCCTGCGGCCCATCAGGCCCGGCCAGTTGGGCAGGATCTGCGGGGCCGGGGCGGTCATGGGGTGGTGGTCGCGGGGTATAGGGAAGCCCAGGGAGGGCGGCGGCGGCGGCGATGCCAGTTCTCGCTGACCTCTTCCGCGCGCTCCACAGCATCACCGCCCGCCTCTTCGACTATCGAGCGCGCGGCGACCTCCAGCCGGGCGGCCAGGTGCACAGCTTGGCTTCGTGTCAGGCGGAAAGCCCTGTGCCCGTTCCCGTCAGTTACGACAAGACGGATGACCGGTTCGGTGTCGAACCAGATCAGGCCGTCGCCAATCGTGGTGAGGAACTGGTCCCGGTACATCATGATCCGGCCTCCGACTGTCCATACAGCGCCCGCACCGCCGCGCGCGCCCCGGCGCGGGTCGGGGCCATGCCCACGGCCCGGCCGGACGCCTCGCGGATGCGCCAGAAGGCCGTGCGGCGTCCGACGATGTACTGGCGGGTGAAGGGCGGCCGGGCGTCGCCGGCCGCCCGGGTGAGGGTGAAGCTTTCGTCCCGCATGGCTGTCAGGCCTGCGGGGCCGGGGCGCGGGCCAGGGCGGCGACCAGGCCGTCGCCGAGCAGCTTGATGTTCTCCGCCTTGCGCCGCGCCTTCAGATCCGCGCGGGTTTCGCCCTCAGCCCGCGGCGTCGGCTCGGCATCGGCATCGGCATAGGCATCGGCATCGGCATCGGCATAGGCATCGGCATCGGCATAGGCATAGGCATCGGCATCGGCATAGGCATAGGCATCGGCATCGGCATCGGCATCGGCATAGGCATCGGCATCGGCATAGGCATAAATGGGGCGCAGCGCCTCGCACCATGCGTCTCTCGGCGCTGCGCCCCCTTCCAAGTGTTTCCGGTGCAAGGCCCGCAGGGTCTCCACCTGGGCCAGCTTTGTGGCCAGGGTTTCGGGATCAAACTTCCGGCGCTGAAGCGAGCCGGCCCAGAACTCCAGAACGGCCGTGGCCTGCCAGTCATAGACCACGCTGAACGGGACCTGTCCCTTGAGGCGCGCCAGCTGTTCGTAGAGGGCCAGACCCCAGGCCTGGGCGTCGGCCGGCGCCATGCGGTCGAAGAAGCCGGGGACCATCCGCGCCAGCCAGCGGGGCATGATCTGGGCCGGGCAGTCGTTCGGGCCGTTGACCGCCCCGCCCAGCACCCCGAGCGCACAGGCGAGCTGGCGGCCATCCAGCTCCTGATGCCAGCTGTTCTGGATCAGCAGGCCGTTTTCGAGGGCGTACCGGTAGCGGTCATAGGCCTCGACGGCGTCGGCGACGAGGTCGGTGGGCAGGGTGACGGGGGCAGTCATGGCGGAGTCCTGGGCTGGGTTCTGTGGGTCAGTCATGATCAGCTCTCTTCCTGGCGCAGGGCGCGTTCGAGGGTCTGGCGGGGGAAGCCGCCGAGGTAGGCCCAGCCCAGCGTGGTGGTGCGCTCGCCGATGGGGTCGATCAGGCTGATGCGGACGCCGGGGACGGCGTCCTCGCGCAGGGCCAGGTGGGCGGACTGGTTGAATAGCTGGATGGCCTGGCCCTGGCGGCGGCGGTGGATGGCGCGGGCCAGCTCAGCCAGGGTCGCATAGGCGAAGGGCTTGGCCGGGGGCGGGGCTGTGACCAGGGCGAAGCGGACGTCGGCCGGCAGGCTCGGTCGGCAGGCGTGGGCGCGGGCCTCGATCGCCGTGGCGGGTGTGAGGCGGCGGGCGGGGATCATTGCATGTGCATCCAGAGGAGGGCGCCCACGGCGAAGGCCGTGAGCGGGATGAGGGCGCCGAGGGCGAGGTCGACCAGGGCGTTGGACTTGGCGGGCTTGGGCGGCGCGCCGGTCAGGAGAATCTCGCGGATCTCGGCCAGCAGTTCGTCGACGTCGGCCTGGGCGGGGTCGCCTTCGAAGCCGGCGATGAAGGCCTCGGCCTTCTCCAGGGCGCGGCGGAAGGCGTAGGCGCGACGGACCTCGGCCTTCCACATGTCGAGGAAGACGTCGGATTCGGGCGGGGTCAGGGGCTTGACGCTGGCCGCCGCGGCGGTGCGGGGGAAGGGCTCCATGGGTCACGCCTCCTCGGTTTCGAGGGCGTCGGCGTCTTCGTCGGCCGTCTCGGCCTGGCCCAGGCCGTCCTCGCGGATGCCCTGGGCGATGGCCATGGCGCCGACCTCTTCCCAGTCGTGGGCGGGGTCGCCGTATTCGATGGCCTCGGCGGCGAGGTAGGCGGCGAGGCCGCGCTCGGCCATCGCTTGCGCCTCGGTTTCGTCCAGGTCGTCGATGTCGTCGGCGAGGATGCCCGCGACCATCCAGACGAAGTCCTTGCGGGGGATGGCGTCGGGGTTCGCCTCCTCTTCGGGCGGCCGGTTGTAGGGCGTCTCGATATCCGGGCCGCTGTAGGGCGTCAGGCCCAGGGCGTAGTTCAGGGCGATGGCCTGTAGCCGGCGGCGGGCCTCAAAGGCGAAGGCAGACGCGCGGTGAACGACGCCGTTCCCATCGGCCATGAGCGGCAGGCGGTCCTCCTCGTTCCAGACGATCGCATAGGGGCCGGCCCCGTTGTGGCGGGCCATCAGGGCGGCGAAGGCCTGGGTGAAGTCGGCGTGGGTCAGGCCGGGGGCGGTGTCTTCGAAGGCGCGGACATCGGCCAGGAAGGCGCGGCCGGGCTCGCCATGGTCGGCTTCGACCTGGGCCTTGACGCGGTCGCGTTCGGCCTGGGCCGCCTCTTCGGCGGCCTTGCGCTGGCACTCGCGATGGAAAGCCTCGGCCGTCTGCGCCTGATGATCCCGGCTCCAGGCCTCGGCGGCTTCCTCCAGGGCAGGATCCGGGGTCGAGCAGAAGGGTTCGTTTAGCGCCCAGGTGAAGTACTCGCCGCGCTCGCCGCCCATCCTGCCGAGGGTGGCGGCGATGCGCAGGGCCTCGGCCTTGCCGTGCACCTGTTCGCCCAGGCGCAGCAGGACCTCGTCGCGCTTCCTGCCGATGAAGCCGGGCAGCTGGGCGTTCAGCTCGGTGGCGCTGTACTCATAGCCTGGCCGGACAAAGACCAGGGGCTGATCTTCGAAGCCGCGCTCGACTTTGATGGCCCCGCGGGCCTCCAGCCGGTGAAGGACGTCGCCCTCCTCCAGGGCGCGATGGCCGACTGGAACCCAGGTCGCGGGATACCAGCTCTCCAGCCGGACCCCGTGGCGTTCCCCGGCGGTGAAGATCTCGGCCATGGCCAGCAGTTCGTCGGCCGGCAGCTTGCGCTTCTCCGCCGCCTCCGTGGCCCGGTTGATCCGGGCGATCTCCTCGCGGGCGCGCTCCAGGGTCAGGGCGCCCGCGTTGATCTGTTCCTGGGTCTTGGGCGGCAGGGCCAGCAGCTGCAGGCGCTGCTGGACGAAGCGCTGGGTGAAGCCGATTTCCTTGGCGATCTCGGCGGTGCTAAGGCCTGCGACCTCCATCAGGTCCTTGAGCGCCTGGGCCTCGTCGATGGGGCGGAGATCCTTGCGCTGCAGGTTCTCGACGAGCGCGATGCGGCGGTGGGCGGCGTCGTCGATCTCGACGATCTTGCAGGGGATGGGCTGGTCCCAGCGGCCGGCGGCGATCAGCAGGCGCAGGGCGCGCCAGCGGCGTTCGCCGGCGACCAGGCGGTGGGCGGTGTCGCCCTCGGCGATGGGGCGGACGACCAGGTTCTCGAGCAGGCCGTCCTGGGCGATGGACTCCGCCAGCTCAGCCAGCTCGGTTTCGTCGAAGTGTTTGCGGGGATTCAGGCCGTCGGGGACGATCAGCTGGTGGGGGATCAGAGCAAAGCCCGCCGGCATGGCGCGTGTGGCCAGCTCTTCGGCCGCGGCGATGTCTGGCCGGTTATCGGCGCGGTCCAGGGCGGCGACGGCGTCGTTGCCAGCGGCGGTGAGACCGTTCCAGCTGGCTGGCTGATATATCAGCCCGGCTTGGTGAAGCGCGTTGAGCGACTTGCGCAGGTTGGACGGGTCGCGCCCCAGGTGGGCGGCGAGATCGTTGAGGGAGGTCCAGCCTTTGAAGTCCTCCGTGTTGAGGCGGAGGGCGCGGAGGACCTCGGCGTTCTGCAGGATGAGGGGCGTCAGGGCCATGGGTCAGGCTCCGGTCACGGTCGGCGCGGCGTCGGCCGGCGCGGTGGCTTTGGCGTCGATGCGGATGACGGAATAAGCGAGGCAAACGGCCTCGGCCTGGGCGCGGGCGTCATCCAGGGCGTTGTGGTGCGTGCCCTGAGAGCGATCCGGCTGGACGCCGGCAATCTCGAAGATCGTGCGAGTGCACCGCGCCTGGCTGTAGCGCCAGGGGGTCTTCTGGCCGCCCGCGCGGTAGGCGGCGTCGAGCAGGGGTTCGTCAAAGCCGCCCCCGTGGCCCCACAGGTGGGTTCCCCCGACGCGCCGCCAGTAGGCGGAAAAGCTCGCCAGGGCGGCGTCGAGGGGTTCGGCTGGGCCGGTCAGGGCGTGCCGGGCCAGCGGGCTCTGTTTCAGCCACCAGATGACCGTGTCGGCGTCCATGGTCAGGCCCGCCCGCACAGATGAGGCAAGGTCAATGACGCGATAGAAGGTCTCGCCCTCAAGGCTGCTGACGGGATCGAAAGCGACGGCGCCGATGGCGACGATGGCGGAGCCGGGGCTGGAGCCCATGGTCTCCAGGTCAAGCATGACGTGGGTGGGGTTAGGTGCGGCCATGGGTCAGGCTCCGGTGAAGTGTTTGAAGGCGGCGAGCGCGACGGCGCCGACGGCGACGGCGGCCAGCACGGTGGCGAGTTCGGCCAGGTCGGCGAAGGCGGGATGGATCAGGCGGCCCTTGGGGCGTCGGCGCCGATTTCCGAAAAAGGGTGGGCTCATGCGGCCCTGCCTTGCCGGCCGGGGTGCGGCGGGCGGGCCTGGGCCTCCACCAGGCGCCGGGCGGCGGCGGTGAGGCCTTTGCGGGCCTGGGGGGCGGTGAGGCCGTAGGCGACCAGGGCCAGGACCTGGGGTTCGTCGAAGCCGCGGGCCGGGCCGCGGATCTCGATGTCGTCGTGGTCGTCCGGGGGGCCTGCGCCCTCATGCACCGTAAGGCGGCCGGGGTGGACGCCGACGCGGGCGGCGATCTCGGCCATGGCGCGGTCCAGGGGCGCGGACCAGAGGACCAGCCAGCGGGCGCGGTCGTCCAGGGCCACCCCTTCGACGCCAGGGGCCATGGGGGTCAGAGCCAGAGAGCAGGAGACCTTGGCGTTCTGGGATTCCATGGTCAGGCCCCGAACAGGACGGCGGCGACGACCAGGCCCAGGGCGAAGGCGGCGCAGGACCAATCACGGACAGCGTGCGCGCGCAGGCGCTCCTGGTCGGCGATGAGGGCGCGGAGACGAACGGCGTTCGCCTCGCGCTCGGCCTTCAGGTCGCGGGAGAGGGAGAGGGCGGCGTTGCTGGCGGCCTGGGCTTGCGCCTGCAGCTCGGCGGCCCGGTCCTCCAGGGCGGTCAGGGCGGCGCGGATCTCCGGCAGCTCGGCGTCCATGACGGCCCGGCGCATGGCGGCGGGACTGTCAAAGCGCAGGGCCTTGCCGTCGTGGAAGACCAGCACGGCGTCGTCCGTGGGGCGGGCGAGGCGAAGCGGCGGGGCGGGGAAGGGCAGAACGACCGACATGGCTTAGCTCCGAGCCAGAGCCAAGATGGCGGTTGAAATGTCGTCAGCCCGGCCGGAAAGCGGGCAGTAGGGATCGTGCTCGCCGCCCACCCAGGCCTTGTCGACCAATTCGACGGCGGCCTCCATTAGGCCTTGAAATTCTTCGATCTCCTCAGCCGTCATCGCGGCGAGGCGTTGCTTAATCGACGTTGCGGGCCTCATCGAACCACATCCCGCCCCGCGCCGATCACACCCGTGGGGCCGATCGTCGTTTTCAACACAGACGCCGTTTCCATCGGAAGCTCTGCGGTCACTATGACCGGGAGGGTCGGCGCGGGGCGACCGCGAGTAGTGGACAATCCGTCCACAAGGTCAACAAGAAAGTTAGGGACACCTCCGCGACAATGACGACGAACAGTCGGATTGCGCTGTGCGTGACCTGGGGGTGAACCTTCCGCTTAAAGCGATGGGGGGTTGCAATGGGGCTGTTCGGGTGGCTCGCGAAAGCGTTTGGCGGCGCGCCGTCGCGGCCGAGGACTCCGGCGGTGAAGCCGCGTCGCATCGAGTGGCGCGAGGGGTCGTTCCCGATGGAGGTGGTCGGCGAGAGCCGCTACATCGACAACTTCCTGAAGATATCAGGCGGCTACAGCCGGGACGGCTATGACGTCGAGTGCGAGGCCGAACTCGTGCCCGAACCGGACAACGCCTATGACGCCAACGCCATTCAGGTGCGGATCGAGGGCCTGAAGGTTGGCTACCTGCCGAGCGAAGTCGCCGCCGGCTATGTGGAGCGTCTAGAGGCTGCTGGCTTCGCCGGGCAACCGATGCGCTGTCAGGCGCGGGTGCGTGGCGGCTGGCGCACCAACCAGCACGACCGTGGGGACTTCGGGGTGAAGCTGGGCGTGCCCGGTCGCGGAGCGCTTAAAATCGTCTAGAGCGGGAAGACCGCGTGAATGGCAAGCACGTCGCTGGCCTGGTAGCGCAGTTCCTGCCCTGGATTGTACTGCTGGGCGAAGACCACGCCGTCGCGCTCGCGCACATAGGTCTTCAAGACCGCCGTCCCGTCGCGAAACTCAATCACCGCATCCTGGTCTCGGCCGGGGGGCACGCCCTTCTGCACGAGCTTGCGCTCGCCCGGCCAGATGCGGGGCTCCATGCTGGAGCCGATGGCCTGGACGATGAAGAATTCCCCCTTGAGGCTCATGCCGCGCGGCAGGTCGATCCAGTCAAGGATCTGGCCGTCGTTAAAGGCGAATCGCTCTCCATCGCTGGCTGCGGCGAAGCCATAGAGCGGCACCCGCATGGGGTCGCCGGGGCGGGCCGGGGCCTGGGCTAGAGCCTCCACCGGGCGACCGGCCAGAAACTCCGAAATGATCTTGGCCTGATCGGCCTTGGGGAAGCCGCGCGGCTTGCGCAGCTCGCGGGCCAGCTGGCTGCGGTCCATGCGCAGGGCGGCGGCCAGGCGGGCGCGCGCGCCCCGTGGGGCGTGATTGAGTCGCTCGGCTACGGTCGGCCAGTCCAGAAGATCGTCCATGGGGAACGACTTTCTGTGACCGAACGCCACGGCGCTATTGACGAGATATCCCAAATCAGGCCAGCAAAAGGCGATCAAATGTTAGCGACGGATAGTCCCTATGGTACAAATCGTCTCTCCCGGCAACAGCGAGGCGGGTGTTTCACCCTCCAGGCGAGTGCGGGAAGTGGTCGGGGCGATGCGGCTGGCGCAGCTGTGTAACCGCACGACAGAGGCGGTTCGCAAGTGGGACCGGGCCAAGTCGAAGGGCGGCACCGGCGGTCTGATCCCGGCGGAATTCCAGGCGCGCATCCTGCGACTGGCGCAAGCCGAGGCCCTGCCGATCACCGCCAGCGACCTGATCGCGGACCCGATCGAATGAGCGGGCGCGTGATCATCAGCGGCGCGGCCAAGTGGCCCGTGGCCGCTGTCGCCCGGCTGCTGGGGCGGCCTGTGCCGGGGCGCGACAGCCCGATGGGCTTCGATGATGTGGTCTTCGAGCTTGTCGACGATGAGCTGACCGCGCTCGGGGTTCGCCGCGGCTTCACCACCCCAGCCACGGCGGGCTTCGACGAGTTCGCTGTGCTGGTGGAAATGGACATCTGGGCGCGAGCGCGCCCCTGGGCCAGCCCTTCGCCCTGCATGGTGCTGTCGGTGGCGGAAAATGTCCGCGCCTGGACGAGCTGCGACGTCGATAAGCTGGCCGAGTGCGGCCTGCGCGCGTTCATCGCGATCCCCGTCCACCGCGTGGCTGATCGGTTGATTTCGCTCGTCCGTGACCCCGACGAGGCGCGCCCATGAAACCCCGCCGCATCCCCACCCTGTCCCTGGGCGAACGCCGTTCGTGGTGGATGGAATTCGTCGGGCAGGCCTGCGTCTACGCCGCATCTCGCCGGGCGAACCCGGAGCAGCCGGCCGACCGGATGGAGCGGGCGATGTTCGCCCACGCGCTTTCGGTGGCTAAGGGCACGGGGCTTCCGTTGTCCTATGCGAGCGCCCAGGCC
>NZ_JAUXSP010000008.1 GCF_030679875.1 Phenylobacterium sp. | reverse complement strand
ACCTGCGGCGGCGCTCCGGACCGGTGATCAAACTGACATGGGCCATGCTGTGCAGCTACGAGCGCTCTTAAGGACGTCCTTACGAGCACAGCATCGCCATCCACCTCACCCCGACAAGGCGGCCCCCACCGGAGGCTCACGCTGGAAGTTGCGATGGCGGAGGCTCAGTCGGCGCTCAATCAACTGGACACGGCCCTTGCCCATCAGGATTGGCTCGGCGGATCACGGTTTACGATCGCTGACCTCAATGTGGCGTGCGTCCTCTCCCCGTCACGTTGGGCTCCGCTGCAGCTAGATCAGCATGCTCGAACATATGGTTGGCTGCAGCGCTGCTATGGCCGACCAGCCGCTAGGGCCGTTCGCGAGCGTTTTGCCTGAGCTGCTGGCGCTGCAGGCTATCGGCTCCGGAAGGCGCACAGCTTCTCGCCCCCAACCTCACCCCTCAAGCCCCCGCACGACCGCCAGCACCGCCTCGCCGTAGCGGGCGAGTTTGCCTTCGCCGACGCCGGAGATGGCGCCGAGCGCGCGCTGGGCGGCGGGCCGGGCCTGGGCGATCTCGGCCAGGGTGCGGTCGTGGAAGATCACATAGGGCGGCACGTGCTGGCGGGCGGCCTCTTCGCGGCGCCAGGCGCGCAGGGCTTCGAACAGGCCCTGGTCGGCGGGCGGCAGGGAAAGGTCGCTGGCGCTGGCGCGACGGCGGCCGGCCGTTTTCCGCTCGGCGCCCGGGGCGGCTTTGCGGGTGCGCACCGGCCGCTCGCCGCGATAGACCGCCCGCACGCCGTCGGCCTCGCCGAGCGCGATCAGGGGGCGGTTGTCGTTGGGGTCCTCCCGCAGCAGGCCCTCGAACAAAAGCTGGTCGATCAGGTCGCGCCAGCCGGTGGCGGTGAGCTCCTGGCCGACCCCGAAGGTGGATAGGCCCGCCTCGAACTCGGACGGGTCCTTGGTCTTGCCCAGCAGATGATCCACCAGACGGCCGCGGCCAAACCGCCCGCCCATCCGGTGGACGGCCGACAGCGCCTTCTGGGCGGCCTGGGTGGCGTCGGTGGTCTCCGGCGGGCTGAGGCAGACATCGCACTGGCCGCAGGGCTCCACCCCTTCCTCGCCGAAATAGCGGCGGACGGCGGCGGCCCGGCAGCCGGCGCCCTCCAGCATGGCGTAGAGCTGGCGCACCTTGCGCACCTGCACCTGCTTGACCGCCTCGTCCATCTCCCGGCCGTCGATGCGCCGCAGGGCCCAGGCGAGGTCTGAGGCGCCGTAGAGGGTGATGCCCTCGGCGGGGTCGCCGTCGCGGCCGGCCCGGCCGATTTCCTGCCAATAGGCCTCGATGGAGCCTGGGGGATCGGCGTGAATGACGAAGCGGACGTCGGGCTTGTCGACCCCCATGCCAAAGGCGATGGTCGCCACCATCACCGCGTCCTCGGCCTCCAGGAAGGCTTCGAGGCGGTGGGCGCGGACATGCTTGTCCAGGCCCGCATGATAGGCCTGGGCGTCGACGCCGGCCTGGCGCAGGGCCTCGGCCAACCGCTCGGTCCCGTCGCGGGAGCCGGCATAGACCACACCTGATCGCCCCCGCCGCTCGGCCACCAGCTCCAGCACCCGTTTCTGGGCGGGGCCTGCCTTGCGCTCGGCGAACAGGGCGAGCTCGGGCCGGGCGAAGCTGGCCACGAACTCCAGCGCGTCCCCCAGGCGCAGCTCGGCGCGGATGTCGTCCCGGGTCCGGGCGTCGGCGGTGGCGGTGACCGCCAGGCGCGGCACGTCAGGGAACAGGTCGGCGAGGCGCCCGAGCGTGCGGTAGTCGGGGCGGAAATCGTGGCCCCACTGGCTGACGCAGTGGGCCTCGTCGATGGCGATCAGGGCCAGCGGCGTGCGCCGCAGCCGCTCCATCATATGCGGGGCCATCAGGCCTTCGGGCGACACATAGAGCAGCTTGAGTTCGCCGGCCTCCACACGCCGCCAGGTCTCGGCCCGCTCGGCAGGCTCGATGGCCGAATCCAGGCGGGCGGCCGCCACACCAGACTGCTGCAGGGCGGCGACCTGGTCGGTCATCAGGGCGATGAGGGGCGACACCACCAGGCCAAGGCCCGGCCGCAGCAGGCTGGGGATCTGGTAGCAGAGGCTCTTGCCGCCGCCGGTGGGCAGGACGGCGAGCGCGCTGCGCCCGGCCAGGGCCTCGGTGATCACCTCGCCCTGAAGGCCCCGGAAATCGGTGTGTCCGAAGGTGCGGCGCAGGACCTCCCGCGCCTCGTCGAGCGAAGCGGTCATGGGCGCCTTATGGCGTGCGTCGGCGGACCGGTCGAAGGGAAACGGCGCCGTCGCTGGCCGAATTCGGCTGTCGCCCCTACTCGGCCGCCAGGGCCACGGGAGCGCCTTGTGCGCCGCGCAGCAGCCGGCCGGGCAGGGCGCCCGTGGGCTCGCCATTGCGCTGGGTGACCTCGCCGGCGACGAGGGTGGCCACATAGCCCCGGGCCCGCTGGATCAGCCGCCGCCCACCGGCCGGCAGATCATAGGCCACCCCCGGCGCCTCCAGGGTCAGGTGGTCATAGTCGATGATGTTGAGGTCGGCCCGGTAGCCCGGGGCGATCATGCCGCGGTCGTAGAGACCGACCGCGCGGGCGGTGTCGCGGGTCTGCATCCGCACCATGGCCTCCAGGTCGAACATCGGTCCCCGGGTACGGTCCCGGGTCCAATGGGTCAGGTTCGAGGTCGGGAAGGAGCCGTCGCAGATCATGCCCACATGCGCGCCGCCGTCCGACAGGCCGGGCACCGCGTCGGGATGGCCCAGCATCTCATAGCTGGGGGCGAGCGAGCCCTCGGCATAGTTGAGGAAGGGCAGGTAAAGCATGCCGCGCCCGTCGTTGGACAACAGGTGATCCAGGGCCAGGGCCTCGGGGCTCACCCCGCGCTTCTGGGCCAGGGCGGCGAGGGTCTGGTTGGGCCGCGGCTCATAGTCCGGGACCTCGCCCATCAGGTACATATTGCCCCAGTTTCGGGTGGCGGAGGCGGCGAAACCCGGTTCGATGGCGGCGGCCTCGGCCAGCAGGGCGTTGCGGATCGCAGGATCGCGCAGGCGCGCGGCCCGCTCGGCCAGAGGCAGATGGGCCAGGGCCTTGTAGGTGGCGTGGTGGCTGAACGGATTGAGGGTCAGCTCGAAGCCGAACAGGATTCCCACCGGTCGGCCACAGACCTGGGCCTTCATGGGCAGGCCAGCCCCGGTGGCGTCCGACAGGGCGTCCAACAGCAGCCGCCAAGCCTGGGGCGCCTTGGCGTGCTGGGTCAGCGAAAAGGACAGCGGGCGGCCAGAGGCCTCGACGATCCGCCGCAGCATGGCGAACTCGGCCTCAGGGTCGGCGAAGTCGGACACCACCTGCAGCACGCCCTTGCCGGCCCGGGCCAGGCCCAGGGCGATGCCGGTCAGCTCGTCCTCGCCGGCCGTCAGGGTCGGGGTCGGCTGGCCATCGCTGGTGCGGTGGTTGAGGGTGCGGGAGGTGGAGAAGCCCAGGGCGCCGGCGGCCATGGCCTGTTCGGCCAGGGAAGCCATGGCGGCGATGTCGGCGGGGGTCGCCGGCTCGCGGGCCGCGCCGCGTTCGCCCATCACATAGACCCGCAGCGCCGCATGGGGCAGCTGGGCCCCGATATCGACATCGAACCGGCGCTGTGACAGGGCGTCGAGATAGTCAGGGAAGCTCTCCCAATCCCAGGCCAGACCCTTGGTCAGGACCGGGAAGGGAATGTCCTCCACCCCTTCCATCAGGCGGATTAACCGGTCGTGGTCCTGGGGCCGGCAGGGGGCGAATCCGACGCCGCAATTGCCCATGACCACGGTCGTCACCCCATGCCAGGAGGACGGCTGCATATGGGTGTCCCAGGTCGCCTGGCCGTCATAGTGGGTGTGGATGTCGACGAAACCCGGGGTGACCAGCAGGCCGCGGGCGTCGATCTCCTCGGCGCCTGCGCCGCGGACCTCGCCGACGGCGGCGATCCGCCCGTCCTTGATCGCGATATCGGCCTCATAGACCGGCGCGCCGGCGCCGTCAGCCACGGTCCCGCCGCGCACGACGAGGTCATATGCCCGTTCCAATTCGCCGCCTCCCTGGCGTGGACAGGTCTTGCGCCCGTCCTTGCGACGATTAGCTCCCCGACGAGGCCCCGACGTCAAGCGCGCTGTGAACCCGTGACAGCGGCAGCGGGCGCGCTATATCTGGCGGTATATTTCGACTGGAGCCCAACCTTGCCCCATGGCGTGACCCGACTGGAGGTGCTGCGCGGCATAGCCGCGTTCGGGGCGACCACCGCGACCAGTTGCGCCCCGGCTCAGGACCGGGCCGGCCCCACCGTCGCGGCGGCGGCGGACCTGCAGTTCGCCCTGCCCCAGGTCGTGGAGGCGTTTCAAGCCCAGGGCGGAGCTCCCCTGCGCCTGGTGTTCGGCTCGTCCGGCGCCTTCACCGCCCAGATCGAGCAGGGGGCGCCGTTCGAGATGTTTCTGTCCGCCGACGAGGCCTATGTTCGGCGTCTGGCGCAGGGCGGCCTGACCGACGGCGATGGCCATCCCTACGGCCAAGGGCGGATCGTCCTGTTTGCGCCTGAGGGCTCCACCCTAAAGGTCGACCCCCAGATGGCCGATCTGACTGCGGCCCTGTCCGATGGCCGCCTGCGCAGGTTCGCCATCGCCAATCCCGACCACGCTCCCTATGGCCGCGCCGCCCGTGAGGCCCTGATCCACACTGGCCTGTGGGAAGCCGCCCGGCCCCGGCTGGTGTTGGGCGAGAACGCGGCCCAGGCTGCGCAGTTCGCCGCCAGCGGCTCGGCCCAGGGCGGATTGATCGCCTATTCGCTGGCGCTTTCGCCAGAGTTCGCCCGACGGGGGACCTTTGTGCTGATCCCGGAGTCTTTTCACCGTCCCTTGAACCAGCAGATGGCGCTTCTGCGCGGCGCCGGCGACACGGCCCGGGCCTTCTACGAATTCCTCCAGGGACCCGCGGCCCGTCGCATTCTGGAGCGCTACGGCTTTGTCCTGCCACAGGCGAAGGCGGCGCGGTGATGGACTGGCCGGCCCTTGTCCTGTCCCTGAAGCTGGCGGGCGCGACCACCCTGGTTCTGCTGCCCGTCGGGATTATCCTGGGCCGGGTGCTGGCCTTTCACGACTTTCGCGGCAAGCGCTGGCTGGAGGCGGCCATCACGCTGCCCCTGGTCCTGCCGCCGACGGTGCTCGGCTACTACCTGCTTATCGCCATGGGCGTGGCCAGTCCGGTGGGCCAGGCGTGGCAGGCCCTGACCGGCGACACCCTGGTGTTCAGCTTCTCGGGCCTGCTGATCGCCTCGGTGGTGTTCAACCTGCCGTTCGCCATCCAACCCCTGCAGCGGGCCTTTGAGGGCGTGGGCCAGGATCTGCGCCATGCGGCCTGGGTTGGCGGCCTGTCCACCTTCGCCACCTTCCGCAAGGTCGAGCTGCCGCTGGCCTGGCCAGGGCTGCTCAGCGCCGGGGTCCTGACCTTCACCCACACCCTGGGGGAATTCGGGGTGGTCTTGATGGTCGGCGGGGCCATCCCGGGTGAGACCCGCACCATTGCGGTCAGCATCTATGACCGGGTCCAGGCCTTCGATACGGCGGCGGCCGGGATCATGTCGGCCTTCCTGCTGTTCAGCGCCTTCATCGCCATTGCGGTGGTCTATGGGGTGGGCGCGCGGGCGGTGCGGCTCCGTGGTTGAGGTCTTGGAAGCGCCAGCGCCGGGCGGGTTGCAGGTGCGGCTCCATCAGGCCGGACCGATCCGGCTGGCGGCCGAGTTCAGCTGTGCGCCGGGCGAGCTGCACGCCCTCGTGGGCCCTTCCGGCGCCGGCAAGACCACCGTGCTCAAGGCGATCGCCGGGCTCTATCGCCCCCGGGGCGGCGTCGTCACCTGTGGCTCTGTGGTGTGGTTCGATGCAGAGTCCGGAACCTGGTTGTCCCCCCAGGATCGACGGGTGGGGATGGTGTTTCAGAGCTACGCGCTGTTTCCCCACATGAGCGCCCAGGGCAATGTGGAAACCAGCCTGGCCGCCCGTCCAGGGCCAGAGCGCGCTGAACGAGCGCTCGCCTTGCTGGCCCAGGTGGGGCTGGGCGACAAGGCCCATCGCCGCCCCGCTGATCTCTCCGGCGGCGAGCAGCAGCGGGTGGCGGTGGCGAGGGCTCTGGCCCGCTCGCCGGACGTCCTGCTGCTGGACGAGCCCTTCGCCGCGGTGGACCGGCGCACCCGGCGGCGTCTGCAACAGGACCTGGCGGACCTGAGGACGAGCCTCAATATTCCCATTCTACTGGTCACCCATGACCTGGACGAGGCCCGCGTCCTGGCCGACCAGATGAGCGTGCTGCACCAGGGCCAGATCCTGCAGACGGGGACGCCGGAGGCGGTGATGAGCCGCCCGGCTAGCGACCTGGTGGCCGAGATCCTCGACCTGTCGCCGGGGGGCTGAGGCTCAGTCGGCCTTCGGCCGCAGCGCCGCCTCCAGGACGGCCAGGTCGTCGGCCACAGCTGCGGCGGTCTTGGCCTGCAAGGCGCGATAGCAGGCGACCACATCTTCGCCAAAGGGGGTTAGCCCCGCCGCCCCGCCGCCTCGGCCGCCGAGCTGGGTGACCACCACAGGCTCCAGAAACATGTGGTTCAGTCGGTCGATCAGCAGCCAGGCTCGCCGATAGCTCATACCCATGGCCCGACCCGCCGCAGCGATGGAGCCATGGTCCCGGACCTGCTCCAGCAGGTCGACCTTGCCGGGACCAAGACGCTCACCATTGGCGAAGTCGAACTTCAGGCTGATTTTTGTCACGACCGGGCTCAAGAGCTGGGCGCGCCGATCTGGCCGCGCGGCGGGAGCCTCCCCCAGGCGCAGGGCGGCGGCAAGGGCGGAACCCCCAGTGTTCCTGGCCCGTTCTCTGGGGCGCTCGAACTCCGGGCGACGTTTAAGAAAACGCCCCGGCGTCAGGAATCCTTACCCATGGCTTTGAAAGCCTTTTTCGTTTTGCTGGCCTTGGCCGCCGTGCTGGTGGGCTTCGCCCTGCCAACCCCTGGGACGCCCGCCAAGGCTCCGGAACCGACCCCGCAGATCGCGACCCTCGACATCGGCTGACCTCTGGCGCCGGTCTCATGGAGCTGCGGCGCCCTCCCGGGGCATGGCGTCGGCCTTTCCTGCGCACCCTGACAGGGTCTCATCCCCGCTCTGGACCCGGGCCTGATAGGCGTAGGTCAGGTCCGACATCCCGTCTGAGCAGGGCGCCTGCCACAGGGTGATCATCATGTCGCCGCCGTCGGCGGTCCGAGTGCGCCAGATCGCCTGTTCGCCGTCCAGGCTCGGACCGGGATTGGGCGCCTTGCTCGGGGGCGCGTCGGGACGTTCCAGGGTGATCTCCGTCGTTGCGATCCGCAGGCCCCAGAAGGGCTCGGTTCCCACAGCGCGCATTTCGCCCGCGAACGGACCGGTGGGGGCGGGGGGCTCGGGCGCGACAGCTTGCGGCGGGGTAGGCGCGGGGGTTGGCGCGTCGGCCGGAGCCTCCGCCTGATCCCCGTCTGGCGCTTGGGGCTGGCAGGCGGTGAGACCTAGAATGAGGGCCGGAACGATCAGGGCGTCCCGCAGGCGGGCCGGCGCAGATTTGGCGTTGAAGACGGCGCGCATGACGGGGGTCCTTTCTCGTGGGCCGGGACAGGTTAGACTCCCGTGCCATGAGTCGAAACCATCGCCCCACGTTCTATGAATTCTTCGCCGGCGGCGGCATGGCCAGGCTCGGCCTCGGCGAGGCCTGGGACTGCGCCTTCGCCAATGACTTCGACCCGGTCAAGGCCGGCGCCTATCGCGCCAACTTCTCCGACGCCGAGGCCCATTTCCGCGAGGGCGACGTCTGGAAGCTGGAGGCGTCCGACCTGCCCGGCCAGGCTGACCTGGCCTGGGCCTCCTCGCCTTGCCAGGATTTCAGTCTGGCCGGCGCCCGGGCGGGCCTGGCCGGGGGCCGCTCCTCGGCCTTTTTCGGCTTCTGGAAGCTGGTTCAGGGCTTGAACGCCGAAGGGCGCGCGCCCCGGACCATCGTCATCGAGAATGTGGTCGGCCTGCTGACCTCTCACGGCGGCGCCGACTTCCAGGCCCTGTGTCAGGCCCTGGCCGACGAGGGCTATCACTTTGGCGCCCTGGAGATCGACGCCGCCTGCTTCTTGCCCCAGTCCCGGCCTCGGATCTTTGTGGTGGCGGCCAAGGCTGCGCCGCCTGCGTCGCTGGTCGGGGAAAGCCCGTTCCACAGCCGCGCCCTGATCGAGGCGCAGGGCCGCCTGCCCGCTGAGCTGGCGGCCCGCTGGGTCTGGTGGCGCCTGCCCGCGCCGCCGACACGCAACACCGAGCTCTCCAGCCTGCTTGAGGATGATGGCGCGGTCGCCTGGCGCACGGCGGCCCAGACGCAACTGCTGCTCGACCAGATGTCGCCCCTGCACCGGCGGCGGTTTGACGCCGAACGGGCCGCCAAGGGCCAGGCGGTGGGGGCGGCTTATCGCCGTATCCGCACCGAGAACGGCGTCCGTGTCCAGCGGGCAGAGGTCCGTCTGGACGGCTTGGCCGGCTGCCTGCGCACGCCCACCGGCGGCTCCTCGCGCCAGATGTTGATGATCGCCGACGAGGGGGGCCTGCGTTCGCGCCTGGTGTCGCCGCGGGAGTCCGCCCGGCTGATGGGCCTGCCCGAGACCTATATCCTGCCCGCCTCGGCCAACGCCGCCCTGCATGTGACCGGCGACGGGGTGGCGGTTCCGGCGGTGGCCTGGCTGGCGGAAAACCTTCTCCAGCCGCTGATTGGGGTCGATTCCCGCGCCATCGCCGCCGAATGACCGGCTTACAATTGCGACCTGAACCCCTAAGTTCGCGTTCAAAGGGCACGACACGCGAATTTTGAAGGCAGGTCCATGGACGCCAATTCCGACAAGACCTACGACGCCGAAGGCCTCCGCCGCGCAGGCCGGGGCCGGGTGTACAACTCGATCATCGACACCATGGGCGACACCCCCCTGGTGCGCCTGCCGCGGCTGACCGCGGCGCTGAAGCCCAAGGGCGAGGTGCTGGCCAAGCTGGAATTCTTCAATCCCATCGCCTCGGTGAAGGACCGGATCGGGGTCTCCATGATCGAGGCCCTGGAGGCGCAAGGGATTCTCAAGCCTGGCTCCACCATCGTCGAACCGACCAGCGGCAACACCGGCATCGCGCTCGCCTTTGTGGCCGCGGCCAAGGGCTATCCCCTGACGCTCGTCATGCCCGAGAGCATGTCCATCGAGCGACGCAAGATGCTGGCCCTGATGGGCGCAAAGCTGGAACTGACCCCGGCTGAGCGCGGCATGGCCGGGGCGGTGGCGAGGGCCCGGGAGATTGTCGAGGCGACGCCGGGCGCAGTCATGCCCCAGCAGTTCGATAATGGGGCCAACCCCCTGGTCCACCGGGTCTCGACGGCCGAGGAAATCTGGAACGATACGGACGGCAAGGTGGATGTGGTGATTTCCGGCGTCGGCACCGGCGGAACCATCACCGGCGTCGGCCAGGTGCTGAAGGCCCGCAAGGCCTCGGTGAAGATGATCGCCGTGGAGCCAGAGGCCTCGCCGGTCCTGTCCGGGGGCCAGCCGGGGCCGCACAAGATTCAGGGCATCGGGGCGGGCTTCGTCCCCTCGATCCTCGACCGTAGCGTCATTGATGAAGTGGTCCAGGTGTCCAACGACGACAGCCTCGCCATGGCGCGGCGTGTGGCGCGGGAAGAGGGGATTCCGGTCGGGATCTCGTCTGGCGCGGCCCTGACGGCGGCCTTCCACGTAGCGGCCCGGGATGACATGGCCGGCAAGACCATTGTCGTCATCATCCCGAGCTTCGCCGAACGCTACCTGTCCACCGCCCTGTTCGAGGGCCTTTAGGGATAAAGGGCGGCCGGGCGTGGGCGACGTCTATGACGCGGCCAAGCGCTCGGCCGTCATGCGGCAGGTCAGGGGCTCGGGCACCACGCCCGAACGAACCCTGCGCCGCCTGCTCACCGGGCTCGGCGCCCGCTATCGGCTGAACCGCAGGGACCTCCCCGGCTCGCCCGACATTATCCTGCCCGGCCGGCGCCTCGCCATCTTCGCCCATGGCTGCTTCTGGCATGGGCATGATTGCGCCAGGGGCGCCCGGGTCCCCAAGACCAACCGCGACTACTGGCTGGGCAAGGTCGCCCGCAACCGGACCCGCGACGCCACGGTCGAGGCGGCGTTGGGGGAGGCCGGCTGGCGGGTCGAGCTGGTCTGGGAGTGCGAGATGAAGAACGAGGCGGCTCTGACCGCCCGGCTCGCCACGCTGCTGGAGGCCGCGCCCCTCAGGCGACGGTGACCTCGGTCTTCACCGAGTTGGCGATGTAGCATTCCTCGTGGGCCTCGTGATGCAGGCGCGCCAGGGTCTCGGCGTCCGGTTCAGGCCCGGCCCATTCGATGGTGGGATGCAGGGTGACGCGGGTCACCGCCTGGCGGCCCGGCGCGATCTCGCTCATCACGCCCTCGGCCGCATCGGCATAGGCGGCGACGGAGAAGCCCGCCAGCCGCGCCCGGTGCAGGAAGACCAGCATGTGGCAGGAGGACAGGGCTGCGACCAGCATCTGCTCGGGATCGACCGCGCCTTCCACCGACCACTTGTTGCCCACCACGTGGGGCGAAGCGGTGCCGGCCACCGTCGTGCCGCGGTCAAACCCCAGCTCGTGGCCCCGGCTGTAGCGCCCGGCGGGGAAGTCCTCCCCCGCCGAGAGCCGCCAGGTCACGCTCGCGCGGTAGGTGGCCATCAGAAGGCCTCGGCCGGCAGGCTCATCAGGGTGTCGGCGCCAGTCTTCAGCTTGGCCAGGTGGGACGAGGTTTCCGGCAGGATGCGTTCCACATAGTAGCGGGCCAGCGTCAGGCGGGTGGCATAGTAGGGGTCGGTGTCGCCGGCCGCGATCCTGTCCTGGGCGGCTCTGGCCATCATGGCCCACATATAGGCGAGCGCCGTCAGGCCGAAGAGATGCATGTAGTCGGTGGACGCCGCGCCGGCATGGTCGGGATTGGCCAGGCCGTTGGCCATCAGCCACATGGTGGCGTCCTGCAGCTCTTCCTTGGCCTGGGACAGGCCCTCGATTATCGGGGCCAGGGCCGGGTCATTCTCGTGGGCGCCCACATAGGCGTCGATCTCGGCGAAGAAGCCCATGACCCCGCGCCCCCCCTCGGCGGCCAGCTTGCGGCCCACCAGGTCCAGGGCCTGGACGCCATTGGTGCCTTCATAGATGAGCGCGATGCGGCAATCGCGCATGTACTGGCTGGCGGGGAAATGCTCGGTGAAGCCCGAGCCGCCGTGCACCTGCATGGCGTCCGAACAGACCTTGAAGCCCCGGTCGGTGAGGAAGCCCTTCACCACCGGCGTCATCAGCGCCATGTAGTCCGAGCCCTTCTGGCGCACCGCCTCGTCGGGGCTGCCATGGGCCAGGTCCCCGTGCAGGGCTGTCCAGAACAGGAAGGCGCGGCCGGCCTCGATGACGGACTTGGAGTCCAACAGCATCCGGCGCACATCGGGATGGACGATGATCGGATCGGCGGGGCCCTCAGGGTTCTTCGGTCCAGTGAGCGAGCGGCCCTGCAGGCGGTCCTTGGCGAAGGCCGCGGCGGCCTGATAGGCGGCCTCGGCCTGGGCGACGCCCTGCAGGCCCACCCCGATGCGGGCCTCGTTCATCATCACGAACATCAGGCGCAGGCCCTGGTTTTCCTCGCCGACCAGCCAGCCGACGGACTCCTCGTGCTGGATCACGCAGGTGGCGTTGCCGTGGATGCCCATCTTCTCTTCCAGGCCGGCGCAGAAGACGGTGTTGCGCGCGCCGGGCTTGCCTTCGGCGTCCGGAATGAACTTGGGCACGATGAACAGGCTGATCCCGCGGGTGCCGGCCGGCGCGCCCTCGATCCTGGCCAGGACCAGGTGGATGATGTTGTCGGCCATGTCGTGCTCGCCGCCGGAGATCCAGATCTTCTGACCGGTGATGCGATAGGAGCCGTCACCTTGCGGAACGGCCTTGGTGCGCAGCAGGCCAAGATCGGTGCCGCAGTGGGGCTCGGTGAGGTTCATGGTGCCGCACCACTCGCCCGACGCCAGCTTGGGCAGATAGAGGTCTTTCTGCTCGGGCGAGCCGCCGGTGTGAATGGCCGAATAGGCGCCGTGCGTCAGGCCCGGATACATGGAAAAAGCCATGTTGGCCGAGGACGACATCTCCGAGAATGAAAGGTTGACCACATGGGCCAGGCCCTGGCCCCCATAGGCCTTGTCAGCCCCGATGGCCGGCCAGCCGCCCTCCACCAGGCCCTTATAGGCCGCCTTGAATCCCTCGGGCGTGGTGACCGTATTGTCCGGATGCCAGGTGCAGCCCTGCTTGTCGCCAATGGCGTTCAGCGGGGCCAGGACCTCCCCGGTAAAGCGGCCGGCCTCTTCGACGATCTGGGCCACCAGGTCCATGGAGGCCTCGGAAAAGCCTGGCAGATCTCCGTAGCGCTCGATCTGCAGAACGTCGCGCAGCAGGAAGAGGTGGTCGCGGACGGGGGGCTGGTAGGGCATGGGGACTCCGGTGTCGGCCGGGCCGGTCGCCCGGCCCGGTCAAGGTGTTGCGGTCGAGGTGCGGGGCTCTACTTGGCGCCCACATGCTCCAGGCCATCGAGGCGCTGGCGCAGCATCTGGTCATAGTCGGCCGCCCGGGGCAGCAGGTCGGGACGGGTGGCGATCAGCTTCTGCTCAAGGTTGTTGCAGCCGTTCTTGAGCTCGTTGATCGCCCGGTCGATGTCTTCGCGCTGGCTTTCCAGGGCGACGATGCGCTCCTTGAACTTGCGCAGGGACTTGGCCATCTGGGCCGCGCCGCCGTCGTCCAGGTCGTAGAGGTCGAGGATTTCCCCGATTTCCGCCAGGGACAGGCCGACCCGCTTGCCCTGCAGGATCAGCTTCAGGCGGGCGCGGTCCTTGTAGGAATAGACCCGGTTCATCCCGTCGCGGGCCGGGGTCAGCAGGCCCTTGTCCTCATAGAAGCGCAGGGCGCGCGGGGTGCATTTGAACTCAAGGCAGAGCTGGCGGATCGTATAGGTGCGTTGGGGGCGGCGCAGGTCGGTGGGCATTGTGGCGTCTCCGGTTGAGCCTGGTTTTTGGCGGCTTGTTTCTGGCTGACAGCGTAAGTGGCATCTTACGTCAACGTCAAGGCAAGCCCCCTGCGCGAAGACGAGGCGCCAGACGATTTCAGCCTGAGGTTTCACCCTCTTTCGTGGACGGCCCGCGCAAGGCCGCCCTAGGCTGCCGCCCAGTCAAACCGGGGGCGTCATCATGATCCGCAACACCTTGCTGGCGGCCGCCGCCGTGGCCGCGCTGTTGTCCTGTCCGCTAGCCGTTCAGGCCGCGCCGCGGCCCATGGGCGAGGCCACCGCCGGGCTGTCGCGCACGGACGGGTTGATCCCGATCTATGCCGACGCCGAGCGGGGCCGGGTCCTGATGCTGCTGCCGCCCCCGGACGCCCAGGGGATCAGCGGCCGCTACATTCATGTGGCCAGCCTGCGTACCGGACTGGGCTCTGCGCCCATCGGCCTGGACAAGGCGAGGCTTGGGCCCTCGCGGCTGCTGACCTTCCGCAGGGTCGGGGCCAAGGTTGTGGCGGAGTACGAAAACCCCCGCTTCCGCGCCGTCGGCGCCCCGGAAGCCGAGCAGGCCTCGGCCCGGGACGCCTTCGCCCCGTCCATGGTCTGGGCCGGCGAGGTGCTGTCAATTGACGCCCAGGGCCGCATCCTGATCGATGTGTCGAGTTTCCTGACCCAGGACTCCCTGGGGGTGGTCGACGCCCTGAAGAGCTCGGGCGAAACCGGCTGGAGCCTGTCGAAGGATCTCAGCCTCGCCGACCCCGCCGCCGCCAAGGCCTTCCCGGAGAATGTCGAGCTTGAGGCGCTCCAGACCTTCGTGTCGGAGACCCCCGGGCGTGAGGTGGCCAATATCACCCCCGACGCCAAGCGGATGACCCTCAAGGTCCGTCATTCCTTCGTCAAGCTGCCGGAGCCGGGCTATGAGCCCCGGGTCTTTGATCCCCGCAGCGGCGGCAACGCCCTGCAGTTTCTGGACTTCGCCGCGCCCCTGGGCCAGCCGATCGTCGAGCAGTACGCCCTGCGCTTCCGCCTGGAAAAGACCGATCCCACCGCGGCGGTCTCGCCGGTGAAGAAGCCGATCATCTTCTATATGGACCCCGCCGCGCCGGAGCTGATTCGCAACGCCCTGATCGAGGGGGCCGCCTGGTGGGCCGACGCCTTCGAGGCCGCCGGCTTCAAGGACGCCTATCGGGTGGAGCTCCTGCCGCCGGACGCCGACCCGCTGGACGTGCGCTACAGCGTGATCAACTGGGCCGACCGTGCGACCCGGGGCTGGTCCTATGGCCAGACCATCATCGATCCGCGCACGGGCGAGATCCTGAAAGGTTCGGTGGTCCTGGGCGCCCTGCGGGTGCGCCAGGACATGCTGATCTTTGAAGGCCTTGTCGGCGCAGACAGGACCGGCAAGGGCGGTCCCAATGACCCCGCCGAGGTGGCGTTGGCCCGCCTGCGCCAGCTGGGCGCCCACGAGGTCGGCCACTCCATCGGTTTTGCGCACAATTTCGCCGGTTCGACCCAGGGCCGGACCTCGGTGATGGACTATCCGGCGCCGCGGATCCTGCTGACCGCCGGCCGCCCCGACCTGTCGGACGCCTATGCGGTGGGCATCGGCGACTGGGACAAGTTCAGCGTCGCGGCGGTTTACGGACCTGAGGGCGAGGCCCAGGCCCTGCTGCACCAGAACGCCACGGCCGCGGAGGGCCTGCGCTACATCACCGACGCCGACTCCCGCGGCCTGGGCGTCGGCCAGCCCTGGGGCAGCCTCTGGGACGATGGCCCCGATCCGGCGGCCGAACTGGCGCGGATGATGGAGGTCCGCAAGGCCGCCCTGGCCAGCTTCGGCCTCGGCGCCCTCTATCCCGGCGAGCCGGTGGCGGCGCTGCGCCGCAAGTATGTGCCGATCTATCTGATGCATCGCTACCAGGTGGAGGCGGCGGGGAAGCTGCTGGGCGGGGTGGACTTCGCCTATTCGGTGATCGGCGACGGCAAGGAGGCCTCAGCGCCGGTGGCCGGCCCCGCCCAGCGCGGCGCCCTTACCGCCCTGCTGGCGGCCCTGGACCCTGCGGCTCTGGAGACGCCCCGAGGCCTCATGCCCCTGATGTCGGCCGGCGTGACCGGACGCAATGACCGCCAGACCGAGATCGAGCTGTTCCCCACATTGGCCGGGCCGATCTTCGATCCCCTGGCCGCCGCCGAGGTCGCCGCGGGCCTGGTCCTGGACGTGCTGCTCAATGACCAACGCCTCGCCCGACTGATCGAGCAGCACCGCCGCGACCCGTCCCTGCCGGGGGCTGATGAGGTGATGGGGGCCGTGGTGGGCAAGATCTTCGCTGATCCAGGCGATCCCGCCCTGGTCCCCATCGCCCAGCGGACCCAGGCCCGCGCGGTGCTTGATCTGGGCCGGCTGGCCCAGGACCCGGGCGCGGCGCCGGGGGTGACGGCTCAGGCCAGCGCGGCCCTGGCGTCCATCGCCACGCGCCTGACCGCGGCCCGGGGCGGCGACGCCGCGGCCCAGGCCCATCGGGCGCGGCTGGTCGCCCTGATAAAGGATCCGGCCGAGCTGCGTCGGCTGGCCGCCGCCAAGGAGGTCCGCCCTGAAACCCCGCCCGGCATGCCGATCGGCTCGGCGGGCTGGCTGGACATGGACTGACGGCGCAGCCCACCGTTCAACCGTCGTGGCCCGGCTTGACCGGGCCATCCATGAACGCCGGCGAAGGACCGTGTGCATGGGCCCTGGGGTCAAGCCCCGAGGGCGGCGGCCGCTTGGAGGTTTCGCGCTTTCCTCAGCCCGCGACCAGGTCGCCGGCGAGAGCCTTGTCGATCAGGTCCAGGGTGCGCTCGACCCCGAAGATGGCCACGAAGGAGCCGAAGCGCGGTCCCTGGCTCTGGCCGAGCAATACTTCATACAGCGCCGTGAACCAGGCGCGCAGGGGCTCGAAACCGCCGGCCTTGCCGGCCTCGAACACCTCGTTCTGGATCGCCTCGGCGTCGGCGCCTGTGGGCAGGGCCCGCAGGCGGGTCGCCAGGTCCTCGATCGCCGCGCGCTCCTGATCAGTGGGGACGCGGAAGGTCTTCGAGGGCTTCACGAAGTCCTCGTAATAGTTGATCGCATAGCCGGCCAGACGGTCCAGCAGCGGATGGTCGGCCGGGGTCGCGCCGGGGATGTAGCGGCTGATGAAACCCCACAGGATCTCCTTGGTGGAGGCGTTGGCCGCCGAGACCAGGTTCAGCATCAGGGCGAACGAGATCGCCGCCCCCTCGGCCGGGGGATCGCCCCGGTGCACGTGCCACACGGGGTTGTCGATCTGCGGCTCGTTGGCGCCCTCGGCCTTCTTGCGATTGAAGGATTCCAGCTGCTGCAGGTACTCGTCGGTCGCCTTGGGAGCCACGTCGAAGTGCAGCCGCTTGGCCGACTTGGGCGACTGGAACATGTAATAGGCCAGGCTTTCGGGGGTGGCGTAGCGCAGCCACTCCTCCATCGAGAAGCCATTGCCCTTGGTCTTGGAGATCTTCTGGCCGCCCTCGTCGAGGAAAAGCTCGTAGTTGAAGCCCTCGGGCGGGGCGCCGCCCAGCACCTTGCAGACCTGGCTGGAGACCTTGACCGAGTCGATCAGGTCCTTGCCGGCCATCTCGTAGTCGACGCCGAGCGCGACCCAGCGCAGGGCCCAGTCGGGCTTCCACTGCATCTTCACATGGCCGCCGGTGACCGGGACCTCGATCCGCTCGCCATCCTCGTCGGCGAAGACGATGGTCCCGCGGTCCACATGGCGCTCCAGGGTCGGGACCTGCAGCACCTTGCCCGTCTTGGGGCTCACCGGCAGGAAGGGGGAATAGGTGGCCCGCCGTTCCTCGCCCAAGGTCGGCAACATGATCTTCTGGATGGCGTCGAACCGCTCCAGGGCGACCAGCAGGGTCGCGTCGAACCGCCCCGAACGATAGGCCTGCGTCGACGACATGAACTCGTAGTCGAAGCCGAAGCCATCCAGGAAGGCGCGCAGGCGGGCGTTATTATGCGCCGCAAAGCTCTCATGGGTCCCGAAGGGATCGCGGACCACGCTGACCGGCTTGTCCAGGTCTTCGTGCAGCATCTCCTGGTTGGGCAGGCCCGGGGGCACCTTGCGCATGCCGTCCATGTCGTCGGAGAACGAGATCAGCCGGGTGGGGATGGCGTCGTCGGTCAGCGCCCGGAAGGCCGTGCGCACCATGGTGGTCCGCGCCACCTCGCCGAAGGTGCCCACATGGGGCAGGCCCGACGGGCCATAGCCGGTCTCGAAGATGACCGACCGCTGCAGGGGTTCGAGGGTGGCCACCGCCTCGTCGGCCTTGCCGGCGGCGATGAGGGTGGCGGCCAGATCCCGCTCGGCGTCGGACAGCCGCAGGCGCAGAATCCGCGCCAGCAGGGCGCGCGCCTGTTCGAATGGCCAGCTCTTGGCCCCTTGGGCCGAATGTGAAAGTCCCTGAAGCATGGGTCAGGCGGTAGCGCGCATGCCCGCCTGCCTCAAGCGGCATTTGTCCGACCTCTTCCGTCGGGGCGCGCGGCCTTCAGCTCTCGACGGGCATCTGGAAGTGGCCGCGGATGGCGGCGACGGGCTTGGCGCGGGCCTCCTGCCAGGCTTCCACATGAACGCTGGAGATCCGGCGGCCGGCCTTTTTGATCTCCGCCCGCGCATAGGTGTCCATGGCCCGGCCGGGGCGCAGGTAGTCGATGGTGACGTCGATGGTCTTGGCCGGCCTCGGGCCGCCGGTGATCACCGCCAGCTGAGCCAGCGCCGTCATCTCCATGAAGGCGCCCAGCACGCCCCCGTGCAGAGCCGGCAGCAGGGTGTTGCCGATCAGGTGCGGGGAATACGGCAGGATGGCGGTCATCTCGTCGCCGGCCAGCTCGGCCCGCATGCCGAGGAAGGCGATATAGGGGGTGCGGGCCAGGAAGGCGGCCAGCCGCTCGGCCGGTGTGGTCTCCACGCTCATGCGCCACCGCCGATCAGGGCGAAGGCCGCCTGGGCGGTGGCCACCGGATCGTCAGGATCGCCGTCGTGGGCCAGCGCCCGGACAAAGGCGATCGTGCGGGTCAGCTTGTAGCAGTGGCCATCGGCGATCAGGTCGGCCTGGGGCTTGGCTGGCCGCATATAGTCGATGCGCAGGTCCAGGGTGCCCTGCGGCACGGCGTCGGCGGCGCGGATCGACAGGCCGCAGACATGATCGAGAAGGGTGGTGACGACGCCTGAGGCGATGACCCCGGTCTCGGGGTCGCCCACCAGGTCGGCGCGCCAGGGAACCCGGATCGCGCCGCGGGCTTCACTGATGGAGACGAACTGAAAGCCCAGGGCCTCAGTTTGAGGCGTCCGGGTGACCATGTGCCGGGCCGCCTCCTCATTGAGGGGCCCGGTCATGGCGGCGATGAAGTTGGGCGGCTTGACCATCCCGAGGGCCTAGCGGCTTGACCTCGGGGTGGTCAACGAAAACGGTTTGGGCCGGGTCTGGGGAGAGCCCGGCCCGCGTCGCCTTAGAACAGCGGCAGGGTGTTGCTGTAGGCGGCGATGGCGATGACCGGCGTGGCGGCCAGGGCGATGTTGGCGAAGGCGAGGAGGTTGGTGCGGAACATGGCGGGTCTCGTAGGGCTTGTGTGGGTGGAGCGCGTCGGCCGCGTTCCGATGACCCCCTTATAGTTTTCCGCTCTTCGGAATACTCGTTAAGTCTTGGTCATGAGCTCGATTTCACAATATGAATACTGTGTAATGAAGTGGACGTTTCGTAATCTGGCGGCGGGGCGGCCGCCTCACCATCTGGACAGGCGATGATCAAGCCGCAGGACCTGCTCTGTCCCCGCCCCGAGGGCCTCTATTGTGCGCCCGGTGACTTCTATATCGACCCGGTGCGGCCGGTGGCGCGCGCCGTGATCACCCACGGCCATGCCGACCATGCCCGCGCCGGCCATGGGGCGGTGCTGGCCACGCCCGAAACTCTGGCCATCATGGGCGAGCGCTATGGCGCGGACTTCGCCGCCGCCCGCCAGCCCGCCGCCTATGGCGAGGCCGTGGCCCGGGACGACGTGGAGGTGACGCTTGTTCCGGCCGGCCATGTGCTGGGCTCGGCCCAGGCGGTGGTCCGCTGGAAGGGCCTGACCATGGTGGTGTCTGGCGACTACAAGCGCAGGCGCGATCCCACCTGCGCGGCCTTTGAGCCCGTGCCCTGCGACGTCTTCATCAGCGAGGCCACCTTCGGCCTGCCGGTTTTCCGCCACCCCGACGACGCCGGCGAGATCGCCCGCCTGCTGCGCTCTGTCGCCCAGTTTCCGGAGCGGACCCACATGGTCGGCGCCTATGCGCTCGGCAAGGCCCAGCGGGTCATCCGCCTGTTGCGGGAGGGCGGATGGGACAAGCCGGTCCATGTGCACGGCGCCCTGGAGCGCCTGAACGGCCTCTATGAGGCGCACGGGGTGGACCTGGGGCCCCTGCTGCCGGCCACCACGGACCAGAAACAGGACTTCGCCGGCGCCATCGTCATTGGCCCGCCCTCGGCCCTGGTCGACCGCTGGGGCCGCCGGTTCAATGATCCGGTCCTGGCCTTCGCCTCAGGCTGGATGCGCGTCCGCGCCCGGGCCCGCCAGCGCGGCGTGGAGCTGCCGCTGATCATCTCCGACCATGCCGACTGGGACGAACTGACCGCCACGGTGGACGAGATCCGTCCGGGCGAGCTGTGGATCACCCACGGCCGGGAGGAGGCGCTGGCCCGTTGGGCCGAGCTGCAAGGCATTCCGGCCCGGGCCCTGGCCCTGGTGGGCTATGAGGAAGAGGACGAGGCGTGAGGGCCCCGCGCTCAGATGCAGGTCGGCAGGGTCAGCAGGCTGTCGTTCCACTGGCCCTGGGCGTAGGCCCGCAGATACTTGCCGTTCGGCCCGTTCAGCACGCTGATCTCGGCCCGCTCGCCGCCCACCTGGAGGTAGAAGGTGTCGCGCCGCGCTTCGATGGCGGCGATCACCTCGGCCTTGGTGCGCTTCCAGCCGTGACCGCCCAGATGGGTGATCCCCTCGTGCGGGCTCTTGCGGGGCTGCTTGGTGATGCAGGTCACGCGGGCGTCGGCCATGGTCAGGGGCTCCCGGGCTTTCGCGCCGATTGGCGCGGTCGCCTCCGCTATAGCCCAAAGGGCGCATCGCGCCAGCCGGGGAGGCGCCTCTGATGCGCGCCTTCGCCGACCTCCTCGACCGTCTGTCCCTGACCGCCTCGCGCAACGCCAAGCTGACCCTGGTGCGGGATTATCTGGCCACGACGCCAGACCCTGACCGGGGCTGGGCCCTGGCGGCCCTGACCGGCGACCTGACCTTCTCCGCCGCCAAGCCGGCCTTCATCCGCAAGGCGGTGGAAGAGCGGATGGATGCGGTGCTGTTTCGCTGGTCCTACGACTATGTCGGCGACCTGGCCGAGACCGTGGCGCTCGTCTGGCCGACCCGTCCCGGCGCCAATCGCGAGCCCGAGCTCTCGGAGGTGGTGGACGCCCTGGCCGGCGCGACGAGGCCTGAGGTCCAGCGGCTGATCGAGGGCTGGCTGGACGCGCTCACCGATCCCACCGCGCGCTGGGCGCTCTTGAAGCTGATGACCGGGGGGCTTCGGGTCGGCGTGTCGTCCCGCCTGGCCAAGCAGGCCTGCGCCGACCTGGGCGGGGTGGCGATTGCTGAGGTGGAGGAGGTCTGGCACGCCCTGCACGCGCCGTATGAGGACCTGTTCGCCTGGCTGGAGGGCCATGGGGCGCGACCTTCCCCCAATGCGCCGGGGCGCTTTCGGCCGGTGATGCTGGCCCAGGCGATTGATGAGGTCGCCGATTTCGCCAGGCTCGATCCGGCGACCTACGTCGCGGAGTGGAAGTGGGACGGCATTCGCATCCAGGCCGTGAGCGAGGCCGGCGTGAAGCGGCTCTACAGCCGCACCGGCGACGACATCTCGGGCGTCTTTCCCGACGTCGTCGAGGCGCTGAACTTTGAGGGCGCCCTGGACGGCGAACTGCTGGTTCGGCGGGAGGGCTTGGTCGCGCCTTTCGGGGACCTGCAGCAGCGGCTGAACCGCAAGAGCGTCGACGCCAAGATGCTGCGCGCCTATCCCGCCGCCATCCGCGCCTATGACATCCTGGCCCTGGAGGGCGAGGACCTGCGCCCCCTGGCCTTCACCGAGCGCCGGGCGCAGCTGGAGGCGCTGGTGGCGACCCTGGATGATCCGCGCATCGACCTCTCGCCCCTGCAGCCCTTCGAGACCTGGGCCGATCTGACCGCCCTGCGGGCCGACCCGCCGGCCGGGGATCCGCAGATCGCCGAGGGGCTGATGCTCAAGCATCTGACCTCGATCTATGAGGCTGGCCGCCCAAAGGGGCCGTGGTTCAAGTGGAAGCGCGACCCGTTCCTGATCGATGCGGTGCTGATGTACGCCCAGCGGGGGCACGGCAAGCGCTCCAGCTTCTATTCCGACTACACCTTCGGGGTCTGGACGACCGGGGCGGAGGGCGAGCGGATCCTGACCCCGGTGGGCAAGGCCTATTTCGGCTTCACCGACGCCGAGCTGAAGCAGATCGACAAGTTCGTCCGCGACAACACGCTTGAGCGCTTTGGCCCGGTGCGTTCGGTCCGCGCCGAGCCGCAGGCGGGCCTGGTCTTCGAGGTGGCCTTTGAGGGCTTGCAGCGCTCCACCCGCCACAAGTCCGGTGTCGCCATGCGGTTTCCCCGCATCAGCCGCCTGCGCTGGGACAAGCCGCCCGGCGAGGCCGATGAGCTATCCACCCTGGAGCGGATGCTGGACCAGATGGAGCGGCGGTAGGCCGAGGTCAGGGCAGGCGACCCTGCGCCTTCAGGAAGGCGCGCAGGTCGCCCCCTTCGAAGAGCAGGCCCTCGACGCCAGCCCGGGCGGCGGCCACCATGTCGCCGGCCTTGTCGCCGACCATGAAGGAGGCCGCCCGGTCCACCGGCCAGTCGGCCATGGCCCGCAGCAGCATGCCGGGATTGGGCTTGCGGTCCGGCGGATCGGGGTGGCGATAGGCCTCGATCACCGCCTCGGGGTGATGGGGGCAGTGATAGAAGGCGTCGATCCGCAGGCCGTCAGCCGCGAGGTCCTCAGCCATGGCCGCATGCAGGGCGTGCATGTCAGCCTCGGTATAATAGCCCCGCCCGACCCCCGACTGGTTGGTGACCACGAAGACCCACCAGCCGGCCTGGTTGAAGGCGCGCACCACGGCGCGCGCGCCATCGACCCAGGTGAAGTCCTCCCAGCGTGACACATAGCCCCGGTCGAGGTTCAGCACCCCGTCGCGGTCGAGAAACAGGGCGGGCCTGGGCTGTGAGGCGTCGGGCGGGGACATGGTTCTGCGGGGCCTCTGGGCGGCGGAATGGGGATGGAGGCTGCGGTTGTTTCACAAGGGCGCACGCCCGGTCTATGGTCGGGGCCAGACGATCTGGAGTTCGCCCTTGTCCGTGACTGAATCCGCCGCGCCCGTTTTGGCCATCGATGATCTGAAGGTCACCTTCGACACCCATGACGGCGCCGTCCAGGCCGTGCGCGGGGTCAGCCTGCAGGTGGCCCGGGGCGAGACCCTCGGCGTGGTGGGCGAAAGCGGCTCAGGCAAAAGTCAGACCTTCATGACGGTCATGGGCCTGTTGGCCCAGAACGGCCGGGCCACCGGCTCGGTGCGGTTCCAGGGCCAGGAAATCCTGGGCCTGAAGCCGCGGGCCCTGAACCGCCTGCGCGGCTCGAAGATGACCATGATCTTCCAGGACCCGCTGACGGCGCTGACACCCCATGTGCGGATCGGCGAGCAGATCGCCGAGCCCCTGAGGCTGCATCTGGGCCTGTCGGCGAGCGACGCCATGGCCCGGGCCCGCCAGTGGCTGGATCATGTGCGCATCCCCGACGCCGCGCGGCGCCTCCGCCAGTATCCGCACGAACTGTCCGGCGGCATGCGCCAGCGGGTGATGGTGGCCGCCGCCATGGCCGGCGGCCCCGAGCTGCTGATCGCCGATGAACCGACCACGGCGCTGGACGTCACTGTCCAGGCCGAAATCCTCGACCTGATGGCCGAGCTGGGCCGTGAGACCGGCACGGCCATGGTGCTGATCACCCACGACATGGGGGTCATCGCCCGTCTCGCCGACCGGGTCTGTGTGATGAAGGACGGGGCCTATGTGGAAGAAGGTCCGGTGCGCGAACTCTTCGCCACGCCCAAGGTGCAGTACACCCGCGACCTGCTCGATGCGATTCCGCGCCTGGACCGCGCCGATCGTGGGGGACGTCCCACCGTCGCGCCGGTGGCGCCCGACGCCCCGGTGATCGTCGAGGCCCGGGACGTCAAGGTCTGGTTCCCGATCCGTCAGGGCCTGATGGGGGGAACACGACAGCTGCGCGCCGTGGACGGCGTCTCCTTCGATGTGCGCCAGGGCGAGACCCTCGGCGTGGTGGGTGAAAGCGGCTGCGGCAAGTCGACCCTGTCGCGGGCCGTGCTGAACCTGATCAAGCCCACCGACGGGGTGGTCACCCTGATGGGCCGCGACATCACCCATGCTCAGAAGGCCGAGATGCGGGCGGCCCGCAAGGATCTGCAGATCGTCTTCCAGGACCCGCTCGCCAGCCTCGATCCCCGCATGACCATCGGCGATTCCATCGCCGAACCCCTGAAGATCTTCGCCCCTCAGCTGAATCGCGACGCCCGCGACGCCGAGGTCGCCGGCATGATGGCTCGCGCTGGCCTGTCGCCCGAGCTGATCAATCGCTATCCTCACGAGCTGTCCGGCGGTCAGAACCAGCGGGTGGGCATCGCCCGGGCCATGATCCTGAAGCCCAAGCTGGTGATCTGCGACGAGGCGGTCTCAGCCCTGGACGTCTCGATCCGCGCCCAGATCATCGACCTGCTCATCGACCTGCAGAAGGAGATGGGCCTGGCCATGATCTTCATCAGCCACGACCTGGCGGTGGTCCGCGAGATCAGCCACCGGGTGATGGTGCTGTTCCTGGGCCGGGTGATGGAGATGGCCGACCGGGACAAGCTCTATGCCGATCCCCAGCACCCCTATACCCGCGCCCTGCTGTCAGCCGCGCCGATCCCTGACCCCGAGCGCGAGCGCAACCGTAAGCGGTTGAAGCTCACCGGCGAGCCGCCGAGCCCGATGGACCCGGGCGCGGCCCTGCGCTTCCTGCCCTCCCGGGTCAGCGTCGATCCCCTGGCGCCGATCTATATCCCCCGCCTGAGCGAGGTGGCGCCGGGCCATCTGGTGTCGGAATTTGACGTCGACTGGGAAAATCGGGGCGCGGCCTGAACGAGCGGTTTTCGGCAACGGGCCGGAAACCCTTCGGCGCTTAGGGTGGCTTGACCGCAACCTTGTCGAGTAACCCCCGTCCATGTCCGCCTTGCAGATCGAGGTCGTCCGTCCCCAGGATTTGACGCCGGCGCGGCTGGACCGTTGGGCGCAGCTTCAGGGCCAGCAGGACATCACCTATGACAGCCCCTTCCTGTCTCCCCACTGGGCGCGGGCGGTGGAACGGGCGCAGGCCCGCGGCGCCAGCGCGACCCGCGGCGTGCGCGTGGCTGTGGTCCGCGACGGCGCTCAGGATGTGGGCTTCATGGCCGTCCATGTGGGCGGGGCCACCGCCCTGCCGGTGGGCGCGCCGCTCTGCGACTATCAGGGGCTGGTGGCGGCGCCTGGCCTTGAGGTCAGCGCGCGGGAGATCGTCGCGGCGCTGGGGGTCCAGCGGCTCGACTTCTGTCACATGCTGGACGCCACAGGTCCCTTTCAGGGCTTCTCCCACGGCGAGTCCCTCTCCCAGGTGGCCGATATCGGGCCAGGCTACGAGGCCTACGCCGCCGACCGCCGCGCGGCGGGCGTGGGGCTGCTCAAGGATTGCGACAAGAAGCGCCGCAAGGCCGAGCGTGACCTGGGCGAGGTGGTCTTCACTCCCTTCAGCCGCGCCTCCAGCGACTTTGACCAGCTGATCGCCTGGAAGCGGGCGCAGTTGAAGGCCACCGGGCAGTTCGACATCTTCCAGCCGGGCTGGACCCGGCGGCTGATCTCCGACCTGTTCGAGAGCCGCGATCCGGAGTTCGGCGGCGCGCTGTTTTCTCTGCACATTGGCGGCAAGCTGGCGGCGGTTCACCTGCACCTGCGCGGCGCGCGGACCATCCATGGCTGGCTGATCGCCCACGACCCGGCCTTCGATCGCTTTTCCCCCGGCCTGTTGCTGTTCCAGAACATCCTTCGCTGGATGGAGACCACCCCCTATCACCGCCTTGACCTCGGGGCCGGCGACTACCGGTTCAAGCGAGAACTGGCCAACGCCCAGGTCAGTGTCGGTCATGGCTTTGTTGGTGTCCTGTCCCCCGCCACCCTGTTGCGCCAGGCGGCCTACAGTCTGCGGCGGGCCGCGGAGTCCCTGCCGCTAGGCGGGGTGTCGGAATTGCCGGGCAAGGCCATGCGCCGGGTCGACCGGCTGCGGGGACTGCGTTCGGCCTGACATTGCGAAGGGGCCCGCCGCCCGATAGGTTGCCGGCCTTTCCGCCCCCGTCTCGGGCGGCCTCCCCGGACCTCCTATCCCAATGACGCTTTCCATCGACGATATCCGCGCCGCAGCCGACCGGCTGAACGGCCATATTGAGCGCACCCCGTGCCGCCTGTCGAAGACGCTGTCGGAGATTACCGGGGCCGAGGTCTGGGTGAAGTTCGAGAACCAGCAGTTCACCGCCGCCTACAAGGAGCGCGGGGCGCTCAATAAGCTGCTGCAGCTGACGGACGCCGAGAAGAAGCGCGGCGTGATCGCCGCCTCAGCCGGCAATCACAGCCAGGGCCTGGCCTATCACGCCGCGCGCCTGGGTATTCCCGTGACCATCGTCATGCCCCGCTCCACGCCCTTCGTGAAGGTGCAGCAGACCCGCGCCTTCGGGGCTGAGGTCGTCCTGGATGGCGAGGGCTATGATGACGCCTCAGGCCGCGCCAAGCAGATATGCGAAGACCGCGACCTGGTCTTCGTTCACCCGTTCAACGACCTCGATGTCATGGCCGGCCAGGGAACCGTCGCTCTGGAGATGCTCGAGGACGTGCCGGACCTGGACGTCCTGCCGATCCCGATCGGCGGCGGCGGGCTGATCGCCGGCTGCGCCACGGCGGCCAAGCATATGAAGCCAGGCATCGCCGTGATCGGGCTGGAGCCGGCCATGTATCCCTCCTTCACCGCCCGCATGCGCGGGGTGAACGGCGCCAGCGGGACCGGCGGGGCGACGATCGCCGAGGGCATCGCCGTCAAGCAGGTGGGCGATGTCAGCTACAGCGTGGCTCGCCCGCTGATCGACGAGGTGCTGCTGGTCGAAGAGCCCTTCTTCGAGCGGGCCGTGGCCCTCTACTGCAATGTCGAGAAGACGGTCTCCGAGGGTGCAGGCGCCGCCGCCCTGGCTGGCCTGCTGGCCTATCCCGAACGGTTCCGGGGCAAGAAGGCCGGCCTGATCATCACCGGGGGCAATATCGACACCCGCCTCCTGGCCTCGGTCCTGACCCGGGAGCTGGTGCGCGAGCAGCGTCTGGTCTCCCTGCGGATCATCGGCGACGACCGCCCCGGCCTGCTGGCCAATGTCTCGGCCATCATCGGCCAGATGGGCGCCAATATCGTCGAGGTGGCCCACAACCGCCTGGCGCTCGATGTCCCGGCCAAGGGCGCGGAGTTCGACATCATGATCGAGACCCGCGACGCCAATCACACCCAGGAAATCATGGAAGCCCTGCGCGAGCGGGGCTATCCGCCCCGCGCCGTCTGACCTGAACCCGCCAAGTTTCCCCACCCAAGGATGCCCTTGATGCTTGCTCCCCTGTTCGCCCTGGCCGCGGCCCTGGCCCTGGTCGCCTGCTCTCCGCAAGGGGGCGAGGCGGCGTCCGAGGCCAAGATCTACATGGAACAGAACGCCGAGCGGGACGGGGTCGAGACCCTGCCGTCCGGCGTCCAGTATGAGGTCGTGCGCTCTGGCCCAGTCGATGGCCTGAAGCCGACCCCCACTGACGAGGTCAAGGTCCACTACGAGGGCAAGCTGGCCGATGGTGAGGTGTTCGACTCCTCCTATGAGCGCGGCGTGCCGGCCGCCATGCCGCTGGCCGGTCTGATTCCGGCCTGGCTCGAGGTCCTGCCGCTGATGCGGCCCGGCGACGAGTGGGTGATCACCGTGCCGCCGGAGATGGGCTATGGCGAATCCGGCCAGGGCCCGATCCCGCCCAACAGCGTGTTGATCTTCCGCATCGAGCTGATCGACGTCCTGCCAGGGCCCGGCCGCGTCCAGCGGGGCTAGCGGTTAGCCTCCAGAGCGCCATAGAGGCGGTTGATCTCGATCGGCTCGCTCACATGGTGGTTCATGCCGGCGGCTGGGGCGTTCAAGGCGGAATGGTGGACAGATAGCCCACCGATCCGGCGCCCGATCTGGGTCAATCGCGCATGACCGATGACGACTGGAGCCGGCGGGGCCGCGGGTCTAGGCTCACCCCATGTCATCCTCCCAGACCCTCACGCCCCGCGCCCTTGAGATCCTCGAGCGCCTGGTGGCCTTCGACACCACGTCGCGCCTCTCCAACCTGGCCCTGATCGAATGGGTCGAGGCCTATCTCGACGGCCATGGGGTGGGCCATCGCCGGGTGCCTAACGCCGACGGGACCAAGTCGAACCTGATCGCCACCATCGGCCCCGACATTCCAGGCGGGGTGGTGCTGTCGGGCCATACCGATGTGGTGCCGGTGGACGGCCAGCCCTGGACCTCGGACCCCTTCCAGGTGACTCCGCGCCATGGCCGGCTCTATGGACGGGGCACCTGTGACATGAAGGGCTTCCTGGCGCTGTCCCTGGCGGCCATCCCCGACATTCTCGCGGCCCAGCCGAAGAAGCCGGTCCATCTGGCCTTCTCCTATGACGAGGAGGTGGGCTGTATCGGCGCCCCGGACATGATCCGCATCATCGCCAGCGAACTGCCGAGGCCTGCCCTCGTGGTCGTCGGCGAGCCTACCAACATGGAGGCGGTCAGCGGGCACAAGGGGATCAACACCTTCCGCGTGACCGTCCACGGCCACGAGGCCCATTCCAGCCAGACCCAGCTGGGCGCCTCAGCCAATATGGCGGCCATCCGGCTGATGGGGATGTTGTGCGATCTGGCCGAACAGCTGGAGCGTGACGCCGATCCGGCCTCACCCTTCACGCCCAAACACGCGACCCTGACGGTCGGTCAGGTGAACGGCGGCACGGCGGTGAACATCCTGGCGCGGGAGTGCGTCTTTCTGTTCGACCTGCGCAGCCCTCCGGGTCTCGACCCCCAGGCGGTGCTGGCGCCCTTCTTCGCCGCCTGCGCGGCCGCCGACGCCGCGCTGAAGGCCAGGTTCCCCGACGCCGGGGTTGAGGTCGTCCAGCGCTCGCACACCCCGCCGCTGGCCCCCGAAACCGATGGGGCGGCCGAGGCCTTCGCCCGTCGGCTGGCCGGGGACAATGGCCCGGCCCGGGTGGTGGCCTTCGCCGCCGAGGCCGGCCAGTTCCAGGAGGCGGGCTTCTCCACAGTCATCTGCGGGCCAGGCTCCATCGATCAGGCCCACCAGCCCGACGAGTTCGTGGAGATCTCTCAGATGGAGCGGGGCGGGGCCTTCATGGCGCGCCTCGTCGACTGGGCCGCAGCGGGCGAATGACCGCCCGGCGGCCTGAAAGATCCTTCGGATTCCAGGTCATCGCCCGGGCGATCTGAAGGGCCGGGGCCCGCCGCTGCGCCTGTGTCCGGCGACGGCTGGTCCAGACGGGGCCGAGTCCGGCCAGGGCGGCTGTGAAGCCCCGCCAGGTGATCCCGAGCAGCGGGCGGTTCTGCGGTCGCAGGCTGACCACGGCGAAGGCGAGCAGATGCAGGGGCAGGACCAGCGGCAGCAGCAGGGCTGGCGTGTTCTTGACCAGCACCCAGAAGCGGTTGCGCGTGCCGTGGAAGACCGCGAATTCCGATCTTGGCCCGCCGGACGAGGCCGAACCCTCATGGGCGATCACGGCCGAGGGGACCAACAGCGTGGGTTCGTCCACGAGCTGGAGCCGGTAGCCGAAGTCCACATCCTCGCAATAGCAGAAGAAGCTCTCGTCCAGCCCGCCCAGGCGAAGGAACAGATCGCGATCGACCATCATCGCCGCCCCGCAGGGGGAGAAGACCTCGCCCTCAGGCGTATCGCCGGGATCGGGGGTCTGATAGCCGCCGCGATAGGGAATGGCCGGCGCCGACATCACATCCCCCAGGCCGTCCAGCACGCCGCGGTCCTGGGCCATGACCTGGCGGGAGGTGAAGGACTTGACCTTCGGGTGACGCCCGCTGGCCGCCGCCAGCTCCGCCAGCCAGTCGGGGTCGGGATAGGCGTCGGGGTTGAGTAGCACGAGCCATCGGCCCCGGGCCTCGCGCGCCCCCAGATTGACCCCGGCGGCGAAGCCGAGATTGCCGCCGGCCTCAAGAACCCGAGTCCCTGGAAGACCCGCCGCGGCGGGAACGGCCTCCTGCTGAGGCGAGGCGTTGTCGATGATCAGCAGCTCGAAGTCACCGAAGGTCTGCGCGGCCAGGGCGGCCACGCAGCGCCCCAGGGTCGCCCCGCTATTATAGGCGACGATGACCACGCTCAGCGCAGGGGGCGCCTTGTCTTCGCCGGAAGGCTCGTTCATGCGATGGACCGCTCCAACAACGACTCACAGAGAGCCATGACGACCATCACCCCGCTCGCCCTGCCCGAGGTTCTGCTTATCACGCCCAAGCGGCATGGCGATGCGCGCGGCTGGTTCGCCGAGACCTGGAGCCGCAGGACCCTGGATGAGGCCGGTGTGAGCTGCGACTTCGTGCAGGACAACCAGGCCTATAGCGCCCGCAAGGGCACGGTGCGCGGACTGCACTTCCAGACGGCGCCACACGCGCAGGCCAAGCTGATCCGGGCGCTTCGCGGCGCGATCTATGATGTCGCCGTCGATATCCGCCCGGGCTCGTCCACCTTCGGCCAGTGGGTCGGGGCCGAACTGACCGCCGAGGGGGGCGAGCAACTGCTGGTGCCCCGGGGGTTCGCCCACGGCTATTGCACGCTCACCGACGACTGTGAGCTGTTCTACAAGGTGGATGGCCTTTACGCGCCCGACTGCGAAGGCGGCTTGATCTGGAACGACCCGGATCTGGCCATCGACTGGCCGGTCACGGAGGCTGACGCCATCACCTCGGACAAGGACAAGATCCTGCCCCGTCTGAAGGACATGCCGGAGGCCCATTTCTGATGCGCGAGCCCCAGAACGAACTGGTGGAAATCCTCGATCTCGAACAGATCGAGCTTGATCTCTATCGCGGCCTGACGCCGGCCCGGGAAGGTCGGCGCATCTATGGGGGCCAGGTTGTGGCCCAGGCGCTCACCGCGGCCTATGGCACCATCGAAGGCCGGCTCTGCCACTCGATGCACGCCTATTTCATCCGCCCTGGTGACCCGCGCATCCCGATCCTGTTCCAGGTGGACCGGGCCCGCGACGGGGGCTCGTTCTCGGTGCGCCGGGTGACGGCGATCCAGAACGGCAAGCAGATCTTCAACCTGGCCGCCTCTTTCCAGGTTCCCGAGGAGGGCTTCGAACACCAGGACCAGCCCCCGGCCGTGCCCCCGCCGGAAGACCTGCTGAACGAGGAGCAGCTGCGCGAGGCCGACGGGATTGCGCCCCGGGACCGGGACTGGCCCGTGGAGGTCCGCCCCATCGATCCGCAGCGGCATAACCAGACCGAGCCCATGGCGCCGCTTTACAATGTCTGGTTTAAGGCCCGGCAGTCCGTGGGCCCCGACGTGGCGGTCAACCAGTGCGCGCTCGCCTATGGCTCGGATATGAGCCTGCTGGATGCGAGCCTGCGGCCCCATCCCGTCCCGCATGGCCACCTGCAGGTGGCCAGCCTCGATCACACCCTGTGGTTCCATCGGGCGAGCGACTTCTCCGACTGGCATCTCTATGTCCAGGACAGCCCCTCGGCCTCGGGCGGACGGGGCTTCAACCGGGGCTCCATCTTCGACCGCCAGGGCCGGCTGGTGGCCTCGGCGACCCAGGAGGCGCTCATCCGCCATCGCCCGCCCGCCTGATCCATGACAGTCTTTCCCCGACATCGGCGGCCAGCCGAGAGGAAGCGGGAGGATGCTCATGAACGACCGGGTGAAGGTGGAGATCAAGAACGGCGTCGCCGACGTGCGCATGGTCCGCACCGACAAGATGAACGCCCTGGACGACGCCATGTTCTCGGCCCTGATCGAGACGGGCGAGGCGTTGAAGACCACACCAGGGGTGCGCGCGGTGGTTCTGTCCGGCGAAGGCCGCGCCTTCTGCGCCGGCCTAGACATGGGCTCCTTCGCCGCCATGGCCTCGGGGGAGCGCCGGCCAAACACCGCCGATGGCCAGTCCCTGCTGACGCCCACCCGCACGCCCGGCGGCTCCAACCGCGCCCAGCACGCGGTCATGGTCTGGCGCGAGCAGCCGGTTCCGGTGATCGCCGCCATCCATGGGGTGGCTTTCGGCGGCGGCTTCCAGCTGGCCCTGGCGCCCGACATGCGCTTCGTGACGCCAGACGCCCGCATGGCGGTGATGGAGATCAAGTGGGGCCTGGTGCCCGACATGGGCGGCCTCATCCTGATGCGTCACCTGGCCCGGGGCGACGTGATCCGCGAGCTGACCTATTCCGGCCGTATCTTCGATGGCGAGGAGGCGCAGCGGCTGGGCTTCGCCACCCGGGTCTGCGCCGATCCCCTGGCTGAGGCCCTGGCCTTCGCCGCGGAGATCGCCGGCAAGAGCCCGACCGCCATCCGCGGCGCCAAGCGTCTGATCGAGCTGTCCGAGACGCCCGCCAGCCAGCACGACATCCTGTTGGCCGAAAGCGCCGAACAGGGGGCTGTGATCGGCACGCCGAACCAGAAGGAGAGCGTCATGGCCAATATGGAAAAACGCGCGCCGGTCTTCGCCGACTGAAAGGGCCCTAGGCGGGCTTGAGGCTCCACTCGGCCCCTACAGCATCGTCGCGCTCGCCGGGGAGGGCCCGGGCCCGCTCGGCCGCGAAGGCGTCGGGGGCCAGGAGCTGCGACAGCGCCCAGACCGCCGCCCCGCGGACCACGGGGGCGGCATCGGTCAGTCGGGCGCGGACAGGCGGGACAAGGCCCGGGTCTGCGCTGTTGCCCATGGCGTAGAGGACGTTGCGCACAAATCGGTCGCGGCCCAGGCGCTTGACCGCGCTCTTGGTGAACAGGGCGCGGAAGGCGGCGTCATCCAGCGCGGCCAGGTCTTCCAGGCGTGGCGCCTTGAGTGTGTCGCGGGCCTGAAGCTGCTGCTCGCGGGCGGTCTGCGCGAACTTGTTCCAGGGGCAAACCGCCAGGCAGTCATCGCAGCCATAGATGCGGTTGCCGAGCGCCTGGCGGAATTCGGCGGGGATGGGTCCGGAAAGCTCGATGGTCAGATAGGAGATGCAGCGCCGCGCATCGAGTTGATAGGGGGCCGGGAAGGCGTCCGTCGGGCAGACATCCTGGCAGGCGCGGCAGGAGCCGCAGGCGTCCTCGCCGGGCGGGTCGGGCTGAAGCTCCAGCGAGGTGAGCACCGAGCCGATGAACAGCCAGGACCCAAACTGGCGCGAGACAAGATTGGTGTGCTTGCCTTGCCAGCCCAGGCCTGAGGCTTCGGCCAGTGGCTTTTCCAGCAGGGGGGCGGTGTCGACGAACACCTTCACCTCTGACCCGAAGGTCTGGGCCATCCAGGTCGCCAGCTGCTTCAGCCGCTTCTTGATCAGGTCGTGATAGTCCGAACCCTGGGCGTAGACCGAAATGGCGCCCCGGTCGTGATGGTCCAGGACGGCGCGGGGGTCATGGTCTGGTCCATAATTGACCCCCAGCAAGACCGCTGAGCGCGCGCCGGCCCACATGGCCTGGGGGTGAGACCGGCGCTCCAGCGTGGTCTCCAGCCAGGCCATCTCGCCGTGGCGGCCTTCGTCCACAAACTCGGCCAGCCGCTCGCCGGCCGTCCAGGGCTGGTCGGCCCGGGCCAGGCGGCAGTCATCAAAGCCCAGTTTCAGGGCCTGGCTGCGGATCAGGTCTTCAGGGGTTTCAGAAATCGAGATCGTCATAATGGGCCGCGGGCGCGAGCCCCGGCCAGCGATCAGCGAGCAGCGGCCTAAAGCAGGGCCGGGACTTCACCGTCATGTACCACGTCTTGACCGCCGGGAAGTCGCGCCAGGGCACATCACCGAAATAGTCGATCACCGACAGGTGTGATGCGCCGGCGAAATCCGCCAGGCTTAACCGGCGTCCCGCCAGCCAGTCGCGCTCGGCCAGCAGGCTGGCCAGATAGGTCAGGTGGATCCGCAGGGCCTCGCGGCCCCGCCGCAGGGCGGCGAGATCGGGCGCGCCCATCCGCAGCAGGCGCTTCTCCATCTTCTCGTGCAGCAGGAAGGAGCCGACCTCATAGTCGAACTTTCGATCAAACCATTGCAGCAGCCGCCGCGCCTCGGCCCGGTCGACGGCCTCCCGGCCCAATAGGGCGGGCTCGGGGTGTCGTTCTTCCAGATAGTCGAGGATGGCGCGGCTCTCGCACAGCACCAGCCTGCCCTCAGGCCCGTCCTCCACCAGGACAGGGGTCAGGCCCGAGGGATTGAGCGCCGAGAGGTCGTCGGGCTGCTCCCAGTAGCGGACGACCACATCCTCGAAGGCCAGGCGCTTTTCGCCCAGCGCCAGGCGGACCTGCCGCGAGGCCGGGTCGAGCGGGAAGTGGTAAAGGGTGCGTTGGACGCTCATGCCGGCATTTCGCCGCGAATGCGGCCAGTTTGATCAGGACTCGATAAAGGCCGCCGGGCCTTAAGGGCGCGTTTACGAAGGCCGAGGCCTCGGCCCCAATTGGGGGCCCGTGCGGCCTCAGGTCGCGGCGGGCTCGGCGAAGGCCCCGCCGTGGGGTTCGGCGCGGCCCCGGGGATCGGCGTGGATCAGGATGTCGGCGGCCGGGAAGTGCTTCAGAAGCCGGTTCTCGGCCTCGACGATCACCTGATGGGCGGCGTCCAGGGTGAGGTCCGGATCGAGGTCGGCGTGCATCTGGATATGGACATAGGGGCCCGAGGCCCGGGTGCGCAGCTGGTGGATGTCGGTCAAGCGGGGGTCCTGGATCATCAGGCGCACGATGAGCGCCCGCTGATCCTCGGGCAGTTCGTGATCCATCAGCTGGTGGGCGGCCTCCCGGAACACCCCGATGGCGGCCCAGATCAGGATGGCGGCGACCACCAGGCCCGCCGCGCCGTCCAGGCTCATAAAACCCAGCAGGGCCGCGCCGGCGACGCCCAGCAGGGCGGCGAGGTTGGAGGCCAGATCGGAGAAGTAGTGCGCCCGGTCTCCGGAGACGGCCACCGACTGCGTCTGGCGCAGAACCTGCGTCTGGGCGGCCACCAGCGCGCCGGTCAGGGCGATGGAGATCGCCATCACCGCCATGGCCCAGCCGCTGTGGGTGATCGGCTGGGGATCGAGCAGGCTGGCGATCGCCTCGCGGCCCACCAGAGCGGCTGAGGCGAAGACCAGCCCCGCCTGCATCAGGCTGGCGAAGGCCTCGGCCTTGCCATGGCCAAAGCGGTGTTCGGCGTCCGGCGGCGCCACGGCGTAGCGCACGGCAAAGAAGGTGATCAGGGAGGCGATCAGGTCGAGGCCGGAATCAGCCAGGGAGGCCAGCACCGCTACCGACCCGCTGGCCAGCCAGGCGGCGGTCTTCAGCCCCACCAGCACCAGGGCGACCGCCACCGACAGGAGGGTGATCCTGCGGGTGAGGGCGGCCGTCTGGGCCGGGAGCAGGACTTGATCAGGAGCAGACGCGGTCATTCCCTGATCCTAGACCCTGGCTGAGGCGGCGCCAGCCGGAGAATTCGCCCGGCAAGGCGCCGTGTCGCGATCAGGCCGCCTTGCGGGGCTCTGGCCCGACATAGACCGACTGGGGCCGCACCAGCCGGCCGCCGGCCAGTTGTTCACGGGCGTGGGCCAGCCACCCGGCCACCCGTCCCATGGCGAAGACGCAGGTGAAGGCCGAGGGCGGGAAGTCCAGGGCCTCAAGCAGCAGGGCGGTGTAGAATTCCACATTGGTGTCCAGCGGCCGGTCCGGCTTGTGCGTCTTCAGGATATCCAGGGCGGCTGCCTCGACGGCCTCGGCGAAGGCCACCCGACCAGCTCCGCCGCCGCCGCTCGCCGCCAGGGCGCGCACCGGACCCTTGAGCGCATCGGCCCGGGGGTCGCGGACCCGGTAGATGCGATGGCCAAACCCCATCAGCCGCTCGCCCCGGGCCAGGGCCGCCTCGATCCAGGCCCGGGCGTTGTCCGGTGAGCCAATCCCGTCCAGCATCTCGATCACGGGACCGGGCGCGCCGCCATGCAGGGGACCCTTCAGGGCGCTGATCCCGGCCAGCACCGCCGAGGTCAGGCCCGCCCGGGTCGAGGCCACCACCCGGGCGGCGAAGGTCGAGGCGTTCAGGCCATGGTCGGAGACCGTGACCAGATAGGCGTCCAGCCCGGCGATCTGGGCTGCGCCGGGCGCGACCCCGGTCAGCATCCGCAGGATGTCGGCGGCGTGGGGCAGGGCGGGGCCTGGCGCGACCGGCCTCTGGCCCGCCTGGATCCGGATCACCGCCGGGGTGAAGACCGCCGGGGCGGCGATCAGGCGCAGGGCCGTGGCCAGGTCATCGCCGTCGGCCAGCCGGGCCATCAGGGCGCGCACCGCCTCGACGGGCTCGTGCGCCGCGAGATCCGCGTCCAGATGCGTCACTTCTGCGAACACCTCAGCCCGCGCCGCTCCCAGGGCGGCGGTGAGGTCTGTCGGCAGGTCCTCGAAGAAGCCCTCGAAGAGCAGGCTGACAAGGTCTTCGAACCGCGTGGTTCCGGCCAGGTCGTCCAGGGAGCGGCCGCGGATGATGAGACGGCCGGCCTGGCCATCGACTTCGGACAGCACGGTGCGGGCGGCGACGACGCCTTCGAGGCCCTCAGGGGGCGCAGAAGCATGGGCGTTCATGGGGAGGCTCCAGTTTCGACTTGCGCCGCTGAATGTCCGCCGCCAAGCTTTGTCGTCAATCTTGATCAATATAATCAATGTAAGGCCCATGACCGACTGGATCGGCGCCGAGGAGGCCTGCGCCCGGCTGAATGTCCGCAGCCAGACCCTCTATGCCTATGCGAGCCGGGGGCGTGTGGCCGCCCGCCCTGATCCCGCTGACCCCCGGCGCAGCCTCTATCGCGCGGCCGATGTGGCGGGCCTGGCGGAACGTAAGTCCCGGGGCCGCAAGGCCGCCGCCGTGGCGGCGGGCGCCATCGCCTGGGGGGAGCCGGTGCTGGATTCGGCCATCACCACGGTGGTCGAGGGGCGGCTCTATTATCGGGGGCGCGAGGTCGTTGGGCTGGCCGAGACCCAGACGCTTGAATCCACGGCGCGTCTTCTGCGCGGCGGGGATGGCGCGGCCCTGAAGCGGAGCGCGCGCGGCGCGGCGCCCGATGGCGATGACATGCGCGCCCGGGCCTTCGCCGCCCTTGCGGCGCGGGCGGGGGGCGATCCGCCGGCCCTGGGCCGCCATCCCCTGGCCCTGGCGGTGGAGGCCGCCACCTTGCTCGACGTGCTCGCCGACGCCGTGGCGGGCGCGCCGGGGAGCGGGGCGATCCATGAAAGGCTGGCGCTGGCCTGGGGCTGCGCCCGGGGCGACGGCGGGGCCGACCTGATCCGCCGCGCCCTGGTGTTGCTGGCCGACCACGAACTCAACGCCTCGACCTTCGCCGCCCGGGTGGCCGCCTCGACCGGCGCGTCCCTGGCGGCTTCGGCGCTGGCGGGGCTTGCGGCCCTGTCGGGTCCCAGACACGGAGGCGCCGGTGCGGCGATGCGGGGCCTGCTGGCGGAGGCGATTGCGCTGGGGCCGCAGGCCGCCATCGCTGCGCGACTGGCCCAGGACCGAAGCCTGCCGGGCTTTGGCCACACCCTCTATCCAGAGGGCGATCCCCGGGCGCGGGCCCTGCTGGCGCACTTCGAGCCGCCGGTCGAGCTGGCGGCCCTGCGCGCTGCTGTGGAAGGGGCGACGGGGCAGGCCCCGAATGTGGACTTCGCCCTGGTGGCGCTGTCGGAGGCGCTGAACCTTCCGAAGGACGCGCCCTTCGCCCTGTTCGCCGTCGCGCGCTGCGCCGGCTGGATCGCCCACGCCATCGAACAGGTGCAGACTGGCGGCCTGATCCGGCCGCGGGCGCGCTATGCCGGGGTGGCGCCGATGTCGAGCTCCGGCGGCTCGGCGAACTGACCGCCCTTGCGGAACCGGTAGAGATAGGCGCCGACCACAGATTCCACCGCCGTGGCCTCGACCCCCAGTTCGGCCAGGCCCGGCAGCGCCGGATTGGCCACATTGTCGGCCCGAAGCTGCGCCACCTGGTCGGTGGTCAGCGGCGGGGCCAGGGGCGTCAGCGCCACCAGGTTCCCCACGCGGCCGATCAGATTGGCGATGGCGAAGGGCAGGGGTAGCAACATCCGCCGCCGCTGGGTCTCGCTGAGCACCAGTTCGAGGAGCTGTCGGAAGGTCAGGATGGCCGGCCCGCCGAGCTCATAGGTCTTGCCCGCCGCGGCCGGGTCGCTGAGGGCGGCGGCCACGGCCCGGGCCACGTCGCCGACGAACACAGGCTGGAACCTCGTCTTGCCGCCGCCGATCAGGGGCAGGGCCGGAGAGAGCACGGCCATGGCGGCGAAGCGGTTGAAGAAGTCGTCCTCGGGTCCGAACACGATGGAGGGCCGCAGGATCACCGCCTGGGGCAGGACCTCGCGCACGGCGGCCTCCCCTTGCGCCTTGGTGCGGGCATAGATCGAAGGGCTGTTGGCGTCGGCGCCTATGGCCGAAACCTGCACCATGCGGGTGACGCCGGCCGCCTTGGCCGCCTCCGCCACATTGCGCGCGCCCTCAGCATGGAGGCTGGCGAACTTCTGGCGCCCGCTCTCATAGAGGACGCCCACCAGGTTGACGCAGGCCTGGGCGCCGGTCAGGGCGCGGGCCACAGAATCGGCATCACGAAGATTGGCCTGGACGACCTGGATCTGGCCCACATCGCCGAGCAGCAGAAGGTCATGCGCCCGGGCGGGTTGGCGGACGGCCACCCGAACCCGATGCCCGGCCCGGGCCAGCGCCCGCACCACCTGACTTCCCACAAAGCCCGATCCGCCGAAGACGGTGACGAGATCCTGCATGGTCCAGCCTGTTGATGTCCAAACTTCCTGAGCCGCCCGGATAGACGATGCGGACCGGCGCGGCAATGCGACTTCAACTTCGCATCAAAAGGTCCGTTGACGCCCGTCTGGCTTTTCCCTAGTAGTCCCGCCTCCCGATCCGACGGACCGGGCCCAGGTGGCGGAATTGGTAGACGCGCTGGCTTCAGGTGCCAGTGGCTTAACGGCCGTGGAGGTTCGAGTCCTCTCCTGGGCACCACCCCTTTCTAAGGTCTCCGCGGGGGTGGCCGTCCTCTGCTTCCCCGCAGGACCTCCCAAAGCCGCGCGGCGAGGCCCGCGCCATCTGCGGAGCAAGCGGTCTTGGCGAACCATCTTCATAAGGGCGACCTGCCCGCCGGCCTGTTCGACGGCGTCGAGGCGGTGGCGGTTGATTCCGAGACCATGGGTCTGCGCCTGGGGCGTGATCCGCTCTGCGTGGTGCAGATCTCGGCCGGCGACGGAGACGCCCATCTGGTGCAGCTGGACCGGGCGACCTATGACGCCCCCAATCTCAAGGCCCTGCTGACCGATCCCGCGATCACCAAGATTTTTCACTTCGGCCGATTCGACATCGCCATGTTCCATCTCCATCTGGGGGTGATGACCGCGCCTGTTTACTGCACCAAGATCGCCTCCAAGCTCGCCCGGACCTATACGGATCGGCATGGGCTGAAGGATGTGACCCGAGAAATGGTGGGCGTAGACCTTTCCAAGGCGCAGCAAAGCTCCGACTGGGGCGCCGCGGTGCTCTCGGACGATCAGGTGGCCTACGCCGCCTCCGACGTTCTGCATCTGCACGCCGTTCGCACGCGCCTGGACGGCATGCTCGCCCGGGAAGGCCGCGATGGTCTGGCGCGGGCCTGCTTCGACTTCCTGCCGCATCGGGCTCTGTTGGATGTGGCCGGATGGGAGGAGTCTGACATCTTCGCCCACACATGAGGTCATAGGTGAGCGCCCTGGCATACGAGGCCCGAGGGCCCGCATCGGCCCTGGCCATGGACCGCTGGCGGCGCCGTTCGCGGCTGATCCGGCGACTGCGGGTGGTGCTGCCGGCGATTATCGCCGTGATCGTCATCGGGCTGGCCGGGGTGGTCACCTATAACAGCCTGGCCGGCGCGCCGGCCGAGCCGGAAGAGGCCGACGCGCCGATCCGGCTGGTCAATCCCCGGTTCATGGGGCGCGATGAGCAGGGCCGCTCCTTCGTCATCACCGCCAACAGCGCCGTCCGCGACGAGGACGACTACCAGCGGGTGGTGCTCGATCGACCGGCCATGGTCATCGACGGGGAGGGGCTGAGCCCCATGCGGCTGTCGGCCCAGTCGGGCGTCTTCCATGAGGGCGACGGCGTCTTGCGGTTGCAGGGGGATGTCAGTCTGAACGACCAGGATGCGGCCTTCGACACGGGCAGCGCGGTGTTCGACACCGCCACCGGCGTCCTGGAAGGCGAGGGGCTGATCACCGGCGCCGGCCCCCTTGGAGAAATCCGTGCAAAGTCCTATGGCGTGTACGACAACGGCGAGCGCATGGTCTTCAAGGGCGGCGTGAGCGGCACCATTACTCCGAACTCGCCGCGATGATGCGAAAGAGGCGTCTTGAGATGAAGATTCTCCCTGCAGCCGGCCATCGGACGCCCCTGTCGGCTCTGATGCTGACGGTCGCGCTTCTGGCTGCGCCTATCACCCCGGCCCAGGCGCAGCTGGCGGCGGGCTCCAACGGGCCTGTGGACATCACCGCCGATGAGCTCGAGGTGATCAACGCCCGCTGCCTGGCTATCTGGCGCGGCTCGGCCGAGGCGCTGCAGGACAATTCCCGGTTGCGCGCCGACGTCCTGACGATCCGCTACGCCGCCGCTCGTCCGGCCCGTACGGGGGCGGAGTCCACCTGCGGGGACCTTCAGGGTCTCGACGCCCAGGGGTCGGTCTACTACGTGACGCCCGGCCAGAGGGTGCGCGCCAATGCGGCGGTCTATGACGCAGCCAGCGACACCATCACCATGACCGGCGACGTGGTCGCCGCCCAGGGCCAGAACGTGCTCCGAGGCGAGCGGCTGGTGATCCAGGTGTCCACCGGACAGGCCCGCATGGAGACCAGTGCTCGCGGCGCGGGTACGCCGGGTCGCGTCCGCGGGGTCTTCTATCCCAACCAGACGCAGGGCCAGCCTGCGGCCAAGCGTTAGGGGCCGCGTCGTGCTCGACAAACCCCAGGCGGCGGTTGCGCAGGGCGTCCTTCCCGGTGAAGGCCTGGTGGTCGACAATATTGGCAAGTCCTATCGCGGCCGACCGGTGGTGAAGGGCGTCTCCCTCCGCCTGGCCCGGGGCGAGGTGGCGGGACTGCTGGGCCCCAACGGCGCGGGCAAGACCACCTGTTTCTACATGATCACCGGCCTGATCGCCGCCGACTACGGGGCCATCTATCTGGATGGCGAGAACATCACCGCCCAGCCCATGTATCAGCGCGCCCGGATGGGTCTGGGCTATCTGCCCCAGGAGACCTCGATTTTCCGCGGCATGACCGTGGCCCAGAATGTGATGGCGGTGGTCGAGCTGCGCGAGCGCGACGGCGCCCGGGCGCGGGCCACCGTCAACCAGCTGCTGGAAGAGCTGCACATCGAGCATCTGCGCGACGCCCCGGCCATCTCGCTCTCCGGCGGCGAGCGTCGCCGGGTCGAGATCGCCCGCGCCCTGGCCAGCGAGCCGTCCTTCATGCTGCTGGACGAGCCGTTCGCCGGCATCGACCCCCTGGCCATCGCCGATATCCGCGAGGTCATCACCTATCTGAAGGCCCGGGGGATCGGCATTCTGATCACCGATCACAATGTCCGCGAGACCTTGGACATCATCGACCGGGCCTCGATCATCCATGCCGGTGAGCTGCTGTTCGAGGGCTCGCCAGCCGAGATCATCGAGAACCCGGAAGTCCGGCGGGTCTATCTGGGCGACAGCTTCGGGGCATAAGGGCAGCCGCTCACCCCCACGACCATCCCCCTCCTCCGTCACGGTCGGACTTGATCCGACCATCCATGAACACCGGCGACGGCCTGTGCGCATGGACCCTCGGGCCAAGCCCGAGGGTGACGGCGTGGGTGAAGTCCCTTTTAACTCAAAGCCCGGCCAGGGCCTGGTTCAGGTCGGCGATGATGTCGTCCACGTGCTCCAGCCCCACCGAGAGCCGCACCACGTCTGGGCCTGCGCCCGCAGCAATCTGGTCGGCCTCTTCCAGCTGGCGGTGGGTGGTCGAGGCCGGATGGATGATCAGGCTGCGGGTGTCGCCGATATTGGCCAGGTGGGAGAACAGCTTCACCGCCCCGACCAGCTTGACCCCCGCGGCGTAGCCGTCCTTGAGGCCGAAGGTGAACACTGCGCCGGCGCCCTTGGGGGCATAGCGTTTGGCCCGCTCGTGGCTGGGATCGCCGGCGAGGCCCGCATAGGAGACCCAGGCGACCTTGGGGTGGGCCTTCAGCCACTCGGCGACCACCTGGGCGTTGGCGCAGTGACGCTCCATCCGCAGCGCCAGGGTCTCGATGCCGGTCAGGATCATGAAGGCGTTGAACGGCGAGATAGCGGGTCCTAAGTCCCGCAGGCCAAGCGCCCGGCAGGCGACGACGAAGGCGGCCGGACCAAAGGCCTCAGTGAACACCTTGCCATGATAGCTGGGATTGGGGGCGCTCAGGTTCGGCCACCGGCCGCTGGTCCAGTCGAACTTGCCGCCGTCGATGATGGCGCCGCCGATGGAGTTGCCGTGCCCGCCGAGGAACTTGGTCAGGGAATGGACGATGATGTCGGCGCCGTGGTCCAGCGGCCGGCAGAGATAGGGGGTGGCGAGCGTGTTATCGACCACCAGGGGCACGCCGGCGGCATGGGCGACCTGCGCGATGCCGGCGATGTCCATCACCACCCCGCCGGGATTGGCGATGGATTCGATGAAGACGGCCCGGGTCTTGTCGTTGATCGCCCGGGCGAAGGCCTCCGGCTCCAGTTCCTCGACGAAGGTGACGCCCCAACCCATCCGCTTGAAGCTCTGGCTTAGCTGGGTGATCGAGCCGCCATAGAGCTTGCGGGAGGCGACGATGTTGCAGCCCGGCTCCATCAGGGTGTGGAAGACGAGAAGCTGGGCGGCATGGCCGCTGGCTACGGCCAGGGCCGCGACGCCGCCCTCCAGGGTCGCCAGTCGGGCCTCCAGAACGGCAGAGGTGGGGTTGCCCAGCCGGGAATAGATGTTGCCGGCGGCTTCCAGGTTGAACAGGGCCGCGGCGTGGTCGGAATCGTCGAACACGTAGGAGGTGGTCTGATAAATCGGCGTGACCCGGGCCTTTGTCACTGGATCAGGCGTCGCGCCGGCGTGGATGACCAGGGTTTCGGGGCGCAGGGGCGCAGAATCTGACATGGGCGTCTTCCCTTATGGATGGCGTGTTCTGAGGGGTTTCGCCTAGCACGAGTGGACCATCGGCCGAAACCGCCGACCTGAATCGTCGCGGTGGTCCTGGAGTTAACCAATCGGTGTGGGATGGCCGTCTAGCCTTGCCAGCAAGAAGCAGGCCAGGAGGGCTGAACCTTGGCGCTCAGCGCGCGACTCGAGATCCGTCAGGGACAGGGGCTGGTCATCACGCCCCAGCTGCAGCAGGCCATCAAGCTGCTGCAGCTGTCGAACCTTGAGCTGGAGGCCTATGTCGAGGGTGAGCTGGAGCGCAATCCCCTGCTGGCGCGGGACGAGGGGGAGGCTGAGCCGGCCCCCGAGGTCGCCGAGACCGCCGGCGAGGCCCGAGCCGAGGCCGCCCTGGACGAGGTGGCGGCCGGATCGGCCCATAGCGACATGGACGCGGTTCACGACGACGTCTCCCCCGGCGAGCGAGCCATGGGGGACGGTGGCGAAGCTGGCGAGGCTGGCGGCGCCATCGACTGGTCGAAGGCCGGCAAGGGCGGAACCTTCGAGGGCGACGGAGATGGCCTCGATGGCCTGGCCGCCCATGAAAAGAGCCTCGCAGAATTCCTGACCGACCAGGCCGCCTTGCTGGGGTTCACCCCCCCGGAGGCCGCCGTGGCCGCCGTGCTCATCGACGGGGTGGACGAGGGCGGATACCTGCGCCTGGAGCTGTCTGAAACCGCCGAGCGCCTGGGGTGTGATCTGGCCCTTGTGGACGCCGTGCTCGGCCGCTTGCAGGGACTTGAGCCCACCGGCGTCTTCGCCCGGGACGTGGCCGAGTGCCTGAGGCTGCAGCTGATCGAACGCGATCGCTGCGATCCGGCCATGTCGGCCCTGCTGGACAATCTCGACCTTCTGGCCCGCCGGGACATGGCGAGCCTGAAGCGGGTCTGTGGTGTTGACGACGAGGATCTGCGCGAGATGCTCGCCGAGCTCCGCGCGCTTACGCCTCGCCCCGGCGCAGCCTTCGGCGGCGAGCCAAGCCAGCCCGTTTCTCCCGACGTGTTCGTTCGCGAAGGTCCGGGGGGCCTGTGGCTGGTGGAACTCAACAGCGACACCCTGCCGCGCCTGCTGGTGGACCAGCGCTATCACGCCCGGGTGTCGGGTGGCGCGCGCTCAGATCAGGAAAAGACCTTTGTCGCTGACTGCCTGGCCACGGCCAACTGGCTGGTGCGCAGCCTGGATCAGCGGGCCAAGACCATCCTCAAGGTCTCCAGCGAGATCGTGCGCCAGCAGGACGGCTTCCTGGCCTATGGGGTCGAGCACCTGCGTCCCCTGAATCTGAAGACCGTGGCCGAGGCCATCGGCATGCATGAATCCACGGTCAGCCGGGTGACCTCCAACAAGTACATCGCCACGCCCCGGGGGCTGTTTGAGCTGAAGTTCTTCTTCACCTCCTCGATCGCCTCGTCGTCTGGGGGCGAAGCCCATTCGGCTGAGAGCGTCCGCCACAAGATCAAGCAGATGATCGACGCCGAGGCTCAGGGCGCTGGCGTCCACTCCGACGACCAGATCGTCGAAATCCTCAAGACGGGCGGGGTCGATATCGCCCGCCGGACGGTGGCCAAGTACCGGGAAGCCATGCGGATTCCCTCGTCGGTCGAACGTCGGCGGGCGATGAAGGAAGCTGTCTAGAGCCGGCCGGCCTCCACGAGCGACTCCGCGATCTGGACGGCGTTGAGCGCCGCGCCCTTCAGCAGTTGATCACCGGCGATGAACAGGGACAGGCTTCGACCCGACGGGTCTGACAGGTCTGTGCGGATCCGGCCCACCAACACATCGTCCCGACCAGAGGCCTCGCCGGGCATGGGGAAGTGATTGGCCCCCCGGTCGTCCACCAGGCGCACGCCGGGCGCCTCGCTCAACCAGCTGCGCGCCTCCTCGACGCTGACCGGTTCGGCGAAGCGGACGGTCAGGGCCATGGCGTGGGCCCGGAGCACGGGTACGCGGATGCAGGTGAAGCTGGCCGGCAGATCGGAGGCCCCCAGCAGACGTCGCAGTTCGGCCATGACCTTGAGCTCTTCCCCATTGTAGCCGGTCTCCGGATCGATCGCCGCGTCGTGGCTGAACAGGTTGAAGGCGTAGGGATGGGCCAGGACCTGGGGCGGATAGGCTTCGCCCGCCAGGGCCGCCGCCGTGGAGTCGCGGAGCTCGGCCATGGCGGCCGCCCCCGCGCCAGAGGCGGCCTGATAGGTGGAGCCCACCAGCCGTACGATCAGCCGCCGGGCGTGCAGGGGCGCCAGCGCGACTGCGGCGATCGCGGCCACGCAGTTGGGATTGGCCACCAGGCGGCCGGCGGCCTCGTCCAGTCGCCAGGCATTGACCTCAGGAACCACCAGGGGCGTGTCGGCGTCCATCCGAAAGGCTGAGGAATTGTCCACCACCCAGGCCCCGGCGGCGACGGCCACCGGGCCATAGCGCCGCGACAGGCTGGCGCCGGCCGAGAAGAAGGCGATGTCGACGCCTGCGAAGCTCGCCTCGTCCAGGGCCTGGACCGTGACGGGCGCGCCGCGGAAGGTCAGGGTCTTGCCCGCGGAGCGGGCGGAGGCCAGCAGCCGGAGTTCGCCCACGGGAAAGGCGCGGCGCTCCAGGCAGCCGATCAGCTCGGCGCCCACAGCCCCGGTGGCGCCGACAATAGCCACGGTCAGGGGGCGGTGTGCAGCGCTGGGGGCTGGCGCCGGACGGGCCAGGGACGTTGCGAGGGATTGCGGCATGGGAGCCTCCGGAGTCTGGCCGGAGGGAGGCTGGCTTTTCCTTGGCCGACCCCATCCTTCCGGCGGGGTCAAGCAGGGATCGTCAGTCGGCTGCGGGCAGCCAGGACCAGACCCCTGCGCCCGCGAGCGCAGTGGTTTTCATAATCATGGTCATGGCGGCGTAGTGCAGCATTCGGCCCCGATAAGCCCTCGACGCACGGCTGTAAAGCGCCGGTTGGCCCGAATGCGCCGCGACTTGGGCGGATTGCGAAGTGGGCGCATTGCGAAGCTGGGCCGGGACGGCCATACCCTGCCGCCCATGACCGCAGGCGCCGCTGGGCAGGAACGTCGGATGAGCCTCTCGGAGATCCTGCGGGATCTCTGCGACCAGACCCATGAGGCTGAAGACTTCGGCGCCCTGATCGCCCGGTTCGGCCCGCGGGCTTTCGGCGCGCTGCTGTTTCTGTTCGCCGCCCCCAATCTGCTGCCGCTGCCGCCGGGATCCTCGACCTTCCTTGGGGCGCCCCTGCTGCTGTTTGCGCCGCAGCTGGCCCTGGGGGTGGCCAGTCCCTGGATGCCGGCCCGCCTGCGCCGCCAGCGCCTGGACATGGGGCCGCTGCGTGGAGCGTTCCTGAAGCTCGTCCCCTGGGTGGAGCAGGTCGAGCTTATCTCCAGCGCGCGGCTGACCTTCCTGTTTGGCCCGGTTGGCGACCGGCTGATCGGCCTGGCGTGTACGATCCTCGCCTTCGTGCTGATGCTGCCCCTGCCCCTGGGCAACCTGCTGCCGGCCGTGGCGATCAGTCTGTTCGCCCTGGCCCTGGTCCAGCGAGACGGGGTCCTCGCCCTCGCGGGCTATGTGGTGACGGCGATCAGCCTTGGGGTGCTGGCCTTGGCCGCAGGCGTTATCCACAGGCTTTTCGTGGCGGCGGTGAGCGGATTCTGACGCACTTGACACCAACCCCCGACAGGGGCGTTGATGGGCTTATGCAAGTTCAAGTCACCGGCAAACACGTCGATGTCGGAGAGGCCCTGCGGTTGCGGGTCACCGACGAACTCACCAACAGCATTGGCAAATATATCGACCGCGCAGGCGGCGGCGCTGATGTTGTCGTCAGTCGCGAGGGCTACACCTTCAAGGTGGATTGCGCCCTGACCCTGGCCACGGGGCAGCAGCTCCAGAGCCATGGTACGGGGGCCGACGCGCACACGGCCTTTGACTCCGCCCTGCAGAAAATCGAGACCCGGGTCCGGCGCTACAAGCGCAGGCTGAAGGATCATCACCAGCAGGCCCTGGCCAAACAGGCTGAGACCGCCGCCTATTTCGTGCTCCGCACCCCCGAGGGCGAGGACGAACCCGATTGGGACGAAGACGCCAGCCCCGGCGTGGAAGGCGCTCCGGCGGCCATGGTCATCGCCGAGACCGAGCGCCCTATCGGCGAAATGACGGTTTCCATGGCGGTGCTTGAGCTGGATATGACCGGCGCTCAAACAATCGTGTTCAGGAACGCCGCGCATGGCGGTTTGTCCGTGGTATATCGCCGGCCCGATGGGAATATCGGCTGGATTGATCCCGAGCGCACCAAGCCGGTGAGCGGTAAGGGCTCCAACGGGGCCGCCTGAGGGCGGCCTTGAGGGGCTTCCGTCGCCGCGAACCGTGCAGGTTCGGACCCGTAGAACAGGCCTTCCGAAGCAAGCATGCAGATCGGCGACATCCTTGATCGCGGCGCCATTGCGTTGCGCGTAAGCGCCACCGACAAGCGCCAGATTCTGGCTCACCTTGCCGAATTGGCGGCGCGCAACTTCGATCTGGAGGCGAGCGTCGTCCTGGACGCGCTCAGTGAGCGAGAGCAGGCCGGCTCAACAGGGATTGGCCATGGGGTGGCCGTGCCGCACGCGCGTATCGAGGGCCTGGACCGCATTCGGGGCCTCTTCCTGAGAATCGAGCAGCCGGTCGCGTTCGACTCCATCGACGATCAGCCGGCCGACCTCGTCTTCGCCCTTCTGGCCCCGCCCGAGGCGGGGACCGAGCACCTGCGGGCCCTGGCCCGTGTATCCCGCATGTTGCGCAGCCCCGATCTGCGCGAGCATCTGCGCCAAGCCCGCACCCCCGACGCCCTGCACGCGCTTCTGGTGCAGGAGTCAGCGCCCTCCGCGGCCTGAACCGGCGGGCGCCTGCCGTCTCGCTGCTGGGATCGATGGCCAGGGTTTGAAGTCAGACGTCAGTGGACCGACACGGGCGCCAGTTCGTGCGCCAGCGCTGCGGCCATGGCCGCATTGCGGTCCGTGAGGACGGCAAGGCGTTCGCCGTCGGCCCGGTGGACCGCGTAAAAAGTGTGCTCCGGGTCCAGGTCCAGATGCATGGATTCGCCCTGGATCGGTACGGCGGCCAGGATTTCGGCCGCCTTGACCGGGCGAACATAGACAAGGTCCGGGGCGCCCAGAGCGGCGAAAGCTTCAATCGACAAGATCGGTGTCATGATGACCACCTCCACAGGTTCGCAACGCGCCGGGCGTCCGCCGGTTCAGCCGAAGGCCAGACGTCTGCTCGACCGCCCATCAGGCCGGTCGATGATTTAAGGGCCGGAGCGGGCGTTTTCAGGTCAGCCCGCTGTCCGGATGGGGATGCGCTTGATGATGGTCTCGGGCTCGGGCCGGGCGAGATCAATGTGCAACAGGCCGTGCTCAAGGGTCGCGCCCTCAACCACCATGCCGTCGGCCAGGACGAAGGTGCGCAGAAAGCCCCGGGCGGCGATGCCCCGGTGCAGATAGGCGTCCTCGTCCTTGCCGGCCTCGTCCTTGCGCGCCCCGGCGATGACCAGCTGGCGGTCTTCCACATTCACATGCAGCTGGTCCGGCGTGAAGCCGGCGACGGCCAGGGTGATGCGGAGGCGCCCATCGCCGCAGTCTTCCACATTGTAAGGCGGATAGGCTTCGGCGGCGGCCTTGGCGGCCCGCTCGATGCGGGCGCGGGTGTGCTCAAAGCCGAGCAGAAACGGGCTGTCGAATACGATCGTCCGGGTCATCTGTCCTCGAGTCCTCATCAGAAAGCGACTCCCCGAAAGCCCCGCCCGTGATGTCGGCGCGAGTCTTCCGGTTGACGATTATCTGGCGATGCAGGAGCGAGGTTTCAATATCCGACGGCGTCCGTCGCTCGCACCAGGGATCAGCGGAACAGCAGCACCGGGACCTTGCCGGCCCGCACCATGGCTGTGGTGGTGCTGCCGACCACCGAGGAAGACCAGGGGTGGCTGCGAAGGCGAAGGCCTGCCGGCGCCACCGGAAGGCCCTCAACGCGGAGCCGGGCCCCTCATGCCGGCGAGTCCCGGCACGATTGCAGCCGGGCTAGCTATGGTGCAGCTTCGCGTGCAAGGGTCGGGGGCGCAACTTGGACAAGAAATACGCTCGGCTCGCCGTCGTGATGGCAGGGGCGTTGGTGGCTATGCTCGCCTTCGCGCCGCCCGGCGACCGCACTCAGGTCTGGGCGGTCGCTGGGTCGATGGCGGTCGCCGCCGCTATTTATGCGCCAGCGGTACGCCAGCTTCTTCTACGCCACCGGCGCAGCGTCATCGCCATCGGGATCGCTACGATCGCTATCGGCCTGATTGTTCTCTTGGTCAGCCTGTCATCTCCTCTGCTTGATCCGAAGCTCGGTGGGATGGCGACTGGTTTCCTGACCCTCGCCGGGGCTTTCGTGATCAGCGTTCCGTTCATCATCGATCTCGTGGAGCGGAACGTCGCCGCCTTAGCGGCAGGTGGTGGGCGCGCAATGGCGAAACGGGAGCCACCAACCTTCAGCCCTGACGGCGAGGTCAAGGCCGTGTTGGCGGAAATAGGCGACCACCGGGCGGCGCTCCTTCGCGTAGTCGGCCCGTGGTTCATCCTGTTCTGCGCGGTGGCGATGCTTCCCATCATGGACATCTGGAACGATCCTGCGGATCTCAACCAAGGCTTGGCGCTGATAATCCTGCTCGTTTTGTTGGACTGGGTGTCCTTCATCATTCTGCTTGTCGCGATGATTCAGTGGGCGCGTTTCACCGCCTCGAAGCACGAGCCGAGATTCACGGCCTTCCCTGGCAGGGCGCTCTGGGGCTGGGCTTGGCGCTTGGTTGTCGCCGGCGTGATCTTTCAATCCTTCGGTCAACTGGGACCCTGGTTACAGGCGCAGCTTCCCGCTGCGGCGCCGTGGCAGCTCTATGGCCTTGAGGGAGTCGCCGGACTTACGGTCTTCGTTCTGATCAGCTCGCTCGCGCCGATCCTCCCCGCGGTCGCCCTCGGCGCTGCGGAGAAGGGGATGGCGGCCTCGATGCGGGGCTTCCGCGTGGTGGGAGGCAGGTTCTACCTGGGCGTCATCCTGATCGTGACCCCATACGCGGCCGCCTCGTGGGCGCTGAGCGTCCTGGCTGATCATTACAAAGAGCCAGCAGCCTTGGTCGCCAACGCTGGAGCCTCGCTCCTCCTGTTGTTCGCCGCCTCGATTGTGGGGATCGCTTACCTGACTCGCGGATACCTCCGCGGAACTGAGGCGGTCTCCGGCAACGCGTCCTGAAGTCGGCTCTTTCCCCGCACCTACGAGGCCCGGGCGCCCCGGAAAAAGGCGAAGGCCCGCAGCGTTAACTGCGGGCCTCCATGGTGGAGCTAAGCGGAGTCGAACCGCTGACCTCTTGAATGCCATTCAAGCGCTCTACCAGCTGAGCTATAGCCCCAGGTCCTGGGTTCTTCGGGCGGGCTTGCCCTCCCGAAGAGGCGCGGAACCTAGTCAAAGGTCTGACGGCGATCAAGCACCATTTTCAGGGCTTGTCGCCGGGACCTCAATCTTCGTCGGGTTCGGGGATTCCCTCGATGTCGCCGTCGTCGAAGTCCTCGTCCTCTTCCTCGAGGAAGGGCACGGCCTCGTCGTCGTCATCCTCCAGGTCGTCTTCGTCGCTGAAGCCGGCCAGATCAGCGTCGGGGGACTTCTTCTTGGCGACGCGTTCGACGGGTTCGGCGTCCTCATCCTCGTCATCCTCGACGGCGGGATCTTCGATCTCGTCGATCTCGGGCGCGCTGACTTCGTCGTCCTCGTCCTCGTCGTCCTCGCTGCGGGCCTTGACCTGATCTTCGGCCTCGGCCTCGGGCTCGGGCGCCGGCGCGCGGCCCCGGACGCGGCGGTTCTTGACCGCCTCGTCAGGATCAAACTCGGTCTGGCACTTGGGGCACACAGCCGGACGCTTGGTCAGGTCGTAGAACTTGGCCTGGCAGTTTGGGCAAACCTGCTTGGCGCCCAACTCTGGATTTGCCACGTGGGCGATCCCCTAAAGAGCGGTTTGTAGGAAGCCGGCTCCCTTGCCACGGGCCAGGGCGGCTGTCAAAAGCAAAGCCCCTCGGACAAACCCAAGGCCTTGAGGAGGCGTCCATTTCCATCACGGCGGCTGGACTGACCGCGACCCGCGGCGGCCCGTTGCGGGGCCGTGTGCGCGCCCCCGGCGACAAGTCCATTTCCCATCGCGCCCTGATCCTCGGCGCGATGGCCAGCGGGACCACTGACATTACGGGCCTTCTGGAGGGCGAGGACGTCAAACGGACGGCCCAGGCCATGGCCGCCTTCGGCGCCGGCGTCGAGCGGCTGGGCGACGGCCGTTGGCGTGTCGAAGGGCGAGGCGGCTTTTCCGAACCCCTCGACGTGATCGACTGCGGCAACGCCGGCACCGGGGTGCGCCTGATCATGGGCGCCGCGGCGGGGTTTGATCTTTGCGCCACCTTCACCGGCGACGCCTCCCTGCGGGGCCGGCCTATGAACCGGGTGCTCAAGCCCCTGGGGGAGATGGGCGCGACCTGGATCGCCCGGTCGGGGGGCCGCCTTCCGCTCACCCTGCAGGGCGGAAATCTGAAGACCATCGCCTACCGCCTGCCCGAGCCCTCGGCCCAGGTGAAGTCGGCGGTGCTGCTGGCCGGTCTGCACGGCGCCGGCGGCGCCCAGGTGATCGAGCCTGAGGCGACGCGGGATCATACCGAGCGGATGCTGCGGGCCTTTGGCGCCCAGGTCGAGGTCGAGCTGATGGCCGATGGCGCGCGGCGGATCACCGTGCCCGGCGGCCAGGCCCTGAGTGGCGCGAGCGTGGCGGTGCCGGGAGATCCGTCCTCGGCGGCCTTCCCCCTGGTGGCGGCCCTGATCACGCCTGGCTCGGAGGTGACGGTCGACGGGGTGCTGCTCAACCCCCTTCGGGCGGCCCTGTTCCTGACTCTTCAGGAAATGGGAGCGGACCTGACGATCGCCAATGTCCGCGAAGAGGGCGGCGATCAGGTGGGCGACGTCACGGCCCGTCACTCGGCCCTGCGTGGCGTCGTGGTGCCGCCGGAGCGCGCGCCGGCCATGATCGACGAATATCCGATCCTCGCCATCGCGGCGGCCTTCGCCGAGGGCCAGACGATCATGCGCGGCATTGGTGAGATGCGGGTCAAGGAAAGCGACCGCATCGCGCTCACCGCCACAGGCCTCGCCGCCTGCGGGGTCAGCGTGGAAGAAGAGCCCGAGGGGCTGATCGTCAACGGGACCGTGCGGGCCAACCATCCAGTGGCCGGCGGCGCTCGGGTCACCACCCATGGGGACCACCGCATCGCCATGTCGCACCTGGTGCTCGGGCTCGCCGCTGAGGCGCCGGTCATGGTCGACGAGCCGGGCATGATCGCCACCAGCTTTCCAGGCTTCGTCGAGATGATGAGCGGTCTGGGCGGCCAGATCCAGGCCGTGGAACACGAAGCCGCATGAGCGGATCTGCGGTGATCACCGTCGATGGACCCGCCGCCTCCGGCAAGGGGACGATCGCGGCGGGCCTTGGTCGGGTCTATGGCTTGCCGGTGCTGGATTCAGGCCTGCTCTACCGGGCCGTGGGCGTGCTTCTGCAACAGGACGGAGGCGACCTTGGCGACGAAGCCGCCGCCGCCGCCGTGGCCCAGGCCCTGCGTCCCGACGCCCTGGACAATGACGCCTTCCGCACCCGCGCCGCGGGGGAGGCCGCCAGCCGCGTGGCCGTCCATCCCCAGGTCCGCCAGGTGCTGCTGGCCCTGCAGCGGGACTTCGCCGGCCAGCCGGGCGGGGCGGTGCTGGATGGCCGCGACATGGGCACGGTGATCTGCCCAGGAGCGGGGGCCAAGCTCTACGTGACCGCCAGACCGGAGGTTCGGGCCGAACGGCGCTGGCGCCAGCTGACGGGACAGGGGGAGACGGTCAGCCTGGAGGAAATCCTGGCTGATATCCATGTGCGCGACGAACGGGACTCTGGCCGCGCCACTGCCCCCATGGCGCCGGCGGACGACGCCGTCTTGCTGGACACCTCGGAAATGACTATAGACCAAGCCACCGATGCGGCCCGCCGTATCGTCGAGGCGGCGCGCGCCCGCCAGACTCCCTGATCCGGAAGAGACTCCCTGATCTGGAAGACTGGCCGAGCAAATCCAACCGCGCCTTTCCCTCGCACGGCTGCGGGCGATTTCATCCCGTGAGGCTCGCCTCACGTTTCGGTTGCAACCCCTAACCTGACGTCAGGACTCCGTCCCTGAGACCGCGCGCGGCCAGGGCCCCGACGTCAATTCGAACGAAAGAGCACTATGGCTGACGATATGAGCCTCTCCCCCTCCCGCGACGACTTCGCCGCCCTCCTCGACGAGTCGCTTGGCGGCCGTGACTTCATGGAAGGCACCGTGGTCAAGGGCCTGGTGGTGGGCATCGAGAAAGACTTCGCCATCATCGATGTGGGCCTCAAGACCGAGGGCCGCGTCCTGCTGAAGGAATTCGGCGGCGAAGACGACTCCAAGGCGACCATCGCCGTGGGCGACACCGTCGAGGTCTTCCTCGAGCGGGTCGAGAACGCCATGGGCGAAGCGGTCATCAGCCGCGACAAGGCCCGTCGCGAAGAGGCCTGGACCCGTCTGGAAGGCGTCTACGCCCTCAATGAGCCGGTCATGGGCTCCATCGTCGGCCGCGTGAAGGGCGGCTTCACCGTCGATCTCGGCGGCGCCTCGGCCTTCCTGCCGGGCAGCCAGGTCGACATCCGCCCCGTGCGCGACGTCGGCCCGCTCATGGGCAAGGACCAGCCCTTCGCCATCCTCAAGATGGACCGTCCCCGCGGCAACATCGTCGTGTCGCGTCGCGCCATCCTGGAAGAAGCCCGCGCCGAGCAGCGCACCGAGCTGGTGGCCCAGCTGCAGGAAGGCGAAGTCCGCGAAGGCGTGGTCAAGAACATCACCGATTACGGCGCGTTCGTGGACCTGGGCGGCATCGATGGCCTGCTGCACGTCACCGACATGAGCTGGAAGCGCGTCAACCATCCGAGCCAGGTGCTGGCGGTGGGCGACACGGTCAAGGTGCAGATCGTCAAGATCAACCCCGACACCCAGCGCATCTCGCTCGGCATGAAGCAGCTCCAGTCCGACCCCTGGGACGGCGTGGAAGCCAAGTACCCCGTCGGCGCGAAGTTCACCGGCCGGATCACCAACATCACCGACTACGGCGCCTTCGTGGAGCTGGAAGCTGGCGTCGAGGGCCTGGTCCACGTGTCCGAGATGTCCTGGACCAAGAAGAACGTCCATCCGGGCAAGATCGTCTCCACCTCTCAGGAAGTGGAAGTGGTCGTCCTGGACGTCGATCCGTCCAAGCGTCGCGTTTCGCTGGGCCTGAAGCAGGCCATGGCCAATCCCTGGGACGCCTTCCTGGAAACCCATCCAGTCGGCTCCACCGTCGAGGGCGAAGTCAAGAACGCCACCGAGTTCGGCCTGTTCATCGGCCTGGACAACGACATCGACGGCATGGTGCACCTGTCCGACCTGGACTGGACCGCGCCGGGCGAGGAAGTCATCACGCGCTATCAGAAGGGCGAGATGGTCAAGGCTCAGGTCCTGGACGTCGATGTCGAGAAGGAGCGTATCTCGCTTGGCATCAAGCAGCTGGGCGGCGACCCGATGGCTGGCGACGCCTACCGCAAGGGCCAGACCGTGACCGTCACGGTCACCGAGGTCACCACGGGCGGTATCGAAGTGCGTCTGGGCGATGATGAAGCCCCGATGACGGCCTTCATCCGCAAGTCCGACCTGTCCCGGGACCGGGCCGACCAGCGCCCCGAGCGTTTCGCCGTCGGCGACCGCGTCGATGCGCAGGTGGCCAATGTCGACAAGGGCGCCCGTCGCCTCTCGCTGTCGATCAAGGCCCTGGAAATGGCCGAGGAAAAGGTGGCCATCGAGCAGTTCGGCTCGTCGGACTCCGGCGCGTCCCTCGGCGACATCCTGGGCGCGGCCCTGCGGGAAAAAGGCCAGCCCAAGGACTGATCGTCCCGGCCTTGAGACTGTAGTCTAGGGAAAGCCCCGTCCGGATATCCGGACGGGGCTTTTTCGTGGCGGCGACGCGTGAAGTCTTAGGCGCGCTCCGCATACAGCCTTGATCATCCTCAGGGACTCGCCCATGGTCCGCGCCGAACCTGCGGAAAGTGCGATGATCAAATCCGAACTGATCGCCCGTCTGGCTGAGGAAAACCCCCACCTGACCCAACGCGATATCGAGCGGGTGGTGGGCGTGGTCCTGGAGCAGATGATTGTGGCCCTGGAAGAGGGCGGCCGCGTCGAGCTGAGGGGCTTTGGCGCCCTGTCGGTCAGGGCGAGAGACGCCCGTTCCGGCCGCAATCCCCGCACCGGCGAGCCTGTGGACGTCCGCGCCAAGCACGTCCCTTTCTTCAAGAGCGGCAAGGAACTGCGCGAGCGCCTGAACGCCGACTGATCGGCGGGCGCCGCAGCCCTTGGCCTTCCCCCACACCTGAGGATCTCTGGCGTGAGCATCGTCTCGGAATTCCGCGAGTTCATTTCCCGCGGCAATGTCATCGACCTGGCTGTCGGCGTCATCATCGGCGCCTCTTTCAACGCCATCGTGAAGAGCCTGGTCGATCAGATCATCATGCCGCCGATCGGACTGCTGACGGGCGGCGTAGACTTCTCCCGCCTGCGATGGGTCTTGCGCCCCGACGACCCCGCCACCGAGGCGGTCGAACTGGTGGCCATCCAGTACGGCGCCTTCATCAATACGGTGATCCAGTTCGTCATCGTGGCCTGGGCCGTGTTCATGCTGGTCAAGCTGGTCAACGCCATGCGCCGCAAGGAGGCTGAAAAGCCCCCGGAGGCCCAGCCGGCGCCTTCGCCGACCGAGGTGCTGCTGATGGAAATCCGCGATCAGCTCCGGGCGCAAAACGAGGCTCGGGCCGCCGCGCCCCCGGCGCCCTGAATTCCCGCGGCGCCTTGCGGACAAGGGCTTCCATCCCCTAATCGACGGGACATGAGCGCCCCTCGCATCGCCTCCAAGATCTGTGGTCTGTCCACGCCGCAGGCGGTCACCGCCGCCCTGGACGGCAAAGCGGCCTATCTGGGGTTCATCTTCTTCCCGGCCAGCCCCCGCGACATCACCCCTGAGGCGGCCGGCGCCTTGACCGCGCCCGTGCGGGGACAGGCCCAGGTGGTGGCGGTCAGCGTCGATCCCTCCGACGCGCTGATCGATCAGATCATGACCCACCTGCGCCCGGACCTGATCCAGCTGCACGGCGCAGAGCCCCCCGCCCGGGTGGCCGCCATCGGCCAGCGGACAGGGGCGCGGACCATCAAGGTGATCCCCGTATCGGAAGCTGGCGACCTCACCGGCGTCGGCGCCTATGAGGGCGCCGCCGATCATCTGATGTTCGAGGGGCGTCCGCCCAAGGATGCCGCCCTGCCTGGGGGCGTCGGCGCGCGCTTCGACTGGACCCTGCTGTCTGGTCGCCGGTTTTCCCGCCCCTGGTTCCTGGCCGGTGGTCTTGATCCGTGGAATGTGGCCGAGGCGGTCAGCCTGTCCGGTGCCCCCGCGGTGGACGTTTCCTCTGGCGTGGAGCGCGGTCCCGGACTAAAGGACCCGGCCTTGATCACGGCCTTTCTGGACGCCGTGCGCCGCGCATGACGAGCAATTTGCAAGGACGCGCAAGACGATGAACGCCCCGACGCACCCCCCGGCGCCGCCCGCGACGCCCAACGATTTCGCCGCCTATCCCGACGCCAACGGGCGGTTCGGCCAGTTCGGCGGCCGCTACGTGGCCGAGACCCTGATGCCGCTGGTGCTGGACCTTGAGGCCGCCTATCTGGCGAGCCGCGAGGACGTCGCCTTCCAGGCCGAGCTCAATGGCCTGTTGACCCACTATGTGGGCCGGCCCTCGCCGCTCTATTTCGCCGAACGCCTGACCGACCACTTCGGCGGGGCCAAGATCTATTTCAAGCGCGAGGACCTGAATCACACCGGCGCGCACAAGATCAACAACTGCATCGGCCAGATTCTGCTGGCCCGGAAGATGGGCAAGACCCGCATCATCGCCGAGACGGGCGCCGGTCAGCACGGGGTGGCCACAGCCACGGTCTGCGCCCGCTTTGGCCTGCCGTGTGTGGTCTATATGGGCGCGGTCGACGTGGCCCGGCAGCGGCCCAACGTTTTCCGCATGAATCTGCTCGGCGCCGAGGTCACCCCGGTGACCAGCGGCGCCTCGACGCTGAAGGACGCCATGAACGAGGCCCTCCGCGACTGGGTCACGAATGTGGAGGACACCTATTACCTGATCGGTTCGGCGGCCGGTCCGCATCCCTATCCGATGATGGTCCGCGACTTCCAGGCGATCATGGGTCGGGAGATCCGCGAGCAGATCCTGGAGGCCGAGGGTCGCCTGCCGGACGCCGTGGTCGCCTGTGTCGGCGGCGGCTCCAACGCGATTGGCACCTTCCATCCGTTCCTGAACGATGAGTCGGTGCGGATCATCGGGGTCGAGGCGGCGGGCGACGGCATGGGCACCGATCGCCACGCCGCGGCCATCAATGGGGGCCGCCCCGGCGTTCTGCACGGCAATAAGACCTATCTGCTGCAGGACGCCGAAGGCCAGATCACCGAGGCTCACTCGATTTCGGCCGGCCTGGACTACCCCGGCATCGGCCCAGAGCACTCCTGGCTGCACGATGTCGGCCGGGCCCAGTATCTGACCGCCACGGACCTCGAGGCCTTGGACGCCTTCAAGCTCTGCGCCGAGCTGGAAGGCATTATTCCGGCGTTGGAGTCCGCCCACGCCATCGCCCGTCTGCCTGATATCGCCCGCGACGTGGGCAAGGGCGGCGTGGTGGTGATGAACCTGTCGGGCCGAGGCGATAAGGACGTGGCCACCGTGGCCGACCATCTGGGACGCACCATCTGATGAAATCCCGTATCGATGCGCGGTTTGCGGCCCTGAAGGCGCAGGACCGCGCCGCCTTCATCGCCTATGTGATGGCCGGCGATCCGAACCGCGCCACGGCGCTGGAGATTCTCAAGGGCCTGCCCGGCGCAGGCGCCGACCTGATCGAGCTGGGCTTTCCCTTCTCCGATCCCATGGCCGAGGGCCCGCCGATCCAGAAGGCCGCCCAGCGGGCTCTGAAGGACGGCATGACCCTGAAGGGCGTGCTGGATCTGGCGGCGGAATTCCGCCAGGGCGACGACACCACGCCCCTGATCCTGATGGGCTATCTGAACCCGCTGGTGACCTGGGGGTTCGAGGCCTTCGCCCAGGCCGCATCCGCAGCCGGGATCGATGGCCTGATCGTCGTCGACTGCCCGCCGGAAGAGGCCGATCCCCTGGCCGACGCCCTGGACGCCGCCGACATCTCCCTGATCCGGCTGGCTACCCCGACCACGGACGACAAGCGCCTGCCGGTGGTGCTGCGGCGGACCTCGGGCTTTGTCTACTACGTCTCGGTGACCGGGGTGACCGGCGCCAAGGAGGCCGACGCCGAGGCTGTGCGCCCGGCCGTCGCCCGCATCCGCGCCGCTTCCGGCCTGCCCGTGGCGGTCGGTTTCGGCATCCGCACCCCTGAGCGCGCAGGCGCCATCGCCATGGTGGCCGACGCCGCCGTGGTCGGTTCGGTCCTGGTGGATGAGGTGGCCCATGCCCTGGAGCGCAACGAAGACGTGACCGCCAAGGTGCTTTCCAAAGTTCAATCCCTGGCTAAGGCTGTCCGCCTGGCCCGCACCCCTTCCCTTCCGGCCTAGACCCACAGCGATGGCAGATCAGAAGAACGAAAAGCCCGCCCGTCCCCCCGCCCGTCCTCAGGGGTCTCAGGGCGGCTGGCTGTCCCGGATCGCGCCGGGCATTCGTAACGCCTTCGTCAAGCGCGAGACGCCGGAGAACCTCTGGGTCAAGTGCCCCGACACCGGCGAGATGATCTATCGGCCCGATCTGGAGGCCGCCCTGTGGGTGACGCCCTCGGGCCACCACATGCGCATCGGCGCCAAGGACCGGCTGAAGATCACCTTTGACGACGGCGAGGTCGAGCGGATCGCCACCCCCCATGTGACCGAAGACCCGCTGAAATTCCCCGATGACCGGCCCTATGGGGAGCGGCTGAAGGCCGCCCGCAAGAGCACCGGCGAGCACGACGCCATGGCCATCGGCGTCGGCAAGATCCAGGGCCAGGAAGCGGTCGTCGTGGTGCAGGACTTCGCCTTCATGGGCGGCTCCCTGGGCATGGCGGCGGGCGAGACCTTCATCAAGGCCGCCCATGAGGCCATCGCCCGGCAATGCCCCTTCGTCATCTTCACCGCCTCGGGCGGAGCGCGGATGCAGGAGGGGACGCTGTCCTTGATGCAGATGACCCGCACCACGCTGGCGGTGAACGAACTTCGGGCCGCGGGCCTGCCCTATGTCGTCGTGCTGACTGACCCGACGTCTGGGGGGGTGACCGCCTCCTACGCCATGCTGGGCGATGTCCACTTGGCCGAGCCCAACGCCATGATCGCGTTTTCGGGTCGTCGGGTGATCGAGCAGACCATCCGCGAGATCCTGCCCCCCGGCTTCCAGCGCTCGGAGTTTCTGGCCGAGCGGGGCATGGTCGACCGGGTGGTCAGCCGACCGGACCTGCCGGCCATGCTGGGCTCCATCCTCAAGACCCTGATGCTGGGACGCGCCCGTTCCCGCGCCGCCTGACGCCACCCCTCCTTCAACGGCCCCGCCGCCCGAGCCCCCGCCATGTATGATCCGATCCGGGCCTCAGACGCGGTGATCGCGCGGCTGCGCGCCAACCACCCCAGCCTGATCGACCTGACCACCGGACGGGTGGAGCGCCTGCTGGCGGTGCTGGGTCATCCCGAGCGCCGTCTGCCGCCGGTGATCCATGTGGCCGGCACCAATGGCAAGGGCTCGACCGTGGCCTATATGCGCGCCATGGCCGAGGCGGCCGGCCTGCGGGTCCATGTCCTGACCTCGCCGCATCTGGTCCGCTTCGCCGAGCGGATCCGGGTGGCCGGGGAACTGGTCACCGATGAACGGCTGGAGGCGTTGATCGCTGAGGTTGAGGCCGCCAACGCCGGGGAGCCGATCAGTTTCTTCGAGATCACCACGGTGCTGGCCCTGCAGGCCTTCGCCCAGACGCCCGCCGACCTCTGCCTGATCGAGGTGGGCCTCGGCGGCCGGTTCGACGCCACCAACATCTTTGAGGCGCCGGCGCTCAGCGTCATCACCCCGGTGGACTATGATCATCTGGAGATGCTGGGACCGGAGCTGTCCAAGATCGCCTGGGAGAAGGCCGGAATCATCAAGGCCGGCCGCCCGGTGGTGGTCGCCCGCCAGATGGACGAGGCCCTGGCCGTCATAGAGGCGGAGGCCCAGACCCTTGCCGCCCCCATGACCCTGATCGGGGCCGACGCTGACGCCTGGGAGGCCGATGGCCGCCTGCTGGTGCAGTGGGGGGAACAGCTCCTCGACCTGCCGCCGCCGTCCTTGTTCGGGGCCCACCAGTTCGACAATGCCGGCCTGGCCGTCTGCGCCCTTCTGACCCTCGGCGACCCACGGATCGACGAAGACGCCATGGCACGCGGCGTGGCGACGGCGCAATGGCCGGCCCGCTTCCAGCGGCTGCGCGATGGCGCGCTCGGACAGATGGCCGCTGAGCGCGGGGCGGTGCTGTGGCTCGACGGCGGCCACAATCCCCATGCCGGCGCAGCCCTCGCCCAGGCGCTGGCCAGGCTGAGCGCCCGCGACCCCCGGCCCGTGGTGCTGATCGCCGCCATGTTCGCTCGCAAGGACGCCCAGGGCTTCTTCGCGCCCTTCGCCGAGCTTGCGCCCCGGGTCGTGGCCACCAGTTTCGATTCGGCCAACGCCGCCCCGGCCGAGGAGATCGCCGCGGCGGCCCGGGCCGCGGGCTTGGAGGCGCAGACCGCCGTCGATGTGACCTCGGCCCTGGCTGCCGCCCTGGCCCTGGAGGGTCCGGCGCCGCACATCCTGATCTGCGGGGGCCTGCACTTCGCTGGCGAGGTCCTGGCCATGGATCCGGAGACCTGGCCCCGGTAGGGGCCGGCCCCCAAACGCCACGGGGTGGTCTGCGTCCCCTGATCGGGCTAAGGCCTTGCCATGGCGCGCACCAAGCAAAACCCTGAATTCCCGATCACCGTGGACGGCGACCCCTATGTCTGGCGGCTGCAACGCCAGCCCCAGTGGTCCAGCGACGCGGCCGAGTGGCGGGGCATGGCCATCGCCGTGCGTCACCAGGAGGGCCAGCGTGAGGCCGTGGTCGAGTTTCCCCCCGGTCCCCAGCGCAAGTTCGGCGCCCCGCAGCTGCAGCCCGCGCACATTCCCACAGACCTCGTCGCCCGGGCCATCGCCTCGGCCATCGACGCCGGCTGGGAGCCCCTGTCCCGGGGCAAGACCGTGGCCATCGTCGTCGACGCGGACGGCGGCTAGGCGGTTAAACGCGGGCGGCGGACTAGGCCCAGAGATCGCGAACGCAGCGGCCGGTCGGCGGAAGGTCTTCAAAGGTATCGAGGCCATCGAAACTTCTGATCGGCACGTGAGCCACCGCCTCGGGCGGCGCTAGCCGCAGATTGACGGCCATCCGGCGCCGGCCGTCGGGCCTGAGGCGAAGGCCACGCCAGCTGAGCATGCAGCCGCATGAGGCGCAGAAGAGAATTTCCAGCCCAGGATCCTCCTCGTCCGGCCGCCTGTAGGAAGAGGTCGGACCGTCGAGCGAGATCCGTTCGTCCTCATAGTCATAGGCCCACAGGGCGCCGTAGCGTCGGCACAGGGTGCAGTTGCAGGCGGTCGCCGAGCCTGGATCGCCCTCCAGCGTCCAGTGCGACTGTCCGCAATGACAAGTTCCCTTGAGCATATCCGGCTCCTGAACAGCTTCGTCTCTGAAAGCGATAACGGCGGGTCGCGGCCAGGATCACGGCACGCCACGCCACGCCACGCCACCGTCGCCCATATGCTGGCCGAAGATAAGGCCTGGCATGTTGCGGCGGCGCGGCGGCCGCTCTCAAGACCCCCATCACCCTAGCCGCAGGGCTCCGCCTCGCCGCTGTCGAGGTCGATGCGGAAACAGTGCTCATGCCCGCTGGCCAGGTCGCAGACCAACACCTGGATCTCGCCGTCCGCGTCGGCCGGCGGATGGAAGTCCTCCACATAGGCGATGGCGGCGGCCTCAAACGAGGCCTCCTCGACGATCCGCACCGGATGGCGCTCATCCTGATGGGCGTGAACGCTGTAGCGGCGCGAAATCTCTAGGGTCTCAGCCATGGGTCATCTCCTGACCCTCAAGAACGTGCCGGGCGCGGAAAGGATTCATCGAAAAGGACCCGCGCCCGCGCCGCCCTCAGGCCAGCTCGAACTGCCCCACGCGCCGGCGCAGGATGGCCTCGGCGTCGACCATGATCTTGTCGATCAGGTCCTTCACCGTCGGGATGTCGTGGATGAGCCCTGCGACCATGCCGCAGGACCAGCCGCCGGCGTCCATCTGCCCGTCGCGCATGATGGCCGGATAGACGCCCGCCACTTCCGGGGCGATATCGGCGAAGGTGATGGCGGCCCCCATCTCCTTCTCCTTGGCCAGCAGGCGCTCCACCCCGGCGTTCACCAGCACCCGCTCGGTATTGCGCAGGGGCCGCATGATCAGCCGGGTGTCGAGCTCGCTGGCCTCCACCAGGGCCTGCTTCACATTGGGGTGCACCGGCGCTTCCTGGGTGGCGATGAAGCGGGTGCCCATATTGATCCCGTCGGCGCCCAGGCAGAGCGCGGCGGCCAGCGATCGCCCATCGGCCATGCCGCCCGAGGCCAGGAAGGGGATCTCCAGCTCTTCGGCCGCCCGGGGCAGCAGGATGAAGTTCGGCACGTCGTCCTCGCCCGGATGGCCGCCGCATTCAAAGCCGTCGACGCTGACCGCGTCGCAGCCGATGGCCTGGGCCTTCACCGCGTGGCGCACGGCGGTGCACTTGTGGATCACCTTGATGCCCGCCTCTTTCAGGGCCGGCAGGTACTTCTGCGGATTGTTGCCCGCCGTCTCGACGACCTTGACGCCCGACTTGACGATGGCCTCGACAAAGCCCGGATAGTCCGGCGGCGTGACCGAGGGCAGGAAGGTCAGGTTCACCCCGAACGGCTTGTCGGTCATCCCCCGGCACCGGGCGATCTCGGCGGTCAGCTTCTCCGGCGTCCCCTGGGTCAGACCGGTGATGATGCCAAGCCCGCCCGCATTGGACACCGCCGCAGCCATCTCGGCGAAGCCCACATAGTGCATGCCCCCCTGCACGATCGGATGCTCCACGCCGAGCAGTTCAGTGATGCGGGTCTTCATGGTCGGCTCCTCCCGGGGGGCGTGTGTTGTTGGGCGGAGTCGTGCGCGGAATGGGGGGCGTGTGCAAGTGGGGGCGGGGTGGCGAGGCGATAGGAGGTTGGTGAAGTCGGCGATCTATGCTGAACGCCGCTATTCGTTCTGGTAGCCCCACTCTTCTTCTTGCCGTTCACGGATGAGTTCGTCCACGTCGACATGTTCTTCCGGAACGATTCCAAAAAACTCGATAGGGTCCTGCTCCTCCTCGGCGGTGTAAATCGCACCTAACCCTGCTTCGTGCAGTTCTTGGAAGCCCTTCAAATCAAGACGGCAGACCGTGCACAACATGCGGTTTGGAAGAACACGCACCTCTTGGAGGATTGCTCCTGCATCTTCGTCAACTCGTACCGGACCTCGGGTGAGGCTTTCCCCCGCCATCGCGGCGGGAGAGCCGCACGCCGGACAGGTGCAGATACGCCGGAGGGCCTTCGTCCTTGCCCATAGCTCTAGCCGTGTCCGCGCCGAATCAACTAGGGCCTCTTGCTCTTCCGAAGTCTGATCCCCGAACAGTTTTCTGGCAGCAGCGATTCGGTCGTTAACTTCCTTCTTCCTAGTGCTCTGCCGATCCGCAAGCATGGCTTCCGCGGTGGGCGCATGACCGCCTAAGAAATCATCGAAATCTCTGCCGAGGTGCTTGAGCAGCACCTCGGCAACTTCGTAGGTTAGAGGAAGCCAAAGCGAGTTATCGACGACCTCGAAGGCCGCCGCTCCTGAGTGCAGCTCAGCATTGCGCCGATCCGCCATGATCAAGCAATGCGCCGACATCTGATCCGTGAATCCATCCACAAAGACCGAGCATCGCGCAAACACTGTCTTTGCGTGAACTGAGCGCGGATTACTCTTTGGGTTGAATCCGAAGGCGTACTGGATATTCCCCTCAGATGTGGGGTCCGCCAGGAGCACCGGGTGGATGCGGGCGAGTGCCGCTCTGCAAAGCAGCTCGAGAGCCAAGCTGGTCCAAAAGCCGAACAGGGGCGATGCAATCGGCTCATCTTGAGCCCTACCCACGTAGAGACGCGCCTTCGCGTAGAGAGTGTCAGCCGCCCAGTCCAACGTCTTCCCCCAACTGCCACCTGCGGAGCACCCGCGAGGGTGCGCACGCCGCCTCTGCTCTGCCGTGCAGGCAACGCCAATTGTCGATCAGCAAGATGTCGCCTGTCGACCAATTGACTTCGGTAGCCGTCGCATACCGCCGTAGCGCGGCCAAAGTCTGGTCGGCGTTCACCCCGTTCGTCTTTGGCGTCATACAGCACGGATCAAAGCGGACCCATCCACCGCCATCGGAACGGCATGAGAGGACCTGCGAGTAGAAGGCCTGTTGTAGGCCCGGTCGAACGAGCCAGGTGGCACCGGAAATTGCAACGGGGCGCTCACTCGTGAGGCGCTTCCAGTCAAGCGCCCACAAACGCGTGGGACATGGGCCTTCTCCTGGATTCAGGCACTCGAAGATTAGCAAGCGCGGTGGAACAGCGTTGAACGCGCCATCAGTGTGCATGGGTTGTTCTGACAGGCCAACCTGCGCAGACATGGAATTAGGTCTTGCTTCCGCCTGATCGGCAGGGCGGAGGTCGGTCGGTGGGACGCCGGCTGTTCTTTGCGGGGCGGTAGCCCCGATCAGTTGGGTCAACGCTGGGTGATACGACTGATCTAGGAGCAACCAGCCCCTGGCGGCGACCTCTTCCAGAATTTTCTCGCCCGTCATAGCGCGATGTTGCGTTAAATGGTGCTGTCGCGCCAGTGGAGACGCGCCCCACATCTTGGCGCCGGAGCTAACTGGCGCAGGGCAGTCGGTGCGCTCTGCTCCGCGGACGCCCGCTTTTCGCATTCAGGTTAATGGGCGCCTCTGGCGCACAGCCGTCCCCTGCGCCAACGAAAAAGGGCCGGCTCTCGCCGACCCCTTCCTGCAATCTCTCAGGCCTCAGCCCGACAGCCCTACGCCGCCGGCTGGACGCCTGCTTCGGAGAGCCATTCCAGGATCTTCTGCTTGGGCATGGCGCCGACCTTCATGGACGACATCTGGCCGTCCTTGAACAGCATCATGGTCGGGATGCCGCGGACGCCGTAGCGCGAGGGGGTGGTGGGGCTGTCTTCGATGTTCAGCTTGGCGATGGTGACCTGGCCGGCCAGGTCTTCTGAGATCTGCTCCAGGGCCGGGGCGATCTGCTTGCAGGGGCCGCACCACTCGGCCCAGAAGTCCACCAGGACCGGGCCTTTTGCCTGCAGCACGTCTTTTTCGAAGGAGTCATCGGTGACGGTGACGGTGCTCATGGAAGCTCCTTATGCGACTTGGGCGCAACGCGCGCCGACCGCCTCTTGATCCAGCGATGTAAGACCCTGAGGCCTGACGATCAACTCCTGGACCGGAGATCAGCCAGGGCCTGGGCCATCAGGAATTCTGGAACCGCCATCAGCTTCGGGCCGTCGGTCCAGACCAGGGCCGCCTCAATGGCCCGGCCGGGGAAGACCTCGGCCAGGACGGCGGCATAGACCGCCATCTGGCGGATATAGGCGGGATCGGCGTCCTCGATGCGGGCGGGCGAGGGGCGGTTGGTCTTGAAGTCGGCCACCAGAACCCTGTCGGGGCGCACCACCAGCCGGTCGATGCGGCCGGAGATCTGCAGGCCTTGCGGCAGGGCCGCGGCGGTCCCGGCGATGGCCACCTCGGCCCGGCCGTCGGCGGAGAAGACGTCGGCGAAACGGGGATCGGTCAGGACTGACAGCGCCGCGCCCGCCATCTCCGCCAGCTGGTCGTCGGTCAGGTCCGGCTCGCGGGCCAGGATGGCGGCGGCCGCAGCCGCGCGCTCGGCGAGGGCCAGGTCAGGCAGGATCTGCAACAGCCAGTGGATCAGCTCGCCCCGGCGGAACCGGCCCAGCCCGCCCACCCGGGCCAGGGGCGAGGGCGCCAGGATCTCCTCGGCTTCGCCCAGGTCCGAGGGCGAGGCGAAGCGGGCCAGGGGATCGAGGGCGGCGTCGGCCCGCGCCCAATCGGGCAGAGCGGCGGTGGTCGGGGCGTCATCGGCGCCGCGGCCCAGGACCTGCGGGTCCTCGCCGAACCTGCGGGCCTCCACCTGGCCGCAGGCGGCCGGCCGCATATGGGGGCCGATGAGCGCGTGGGCGAAGCCGGCCTGGATGGCGGCCCACCAGCCTTTCAGGTTCTCTTCCTTGGTCTTGGCCGCGACCCGGCCGCAGATCACCAGCCGGTCGCGGGCCCGGGTCAGGGCCACATAGAGCAGGCGATAGGCCTCTTCCTCGTCCTTGCGGGCGCGCAGCTCGCGGGCCGTGGTCGAGGCCGCGCAGTCCTGGGTCTTGGACGGGCACCAGAGGAAGCCGCCACCTTCGGTCTCCAGCAGGGGCGAGCCACGGCCCAGGCCCGACAGGGTGGTCTCGGGCAGGAAGACGATGGGCGCCTCCAGCCCCTTGGCGCCATGGGCGGTCATCACGCGGACCTCATTGCGGGCCGCCTCCATCTCGCGCTTGACGGTGATGTTGAGGCCGGCGAGCGCGTCGGCCAGGCCCTCCAGATCACACACGCCCCGCTGTTCGGCGGCCTGGGCCTGGGCCAGGAACTCGTCCAGGGCGTCTTCGGCCTCGGTCCCCAGCCGGCGCACGATCCTCTGGCGCATGGAGGCGCCGTCGCCGTCACGTAAGGAGAGCAGTCGGCCATAGAATTCGAACGGCCGCCGCGTCCGGGCCTCGTCCCTGGCGGCGGTGAGAAAGGTCAGGGCCTGGGTCCAGTCAGCGCGCTCAAGAGCCCTGTCCTGCAGGGCGGCCCACAATTCGCCGGGCTTGCGGGGCTTGGCGAGCGCGTAGAGCGCCTCATCGTCCAGGCCGCAGAACGGGCTCTTCAGCAGGGCCGCCAGGTTCAGCTCGTCCTGCGGGAAGAGCACGAAGCGGGCGACGGCCAGCAGATCATCGAAGATGATGTGTTCCGACAGGGCCAGCCGGTCGGCGCCGGCCACCGGCACGCCCCGGCGCTTCAGGGCGCGCAGGATGTCCTCGAACAGGGCCTTACGCCGCCGCACCAGGATCAGGACGTCGCCGAACCGCGCCGGCCGCCAGGCGCCGCGGGTCCCGCCCTGGCCATCCAGGTCCTTGTCGAATACTCCGTCGCCCCGGGCCACCAGGTCCTCGATCTCACAGGCGATGTTTTCCGCCAGCCGGCGGTTGGCGCTGGTCGCGCCCTCGACGTCCAAGGGCGCGTCCCAGGCCTCGCGCGCCTCGCCCTCGGGCTCGCGCTCCAGGGGCCAGACATCGACGCAGCCGCGATGATCGGCGCGCATGGGGATGTGGCGCACGGCCTCCTCGCCCCGGGCCGGCGGCACGCCGCCTTGGGTTTCCGGCGCTGCGAAGACCGCATCCACATAGGCCAGGACATCGACGGTGGAGCGCCAGGAGGTGGCGAGCGGCACGCTTTGGGCCCGCGCCCCGGCGTCCTGGATGCGGGCCAGATAGGTCTCGGTCTCCAGGCGCAGGCGCTCAGGCGCCGCGCCCTGGAAGGAATAGATCGACTGTTTCTCGTCGCCGACCACGAACAGGCTGCGCAGGGCCTGGCGCTCGCGGCCCTCGCCCGCAAAGAACTCGGCGGTCAGCGCGCTGAGGATCTCCCACTGCTCCGGCGCGGTGTCCTGGGCTTCGTCCAGCAGGATATGGTCGATGCCGCCGTCCAGCTTGTAGAGCACCCAGGCGGCCATGGGGCTCTCCGCCACCAGGGCTCGCGTCTTCTCGATCAGGTCGCCGAAATCCAGCGCCCCGGCCGCGGCCTTCTCCGCCGCGTAGGCGGTCAGATAGGCCTGGGCCAGGACCAGGACATAGGCGCTGTCCCAGGCGATGTTGGCGGCGCGCACCTGATCGCGGGCGATGGCCAGGCGGTCCTGTTCGTCCAGCAGGGCCTGGCGCAGGGGCTCGGCGTTGGCCAGAGCCTTGGTCTTGGCGACCAAGGTCACGGGCGTGCCCTCGCCCCCCTGGGTGAACAGGGCCTTCAGGGCGTCTGACAGAGCGGCTTGGCTGTCGGCGGCCACCGTCGCGAGGGACTGCGAACACGCTTGGTCGGTCTTGCCGCCCAGGGCCAGGACCTCGGCGGCCTCGCGCCAGAGCGCCCGGTCGAGCTCGGCCATGGCGGCGGCTGCCACCGCCTCAGGATCGGCCTCGCCGTCGAAGCCACAGGTCTCCCAGATCCAGGCCAGCGCGCCTTCCAGTCCGCCTTCGCGAGCCACAAAGGCGTCGAGCGCGCCGCGGCGGGCCTCGAAGGTGGCGAACATCTGCTCGAAGGCGCGGAAGTCCAGACTGACCGACAGCCGCGCATAGGCCTGGGCCACAGCGCCTTCGCCGGTCAGGGCATGGCGCGCCACGTCCTGGCGGGCGGCCCGGGCGATCAGGGCCGCGGCCGGATCGTCCATCACCCGGAAGCCTGGGGAAATCCCCGCCTCCAGGGGGAAGCGCCGCAGCAGCTTTTCGCAGAAGGCGTGGATGGTCTGGATCTTCAGGCCGCCGGGCGTCTCCAGAGCCTGGGCGAACAGGGCCCGCGCGGCCGACAGGCGCGGCCCGTCATAGTCTGCGGGCGTGCGGCCCTCCAACCTGGCGAGCGCCTGGCGCAGGGCGGCGTCGTCGCACACCGACCACTGGCCCAGCAGGTCAAACAGCCGGCGCTGCATCTCGGCGGCGGCGGCCTTGGTGTAGGTCACGCACAGGATGGCGGCGGGCGCCGCGCCCGACAGCAGCAGCCGGGCCACCCGGTCGATCAGGGTCTTGGTCTTGCCCGAGCCGGCATTGGCGGTGACGAAGGCCGACAGATCCGGATCGGCCGCCGTGCGCTGGGGATCGATGTCGATGCCGATGACTGGGCTCATGCCTCGCCCTCGCCGTCTTCGCCGCTGGTGGACCATTCGAACACCCGGGCCAGGTGGGCGTAGTCGCCGGCATAGTCGTGGACGAACTGCGGGGCGGTGCGCGACAGATAGGCCCGCTCGGGATCATCGAACTGGACCAGCAGGCGCAGGGCGCCGGCCAGGGCCTGCTCGGCGGCGTCGTGGCTTTCCTCGCCGGCCGCGCCGCGCAACTCGACTTTTCCCGCCGGCTTGCGGCCGGTGACCTGCAGATAGACCAGGTCGCCAGGCGGCCGCGCCGGCACGCCCTCGAAGCCGCCCCGGGCGACGATGGCCGCCGTCAGGGTCAGCTGCGGGGAGAAGCCGGTCTCGACCATCTTCTTCGACGGCGCCTGGCCGGTCTTGTAGTCGAGGATGTGGGCATAGCCGTCCGGGCCGGTCTCGATGCGGTCGGCCTTGGCGGTCAGGGTGAAGTCCCGCAGGCCGGCGCGGAGCGTGATCTGCCCCTTGGCCTCCACATGAATGTCGCGGCCATCGGCCCTTCGCTCGGCCTCCAGGGCGACCACCCAGGCGGCCGCCTCCTGGGCGAGCGCCTGTTCGCGGGCCAGCGATTCCGGCGGGGCGCCGGCGGCGACCAGAGCTTCCAGATAGAGGGCGGCGAATTCCTGGGCCGGCTCCGGCGGCAGGGCCTTGGGGTGGCGTTTGGCGAAGGTCTCGAAGGCCTCGTGAATGGCCGTGCCCCGGGCCCGGGCCTCCACCGGCTCGTCCGGGCGCTCCAGGCGGTAGAGGCGCAGGATGTCGCGGGCCCAGACGGCATAGGGGTCCCGGGTCAGGGACTCGATCCGGGTGACGGCGAACTTGTTCGGACGGTCAGCCACAGGCGGGCGCGGCGCGGGCCTTGCGATCGGCTCATAGTCCGGCGCCGCGTCCAGGGCTCTGGCCCAGTCCAGCAGGTCGGGTCGGCCAGGCAGGGTCAGGTCTGCGCCCCGGGCCAGGGTCTCCAGCCGCCAGAGCCAACGGGACTTCACCGTCGGCTGACCATCTCGACGTTCGGAATGCAGCAGGACGACATTGGGGGCGCAGGCGGCCTGGGCGAAGTCGTGGGCGGCTAGGCCCACCCGGCGCTCCGGCGGCGGCAGGCCCAGCCGCTCGCGCATGGGGCGCGACAGGAAGGGATCGAGCGGCGCCCCCTGGGGCCAGACGCCTTCTTCCAGGCCCGCCACCACCAGCCGGTCAGCCCGCACGAGGCGCGCCTCGATGGCGCCCAGGATGCGCAGCCGTGGATGGGTGGCGCCGCCGATCCGGACCGTCTCGTCCCCCATCAGGCGGACCAGCAGGTCGGCGAAGCCCTTGGGCGTCACTGGCGGCAGGGCGCCGGCTTCGGCCATCAGCCCGGCCAGAAGTTGGGACAGCGCCTCGCCGCCCGCTCCGCCCCACAGGCGGCCCGAGGCGCCGTCGCCGTCCGCAGCCAGGGATTCCAGCGCCATGGCCAGCGCCCTGGCCCGTTCGGCTGCTGGCGCAGGCTCGCTCATATCGGTCAGGGGCGTGAGGCCTGCGCGCAGGGTCGCGATCAGGCCCGCCGCGCCGACCCGCCGCGCGTCATCGGTCAGGTTCCTTTCCAGCCGCCGGGTCAGGGCCGCCCAGTCGGCGGGTCGCGGCCCGCGAAGGCCATGACGTTCAAGCTCGATCAGTCGCGGCTCGAGGGTCTCGCGGCTCTCCCCCATCCGGGTCAGGGGGTGCTTGAGCACGCCCAGCAGCAACACCGGATTGAGGGGCTCGGCCGCCAGCTTGGCGACCAGTCCCGCGAGCACGCCTGCCGGGCAGGCCATCAACGGCGCGCCCACCGAAGAATCCGGGATCACCCCCCAACGGGCGAGCTTCAGGGCTACGCGACGGGCCAGATTCTGGTCGGGCGCCACCAGGGCGCCCGTGGCGCCGGGGGTCTCCAGGGTTTCCCGCAGCAACAGGGCTGCGACCGTCGCGGCCTCTTCCTCACTGCGCGCTGTGACCACAGAGAGGCCGGCCAGACCCTCGGCGATGGGGTCTACGCCCTCCTTGGCCCCTTCAGCCCGCAGGTTTCCGATGACGTCCAGCCAGTCGGCGGTGGTTTCGGCGGGGCGAAGGGCCTCGTTGATCACCCGGCGGCGCCAGCGGCCCTGGCTCTGGTAGGGGGCTGAGGCTGGCCAGGTTGTCACATCGTCGCGGGTGAGGCCGGCGCGCTCCAGCAACCGGCTTAGCGCCCCTTGCGGGTGCTGTTCATCCACCTTGTCCCAGGCCTTCTGGGCCAGGCTCTCGTCGAGGCCCGGGAGGACGACGCAGCCCTGGGGCGCCTCGGCGATCACCGCCAGCAGGGCCGCGGTGGCCGGGGCCGTGCCGGTGGAGCCGGCGGCGACCAGAACACCTTCCGGCGGCCGGATGCTCCATTGTTCGGCCAGGGCCCGCAGCAGGGCGACCCGACGCTGGCTGGTGTCGACCACGCCGAGGGCCTCGAGCCGCTCGGGCCAGGCCGCCAGGGCGGTCTCCAGGAAGGCGCGGGATACCTGCCAGTGCTCGGCCAGCTCCACGTCCACCAGGCCGGCTAGCGCGCCAGAGGCGTCGACCTCCTCGATCTGCAGGCTGTCGAGGAAGCCGCCCAGGGCGTCGGCCAGTTCCAGGGCCGCCGAGGCGTCGAGATGGCGCGACAGCAGATGCTCATGGGTCTTGACCAGCCGGGTCAGCTCCAGCCGCCGCCGCAGAGGCGCGATGGCGGCGGGCAGGCGCGCGGCCAGGTCTCCCGGTTCGAACGGGGACTCGCCGGCGTCCAGGTCGCCGAGTGGCCTGATCTGCGGCGGCAGCAGGGCCCGGCCGCCACCGGCCGCCAGGAAGGCGTCTGCCAGGGCCCGAGCCCCCCGGCGGGTGGGCGTCAGCACGGTGGCCTGGGACAGGGCTTCGGGGCCCAGGGGCGCCAGGGCGTCGTGCAGGCCGCGGGCGAGATCGTGCACGAAGGGCCGGTGGGCCGGAATGTTGAACCAGCGGGGGCGGGGCCCAGCAAAGAGCTGTGGCCGGCTCACGTCGCCAGCTTGGCTTCGGCGGCCTCCCGGGCGGAAGGATCTCCCACATGCATCCAGAAGGCGTCCATCACGGCCCCATGCAGCCGGCCCTGCGCGGCGAGCCTCTGCCAGATCGGCACGATGGAGAAGGCGTCTTCGCGCACGCCATCCACGATCTGCGGCTTGAGGATCTGAAAGCCGACATTGGCGTAGGGCGTGGGCGGCTCCGGCTCAGCCGAATGGGTCAGTCGCCCCGCCTCGTCGCGAAAGAAGCCCTGAGGCCCCTCGAAGCCGAGGCCCTGGCCCCGGGGGACCAGCAGCAGCAGGACGTCCATGATCTGTGGGTCCCAGGCCTGGCCCAGGGTCTGAAGGGGCGGGACCTCGCCGCCGGTCCAGAGGGAATCGATATTGGCCACCAGGATCGGGTCGTCCCCCAGCAGGTTCCGGGCGTGGGCGATGCCGCCGCCGGAATCCAGCAGGGTGGCGCGCTCGTCGCTGATCTTGATGCGGATGTCGTCCCGGCGCGCCAGGTGGGCGACCATCTGGTCGGCGAAGTGATGGACATTGACCACGGCGGTCTCGACGCCGGCCTCCACCAGCCGGTCCAGCACATGATCGACCAGGGCGCGGCCTGCCACCTCGACCAGGGGTTTGGGCCTGTGGTCGGTGAGGGGGCGCAGGCGCGTGCCCAGGCCAGCCGCCATCACCATCGCGGTCTTGGGGAAGGCTGTCTGGGGAAAGCCGCCGCTCACCGGCGAGCCTCAGGCGGTACATGGGTGTCGAACCAGGCCTTGATCGGCGCAAGGTCCGGGTCGGCGAGGCAGCGTTCGAGATAGCGCCAGGTGCGGGGCATGAAGGCCTCGTAGCGCGGCTTGCCGAAGCCCGCCACCTGCCGGGCGAAGATGAACAGGATGCGGGCCGAGTTCAGGGCGCCCAGGGCGTGGTAATCGGCCCGGAAGGCGGCTTCGTCGACATCGCTGCGAATCTCCAGATAGCGGGCCAGGGCCGCAGCCTCCCGTTCCGGCGAGACATCGCGGCGGGCGTCATGCAGCAGCATGGAGAAGTCCCAGGCCGGATGGGCCCGAACGGCGTCCTGGAAGTCCAGCAGGCCGACCCTCGCCACGCCATTGCGGCCGGGCAGCCAGATCAGGTTCTCGGCGTGATAGTCCCGGTGGCAGAAGACGCTGGCGCCCGCCTCCGCCCGGGCCCTGATCGGCGCCCACAGGGCCTCCCACTCGGCTTCGGCGTCGGTCGCGAAGGGCGCGAGGCCCGAGAACTTGGGCCACCATTCCAGGAACATGTCGCCGCCGGTGCGGAGCGCCAGGTCGTCATAGGTGAGGAAGGGCCAGGCCGCGCCCTGCGCCTCCAGCACCGGGGGCGGGGTCGCCTCGTGCAGGCGGGCGAGCACCTCGACGGCGGCCTCGTAGAGCGGGGCTTCGTCGGTCCCGGACTCGATGAGCCGGGCATAAAGATCGTCTCCCAGATCCTCCAGCACGGCCAGGCCCTCGCCGGCCTCGTGGGCGATGATTTCTGGCGCTGACAGACCCTGGCTGCGCAGCCAGCCGGCGGTGGCCACGAAGGCGTCCACCCGGCCGGCCGCCAGACGGGCCATGGCGTTGTAGCCGGCCAGACGGCGTTGATCGGGGCTGGCCTCGGGCGGGCAGGGCGCGGTCTCCACCGGCGGCTGGTCCATGAAGATCAGGCTGGCCTGGCCCGGACGCGACAGCCGCTCATAGCGGCGCGTCGAGGCGTCTCCGGCCAGGGGTGTGCGCTGGGCGTCGACCAGGCCATGGCGGCGCAGGAAGTCGGCCTTCAGGCCTTCACGATCAGAACTCAACCGTCCGTCCTTCCCAGGCGCCATGGGGGGTCAGCCGCGCCCGACGCGCCGCCCCGTCCAGAACGATGTCTATATCCAAGCGATGGGGGGGAAGGCGACCCTCCAGGCGCTGGGGCCATTCGATGATCACAGCCCCATCCTCCAGGGCTTCGTCCAGGCCGATCTCATAGGCCTCGTCGGGGCTGGTCAGCCGGTAGAGGTCGAAGTGGGCCAGCGCCAGGCCGGCGCCCTCATAGAACTGCACCAGGGTGAAGGTCGGGCTGGGCACGTCCTCATCGGGACGCGTGCGCGCCCGGATGAGCGCCCGGGCCAGGGTCGACTTGCCTGCGCCCAGCGGACCCGTCAGGCAGATGGCCTCGCCGACGCCCAGCGCGCTGGCGAGGGCCGCGCCCAGGCGCGAGGTGGCCGCCTCATCCTCCAGGGGCAGATCGCCGTCGATGGGAAGCCTCATGCGAAGGGCCGGTCCGGATCGCCGGGAAGAATGCGCTCCACATAGGCTTTCAGCGCCTCCGTCGCCGTCTGGACGTCACCAACCAGGGCGTCGGGCGCGATCGCAGGGCCAAGGGTCAGCCCATACTGGCCGCCGCGCTTGTTCAGCAGTTCGTGGAAGAGGGTGATGTCCCGCAACTCGGCCGATACCCGATTGAACAGGTGGAACAGGGTCGACCAGGGGCCGGTCACATGCAGCGGCACGACTGGCGCCTCATACTTGCGGGCGATGGAGACGGCGCTGCTCATCCAGGGGGGATCGGCCAGCAGGCCATCGGCCTGCCGCCGGGCCAGCCGTCCGGAGGGGAAGATCACCAGGGCGCGCTCGGCCTCCATGGCTTCGCGGGTGCGTTGGAGGGTCAGGCGGGTGCGCTCGCGTGTCCGTTTCTCTTCGACCCACTCCACCGGGATCAGCACGTCGGAAAAGCCGGCCGCCACCCGATGGGCGTCGGAATTGGCGTAGAAGCAGAGGTCTGGCCGCCGCGCCTTGAAGGCGTCGAAGACGGCCACCCCATCGGCGATCCCAGTGGGATGATTGGCGATCACCACCACCCGCCCCTGGCGCGGCAGGCGATCCAGGTTGGCCACCGACAACTGAACACGCAGCAGATCTGAGACCTGCTCCAGGGCCTCGTGACCGGGCAGGGGGGCGATGGCGTCGGCCATTCGGCGGGCCTTGGCGTAGTCCAGCAGGCCATAGAGGAGCGGCCGCAGGACCGGCCAGCTGGGGTGGCGGCTCAAGGCCGGCGCGCGCTCGGCGATCAGCACGTCCACGATGTGGTCGTGACGCCGCCTGGCGGTGCGCAGGATTTCCGTGGACGAAGCGACGCTCATTGTGACGAAGAATGCGCCTGAGCCTGCAATTTGGGCAAGCGCTAGGCGAGGGCGCTGCGGCGGCCTAAGCTTCGTCCCATGCGTGAGATCAGCCACTTCATCGCCGGCCGCGCCGCCGCCGGAACCTCGGGCCGCTTTGGCGAGGTCTTCGATCCCAACCTCGGCGAGGTCCAGGGCCGCGTCGCCCTGGCCTCAACCGGCGAGCTGGACATGGCCGTGCAGGCCGCCCTGGCCGCCCAGCCCGCCTGGGCCGCGATCAACCCCCAGCGTCGGGCCCGGGTGATGTTCGCCTACAAGCGCCTGGTCGAGACGCGGATGGACGAGCTGGCCGCCCTGCTGTCGTCCGAGCACGGCAAGGTGATCGCCGACTCAAAGGGCGACATCCAGCGGGGGCTGGAGGTGATCGAGTTCGCCTGCGGCATCCCCCATGCGCTGAAGGGCGAGTACACCCAGGGCGCAGGCCCAGGGATCGATGTCTATTCCATGCGCCAGCCCCTGGGCGTGGCGGCCGGCATCACCCCGTTCAACTTCCCCGCCATGATCCCGATGTGGATGTTCGGGGTGGCCGTGGCGGTGGGAAACACCTTCATTCTCAAGCCGTCCGAAAAAGACCCCAGCGTGCCGGTGCGGCTGGCCGAGCTGTTCATGGAGGCCGGCGCCGAGGTGGGGATCGATGTGGCCGGCGTGCTGAACGTGGTCCAGGGGGACAAGGTCTGCGTCGACGCCATCCTGACCCATCCCGACATCGCCGCCGTCAGCTTCGTGGGCTCCTCCGACATCGCCCAGTACGTCTACGCCACCGCCTCGGCCCACGGAAAACGGGTCCAGGCCATGGGCGGGGCCAAGAACCACGGCATCCTGTTGCCGGACGCCGACCTGGAGGCCGCGGCCGATGACATCCTGGGCGCCGCCTTCGGCTCGGCGGGCGAGCGCTGCATGGCCTTGCCGGTGGCCGTGCCGGTCGGCGCCAGGACGGCAGAGGCCTTTCGTGAGCTGATGGTGGAACGGATCGAGACCCTCAAGATCGGCGTCTCCTCGGATTCCGCCGCCCAGTATGGACCCGTGGTCAGTGCGGCCCACCGCCAGCGGATAACAGACTACATCCAGATGGGGGTGGATGAGGGCGCCGAGCTGGTGGCCGACGGCCGTGGCTTCACCCTTCAGGGCCATGAGAAGGGGTACTTCATCGGCCCCACCCTGTTTGACCATGTGAAGCCGAGCATGAGGTCTTATCAGGACGAGATTTTCGGCCCGGTGCTGCAGATCGTCCGGGCCGACAGCTTTGACGAGGCCCTGGCCCTGCCGTCCCAGCACCCCTACGGCAACGGCGTCGCCATCTTCACGCGGAATGGCCGCGCGGCCCGGGAGTTCGCCGCCCGGGTGAATGTGGGCATGGTGGGGATCAATGTGCCAATTCCGGTGCCGGTCGCCTATCACAGCTTCGGCGGCTGGAAGCGCAGCGCCTTTGGCGACGCCAACCAGCACGGGATGGAAGGCGTTCGCTTCTACACCAAGGTCAAGACAGTCACCGCCCGCTGGCCCGAGGGCGAGGGCAGCGACCAGGCCTTTATCATCCCGACCATGGGCTAGGTCCTCAGGCCTCCCCGATCCGGCCCCGGCGGCCGCAGGAATTTGGAGCGATCGCACATGAAGAATATTCGTCTCTGGGCGATTCTGGCCCTCGTCGTGGTGGTGGCCGGTGTCGGCGCCTTTGCCTATTGGAACCACGAACTGCGCTGGAGGCCGACCACCATGACCAAGCACCAGGCTGAGATCGCCCGCCTTCTGGAGGGCTCCGGTTGGGTGTCGCCAGGGGTTCAGGGGCGCGCCGTCTATATGGTCTCATTCCGCAGCTGCCCTGATTGCCTGCGCTTCAAGGCCGAGCAGTTCCCCGATCTGCACGCCGCGGGCGTCGACACCCGGGTGATCGAGGTCGCCCGGCGGGAGGTCAACGGGCTGGAGCGCTCCACCCCGGCCGAGCGGGCCACCGTCGCCGAGCTGTGGCTGAACCGCGACTGGAGCCTGTTCGAGCGTTGGGTCAGCGTCCCGGTCTCCGCCTGGACCGCCCCGGGCATTCCGCCAGCCGATGGCGACACAGCCCGCACCGCGGTGGTGGAGGCGGGCCGGACCATGGTCGATGAGCTGATCCCCCTGCTCAAGGACAATGGCGTCGACTTCGCCTATCCGCTGCTGGTCTGGTGGGACCAGGAAGGCCAGATGAAGGCCTGCGCCTGTGAGCGGCGGGAAACCTATCGCTTCCTTCGCGAAGATCTGGGCCTGCCGGCGCGAAGCGAGACCCCCCTGGTTCCCGCCGGCGAAGAGGACGGCGCCCTGGCGCCTACGCCGCAGGCGGACTCGGAGCCGGCGGCCAGCTGAGCTTCGCCAGGGGCGGCGAGGGCGATTGGCTGATTGTGATCGTGGCCTTGCCGGGCTAGGGGCGGGGTCATGACCACCGCCCTCGAAACCGCTTACCGCGACCGCCTGGAGCGCGGGGAAATTCGTCCTGATCCGTCCCAGGCCGCCGCCCTGCCGGCCCTGGCGCGGCTGGAGGCCGCCCTCGTCGAAAGCGAGCCCGTCGGCCTGCTGGGGCGGTTCCGAAAGCCGGAAAGCCAGAGGGGCGTCTATCTGTGGGGGCCGGTGGGGCGGGGCAAGTCCATGCTGATGGACCTGTTCTACGAGGCCGCGCCGGTGGCGAAGAAGCGCCGGGTTCACTTCCATGTCTTCATGGGCGAGGTCCATCGGCTCATCGACGCCTGGCGCAAGGGCGACGCGGCGGCCCGCAAGGCGAAGTTCGGCCAGCACCGGGGCGATGACCCGATCCCGCCGGCGGCCGACGTGGTGGCCAGCCAGGCGCGACTTCTCTGCTTCGACGAGTTTCAGGTCACCGACATCGCCGACGCCATGATCCTGGGCCGGCTGTTCACCGCCCTGTTCGACCGGGGCGTGACCCTGGTGGCCACCTCCAACCGCGCGCCCGACGCCCTCTATCGCAACGGCATCAACCGGCAGCTCTTTCTGCCCTTCATCGACCTCTTGAAGACCCAGACCGAGGTGGTCTCCGTGGCCGGCGAGCACGACTACCGCCTGGACCGGCTGCGGGCGGCCGGCGTCTGGTTCTCGCCCATCGACCGGGACCACGAGCGGGTGTTCGATCGCCTGTGGCAGGACATGCTGGACGGGGCCGAAGAGGCCGGTGAGACCCTGGAGGTCCTGGGTCGCAAGATCCACCTGCCCCACGCCACCGGGGGGCTTTTGCGGGCCAGTTTCGCCAGCCTTTGCGGGGTGGCCCTTGGCCCCAATGATTATCTGGCGCTCGCCGAGCAGTTCCACACGGTCTTTCTCGATCAGGTCCCACAGCTCACCCCGGCGCGGCGGGAGGAGGCGCGGCGTTTCGTGACCCTGATCGACGCCCTCTATGAGGCCCGAGCCCGGCTGATCGTCCTGGCCGCCGCCGAGCCGGCCGCCCTCTATCCTGATGGCGACGGCGCCTTCGAGTTCGAGCGCACCGCCTCGCGCCTGCAGGAGATGCGTTCGGCCGACTGGCTGACCGACGCGCCCTAGGGGGAGGCCCGCAGGCTCTCCACCAGCTGACGGGCTATGGGGCGCAGCTCATTCAGGCTGCGGACGCAGATCTTCAGCTCCCGAACCGCCCAGTCATCGGTCAGCGCGACAATGGCCAGATTCATGGTGCAGACGGCCCGGGCCGCGGTGGTCTCCGGCACCACCCCGACGCCCACCCCGCACTCCACCAGCCGGCAGACCGCATCAAAGCTGCGGAGCTGAACCCGCAGGCGCAGGCGTCGTCCTTCACGGCCAGCCCGGGCGGCGAGGAAGCGTTGCAGGGAGCTGGCCCGGTCGAGGCCCACCAGGTCGTAGTCGAGGACCTGGGCGAAGGCCGCGCTGACATTCTGCGCCAGAGGATGGTCAAGCGCCGTGACCACCACGAAGCGGTCTGTGCGGAAGGCGAAGGTCTCCAGGGCGCCCACATCGACGGTGCCGGCCACGATTCCCACATCGGCCGCGCCCTCAGCCACCAGTCCGACGATCTCGTCCGACAGGCGCTCTTCGAGATCGACGCTGACCTGGGGGTGGTCTGCCAGGAAGGAGGACAGGGCTTCAGGCAGGAATTCGGTCAGGGCGTTGGTGTTGGCCAGGACCCGGACCTCCGCCGCTCCGCTCTCGGCCATGACACCCAGCTCGTCCTGCATTCGGGCGCTCTGTTCGAGCAGGGTGCGGGCGTGCTTCAGCAGCAGCAGGCCGGCCGGCGTCGGCGTCACCCCCTGGCGGGACCGGGTCAGGAGGGCGGCCCCCAGGGACTGCTCCATGGCCCGGATCCGGGTGGAAGCCGCCGCCAGGGCCAAGGCCGCGCGCTCGGCCCCGCGGGTGATCGAGCCCGCCTCGACCACGTCGCAGAACAGCCGCAAGTCCACCAGATCGAACCGCATCCTTCGTCTCCCGCGAAGGAAGCCTACAGCAAAGACGCATTGCCCGGGAGGTGGAAACCCCTGATGTTCGCCGATCTGCGAAGGGCGGGGGTTGCGGCCTGTGCGCCCTGCCTTCGTTGACACCCCCAGTTGGCGGCGTAAAAGCGGCCAGGCATTCGCAGGGCAACAGGGAGCGGCTGTAGAACCGATGTCGGACGTCTCGAAGACCATCCGGGCCAGGCCCACCTCGCCGCACGTTCAGGTGTGGCGCTGGCATCTCACCGCCATCACCTCGATCATGCACCGGATCACCGGCGTGGCCCTCTATGGGGGAACCCTGATCCTGGCCGGCTGGACCATCGCGCTCGCCTTCGGGCCGGAGTCTTACGACGCCTATATGGGCCTGCTGGGCTCGCCGCTCGGCAAGCTGGTGATGTTCGTCCTCAGCTTTGCGGTCTTCTTCCACCTCGCCAAGGGCGTGCAGCATCTGATCTGGGACACGGGTGTGGCGCTGAAGGTGCCGGCCGCCAACGCCGGCGCTGTGGCGACCCTGGCCTTCGCCCTGGTGGCCACCCTCGTCGTCTGGATCATCGCCGCCATGACGGGAGCGCTCTGAGCATGACCGATTTCCGCACTCCCCGTTCCCGGGCCCAGGGCCTGGGCGCCGCTGGCCATGGGGTCAGCCACTGGATTTTCGAACGCGTCTCCTCCGTCGCGCTGATCCCCTTGGTGCTCTGGGGCGTCTTCGCCGTTCTGCGCCTGGCGCGCAGCGACTACGAGATGGCCGTCGCCTGGCTGGCCTCTCCGGTCAATGCGGTGTTGCTGGCCCTGCTCGCCGTCGTCAGCCTGATGCACATGCATTCGGGCATGCGGGTCGTGGTCGAGGACTACATCCACCGCCGGATCACCAAGGCCGGCCTCCTGCTGCTCAACCTCTTCGTCTGTGCGCTGTTTGGCGCACTCGCCCTCTTCTCAATCTTGAAGGTCGCCCTCTCGGGCGGAGCTTACTGAGCATGGCCTCATACGAATTCATCGACCACAAGTTCGACGTCGTCGTGGTGGGCGCCGGGGGCTCGGGCCTCCGCGCGGCGCTCGGCTGCGCCCAGGCCGGTCTGAAGACCGCCTGTGTCTCCAAGGTCTTTCCGACCCGCTCGCACACCGTGGCCGCCCAGGGCGGTATCTCCGCCAGCCTCGGCAATATGAGCCAGGATGACTGGCGCTGGCACATGTACGACACCGTCAAGGGGTCGGACTGGCTGGGCGACCAGGACGCCATCGAATACCTCTGCCGCAACGCGCCGGCCGCCGTCTATGAGCTCGAGCACTGGGGCGTGCCCTTCTCGCGCACCGAGGACGGCAAGATCTATCAGCGCGCCTTTGGGGGCATGACCAGCAACTATGGCGAGGCCCCGATCCAGCGCACCTGTGCGGCGGCCGACCGCACCGGCCACGCCATGCTGCACACCATGTATGGTCAGTCCCTGGCCAACAACACCGAGTTCTTCATCGAGTATTTCGCCCTCGACCTGATCATGGAAGATGGCGTCTGCCGGGGCGTCACCGCCTGGAAGCTGGACGACGGCACGATGCACCGGTTCCAGGCCCAGATGGTCATCCTGGCCACCGGCGGCTATGGCCGGGCCTACTTCTCCTGCACCAGCGCCCACACCTGCACCGGCGACGGCAACGCCATGGTCCTGCGGGCGGGCCTGCCCCTGCAGGACATGGAGTTCGTGCAGTTCCACCCCACCGGCATCTATGGCGCCGGCTGCCTGATCACCGAAGGCGCCCGGGGCGAGGGCGGCTATCTGACCAATTCCGAGGGTGAGCGCTTCATGGAGCGCTATGCGCCGTCCGTGAAGGATCTGGCGCCGCGGGATATGGTCAGCCGGGCCATGACCATCGAGATCCGCGAAGGCCGGGGCGTGGGGCCTGGCAAGGACCACATCTTCCTGCACCTGGACCACCTGGACCCCAAGGTGCTGCATCAGCGCCTGCCGGGCATTTCCGAAAGCGCCCGGGTGTTCTCCGGCGTGGACGTGACCAAGGCGCCGATCCCGGTCTTGCCGACGGTTCACTACAATATGGGCGGCATCCCGACGAACTTCTATTCCGAGGTCGTCACCCGCGACGGCGACAACCCCGACAGCGTCATCCCCGGCCTGATGGCCGTGGGCGAGGCGGCCTGCGTCTCGGTGCACGGCGCCAACCGCCTGGGCTCCAACTCGCTGATCGATCTGGTGGTGTTCGGCCGTTCGGCCGCCCTGCGCGCCGCCGACATCCTGACGCCGGGCGCCAAGCAGCCTGACCTCAAGCCCGCCCAGACCGAGGCCCACCTGGCCCGTTTCGACCGGCTGCGCAACGCCAAGGGCGCCACGCCGACCTCCCATCTGCGCCTGGATATGCAGAAGGCCATGCAGGAGGACGCCGCGGTGTTCCGCACCGGGGAGAGCCTGGCCTCAGGCGTGGCGCGCCTGGACAAGATCCACGGTCAGCGCGGCGACATCCAGGTCACCGATCGCGGTATGATCTGGAACACCGACCTCGTCGAGACCCTGGAATTCGACAATCTGATCGGCCAGGCCGCCGTCACCGTGAACGGAGCGCTGAACCGCACCGAAAGCCGCGGGGCGCACGCCCGGGAGGACTATCCCGACCGCGACGACGAGAACTGGATGAAGCACACGCTGACCTGGTTCGATGACGCCACGGGCAAGGTGAAGCTGGACGACCGTCCGGTGCACTCGTTCACGCTTAGCAACGACATCGCCTACATCCCGCCGAAGGCGCGGGTCTACTAGGGCGGGTCTGTGGCCCCTCATATCGCTCATTCCCGGCTTCGGACCGAACGCGCCGCCCGCGCGGGGTCCGGAGTCTTCGCCTAAGGAACGCCTCCGATGGTCGAACTCGCCCTGCCAAAGAATTCCCGCGTCCAGAAGGGCCGCCATCATCCGGCCCCGGCCGGAGCCAAGAAGGTCAAGACCTTCAAGGTCTATCGCTATGATCCCGAGGGGGCCGAAAATCCCCGCTGGGACACCTATGACGTTGATGTCGAGGCCTGCGGACCCATGGTCCTGGACGCCCTCATCCACATCAAGAACACCGTTGACCCGACGCTGGCCTTCCGGCGGTCGTGCCGCGAGGGTGTGTGCGGCTCCTGCGCCATGAACATCGGCGGCCGCAACACGCTGGCCTGCACCCATGGTTGGGAAGAAGTCCCCGGCCAGACCTGCACCATCAGTCCGCTGCCGCACATGCCGGTGATCAAGGATCTGGTGCCGGACATGACCCTGTTCTACGCCCAGTACGCCTCCATCGAGCCCTGGCTGCACACCAAGACCCCGGAACCCCAGGGCGAGTGGCTGCAGACCCCGGCTGACCGGGAGAAGCTGGACGGCCTCTATGAGTGCATTCTCTGCGCCTGCTGCTCGACCTCATGCCCGAGCTACTGGTGGAACGGCGACAAGTATCTGGGCCCGGCCGCCCTGCTGCACGCCTATCGCTGGCTGATCGACAGCCGCGACGAGGCCACGGGCGAGCGGCTTGACGATCTCGAAGACCCGTTCAAGCTCTATCGCTGCCACACGATCATGAATTGCGCCCAGGTCTGCCCCAAGGGCCTGAATCCGGCCAAGGCGATCGCTGAGGTGAAGAAGATGCTGGTCGACCGGGTCATCTAAAGTCGTCACTCTGCTTTTCCCAAGTTGACGCCGGCGTCATTTTTCTGCATCGGGGAGCGGCATGAGTGAATTAGGCGCACACGTGGTGATCCTGGGGGCGGGACATGCGGGCGGCACAGCCGCCGCGATGTTGCGCCAGTATGGGCATACCGGACCGATCAGCCTGATCGGCGACGAGCCCTTGGCGCCTTATCAGCGCCCGCCCCTGTCCAAGGCCTGGCTGAAGGGTGAGGCCGACGCCGACTCCCTGGCGCTGAAGCCCCTGGAATTCTATGCCGAGCACCAGATCGACTTCCGCCCCGGCCTCACCGCGTTGAAGCTGAAGCGGGCCGACAAGCTGGTCGAGCTGTCAGACGGCTCGACGCTTGCCTACGACATCCTGATCCTGGCCACGGGCGCCCGGGCCATCAAGCTGCCGGTCCCGGGGGCTGACCTTGCCGGGCTGCTCGAACTGCGCACCGCCGCCGACGCCGAGGCCCTCAAGGCCGCCGTGGGGCCAGGCAAGCGCCTGGCGGTCGTCGGCGGGGGCTATATCGGCCTGGAGGTCGCCGCTTCAGGCCGCGCCCTGGGCGCCGAGGTGGTGGTGATCGAGCGGGAACAGCGCCTGCTGGCCCGGGTCGCCTGCGAGGCCCTGTCGGACTTCTTCCGCGGCGTCCACGAAACCCACGGGGTCATCTTCGAGATGGGCGCCAGCGTCACCGGCTTCGTCGGTGAGAACGGCCACGTCACGGGTGTCCTCCTGGCCGATGGCCGGACCGTGCCTTGCGACGCCGCCGTGATCGGGGTGGGCGCCACCCCCAACGACGAACTGGCCGCCGACTGCGGCCTCGACACCGCCCGCGGCGTGGTCGTGGACCTGGAGGCGCGGACCTCCGACCCCTCCATCTTCGCGATCGGCGATGTGGCTCATCGGCCGATGCCGATCTATGACCGCATGTTCCGCATGGAAAGCGTGCCCAACGCCCTGGAGCAGGCCAAGCAGGCCGCCAGCGCCATCACCGGCCGTCCGGCGCCCGCCGGCGAGGTGCCCTGGCAGTGGTCGGATCAGTACGATCTGAAGCTCCAGATCGCCGGCTACGCCTTTGACACTGACGAGGTTCTGCTGCGGGGCGATCCAGCCAGCGGCAAGTTCGCGGTCTTCCATCTCAAGGGAGACCAGATCCAGTCCGTGGAGGCGATCAACTCGCCCCCGGAATTCATGATGGGCAAGCAGCTGATCGGGAACCGCAAGTCGGTCTCGAAGGCGAAGCTTTCCGATCTCAGCGTTTCAATGAAAGAGGTCGTCGCCTGAACGCGGCGCGAAAGGGAGTCATGGCCAAGATCACCTATATCGAGCACGACGGGACCGAGCACGTCGTGGACGTGAAGACGGGGCTCACGGTGATGGAAGGCGCGGTGAAGAACAACGTCCCGGGCATCGACGCCGATTGCGGCGGCGCCTGCGCCTGCGCCACCTGCCATGTCTATGTGGACGAAGCCTGGAAAGATAAGACCGGCGACTCCTCGGCCATGGAGGAGTCGATGCTCGACTTCGCCGAAAACGTCGAGCCAAACAGCCGCCTGTCCTGCCAGATCAAGGTCTCCGACGCCCTGGACGGCCTGGTGGTCCGGCTGCCGGAAAGCCAGCACTAAGGTGCTGAAGGCGCGGGCGGCTTCCTGGTCGCTCGCGCCCCTCGGACCTTCCTAGAATTCCAGTTCCCGGTGGGTGGCGGCTTCGGCCTGGGCCAGCTCCGGCAGGTGGCAGGTAAAGGTCGCGCCATTGCCCGGCTCGCTCTCCAGGGCCACCCAACCCCCATGCAATTCGGTCAGCGCCTTGACCAGGGCCAGGCCGAGACCCGGCCCCCCGCGCTCACGGCCCACGAAGCGGTCGAAGATGTGCGCCTGGACGTGGAACGGGATTCCCCGCCCGGTGTCGCTGACCTGCAGCTTCACCTCGCCGAGCGCTCGACGGGCGGAGACGGAGATGGTCCCCTGGGGGGGCGTCTGGCGTATCGCGTTCTCGATCAGATGATCCATGATCTGGCCCAGGCGATGGGCGTCGGCCCGGATCACCCCGATCTCCTCGGCGTGATCGACCTTGAGGACGATCTTGCCCTCCTCGGCGGCCCGGGCCCAGCGGCCGGCGGCGCCCGCGATCAGGTCGGCGACCCGCACATCTTCCAGATCCAGGGCCATCTCGTCGGCGTCGATCTGGGCCATGTCCAGCACATCGTCGATGGACCGCGCCAGCTGGGTGGCCGCCATGCGCACGGCGGCGGCGTGGCCCCGGCCCCGCTCGGACAGGTTCTCGCCTGACCGCTCCAGCAGCTCGGAATAGCCGATGATGGTGGTGAGCGGGGTCCGCAGTTCGTAGGAGACATTGCCGACGAAATCGCGCTTCAGCCGCTCGGCGTCGGCCAGGGCGGCGGACCGGTCGGCCAGGGCGCTTTCCAGCTTGCGGGCGTCGGTGACGTCTGTGAAGGCGATCAGGGTCGCGCCGTCGGGCAGGGGCCGCGACTGATAGGCCACGATGCGGGAGTCCGAGGTCTTTACCTCCCCGGAGATCGGCGCCCGGGCGCTCGGATCGGGATCGGCCACCCGGCCCTTGAGCTCCCGCCAGAAGCCCAGGTCGTGCAGCCGCGGCACACAGAGCTCGACCACGCCCTCGAAGTCGCCAGCGAGGTCCAGTTGGGTGGGGGTGACGTTCCAGAAGCGCTCGAAGGCTTCGTTGTGCAGCCGCAGTCGCCCGTCGGAGCCGAACACGGCGACGGCGTCGTTCAGCTTGTCCAGGGTCGCCTGCTGGACCTGGATCAGGGCGTTGTACTGGGCCTTGAGCTTGAGCTCGTCGGTGATGTCCGAGAACAGCAGCAATACCCCGCCCATGGGGTGGGGCTGGCGCACCACCCGCAGGGTGCGGCCGTCGGGCAGGCTCCAGAGATCATCGGGGCTTGAGCCCAAGGCCTCGTAGCGATCCAGTTCGGCGGCGCGCCACTTCACATAGTCGGCGGTCTCGGGCAGGCGGCGGCGCTGGCGCAGGCGGTCGAGCAGCTCCCCGTGGCCGGGACGCTCCCCGAGCCAGGCCGGCTCCAGGCCCCACAGTTCCGCAAAGGCGGTGTTGTGGAAGATCATCTTCTTGTTGGGTCCGAAGATGGCCACCGCATCGGCGATATGGTTCAGGGTTTCGTCGTGGGCGGCCACGTGGCGCTTCAGCGCCTCGCGCATCTCCTCGGTCTCTGTGACGTCCTCGGCCCAGACCCCGACGCCGCCACCGTCCAGGGGGCGGGCGGTGATGTGATACGCCCGCCGGCGGCCGCCCAGGGTCAACCAGCGAGTGGTTTCCCGCCCCTGGGCGAGGTTGGCCGCCTCACTGGCGATCTCGTCGGCGGCCTTGTCCAGGGTGAGACCTTTGGCCGCAGCATCATCCAGGCTGGTCGCGTCGACTGCGGCCAGCCAGGCGGCGTTGACCCAGACCGGCGCCCCGTCGGCCGATGCGATCCAGGCCGGTCCCGGCCGGGCGTCCAGCAGGGCGGCGAAGCGCGGGGCGGTGGGCAGGCCGGCGTCCTCGCCGATCACCGCCGACAGCCGCAGCCAGGCCAGGGCGCCCGCGGCGCGGCCTTCGACGGACACCACACCGGAGGGGCCGCGCACCTCGAAGGCGCAGGCCTCGCCCCGCTCGAACAGGCTGCGAAGACGGCGGGCATGATCCGGATCGGCGCGCATCAGGGCGTTGACCAGCCCCTGGGCGTCGGCCTCGGCCAGCCCCAAGGCCGCAGCGCACACCACCAGGCTCTCTTCCCCGGACGCCAGGAGAGCCTTGCCGTCCTCCACGGCCAGCAGGGCCGAGTCGAAGGCCTCAGCCGAGGACTGGGCCACCTCGGCGCGCATCTCCAGTTCGGCGACCCGGTTCTGCAAGGCGACCAGACGCAGGCGTCCCTGCCGCTGCTGGGCCAGCGCCCAGAGCGTGGCGCAGATGGCCAGACAGACCGCGCCTGCGGCCGCCGCCAGGATCAGTTCGTCCGCGTTCATCACCACTCCATCGAGCCCTGTCGGGTCGATGCGAATCACCCACCAGCCAACATAGGACCCAAAGCGAGCCGTCGCACGCGCGGTCCGTTCCCAGGGACGCGGGATTGAGCGACAATGACCCGATGAGCGCCATTCTCTATCCGGTCGCCGCCGACGCCGAGGCCGCCCTGGCCGCCCCCCTTGGACGAGCCGCCCGGGAGCGGGAGGCCCGCCTGCTGGCGGCTGGCCAGCCGGTGGCCTTCCTGACCCGCGCCGTGGGCCCGGACTTCGCCAGCCGCGCGGCGGCGTTGGACGCCTTTGCCGGCAAGGTCGAGGATGATCGGCCAGGCCGCGTGCTGAGCCTGGCGCCCGAGGATCGCTACTGCCGCCTGGCCGAGCTGGCCGCCCAGGTTGGAGGTCGCCGCCCCGTGCCGGCGCTGGCGAGTCCTGTGCTGAAGGATGGCCGCCGCTGGCCCGCGCCGCTCGACGAGCCTGTGGCGACGGTGTGGCGGCTGCAGGTCTCGTTCTGGAGGGTCGGGGCGACGACGGAGGTTTCTCTGGACGGTCCCCAGGCCCGCCGGGTCCGCCGCGCCGGGGCCGAGGCCGACCGCGACACCCTGAACGCCCTGACCCGCCAGCCCCTGCGCGCCCTGCGGCCGCAACAACCCCTGGATATCGGACTGTTCGAGGTCCGCCCGCCCGAGGCCCCGCACACTGTGATCGCCGACGAATGACCGCATCGATCTCGGGCCTGGCGCCCAGCCTGGACGACATGGCCGCTTTGGCCGAGGCGGCCTTCGCCCGTCTGCCGGCGCCTTTCCGTCAGATGACCGGCCACGTCATGTTCAGGGTGGATGACTTCCCTGACCAGGAGACCCTCGACGCCCTGGAGATCGAAGATCCCTTTGACCTCACCGGCCTCTATCACGGCGTCGATCTGGCCCACCGCTCGGTGCTGGATCCGGAGACGCATCCGTCCATGGTGTTCCTCTATCGCCGGCCGATCCTGGACGAATGGGCGGCCCGCGGCGACGTGACCCTTGAAGAACTGGTCAGCCACGTCCTGGTCCATGAGATCGGTCACCATTTCGGCCTGTCGGACGATCAGATCGACGCCATCGAGGCCGCCGCCGACTGACGCGGTCCGTCAGCCATACGAAGGTGACGCCCCCGTCATCTTCTTGACTGAACGCCGTTCATGTGCGTGACTTGATCCCAGATCGAAGGGGCTGCCCGCGAGGTGCGGAGCCGGGGCCATAGAGCCTGCCCCCATCTCCTGGAGGACGAGTTCATGGCCGCTGACGGCAACATCACCAAGGACATCATCTACGACGCGGTGTCCCCCGACGACTTCGAGTCCATGCTGGAGCTGGACCGCTACAACGCCCGCTCCACCGCCTTCGACAAGATCATCTCGGCCACCCACGACCATTTCTGGGATCCGCTCGACAAGAAGTACATCGACTTCGACGAGCCCTTCGACATGGAAAACGAGATGATCCTGCCTGAGGACATGATCATCTCCATGTCCACCGACTACGTCTCCAATCATCTGACCGACTGGAAGACCCGGGTCCGCTTCGTCAATCAGTCGGCCTTGCGGTCCTTCTCCTCGATCCTGCACGGCGAACAGGGCGCGCTGAACCTGTCAGCCAGCCTCTGCCACGTGCTGAAGGACCAGGGGGCGCAGGAATACGCCGCCAACCAGACCCGAGAAGAGGCCCGCCACGTCACCGGCTTCGCCAAGTACATCAAGGCCCGCTGGGGCCGGCCGGTGGAATGCGGCCCGACGCTCAAGGCCCTGCTGGTCGACATCATCGGCAGCCCGGAGGTCTATAAGAAGATCATCGGCATGCAGATGCTGGTCGAAGGCCTCGCCATGGGCGCCTTCGCCACCTTCTTCAACAATATCAACGATCCGACCGGCAAGAAGTTGCTCCAGTTGGTGATGACCGACGAGGCCTTCCACCACAAGTTCGGGAAGATCTGGGCCGACCGGACCATCCCGCACCTGACGGCCGAAGAGCACGCCATCATCGAGGATTGGGCGGCCCACTGCTTCCAGACCCTGCTGTTCAACCTGGTGTCGCCGAGCCAGCAGCGCGACCTCTATGAGGAGTTCGGCCTCGACCCCGACAAGGTGATCGCCGAGATGGCCGAAATGGTCACCGACGAGACCCGCCGGGAGAATATGAAAGAGCAGACCAACATCTTCCGGGTGCTGGTGAAGACCCTTCTGAACGCCGGCATCATCACCGACCGCACCCGGGCCTTCTACGCCATCTATGTCGACATCGAGGAGCTGAAGGCCGAGGGCGACCGCATGGTCGGCGACGACATCGCCGAGGAGGGCATCAAGTACCTCCAGGAGATCAACTTCAAGGATCGCCGCGCTGCGCCTGTGACCATCGCCGCCGAATAGGCCCGGGTCCGAACTCGCGACACGATGCGCCCGTCGGACCCCCGGCGGGCGTTTTCGTGGCCTGTCGCTGCAAAATTGACGCCGGCGTCACGTATTCCTTTGACGAACACCGGTCTGAAGAGTCAGGCTGAGCCCATAGCCAGAGAGACGTCCGCCGAGTGTTGATCGGAGCAAGGACGCCCAAGCTTCCCAGAACCCCAGGAGGATCCCATGGCCGCCGACGGCAATATCACCAAGGACATGATCTACGACGCGGTGTCGCCCGACGACTTCGAGTCGATGCTTGAACTTGATCGCTACAACGCCCGCTCCACCGCCTTCGACAAGATCATCTCGGCGACCCACGACCACTTCTGGGACCCGCTGGACAAGAAATACATCGACTTCGACGAGCCTTGGGACATGGAGAACCAGCCCCTGGTGCCCGAGGAGCTGAATGTCGCCCTGCAGACCGACTATGTTCGCAACCACCTGAAGGACCCGAGCCTGCGGGCTCAGTTCGTCAACAAGTCGCTGCTGCGGTCCTTCTCCTCGATCCTGCACGGCGAGCAGGGCGCGCTGAATCTGTCGGCCAGCCTCTGCCATGTGCTGAAGGATCAGGGCGCTCAGGAATACGCCGCCAACCAGACCCGCGAGGAGGCCCGCCACGTCACGGCCTTCGCCAAGTACATCAAGGCCCGTTGGGGCCGGCCGGTGGAATGCACCAAGGTGCTGCAGGACCTGCTGGTGGACATCATCGGCAGCCCGGAGGTCTATAAGAAGATCATCGGCATGCAGATGCTGGTCGAAGGCCTCGCCATGGGCGCCTTCGCCACCTTCTATCAGAAGCTCAACGATCCGCTCGGTCGCAAGCTGATGCAGCTGGTCATGACCGACGAGGCCTTCCACCACAAGTTCGGGAAGATCTGGGCCGACCGGACCATCCCCAAGCTGTCGCCCGAAGAGCATCAGATTGTCGAGGATTGGGCCGCCCATTGCTTCCAGGTCCTGCTGTTCAACCTGGTCTCGCCCAGCGAGCAGCGCGACCTCTATGAGGAGTTCGGCCTCGATCCTGATCGGGTCCTGGAGGAAATCCAGCTGCTGGCCACCGACGAGGCCCGCCGCGAGGACATGAAGGAATCGACCAACATCTTCCGGGTGTTGATCAAGACCCTGCTGAACGCCGGCATCATCACCGACCGCACCCGGGCCTTCTACGGCATGTATGTGGACATGGATGAGCTCAAGGCCGAGGGCGACCGTATGGTCGGCGACGACATCGCCGAAGAGGGCATCATCTATCTGCAGGCCATCAACTTCAAAGAGCGGGCGATGAAGCCCATCACCATCGCCGCCGAATAGGCCGCCTTTTCAGCACAGCTTTGACGCCCGCCGGTTATGCCGGCGGGCGTCCTTGTTTGCGGCGCATTGTTTTTCTACCCTGTCGGGCATGCTGACTCCCCATCCTCGCCGCCTCATCTCGACTGTCGCCGTCGCCACCGCCCTGCTGGCGGCCATTCCGGCCGCGGCCAGCGCCGCAGCGCCTGAGCCGGCTAACCGGGTGGAACTGACCAAGATGACCGGCCGCTGGTACGAGGTGGCCCGGACCCCCAACGCCATGCAGAAGGCCTGCGAGGCCGCCACCGCCGACTGGACCCGGGCCGGGGCCGGCTATTCTGTGATCCAGACCTGTCGCCGCGGGGCGCCCGATGGACCAAAGAAGGAATGGAAGGCCAGCGCCACGCCGGTCGACCCGGTGAAGAACGCCAAGTTCAAGCTCAGCTTCTTTGGCGGCGTGATGAACCAGGAATACTGGATCCTTGACCATGGCGCAGACGACGGCTGGCTGATCATGGGCACGCCTGGGGGCAACTATGTGTGGCTGCTCTCCAAGGCGCCTCAGCTCAGCGCCGCGGTCCGCAGCCAGGCCATCGCCCGCATCCGCCAGCTCGGCTACGACACCTCCAAGCTGGAATTCCCGCAACAGGTTCGGTGAGCCGAGGCCGCCGACCTCTTGCGCCGGGAACGAACGCGGAACATGGTGGCGCGATGGATCTCGTCCTCACTACCTGCGCCCCGGCCACGCGGCCGCAGATCACCCAGGCGGTGACCCGGGGCGCGGCGCGCCTGCTGGCGGCGCTGGGCTATGCGCCGCTGACCGAGGTCTGCCTGCCCAATGGACGCCGGGCCGACCTGATGGCGCTGGGGCGCCGGGGCGACCTCTTCATCGTCGAGGTGAAGTCGAGCCTGGAGGACTTCCGCGCGGACCTGAAGTGGCGGGAATACGAACCCTATTGCGACGCCTTCGCCTTCGCCGTCGCGCCTGAGTTTCCTCAGGAGATTCTGCCCGAAGCCCCCGGGCTGATCGTGGCCGACGCCTTTGGCGGGGCGGTGTTGCGCGAGGCGCCGGTGGCGAGCCTGGCGGGCGCCCGGCGCAAGGCGCTGACGGTCGCCTTCGGCCGGCTCGCGGCGCTTAGGGCGGGATCAGCCCTCAGTCTGTAACGCTCAGCGCGGGGCGCGCTTGGCCAGGATGCGTTGCAGGGTGCGCCGGTGCATGTTCAGCCGCCGGGCGGTCTCCGAGACATTGTGCCCGCAGAGCTCATAGACCCGCTGGATATGTTCCCACCTCACCCGATCAGCGCTCATCGGGTTGTCCGGCGGGGCGGCGACGTCGCCGGGCAGGGCCAGCAGGGCGCGGGCCACATCGTCGGCGTCGGCGGGCTTGGACAGATAGTCCACAGCGCCGGCCTTCACCGCGGCCACGGCGGTGGCGATATTGCCGTAGCCAGTCAGCATGATGATCTTGGCGTCCGGGCGCGCCTCACGGACAGCCTCCACCACCTTCAGGCCGGTGCCGTCCTCCAAGCGCATGTCCAGCACAGCAAAGGCGGGCGGATAGACCTTCACCGCCGCCAGGGCCTCGGTGACGCTGGCCGCCAGGACCGGCTCGAAGCCCCGCCCCTCCAGGGCTCGTCCCAGCCGCGTTCGCAGGGCGACGTCGTCGTCCAGCAACAGCAGGCTCTTGTCGGCCAAGCCCTCGATCTGGGTGCTCAGGTCGCTCATCAACGCCACCCGCGCGTGCGGGCCTCCCTCCGTGCGTGTATTCATACTGGCTTGCGCCGGGCAGGGTCCGCAAGGGGCCGCGGACACTGCCCCCAGATTCCGGAAGCTATGCGCGTTCCGACCGCAAAGCCGGGATCTGACCTTGCGGAACCCGACCTAGCGGTGCCCCGATTCGATGCGGCTGCGGGGCCAGCGGACAGAGACCACCGCCCCGCGGGGGCGGCCATTCTGGAAGATCACCCGCGCGCCGGTCCGCTCCAGCAGCGTTTTGGAAATGAAGAACCCCAGTCCCATGCCGATGTGCCCCGTGCGGGAACCCTCGGCGCCTGGACGGCTGGTGACATAGGGCTCGCCCAGCCGGGCCAGGATCTCTGGGGCGATGCCGGGCCCGTCATCGCGAACCTCCAGGGAGATGGTGTCAGCGTCGAAGCGGGCGGTGACCAGCACCTCAGAGGCCGCGAAATCCACGGCGTTCTCCACGAAAGACGAGATGGCGTGGATCACCTCGGGCATGCGCTTTATCCCCGGCTTGCGGGCGTCTGGCGCGCCGGTGACGATGGCCTCAAGCCTCACGCCCTTCACATCCCTGTGGGGCTCAATCACCTCCTGCAGAAGTTGCAGCAGACTCATCTGCTCATGCACCTCATCCGAGGCGCTGGGCGTCTCGGTGAGACGGGCGAGGATTTCGCGGCATCGCTGTGCCTGGACCATCAGGAGTTCAGCGTCCTCGCGCACCTGCGGCGTGGGCGCCTCCCGGGCCATTTCCTTGGCCACGATGGCGATGGTGGCCAGGGGCGTGCCGAGCTCATGGGCCGCTGAGGCCGCCAGGCCGCCCAGGGCTGAGAGTCGGCGTTCGCGGGCCAGCACCGCCTGGGTGACATCCAGGGCCAGGGCCCGCCGGGCCGTCTCCTGGGCGGCTTCGCGGACAAAGGCGGCGCTGATCCCCAGGGCGAGGAGCAGGGCGCTCAGGGCGGCCAGGCGATATCCCAGGGGCGGCGCGGCGAGAACCCCTTCGGCGCCGGGCAGGGGATAGGCGACCGTGCTGGCGACGATCAGGGCCAGGGCGGCGAGGCCCGCGAGGATCGCCGTCGGGCGCAGGGGCAGGGTGGCGGCGGCCAGCACCAGGGGCGGCAGGATGAGGACCACGAAGGGATTGATGATCCCGCCGGTCAGGACGGCGAGCCCGGCCAGCCTGAGAATATCGAAACCCAGTTGCAGGGCGGCTTCGGCCGGGTGGAGCAGCCGCTGGCCCGGGGTGGCGATCCCCACCAGCAGATTGATCCAGGCCGCGAGGCCGACCACCCCGAAACAGATGGCGTAAGGGGCTGGAAGCGCAAACACCGCCGCCCCCAGGATCAGGGCGGTCGCTTCGCAGGCCAGCAGCACCCAGCGAAGGGTGACCACCGAGCGAATCCGCAATCGTCCCTGGCCGAGGACCGCTTCGTCCCAGGCGAGCTCGCCTTGCAGTAGGGCGGTGCTTTGCCTATCGAGACCCAAGGGGTCCTTAAGGCCCGCCGATCCGTCGTTCTTCAGGGCCATGGCCAGGACAGGATCACTGAGATCGGCGGTCCTGGCGAGCCCCAAACGAAGATCGCTTCCCCTTGTCCGAGGTCGCTATGTCGAAACGTTCGCTGATCATCATAGCCCTGGTGGCCCTTTTCGGCCTCGCGGCGGGCGCAGCCCTGTTCTGGCGCGCCGACGGCCCGACGGCCGGCTCCCAGGCCCAGACCGATGTCGGGGGACCGTTCCAACTGGTCAATCAGGACGGGCAGGCGGTCGACGAGTCGATCCTGGACGGGCGCTGGAGCGTGGTCTTCTTCGGCTTCACCTATTGCCCGGACATCTGCCCCGCCACCCTGCAGTCATTGGCCGCGGCTCAGGAACAGCTGGGCCCTCGAGGGGCGGATCTGCAGACCGTCTTCATCTCAGTGGATCCGGAACGGGACACCCCCGAACAGCTGAAGACCTATCTCAGCCTGGAGGCCTTTCCCAAAGGCGTGGTCGGGCTGACCGGCACGCCCGAGCAGGTGGAGCAGGTGGCCAAGTCCTACTACGTCTACTATCGCAAGTCGGGAGAAGGCCCCGACTACACCATCGACCATTCCACGGCGGCCTATCTGATGGACCCCAAGGGGCGGTTCAATCGGGTGCTGGCCTATGGCATCGCCCCTGACGAGATGGCGAGATTGATCCGCGCGGCCATGCAGGAGGGGTGAATCCGCCCAAAGGGTGTGACCCCTCGCCGCGGGGTGGGGAAGGTCGTGGAACGGCCAAGGCTGGACTCCGTTAAGGCTCCGCATGATATGTTGCGGTGCACAAGGATCCTTCGCAGATGCTCTACACCCTGCACGAGACCAGCTACTACGGCGCCGCGCCCCTTCGCCTGACGGCGCAGCTGACCCGGGACTTCTGGAGTTCGCCGCTGAACCCGGCCCGCCACAGCGACCTGGGGCGCAGGCTCTTCGCCACCGCTGACCTGTTCTCCAACATCACCCGCCGCTATCGCCGGCCGGACTGGGGGATCGATTCGGTGACCATCGGCGGACACGACGTGCCGGTGACCCGCAAGACCGTCTGGAGTTCGCCCTGGGTCAAGCTGACCCATTTCAGCCGCGACGCCGACGCCCTGCGCCGCGCCGGCCGACGGGGGCCGCAGCCCAGCGTCCTGATCGTGGCGCCCCTCTCGGGCCACTATGCAACGCTGCTGCGCGGCACCGTGCAGGCCTTCCTGCCCGACCATGAGGTCTACATCACCGAATGGGAGAACGCCCGCTCGGTCCCTGTGCTCGAGGGGCGGTTCGACTTCCACGACTTCATCGACCATGTGCGCCAGATGCTGCAGGTGGTCGGTCCCCGGGCCCACGTGGTGGCCGTCTGCCAGCCAGGACCGCCGGTGCTGGCCGCCGTCAGCCTGATGGCGCAGGAGGGCGACGAGTCCCGGCCCGCCTCCATGACCTATATGGGCTCGCCGATCGATGCGCGGCATTCGCCGACCGTCACTAACCAGTTGGCGGAGGAGCGTCCCTTCGCCTGGTTCGCTTCGAACATGATCTACACCGCCCCCCCGCCCTATCCGGGCATGGGCCGCAGGGTCTATCCCGGCTTCGTCCAGCTCTATTCCTTCATGTCGATGAACCTCGATCGTCACAAGGAGGCCCATCTGAAGTACCTGGACCACCTGATGGCCGACGATGGGGATTCCGCCGACAAGCATCTGGAGTTCTACGACGAGTACCTGTCGGTTCTGGATCTGACCGAGGAATTCTATCTCCAGACCGTCGACTATGTGTTCCAGCGTTACCTGCTGCCCAAGGGCGAGCTGGTCCATCGGGGCCGTCTGGTGGATCCCGGGCAGATCACGGATGTGGGTCTGCTCACGGTCGAGGGGGAGAATGACGACATCTCCGGCATCGGCCAGACCCAGGCCGCCCATGATCTCTGCGCCAACCTGCCCGGCGAGCTGAAGGCCGATTACATCCAGCCCCATGTGGGGCATTACGGGGTGTTCAACGGCCGGCGCTTCCGCGAGGAGATCTATCCTCGGGTGCGGGAGTTCATCGCCTTGCACGAAAGACGCTTTCACAAGGCCGCCGACGTCTCCTAAATCTGAGGGGACATGAGTCCCTTTGGCCGCACCTTCGCTGATGGCGACCGGATCGAGATCGCCGGCGCCGTCATCCGCCTGAAAGTCCACGCGCGGGCCAGACGCATATCCCTGCGCCTGGACCGCAGTCGGCGCGAGGTGGTGGCCACCGCGCCGTCGCCCCGTCGTCTGGCCGAGGCTGCGGCTTTCGCCCGCGACCGCATCGACTGGATCAGCGCGCGGCTGGCTGAACTGCCTCAGGCTCAACCCCTGGCGCCGGGCGCGGAGCTTTCCGTCATGGGGCGACCGGTGCGACTGGTTCAGGCGCCAGGTCGCGCCCGGTGGCTGGCGGACGAAGATGGATCATCGGCCCAGATCACCGCGCAGGGGGAGGGCGAAGGCTTCGCCCGCGCCACGCAGCGGCTGCTGCGCAAGCAGGCCCTCGAAGGTCTGGGGGCGCTGACCAGAACCCATGCGCAAGCCCTGGCGGCGCCTATGCCCGAGGTGCTGTTGACGGATGCCCGTTCGCGCTGGGGCTCATGCAAGCCGCCCGTGGCGGGCAAGCCGGCGGTGATCCGCTACTCATGGCGCCTCGCCCTGGCCCCGCTGGCGGTGGCCGACTATGTGGCGGCCCACGAGTGCGCCCACCTTCGGGAGCTCAACCACGGACCGCGCTTCTGGGCCCTGGTCGAGTCCCTGGTGGGGGACCCGGCCCCGCATCGCGCCTGGCTGCGTGCGCATGGGGCCCGGCTGCACGCCATCGGAAGCTCAGCTCAGTAGGGGATAGACTCCGGGTCGGCCGGTGCCGGCGAAGGCGTCGTCGGATCGGCTCCTCCGCCGATCATGCTCCCCACCCCGTCCAGAAGATCGCCGATAGGGTCGGCCGCCGGCGTGGTCGATGGAGGCTCGATCGTTCCCCCTGGAATCGGCTGAGCGTTCAGCCGCGGCAGGGCGGAGGTCATGAAGTCCTTCCAGATCCGGGCCGGCGCGCCACCCCCCGAAACCCGGCGCATGGTGGTGTTGTCGTCCTTGCCCACCCAGACAGCCGCAACGAAGCCGCCGGTGTAGCCGACGAACCAGGCGTCCCGATAATCGTTGGTGGTGCCGGTCTTGCCAGCCAGATCATAGTTCGGAACCCGAGCGCCGGTGCCCGTGCCGTTGGTCACCACACCGCGCATCATCTGGTTCATGTACTGCAGGGCCGGCGAGCCGATCACCGCCTGCCGCTGGGGCTTGTCGACGCTGTGATCATAGAGAACCCGGCCGTCGGCGGTCCGGATGCGCTCGATCCCATAGCCCTGGGCCTTGAAACCGCCATTGGCGAAGGGGGCGTAGGCCTGGGCCATCTGCAGAGGCGTGACCTCCACGGCGCCAAGCGCCATGGACGGATCAAGCTGGATCTTGCCGGTGATCCCCAGGCGCCGCGCCGTGGCGGCGACATTGCCCGTACCCACCTCATTGGCCAGACGCGCCGCAACAGTGTTGGTCGACTGGGCCAAAGCCTGTTGAAGGCTCATCTCCCCGCGGAACTGACCATCGTAGTTGCGGGGCTCCCAGTCGCCGATCCGTAGCGGCTCGTCGACCATGCGGACATTGGGGGTCCGCCCCTGTTCCATGGCCGTAAGATAGACAAAGGGCTTGAACGAAGAGCCGGCTTGGCGCTGCGCCATGGCGGCGCGGTCGAACTGGCTCTCCGCGTAATCGGCGCCGCCGACATAGGCCCGCACGCGGCCCTCGCCGTCCAGGGCCACCAGGGCGCCCTGGCCGATCCCCTGGTCAGCGCCTGCGGCCACGCCGCGGCGGACCGCCTGCTCGGCGGCGGTCTGGATCGGCAGATCCAGGGTGGTCTCCACCACCAGATCGTCCGTGGGCTCCCCCACCAGTCCGCGGACCTCGTCATCGATCCAGTCGACAAAATACTGGGCCCGCTGATTGGCCAGGGTCGGGTTGACCCGCACAGGATTGTTGAAGGCCTCGGTCCGCTGCTCAGGCGTGATCGCGCCAAGCCGGACCATCTCATCCAGGACGATGGTGGCCCGCCGGGCGGCTCGGTCGGTGGCCGAGACGGGGCTGTAGCGCGAGGGCCCCTTCATCATCCCGGCCAGCAGGGCCGATTCCCCGATGGTCAGCTGCGGGGCGGGCTTATTGAAATAGCGTTGGGAGGCCGCCTCGATCCCATAGGCGCCGCCGCCGAAATAGACCCGGTTCAGATAGAGCTCGAGGATCTCCTTCTTGGAGAATCTGAGCTCCAGCCAGACGGCCAGGATCAACTCCTGGGCCTTGCGGCGATAGGTCTGGGCCGGCGTCAGGAAGAGGTTTCGCGCCAGCTGCTGGGTGATGGTCGAGCCCCCGCGCAGGGGGCCCCCATCACTGGTCATGTTGTAGATCTGCGAGCGGACAATGCCCCACGGGTTGAAGCCGGGATGCCAGTAGAACCAGCGGTCCTCGATGGCGATGAAGGCCTTCGGCACATAGTCGGGCAGGCTGTCGAGATCCACCGGCGGGGCGTACTGCGAGCCACGCACCGCCACCAGGGCGCCGGACCGGTCGAGATAGGAGATGGAGGGCTGGCGCTCGACCTCGAACAGCTTGGAGGTGTCAGGCAGGTCGACGGCGAAGACCGCGAAGAAGGCGGCCACGAAAATCAGACCCCATACCGACAGCACCGCGGCCCAGTACATAAAGGCCTGGGCCGGCGTGCGTCGGGCCCGGCCGCCGCCGGAGGGCCGCTGCGATCGCGGCTGTTGCGAATTGGCCATCTGGATTCCAGCCGTTGGGTTCGTTCGAGGTGGAGGCGCCTGCGGGCGGCTCTCTTTATCTGAAGCCCACAAGAGGCGCGACAGGATTGATGGGGGATGAACGCGGCCCTTCCAGGGCCAGCCTGACGCGATCGCCTGTCCAAACCTGCATACCCGCGGTGCGCAAATGGCGGTTGCGATTGATCTTAACACCGTTATCTTAGCGTTGCTTAGTTCGGACGGCCCCGCGCGGGGATATCGCGAGGCCCCGGGACGAGCCGGCGATTTCCTCTCGCCGCACCCTCCCCAACGCCGGAGTTATGGCAATGATGATCCGTTCCACCCTGGCCGCCGCCGCGGCCCTGATGACGTTCGCCCTGGCTGGTCAGGCGACCGCCCAGACCCTGGTCACCGCCAAGCTCGAGCAGCCCGTGGCCGAGCGCACACGCCTGGTCGCCGGCAGCGCAGTCTTCTGGTGCGAGGGCGAAGCCTGCGTGGCCACGGTCGCCAACACCCGCACCTTCATCCCCGCCACCTGCAAAGAGGTCGCCAGCCGTTTCGGCGTCGTCACGGCGTTCGAGTCAGGAGCCCGCGCCTTCGACGCCGACCGCCTTGACGCCTGCAACGCGTCGGCCCGTCCCGCCCAGCAGGCCGCGAACAACTAGAAGCGACTCTCCCAGCCGCATCTGTCGAGCCTGCCAAACTGGGCGCCGGGGAACCGGCGCCCTTTTCTTTTCTGCGGGGACGGGTAAAGGACCGCCGCCATGATCCCTTCATTTCCCGCCTCTTCCTCAGCCCCGGTCCGTACGGCCGGCCTGGTCCCTGCCGGCGCCGGCGCCGGCGCTGCGCTGATCGAAGTCGCCCTGGCGGCCGCCAGCGGCGAGGACCTCGCCCCAGTCTCTCTTACCTTGGACTATGCCGCGCCGCTGGCGGCCGGGGAGGCGGTGACCCTGGAAGCGGCCATCGAGCGGACCACCCGCACCCTGGTCTTCGCCCATGGTCGCGTGCTTCGGGCTGACGGCGCCCTAGCCGTCACGGGCTCGGCGGTGTTCCGCAGGCTCGCAGATTCTGGCAAGGCTTAGGGCGATTGGCGGATTTCCTAGGCGCTGGTTTGGTTGCGGCGCCTAAAATCGCGTGCTATCAGGCGCGCGGCTTAGGGCCGGGGGCGGACCTCCTTCTTCGGCGCCGTGCTTTTTCAAGCGCTTTCAAGCCTTTAGCTGAGACGAAGATCCCTTCGTAGCGGCTTTTAGACACGCACCGGGCGGACATATAGTGGCGGACGATTCCAGGACTTCGAATGTGGGGGGCAGATATGCCCAGGCCCTGTTCGACCTCGCGAACGACGAGAACAAGATTGCGGCGGTTGAGGCCGACCTCAGGTCGCTGAAGGCCATGATGGCCGACAGCCGCGATCTGCGCGTCCTGCTGGCCTCGCCAGCCTTCACGGCTCAGGACAAGGCCAAGGGCCTGTTGGCCGTGGCGCGCAAGGCGGGATTTGACGCCACCACCATCAAGTTTTTGGGCCTGATCTCGGCCAACGGGCGGGCCTCGGCCCTCTCTTCGGTGATCAGCGCCTTCCAGGCCCTGTCGGCCGAGCGTCGCGGCGTGGTTTCTGCGCATGTGACGACCGCCCTGCCGCTCACGCCGGCTCAGGCTCAGGGCGTCGCCGCCGCCCTGCGCCAGGCGCTGGGCAAGGATCCTGAAATTGAGACCCAGGTTGATCCCTCCATTCTTGGCGGCATCAAGGTCCGGGTCGGCTCCCGTCTGTTCGACGCTTCGCTGGGTACGAAGCTCGACTCGCTGAAATTCGCCCTCAAGAGAGCGTAAGAACATGGACATCCGCGCCGCCGAGATTTCGGCCATCCTCAAGTCGCAGATCGCCAATTTCGGCGAGGAAGCTGACGTTTCCGACGTCGGTCAGGTTCTCTCCGTCGGCGACGGCATCGCCCGGGTCTTCGGCCTCGACAACGTCCAGGCCGGCGAAATGGTCGAGTTCCCCAAGGCCGGGGTGAAGGGCATGGCCCTGAACCTGGAGCGGGACAATGTCGGCGTCGTGATCTTCGGCGACGACCGCGCCATCGGCGAGGGCGACGAAGTCCGCCGCCTGGGCGAGATCGTGGATGTGCCGGTGGGCAAGGGCCTGCTCGGCCGCGTGGTCAATCCCCTGGGCGAGCCCATCGACGGCAAGGGCCCCATCGTGGCCACCGAGCGGCGTCGCGCCGACGTCAAGGCGCCGGGCATTATTCCGCGCAAATCCGTGCATGAGCCGGTGCAGACCGGCCTGAAGGCCATCGACGCCCTGATCCCGGTCGGCCGCGGCCAGCGCGAGCTGATCATTGGCGACCGTCAGACCGGCAAGACCGCCGTGGCCATCGACGCCATCCTCAATCAGAAGGCCGTCAACGCCTCGGGCGATGAAGGCCAGAAGCTCTATTGCATCTACGTCGCCATCGGCCAGAAGCGCTCCACCGTGGCCCAGATCGTCAAGACGCTCGAAGAGCGCGGCGCCCTGGAATACACCATCGTGGTGGCCGCCACGGCGTCGGAGCCGGCCCCGCTGCAGTTCCTGGCCCCCTTCGCCGGCTGCGCCATGGGCGAGTGGTTCCGCGACAACGGCATGCACGCCGTCATCATCTATGACGACCTCTCCAAGCAGGCGGTGGCCTATCGCCAGATGTCCCTGCTGCTGCGTCGCCCGCCGGGCCGCGAAGCCTATCCGGGCGACGTCTTCTATCTGCATAGCCGCCTGCTGGAGCGCGCGGCGAAGCTGAACGAGGACAATGGCTCGGGCTCGCTGACCGCCCTGCCGATCATCGAGACCCAGGCCAATGACGTGTCGGCCTATATCCCGACCAATGTGATCTCCATCACCGACGGCCAGATCTTCCTGGAAACCGACCTGTTCTTCCAGGGCATCCGCCCGGCCGTGAACGTCGGCATCAGCGTGAGCCGCGTGGGCTCGTCGGCCCAGATCAAGGCCATGAAGACCGCGTCCGGCCCCATCAAGGGCGAACTGGCTCAGTATCGGGAAATGGCCGCCTTCGCCAAGTTCGGCTCGGACCTGGACGCCACGACCCAGCGCATGCTGGCCCGCGGCGCCCGCCTGACCGAACTGCTGAAGCAGCCCCAATATTCGCCCCAGCAGGTGGAGGAGCAGGTCTGCGTGATCTATGCCGGCACCCGGGGCTACCTGGACGGCATCGCGGTCGCCGATGTCAGCCGCTACGAGGCTGAGCTGCTGAGCTTCCTGCATGGCAAGCATCAGGAGCTGCTGGACGGCATCCGTATCAAGAAGGACCTGAAGGACCTGGAAGCCGATTTGAAGAGCGCGCTCGACGCCTTCACCAAGACTTTCGCCTAAGCCCGGCCAGGACCTCAAGGGATGGCCAGCCTCAAGGAGATGCGCAATCGGATCGGAAGCGTGAAAGCCACGCAGAAGATCACGAAAGCGATGCAAATGGTCGCCGCGGCCAAACTTCGTCGTGCGCAGGACGCCGCCCAGAGCGCGCGCCCCTACGCCGAACGGATGGCTTCGGTGATCGCCAACCTCGCCCAGGGCGTGAGCGGTGAATCCGCGCCGCGCCTGCTGGCCGGAACGGGCCGTGACGACCGCCACCTCATTGTGGTCGCCAGCTCCGACCGCGGTCTCGCCGGGGGCTTCAACACGTCCATCGTGCGCGCCGCGCGCGAACGGATCAGCACCCTCCAAGCCGCCGGCAAGGATGTGAAGCTGCTCGTGGTCGGCAAGAAGGCCCGCGACCAGCTCCGCCGTCTGCACAGCGAAAAGATCATCGAGACCATCGACGCTGGCGGCGCGCCGTCCATGGATGTCGCCCAGGCCGTGGCCGACCGGATCACCGCCCTGTTCGAGGCCGGCGACGTGGATGTGGTCACCCTGGTCTACAGCCGTTTCCAGTCGGTGGTCAGCCAGTTTCCCACCGCCCGCCGGCTGATCCCCGCCGAGGTCGTCGTCGACGCCCCGTCCGTGGATCTCAAGGGCGCGGTCTACGAATATGAGCCCTCTGAAGAGGCGATCCTCGAGACGCTTCTGCCGCGTAATCTGACCATCCAGCTGTTCTCGGCCATGCTCGAGAACCAGGCCGGCTTCTACGCCTCCCAGATGACGGCGATGGACAACGCGACCCGCAACGCCGGCGACATGATCGCCAGCCTCACCCTGCAATATAACCGCACACGTCAGGCGCAGATCACCAAGGAGCTGATCGAGATCATCTCCGGCGCCGAAGCGATCTAGAGCAAGAGAACAGCACCATGGCTACGACCCCGAAGGCTCCCGCCAATACGCCGGCCGCCACCGTGGCTGCGGACGCTGCGGCGCCCGCCAAGGCCCCGGCGCGCAAGGCGCCCGCCAAGAAGGCCGCCGCCGGCGCGGCCGCCTCCACCCCGGCGCCGGGCGCCGCCGTGGCGACGGGCAAGATCGTTCAGATCATCGGCGCCGTCGTCGATGTGGAATTCGTCGGCCACCTGCCCTCGATCCTGAACGCACTGGAAACCACCAACACCGATCAGCGCACGGGCCAGCCCTTCCGCCTGGTCCTGGAAGTCGCCCAGCATCTGGGCGAGAACACCGTGCGCACCATCGCCATGGACACCACCGAGGGCCTGACCCGCGGCCAGCCCGTGGCCGACACCGGCGCCGGCATCACCGTTCCGGTGGGTCCGGGCACCCTCGGCCGCATCATGAACGTCATCGGGGCGCCGATCGATGAAGGTGGCCCGATCAACTCGACCATGACCAGCGTCATCCACCGTGAGGCGCCCTCCTTCGCCGAGCAGGCGACCTCGGCCGAGATCCTGGTCACCGGCATCAAGGTCATCGACCTGCTCTGCCCCTATACCAAGGGCGGCAAGATCGGCCTGTTCGGCGGCGCCGGCGTGGGCAAGACCGTGACCATGCAGGAACTGATCAACAACATCGCCAAGGCTTACGGCGGTTATTCGGTTCTGGCCGGCGTGGGCGAGCGCACCCGCGAGGGCAACGACCTCTATCACGAGATGATCGAGTCCGGCGTGAACCAGCCCGGCGGCGGCGGCGACTCCCGCTGCGCCCTGGTCTATGGCCAGATGAACGAGCCCCCCGGCGCCCGCGCCCGGGTGGCCCTGACCGGCCTCGCGCAGGCGGAGTATTTCCGCGACGAAGAGGGCAAGGACGTGCTGCTCTTCATCGACAACATCTTCCGCTTCACTCAGGCGGGTTCGGAAGTGTCCGCCCTGCTGGGTCGTATCCCCTCGGCCGTGGGTTACCAGCCGACGCTGGCCACCGAGATGGGTAACCTGCAGGAGCGCATCACCTCGACCAACAAGGGCTCGATCACCTCGGTCCAGGCCATCTACGTGCCGGCCGATGACCTGACCGACCCGGCTCCGGCCACCTCGTTCGCCCACCTTGACGCGACCACCGTGCTGAGCCGCGACATCGCCGCCCAGGCCATCTTCCCCGCCGTTGACCCGCTGGACTCCACCTCGCGGATCATGGACCCCCTGGTGATCGGTGATGAGCACTATGCGGTCGCCCGTCGCGTCCAGGAAATCCTGCAGCAGTACAAGGCGCTGAAGGACATCATCGCCATCCTGGGCATGGATGAGCTGTCGGAAGAGGACAAGCTGATCGTGGCCCGCGCCCGCAAGATCCAGCGCTTCCTGTCGCAGCCCTTCCACGTGGCCGAGCAGTTCACCAATACGCCCGGCATCTTCGTGAGCCTCGACGACACCATCCGCTCGTTCAAGGCGCTCTGCGAAGGCGAGTACGACCACCTGCCCGAGCCCGCCTTCTACAATGTCGGCACCATCGAAGATGCGGTGGCCAAGGCCGAGAAGCTCGCGTCGGAAGCCTAGGGATCATGGCGGACAAGCTGCACTTTTCCCTCGTTTCGCCGGAGCGGGAGCTTTATTCCGGCCTGGTTGATCAGGTGGACGCGCCAGGAACCGAAGGCGACTTCGGGGTCCTGGCCGGCCACGCCCCTTTCATGGCCACCCTGCGCGAAGGCCGGGTGATCGTGCGCAATGAAGGGCGGGAAACCGCTTACGAGGTGAAGGGCGGCTTCGCCGACGTCACCGCCAGCGGCCTGACCATCCTGGCGGAGCAGGCGGCCCCGGCCCCCATCTGACGCTTGCAAGACGGTCAGACGGCCCCGGAATCGTAAAAGGGGGCGTGTCAGGTCTTGCAGTGACGGCCGGGCTTTAGTGTGATGGCGACAAGCCCCTTAAGGGGCGTCAAGTCAGGGAAGACACTCATGCGCACCGTCCTCGCCAGCCTCATCCTGATCGCCGGCCTCACAGGCCCCGCCCTCGCTCAGGACGCCGCCGAGCCTGCGCCTGAAGCCTCGGCTACGCCGATGGCGCCGGCTGCGGCCCCGGCTATGACCCCAGCGCCGGCCCCGGCCCCAGAGCCGGCTGAACCGCCGCCTTCCCTGCCGACCAGCGGCGACGGCGCGGCCGTTCTCTCAATCCTGACCCGAGCCTGCCTGCCGATGGTGCGCGAAGGCAAAACCGTCGAGGATGTGGCCAAGGATCTTGGCATGCGGCGCGACCGCCGTTCGGGCAGCTACCAGATGGGTCTTGGCGGGGACCGCAACTATACGATCTCGGTTCTGCCCAAGGGCGCGAACGACAATGTCTGCAACGTCCAGATCAACTACGCCGTCGGCGCCGAAGAGCCGATCGTCGAGGCGCTGAACATCTGGTCGTTTCTCCAGGATCCCCGGCTGCGGATGCAGCGCAACGACTTCGCCGTCGGCCCGGACAACGTCAAGCGCATCACCCTGGCCTGGGAGCATTACACCGATGCGGAGTCCACGGGCCTAGTGTTCGTCCAGTTGAAAAACCCTGACGATACGCCCCTTGATCGCCGCTATGACCAGGCGACGCTGCTGTTCAGCGAACGCAGCTTCTAGGACAACATCGCCCGGCCCGGTCTTCGTGACCGGTCCGGGCTGCTTGCCTTAGGCGGGTCTGGCGGCCTGGGCCTGAATCCATGCCAGGGCGCGCTCGGCCACGGTCTGCCAGCCTGGCTCGCCGGGTAGCCAGTGGCTCATCTCCGGCAAGATCTGAAGCTCCGCCCCAATCCGTCCGGCCGTCAGCCGCGCCGTGGCGGGGGGATGGACCACATCTCTCTCACCCACCATGACCAGGGCCTGGGCGGCGGTCTGGCCCCCGAGACTGGTGGTCATCATCGGATCCAGCCACCAGTTCAGCGTCTCCCAAAGGGCCCGGCCGCTCTCCGGCCGCAGGCGCTCAAGGATCGGCCGCCGAGCGCCCGGTGAAAGGCGGTCGAGGCTGTAACGCAGCATCAGGTTCCGGTCCGGGGTCACCGCCTGGCTCCAGAAGGGGCCTAACAGATGCAGGCCAAAGGCGGTGACGCCTTCTTCCAGAGACCAGCCTGCAACCCCCCAGGGCGGCGACGGCGCCAGCAGCACCACGCCCGCCACGGGCGCCCGCCGCGCCGCCAGCAGGCAGACCAGGCCGCCCAAGGAATGGCCCACCAGGAAGGGGGGCTCAGCCTGACTTTGACAGAGCCCGGCGATATCGGCGGCGTAGTCGAGCATCGACACGCCCACCACTGAGGCGTCGGCGTCGCTCGCCCCATGGCCGCGTAAAGCCGGAGAGAAGACGGTGTGGCCCGCGGCGCGGAACGGCGCCTTGAAGGCTTCGAAGGTCCAGTCGCCACAGAAGGCGCCGTGCACCATGATGACCGGTGCGGCCATGTTGCTCCTCAGGACGGAAAGCCGGTCTCTAGCCGACGGCGAAGATCGCGAAGGCCTCGACGACCTGTCTGTATATCGCCTGTTTGAACGGCGCTACGATTTGGGGGGTTTCAGATAGTAATCCCCAGCGCCAGGCGTCAAATTCGGCGGGTGGATGACCCTCGAGGTCGATTTCCTGGTCCGCCCCGTCAAAGCGCAGGGCGAACCAGACCTGACGCTGGCCTTTCCAGGACCGGCCGATGGGGGAGCCGGCGTGCTCAGGGGGAAAGTCGTAGGTCAGCCAGCCATCGGTGCGCCCTAGCACAGTCACGGAGCTGACGCCGGTCTCCTCGGCCAACTCCCGCAGCGCTGCGGCCTGCAAATCCTCACCAGCGTCGACCCCGCCTTGCGGAAACTGCCAATTATGCGGCCCCGGTGTCCCGGCGCGGCGGCCGATCCACACCCGCCCGTCAGGACGAAACAGGGCGACCCCGACATTGGGCCTGTAGGGCGCCAGGTGCGACGGCAGGTCGGGCTCGGCGCTCATCGGCGGGTGAGCGCCGAGGCCGGCGCCAGCTGATAGCCGCGGGATTCCACCACCTGCGCCCACTTGGCCACCTGGGAGATGGTCAGGGGATAGGCGAAGCCCGACCCCAGGGCCTGGCCATTCTGCAGGGCCTGGGCTTCCAGGGCCAGCAACTGCTGATCGATGGCTTCGCCCGAGAGTTGCTCATCAATGATGCGACCGGCCGAGGCCCGTGGGACGCCCAGGCCGCGGCCCGCCGCTTGGCCATCGTCGATAAAGGCGAGCCCCCGGGTCTTGAGCACCGTCGTGAAGGCGGCCATCGCCGGGTCGGAACTGAGGAAGCGAGACCCCAGATAGTTGGTCAGTCCGAAATAGCCCGTGCCCCGGGACAGCAGCCACTCCAGCCGTCGGCTCGTCTCGGCGGGGCCGGAACTGGCCAGCAGGGTGTAGGGGCCAGGATCGTTGTCAGGATAGTCGAGGGGCTCCATCGGAGTTTCCAGCAGAACCTCGTGACCGTGTTGGCGGGCCAGATTGATCCAGCCCTGCAAGCCCTCCGCATAGGGGACGAAGGACAGGGTTATTTCCCCGGGAAGGCTCTCGATGGCTTCCTGGGTGGCCCGACTATTGAGGCCCAGACCGCCGACAATCAGGCTGACCTTGGGCTTGCCATTGGCCTGGAAGGGTCGAGCATAGGCCTGGGCGGCCGTGCGACCGTTGGGGGCGATCACCGGCAGCGGGCCGTTGGGGCCGGGATTATGCAGGCCCGCGATCGGCGCGGGCGCAAGAGGCTGGGCTCGCCGGGCGGCCTGGGCGCCGGGCATGGTGATCACCGCCTCGCCCATGGCCTCGGCTTCGGGCAGGGGGGTCTCCGACAAGTCGAACACCTCCTCGATGACGCCCGGCCCGGAGCCATCGGCGGTGAGCGCCTCGCGCCAGCCCGGTGGGGCGGCGGCCACCACCGCCTGGGCGAGGGGCAGACGGATGATCGGCGCGCCGGCCTTAGGATCGCCGATGATCATGACCAGCGCGGTCAGGGTCAGGAGGAACAGGAGGGCCGCCCCGCCGGCGCTGATATAGGGGTTTGAGATGGCCGCGCGGACATGACCCAGGGGGCCTGCGCGAGCAGGCTGAGGCGACGCCGGCGCCGGCGTCAGGCTCTTCTTCGAAAACTTGGCCATGGCTCGCCGAACCCCATCTTACAGACCAGCCTGAACCCGGTTCTGCGCGAACATGGTTAACGAACGCCTTAAGGCGACCTGGGAGGCGGCGTCCTCATGAGACGCCCGTCCCCAGCCTCAGTTCGCCTTGGGCGCAGCAGCCACCTTGTCCCCACCCTTCCCGATAACCTCGGCGAGGCGGGCAGGGGGCTTGGGCAGTTTCGGCGTCGCGGCGACCGATCCAAACTTCAGCACGTCCTGGGCGCGGACCAGCTGGAAGTCCTTGTCCTCATCAAAGGACTCCGGCGGGGCCTCGGCAGGCTCATGCGCGCCGCGACGGGCCTGACCCTCGCCGGCCGTCAGGGCGTTGCGCAAGGAGGCTTCGCTGAACTGGAAGGCGCGATTGGCGATGGCCTGGGCTTCGGCGCGGCTGGCCGCAACCTCGAGATCCGGCTCGATCCCCGTCTGCTGGATCGAACGGCCCGACGGCGTGTAGTAGCGCGCCGTGGTCAGCTTCAGCGCCCCGTCCATGCCCCCGCGCAGCGGGATGACGGTCTGGACCGAGCCCTTGCCGAAGCTGGTCAGCCCGACGAGCTCAGCCCGTTTGCGGTCCTGCAGGGCGCCGGCGACAATCTCTGCGGCCGAGGCCGAGCCGGTATTGATGAGCACGACGATCGGCAGGCCCTCGGCCATGTCACCTGGCCGGGCGTTATAGCGCTCCACATCCCGGGCGTTGCGACCCCGCTGGGACACGATCTCGCCGCCCTCCAGGAACAGGTCCGAGAGACCCACAGCCTGGTCGAGCAGTCCGCCTGGATTATTGCGCAGGTCGAGGATCAGGCCCTTCATATTCGGATTGGCGGCGCGCAGTTCAGTGAAGACCCGCTCGGCCTCATCGGTCGTACGTTCGTTGAAGGCCGAGACTCGCAGGAAGCCGTAGTCGCCCTCCATCCGGGCCACGGCCGACTTGGGCTCGATCACCTCACGGACGATGGTCACGTCAAAGGGTTCGCTCTTTTCCCGGGCGATGCTCAGCACCACGGATTCGCCGGGCTTGCCGCGCATCTGCTTGACCGCGTCGCTGACGCTCATGCCCAGGACGCTGGCCCCGTTGACCGCGGTAATGTAGTCGCCGGCCTTGATCCCGGCCTTGTAGGCTGGGGTGCCGTCCATGGGCGAGATCACCTTGACCACGCCGTCTTCGCTGGTGACCTCGATCCCCAGACCGCCATAGGCCCCGCGGGTCTGGTCGCGCATCTCGTCGAAGCTCTCGCGGTTCAGATAGCCCGAATGCGGATCCAATGAGGTGAGCATGCCGTCGATGGCGGACTCGATCAGTTTGCTCTGATCCACGTCAGTGACGTACTGGCGCTCAACCGTGTCGAGGACGTCCCCGAACAGCTCCAGCATTCTGTAGGTCTGCGCCTTCGGCTGCTGGGCCGAGGCCTGGGCCTGCTGGCTCACATAGGCCATGGAGCCTGCCCCAAGGACGAAGGCCGCCGCGCCGATCATCAGATACTGCTTCATTGGCCTAGCCTGAGGCTCCCTTTGCGGCGATTTCATGCCGCGATGCGTCTGCTATCCCCACGGGCGGGTTAGCCCGCCTCTTTTCTTAGCCAGCGCGCCGGGTCGACCGGTGCGCCCTTTTCCCGGACCTCCAGGTAGAGTTCCGAAGCCGAGGTCCCCTCGTCGGCCATCCAGCCGACCGGGGCGCCCGCCGTCACTGTTTGACCGACCTCGACGCTCACGCGATCCAGACCTGCCAGAACCAGATGGTATCCGCCGGGCATCCTTAAGATCAAGATGACGCCCCATCCCCGCACCGGCCCGACATACTGTACGAGCCCGGCGCCCGGACTTTGCACACGGGCGCCCCGGGCTGTGAGGATGGTCTGGCCTTGATGCCGGGCTGTCCCGTGGAGCGTCTCGCCGAAGTGGTGCGTGACAGGGCCGTCGGCGGGGATCAGCAGGACATTCGGGGCCTGCAGGGGGCCCGCGAACACCCCGTCTGCAGGGGCTGCGGCATAGCCCCGCAGGGCCGCGCCGCCAGGATCGACCGCCTGTGGGGTAGGCCGCGCCTCTGCCCGCTCGCTCTCGGCGGTAAACAGGCTTTCGCTCGCCACAGCGGCCAGCCGCCGCTGACGGGCAAGGTCGGTCGCCTCGACGGAATAGGCGAGGGCCCGCCGCTGCAGCTCTGGTGTCATGGCCTTGACGAGGATCGCCGCGCGCACGGCGTCCCGGGCGTCGCCTGGCGCCACCAGCAGGGCTGGCGGCGGATCGCGGCGGAGCTGCTGCAGGACGGACAGAAGGCGGGCCAGCTGATTGTCATTCTCGCCGCGCTCGGCGTTCAGGGCCTGCTCCCGGGCGTCCAGGGTCTCCAGTCGCAGACCGCTGACCGGCGCGGCCAGGGCGGCGAGCCCGATCCCTGCGAGGCCCAGGAACACGACGAAGACCGCGCCCAGTCTGCGCTGAAGCGTAGGGTGGCCGGGCGCATCAGTCACGGTGATAGGGGCTCCCGGCCAGAATGGTCACGGCGCGATAGACCTGTTCGGCCAACATGGCCCTGACCAGGGCGTGGGGCCAGGTCTGTGGGCCGAAGGCCAGCCGCCCCTGGGCGTCAGCCATCAGGGCGGGGTCCAGTCCGTCGGCCCCGCCGATCACCAGGACCAAACGCCGCGTTCCTTCGTCACGCAGGCCCGCCATCTCCTGTGCGAAAACGCGGGAGGTGCGGGCCTGGCCGTGTTCGTCGCAGACCAGGACATGGGAATCTTTGAAGTGGGGACGCAAGACTTCCGCCTCCGCCGCTTTGCCGGACTTGCGGCTTTCCACCTCGATCACCTCCACCGGCCCTAGGGCCAGGGCCCGACCGGCGGCGGTGGCGCGCTCGACATAGAGGCGCACGAGGTCGTTCTCTGGCGAGCGGGCCAGCCGACCCACCGCAAGGATCACGACCCGCAAGTCCGCGCCGTCAGGAGGTGGGGACGGCGTGACCCGAGGCGTCCAGGGACCAGATCTTCTCGATATTGTAGAAGCTGCGGACTTCGGGACGGAACAGGTGGACGATGATGTCGCCGGTGTCGATCAGCACCCAGTCGCAATGGGGCATGCCCTCGACCCGGGCGCGGCCATAGCCGTGCTCCTTCAAGGCGCGTAGCAGGTGATCGGCGATCGCGCCCACATGCCTCTGCGACCGGCCCGAAGCCACGATCAGCCCATCGGCCACCGCGCTCTTGCCCGTCAGGTCGATGACCACGACGTCCTGAGCCTGATCCTCGTCGAGGCGGCTCAGAATAAGTTTCTCCAGGGCGTCAATGCGGGCCTGGACGTCTGAGGATCCGACGGCTGAGCCGGCGGTCTCCTGCGCGCTCTGCGCGGCTTCAGTAATCAGCGGGAAACTCCTCTAAAGTCCACGCAAAGACCATCTTAGCACGATTGCGCGCTCCGGTCAGGGGGCCTTGTGCAGATGTCACAGGTCGGTTGGCCGCATCCGTTCGCGCAGGACGGTGGAGGACTGAAAATTCAACGGACCCCGCAGGAAGACCCAGGCTGGGGGCGCCCGGCCCGGTAGCCGGCGGGCCTGGGACGAGGGAATGCGGTAGCGGGCGAAGCGCTTGGCGGCCGGCGAGGTGCGGCTCTTCAGCGAAATCCAGGGTCGGGAGACGACCGCCACAGGCGTCTCGGCCATGATCTGGGTCCAGCCCCGCCAGCGATGGAAGGTCGCCAGACTGTCGGCGCCCATGATCCACACAAAGTCGACGCCAGGAAAACGTCCCTTCAGAGCCCGAACCGTATCGATCGTATAGCGCGAGCCCAGTCTCGTTTCGGCGTCCGAGACGGCCATGCCCCGCTGGCGGGCGAAGGCCTGGGCGCCGGCCATGCGAGCGCTGAGTGCGGCGGTTTCATGGGCGGGCTTGAGCGGGTTCTGCGGCGAGACCAGCCAGACCACAAGGTCCAGGCCCAGGCGGCGGCGAGCGGTCTCGGCCACATGGGCGTGGCCCTCATGGGCGGGATTGAAGGACCCGCCGAACAGACCCACCCGCATCCCGGGCTCCAGATGGAAGCCCAGCCGCAGGGCGCCCGGCCGACCAGCGGCAGGCAGTCGGCGGGCGGGGCCAGCAAACCACATGGGCCTCGCCCTCAGGCGCTGCGGGCAGGGGTGGGCGCCCCGCCGCGGTCAAGGTGGATATCGCTCTGGCGCACCCGGGCGCGGATGGTGAACACGCCGTCCCCGGCCAGCACGCCGCCCCGGGCGAACAGGCGTCCGAACTCCCAGTTTGACAGGCCAAGCTCCGGCTTGTTCAGGGCGTACTGGCCATCCACCCAGCGGGTGAAGCCGTCGCCAACGAAGGGCGCGTTGATGGTGGCGTAGAAGCGGGCGTGGGCGTTTTCGTCGGCGCTGATCAGGCTGGCGGCGAACTGGGGACTGTAGCGGTTGAACAGGCTGATCGCCTGATCGAGGTCGCTCACCACCTTGAGGGTCACCTCAGGTGTCTCTTCCCACTCCCATTCCCGGCCGAGTTCGGCCTCGGCCAGGATCTCGACCTTGGCCTCGTCGCGCAGGCCGTCGGCCCGGGACACCTGAACGCGGGCCGCGCGCCAGGCCTGGGGCAGAACCGCCTCATCGCCCTCGACCACATGCAGCTTCACCCCGTGGCCCCGCCGGGCGGCGGCCTCGTCGAGGGCCGCCAGGAAGACAGGGACCAGCGTGGGCGCGGCGTCGCGGGTGACGCAGAAGACGTTGAGCGTGTTGCAGACCTTGCGGTCCAGGGAGTGGAAGACCGCGCCAAACAGCCGGTCGAGGTCTGCGCTGGCGTCGGCGACCATCCAGGCGCCGCCGGTTCCATGCAGACTGACCGGCACGCCGGCCTGTCGGGCCACGCCGCCCAGCTGGGTGACGGCGGGGCCTGATCCCCGGGCTACGGCGAGCCCCAGGCGGGAATCGGCGAACATGGCCCAGCCGGCCGCATGGGCCGGGGAGTCCAGCAGCACGGCGGCGCCGGAGGGCAGACCGGCCTGGGCCAAGGCTGGGTCCAGGGCGCCTTCGACAATCGCCCGGGCGGTGCGCAGGGCGTCAGAGCCGATCCGGAAGACCACGGTGTTGCCCGCCCGCAGCACGCCGGTGGCGTCGGCGAAGACGTTGGGGCGACCCTCGAAGACAAAGGCCACGACCCCGAGGGGGGCGCTCACCTGCTCCACCCGCCAGCCCTCATGGTCCACCGCCTCGATCACCTGGCCCCGGGCGGGGGCGGCGTCCCGCCAGGCGAGGAGTCCAGCGATCATGTCGCCGCGCATCTGATCGCTGAGCGCCAGACGCGTGGTGGAGCGGCGCCGGCTTTGGGCCGCCACAAGGTCTTCAGCGTTGGCCGCCGCGATGGTCCGCCAGACAGAGTCGGTGGCCAGACGGGCGGCGAAGGCGTCGAAAAAGGCGCTGATCTGGTCGTCGCTGACCTCGCCCATGCGGGCAAAGGCGTCCCGGGCGCGGCTGACCGCCTGGTGGGCGATGGCCTGCTCGCCGGCAGGCACATGCAACAGGTCGCCGGTGTCTTGCAGGACCAGCAGGCGGTCACCAGCCTGGAACCGGGCGGCGAGGTCGCGGTCGACGACCGCGAGGCGGTCGCCGCCATAGGGGATGACCATGCCAGGGGTCAGCGCCGTCAGGCGCGCGCCGCCATCGTCCTGCCGTCCTGGCCTCGCCCCATCCATCGTCCGTATCCGTCAGTTATGCTCAGGATGAGCCTTACCTAGGCTCCTTTGGCAGCCTGGGCAATTTATGAGGCGATCCTCAGCCGGCTGCGATATCCGCGCGGGACGCCAGGACGGCAAGGTCGTCGGCATGGATCAGCGGCCCTGAGGTATAGCCCAGCACCGCCTCAATGGCGTCGGACCGCAGCCCGCAGATGCGCTCGGCCTCGGCGGCGTCATAGCGCGACAGTCCGCGGCCGATTTCCTGGCCGTCCGCAAGGCGCACGATCACGGCGTCGCCCTTGCCGAAGCGGCCCTCGACGCCCTTGGCGCCGGCCGCCAGCAGGCTCTTGCCCGCCCGCAGGGCGTTCGCGGCCCCCTCGTCCACGAGGATTGCTCCGGCCGGGGCCAGGGAGCCGGCGATCCAGGCCTTGTAGGCGGCGCCCGGGGTCAGGGCTGGCTCGATGATGGTGGCCTTGGCCCCGTCCTCCACTGCGCCCAGCGGCGCAGGTCGCGAGCCCAGGGTGATGATGGTGGCGCAGCCGGCCGACTGGGCGATGCGGGCGGCCGCCAGCTTGGTGGCCATGCCGCCTGTGCCGACGCCGGCCCCGGCGTTCGCGCCGCCGGCCATGGCCTCGATATCCGGCGTCAGCTGCGAAAGCCTGGGGATGTGGACGGCGTCGGGGTCGCGGCGCGGATCGGCGGTATAGAGGCCGTCGATGTCCGACAGCAGCACCAGGGCGTCGGCGCCGATCATCTGGGCGACCCGGGCGGCCAGTCGGTCATTGTCGCCGTAGCGGATTTCTTCGGTGTCCACCGTGTCGTTCTCGTTGACGACCGGCACGACTCCCAACTCCAAAAGGGTGTCCACTGTCGCCCGGGCGTTCAGCCACCGGCGGCGCACCTCGGTGTCGTCCCGGGTCAGGAGGATCTGGGCCGCCGAAAGGCCGTGGGGCTCCAGGGCCTCCTCCCAGGCGCGCATCAGGGCCGATTGGCCCGCGGCGGCTGCGGCCTGTTTCTCCGGCAGGGTCAAGGCGCGGCGGGTGAGCCCAAGGCGACGCCGGCCGAGGGCCACGGCGCCGGAAGATACGATCAGGGCCTGCTGACCCCGGGCCCGCAGCCGGGCGATGTCGAGGGCGAGCGCGTCCAGCCACGCCCGGTCGGGAGCTCCATCGTCGCCCACCAGAAGAGCCGAGCCGACCTTGACGACGATGCGGCGGGCGCCGGCCAGCGCGCTCACGGCGCCCAGCCCGGTTCGGGACCTTCCACCGCGGCCTTTTCCTCGGCCCGGCGCTCGCGCACCTGACCCCAGGCGGCGCGCAGCACCTCGGTGACGCCCTCGCCGGAAACCCCGGAAATCAGGGCTGGCGCATGGCCGGCGGCTTCGGTCAGTTCGGCGGCCTTGGCTGCGCGGGTCTCATCATCCAGGGCGTCGACCTTGTTGAGCGCCAGGATTTCGCGCTTCTCCGCCAGGCCCTCTCCATAGGCGGACAGCTCCTGGCGGATGGTGCGATAGGCCTCGCCCACATCGTCCTGGGTGGCGTCCACCAGGTGGATCAGCACGGCGGTGCGCTCCACATGGCCCAGGAACCGGGTGCCCAGGCCTGCGCCTTCGGAGGCGCCTTCGATCAGGCCTGGGATATCGGCGATGACGAAGCGCTCATTGGTGGAGAGATCGACCACGCCCAGATTGGGGGCGAGCGTGGTGAAGGGGTAGTCGGCGATCTTCGGCTTGGCCGCCGAGACGGCCGCCAGGAAGGTGGACTTGCCCGCGTTGGGCAGGCCGACCAAGCCGACATCGGCGATCAGCTTGAGCCGCAGCCAGATCCAGCGCTCTTCCCCGTCCTGGCCCGGATTGGCGTGCCGCGGCGCCTGGTTGATGGGGCCCTTGAACCGGTCATTGCCCCAGCCGCCGTTGCCGCCCTTGAGCAACAGCAGGCGCTGACCAGCCTCGTCCATGTCGGCGATCAGGGTCTCCTTGTCCTCGTCGAGCACCTGGGTGCCCACCGGCACCTTGAGGACGACGTCGGCCCCGGCGTGGCCATGGCGGTTGCGGCCCATGCCGTGCTCGCCGGTCTCGGCCTTGAAATGCTGCTGATAGCGGTAGTCGATCAGGGTGTTGAGACCGTCCACCGCCTCGATCCAGACGTCGCCGCCCCGGCCGCCGTCGCCGCCGTCGGGGCCCCCGTACTCGATGTACTTCTCCCGCCGGAACGAGACGGCCCCGCCGCCGCCATTCCCTGAACGGATATAGATCTTGCACTGGTCTAGAAATTTCATCGGCGTTCCAGGTGAGCCTCCCCCGCCGACGGTCAGCCGACGGGGCAGGTTCGTATCATAGAGTGGGATGAGCTAGGCGAGCCAGACCATCATGCGAGTGGGCGCGGGCGCGCCCCGGGCCAGCGAGTGACGCAGGACCACGTCGCCGGTGTAGAGAAAGCCAGTCTTGCACAGCACCTGGCCCGAGGCTGGGTTGTCAGCGAAGTGGCCGGCCAGAAGATAGCGCCGCTTCCAGTCCTGCCCGGCCCAGACCAGGGCTGCGCTCGCCGCCTCAGTGGCCAGGCCCTGACCCCAGTAGGGCCGACCGAGCCAGTAGCCGAGCTCCATGCGCCCGGCGTCATCCTGATGGAAGCCGAGCATTCCCACCACTCCCGCCTGGTCGTGTTCGATGGCGAACACCGGTTCCTGCGCCCCGTCCTTGAGCCCACAGGCCTCCAGGAAGGTCTCGGCGTCGGCGAGGCCGTAGGGGTGGGGCATGCGGGTGGTCATCCGCGCCACGTCAGCATCGTTGGCCAGGGCCGCAATCCTCGGCGCGTCGGCGGCCCGGGGCGCCCGCAGCCGTAACCTGGGCGTGGCGATGACGGGCGACCCGTCGTCTGGAATGGTCATCTGATCCTCCCGGCCCCTCTGCTGGGGGCCCTTGGAAAACGAAAACGGGGAGTCCGGCGGCCGGACTCCCCGTTTGGAGTTTTCCTGTCCGGTCCGCCTCAGGGTTTGAGAGGCGGAACCGGGAGAGAGGCGGTCCGCCTATTCGGCGGCGGCCATCTCCGCCTGGACCACCGTCACATAGGTGCGGTCGTCGCGCTTGGTGATGAACTTCACTGCGCCGGTCTCAAGCGCGAAGAGGGTATGGTCGCGACCAATGCCCACATTTGCGCCCGGGTAATACTTGGTGCCGCGCTGGCGCACGATGATGTTGCCGGCGAGCACAGCTTCGCCGCCAAACTTCTTTACGCCGAGGCGACGACCAGCTGAGTCGCGGCCGTTGCGAGATGAGCCGCCAGATTTCTTGTGAGCCATGGTGCTCTCCTAAATCGTGGGACGCCTATTCGGCGTCCGATTCCTTCTTGGCGGCGGCCTTCTTGGGCGCAGCCTTCTTTTCGCCAGCTTCAGCCTTGGGAGCCGCAGCCTTGGCGGCCTTCGGCTTGGCGGCGGCCTTGGGGGCGTCAGCCTCCACGTCCGCTGCAGGCTCAGCCGCGGCCTTGGCCGGCTTGGCCTCGACCGGGGCGCGAACCTCGGTGCTCAGGCCGCGGGCGCGGGCGTCGAGGACCGACTTGGGGGTCAGGTCGACTTCACCGTCCCACTTGTCGGTCTTGCCGACGCCGGCGATCGAGGTGACGCGCAGGACGCTCTCGAACTGGCGATGACCCCGGGTCCGGCGATAGCCCTGACGGCGGATCTTCTTAAAGATCTTCACCTTCTCGCCCTTGCGGGTTTCGATCAGGGTCGCCTCGACGCTGGCGCCGTCCACCACGGGCGCGCCGAGGGTCACGGTTTCGCCGTCGCCAAGCATCAGGACGTCGCCAAACGCGACATTCGCGCCGGGCTCGCCTTCCAGCTTTTCAACCACAAGCAGGTCACCAGGTTGGACCCGGTACTGTTTTCCGCCGGTCTTGATCACCGCGTACATGGTTCGCGCCTTGGACTTGATACAAAAAGGATTACGCCCGCGAGAAGCCCCGCGGGCGAGAGCCGCGGACTTATACAGACGCAGACTTGCGAGTCAACGCAGGCCCGGGGGATTCGCCAGCCTCGTTCAGGAGGGGCTCTCGAACCTCGACCGTCAGGTGGCTGAGGCCGGACAGATCCGCCAGCTGAGCCCGAAACGCGCTCGCTGGGCGCCCCTCAGGATCGGCCACCACGGCGATGGCGGCGTGGTGGCCAGGCCCCAGGCGCCAGAGGTGCAGATCGAGCACCCTTGCGCCCATCGCCTCCAGGCGCGAGCGGGCCTCCGCCGTCAGTCGGGGGCTGGGGGTGAGGTCCAGCAGGACCGCGCCTGCGCTGGCGCCCAGGGTCCAGGCGAAGCGGCCCACCAGAAGCGCGCCAAGCAGGCCCGCAAGGGGATCTGCCCAGGTCCAGCCCAGTCGTCCCCCGGCCAGCAGCCCGGCGATGGACAGTATAGAGACCACCACATCGGCCGCCAGATGCAGGTGGGCGCCGCGCAGATTGACGTCATCGGCGTCGTCCGGTCGATCGGACGCCCCCTTGCCGGGCCGCAGCAGCCACATGCAGATCAGGTTGACGCCCAGGACCGCCACGGCGAGCTGCGACGCCTCATGATAGTGGGTTTCGGCCCCGCCGCTGAAATGGGTCAGGCTTTCGCCCGCCAGGAGCAGGGCGGTGATCCCCAGGGCGACGGCGTTGGCGAAGGCCGCCAGATAGCCGACCTTTCCGGCGCCGAAGCTGAAGCGCCGATCGGCGGCGTAGCGCCGGGCCAGCAGATAGGCGAGGCCAGCGACGCTGAGGGCCGCCACGTGGGCGGCCATGTGGATCCCCCCGGCCACCAGGGCCATGGAGTTGAACGCCAGGCCCCCGGCCAGCTGGGCGGTCAGGGTGAGCGTACAAATCCCTGCGGCCAGCCAGACCCGCCGCTCGTTCCGCCCGTGATCTGCGCCCAGATAGATCTGGTCGGCCCGAAAACCGTCCAGGGGCCCGGGGGGCGGCCCCGAAGGGCGCGACAGCAATGTCGACCTTGTTTCTTCGTCCTTGGACACAAGGAAACCTTCCGGGCGACGCCTCAATGTGGCGCGAGGGGTGTTAGTCTATAACGTCTGCGCCGAGGTCAAGGGCGTCGCAAGCGCCGATCGGGGGCCATGCCTGTTCCCTCCGGCCGGGTCAGGGATTAGATGAGGCCCATGACCGATAAAATCCCCGTCACCGTCCTGACCGGCTATCTCGGCGCCGGCAAGACCACCCTGCTCAACCGCATCCTCAGCGAGGACCACGGCAAACGCTACGCCGTCATCGTCAATGAGTTCGGTGAGGTGGGCATCGACAACGACCTCATTGTCGGCGCCGACGAAGAAGTGTTCGAGATGAACAATGGCTGCGTCTGCTGCACGGTGCGCGGTGACCTGATCCGCGTCCTCTCTGGCCTGATGAAGCGCAAGGGCAAGTTCGACGCCATCATCGTCGAGACGACGGGTCTGGCTGATCCCGGCCCCGTCGCCCAGACCTTCTTTGTCGATGATGACGTGCGCGCCAAGGCGCAACTGGATTCGGTGACCACGGTGGTGGACGCCAAGCATCTGCCCCTGCGCCTGGCGGACAGTCATGAGGCCGTCGAGCAGATCGCCTTCGCCGACCAGATCATCCTGAATAAGACCGACCTCGTCACGCCGGCCGAGCTGGCGGCGGTTGAGGCGCAGATCCGGCGGATCAATCCGCTGGCCCCGATTCATCGGGCCCAGAGGTCCAATGTGCCGCTGGAGGCCGTGCTGGGCCGAGGCGGCTTCGATCTGGAGCGCATCACGGGCCTGGATCCGGAGTTCCTCAACCCCGCCCATGGGGAGCCAGGACATGTGCATGATGAGTCCTGCGACGACGACCATCACCATGATCACGGGCACGACCATCATCACGATCACGGACACGACCATGTGGCCGAGGCCGGCATTCGCGGGGTGTCGCTGACCTTCGACCAGCCGCTGAACGGGACAAGGGTCACCAACTGGCTGAACGCTCTCCTGCAGGAGCAGGGCCCTGACATCCTGCGGGCCAAGGGTATTCTGGATGTCGCCGGTGAGAACCGCCGGCTGGTCTTCCAGGCGGTTCACATGATCCTGGAGGGTGATTTCCAGCGGGACTGGCGCGAAGGGGAGGCCCGGAGCAGCAAGATGGTCTTCATCGGCCGAAATCTGGATGAAGCCAAGCTCAAGGCGGGCTTCGAGGCCTGCGCAGCCTGAGGCTGTCGCATCAGGCGGACAAATGAGAACGACGGCCAAATGAAAACCCCCGCCGGAGAACCGGCGGGGGTCAACGTGTTCAGCCTGTCAAGGGCGCGACCAGGTCGCGCCCCTTTGGATCAGGAGAGCTCTTCGTTGATCAGGGCGACCAGGAAGTAGCCGTCAGTCTGCAACTGGTTCATCACCGACATGAACTCGCCGTAGCGGACATTGCGGTCGGCGCGGATGTAGACGCGTTCCTCGGTGGGCACGGGCACGGCCAGTTCGGCGGCCAGATCGCCGGCCAGGGCGCCAAGGGTGGTCGGGCGCTCGCCGATGAAGATGGCGCCGCCGGCCTGCACGTTGATCAGGGTCGGCTCTTCAATCACGGTCCCGGGCGGGGGCGGGATCGCGGGCGGCAGGTCGAGCTTGATCGACACCGTCGCGGCGGGAATCGCCACCATGAAGATGATGAGGAGCACCAGCATCACGTCCACGAAGGGCGTAACGTTGATGTCGCTGTTCTGGCCGAGGTCGAACTTGGAGCCGCCCCCGCCACTCAGCTTCGCCGCCATATGCAATTCCTTCCCATAGGGTCGCGTAGCCCGCGACCGTCCGTTTCGCCTCGACCATTCGCCTGTCGAAACGCGATTGTAAAGTCTCAAGGCGCCAGGAGTCAGAGGGTTTCGTTGGTATGACCCGATGCGGCGCCGCAAGTGGCGTCGTCTGACGCCTGGATTCCTTGCAGCAGCCCCCTGGGCAAGACCCGCGTTCGGCGTCTATGGCATCCCCATGCCCTACGCTTTCGACGCCTATGTCACCGCAGCCCTGTTTTCCAAGTCCGGCCAGGCGATCTTCGCCCTCGGGGATGGAACCGTTCGATTCGACGCCGGCGAGGTGGTCGAGGCTCATGACGGCGCAATCCTCTGCGCCTGTCTGCATCCCTCGGGCGAGGGCGTCCTCACCGGCGGCGATGATGGCCGGGTGGTCTGGTCGCGGGCCACCGGCCCTGTGGAGATCGCCGAGATCAAGGGGCGCTGGATCGACGCGGTGAGCGCCAGCTCCGACTCGGGCCTGATCGCCTTCGCGGCGGGAAAGACCGTCCATGTCCGGGACGCCGCCAATCCGGACTTCGCCCGCGCCTTCGAGCATGAGACCTCGGCGCTGGGGCTCGCCTTTGATCCCAAGGGGCGGCGCCTGGCGGTGGCGGCCTATGGCGGGGCGCGGCTCTGGTTCGCTCGCATCGCCGAGCAGAAGCCGACAGTGCTGACCTGGGCTGGCAGCCATATCGCGCTCGCCTGGAGCCCAGACAGCAAGTTCCTGATGTCCTCCATGCAGGAAAACCAGCTGCATGGCTGGCGGGTGGCCGATGAGAAGAACATGCGCATGGGCGGCTATCCGGCCAAGGTGAAGAGCCTGGTCTTCATGTCCAAGGGCCAGTTCCTCGCAACGTCCGGGGCGCAAGGGGTGGTGATCTGGCCCTTTGGCGGATCGGCCGGCCCCATGGGCAAGGAGGCGGCCGAAGTCGGCTATGACGCCTCCACCCTCGTGGTGCAGGTCGCCGGAACGCCGGCCGGCCGCCGGGTCGCCGCGGGCCTGGAGGACGGCCGGGTCTGGGTCTGCGACCTGGAGGGCCAGAAGATCGAAATGCTCAAGGCTGAAAAGGGCGCAGCCATCACCGCCCTGGCCATCTCCGCCGACGGCAAGCGGGTGGCCTGGGGCGACGAGGACGGCGCGGCCGGTATCGCCGAAGCGCCATAGGACCTCAGGCGTCGTCGAACCCCAGCATCTGGCCCCAGACTTCGAAGGGGTCACGGCGGGTGCGCAAGGTGTTGATGGGGGCGGTCTCGTCGGCATAGCCGAGCGCCATGCCGGAAAAGATCATGTGATCCTCCGGCAAATCCAGGACGTCGGCCAGGGTCTGGGGATAGCGGGCCCAATACTCCTGGGCGCAGGTGGCCAGGCCGCGCTCAACGGCCAGCAGCATGACCGTCTGCATCAGCATGCCCACATCCGACCACTGCGGCGGTCCGACCTTGCGGTCGAGGCTGAAGAACAGACCCACGGGCGCGCCAAACAGCTCGCCATTCTTGGCCAGCTGGGTCAGGCGCGCAGCCTTGTCCTCCCGGGGGATGCCGATGGTGGCGTAGAGGTCCTCGCCGCACTGGTAGCGCCGGGTGCGCAGGGGCTCCCATAGATTGGCGGGATAGACGTCGTATTCCGGGGTCTCTCCAAATGGGGCCTCACGCACGCGAGCCTTCAGCGCTTCCAGGGGCGCGCCCGCAAGGGCGTGCACCCGCCACGGTTGGAGGTTGCCGCCGGAAGGGGCGCGGCTGGCGGCCTCGAGAATCTCCCGCACAATCGCGCCAGACACGGCATCAGGGCGGAAGGCGCGGACTGAAATCCGCGCGGCTACGGCCTGGCTGACATTCATGGACCGGTCTCCTTGGGCATGGCGCGCTTGCCGCGCGATCTTCCCATCGCTAGCAGCCCCGCCTAGGGTCAAGGCAAGGATGGCCGAGCTTGAGCGACACCGACACCACCGCCCCCGAAAACGCGCCCGACGGCGCTGAGGACGAGCCCGCAATCTCTGTGGCCGAGGATCAGGGGCCGCCGCGGCGTGGCCGGCTGGGCCGGATCGTGCGGGGGCTTCTGGTTCTGGTCCTGATGATTGGCTTTGTCGGCCCGATCCTGACTGTTGCGGCCTATCGCTTCCTGCCGCCGCCGATCACCATTCTGATGGTTCAGCGCCTGTTCGAGGGCCAGGGCTTTAGCCGCAGCTGGCGGAACCTCGACGACCTCTCGCCGCATCTGGTCCGGTCGGTGATCGCCGCCGAGGACGCCAACTTCTGCAGCCACCGGGGTTTTGACCTCGAGGCCATCCGCAAGGCCCTGGCGCACAACGAGTCCTCGGAGCGGGTGCGGGGCGGCTCCACCATCAGCCAGCAGACGGCCAAGAACGTCTTCCTCTGGCCCGATCGCTCCTATGTCCGCAAAGGTCTGGAGGCCTATTTCACCGTCCTGATCGAGGTGATGTGGGGCAAGCCGCGGATCATGGAGGTCTATCTGAACTCCATCGAATTCGGGCCCGGCGTCTATGGCGCCCAGGCCGCGGCGCGACGGAATTTCGGGGTCGACGCCGAGGATCTCAGCCCGACCCAGGCCGCCCGGCTGGCCGCCGTCCTGCCCAGCCCCCTGCGCTACAAGGCCGATACGCCGGGCCCCTATGTGCGTCGGCGCACAGGACGCATCCAGGCGGCGGCGGGCACTATCCGACGAGACAATCTGGACGCCTGCGTCCTGGGTTGACGAAACACGGTTGCGCCCCTCAACCTGCGGATCAGTAAAATAATCTGCCCTTCAGGAGGCTTCCATGCGCGTTGGCGTGCCCCGCGAGATCAAGCCGAACGAGCATCGGGTTGGGCTGCCCCCCACCGCAGTCCGCGAATATCTGGCCCACGGCCATGAGGTGGTCGTGGAGTCCGGGGCGGGCGACGGCGCCGGCTATGCAGACCAGGACTACGAACGGGCTGGCGCGCAGGTGGTCGCCGAAGCGGCCGCAGTCTTCTCTGACGCCCAGCTGATCGTGAAGGTCAAGGAGCCCCAGGCGGCCGAATGGGCGCGGCTGACGCCTGAGCACATCCTCTTCACCTACCTGCACCTGGCGCCGGATCCGGCTCAGACCGAAGGCCTGCTGGCCTCGGGATGCGCGGCCATCGCCTATGAGACCGTGACCGACCGGGCCGGGGGCCTGCCCCTGCTGGCGCCCATGTCCGAGGTGGCCGGCCGGATCGCGGTTTTCTCCGCCGGCGAGACTCTGCTCAAGCACAATGGCGGCATGGGGCTTCTGCTGTCGGGGGTGCCCGGCGTGCGACCGGCGCGGATCTGCGTCCTGGGTGGCGGGGTGGTCGGCATGAACGCCGCGCGCATGGCCGCTGGCCTGGGCGCCGAGGTGGTGGTGCTGGAGCGCTCCATTCCTCGGATGCGGGAGCTGGACGACATGTTCCTGGGCCGGGTGCTGACCCGCTACTCGACCCTGGACGCGGTGGAAGAAGAGGTGCTGCGGGCCGATGTGGTGATCGGCGCGGTGCTGACCGCCGGGGCCGCGGCGCCCAAGCTGGTCCGACGCGAGCACCTGTCGCGGATGAAGCCCGGCTCGGTGCTGGTGGACGTCTCTATCGACCAGGGCGGCTGTTTTGAAACCTCGCGGCCGACCACCCATGCTGACCCGACCTATGTGGTCGATGGCGTCGTGCACTACTGCGTGGCCAATATGCCCGGCGCGGCGCCGCGGACATCCTCAGAAGCCCTGGTGCACGCCACGCTGCCCTTCGGCCTGGCCCTGGCGGACCGGGGGCTTGAGGCCCTGGGGGACGATCCGCATCTGGCGCGAGGCCTGAACGTGCTGAGGGGTGAGCTGACTCACCCGGCGGTGGCGCAGGCGCTTGGCCGGACCTCGGTCGATCCCTATGGCGTCTGGTCCCGCTAGGCTGCAGCCCACTGGCTGGGGTCCAGAGCGACCGGATCATCTAGGGCCATGTCATCCCAGTCCAGGTCTGGCGGTGGGCTGGAGGCGGCGGCGATCACAGCCGACAACTCCGCAGCAGAGGTGACACCCACCAGGACGGTGGTCGCCTCGGGCCGCGACAGGGCGAAGCCCAGGGACGCCTGCAGTGGATCGCTGCGGCCCTCGGCGATCAGGCGACGCGCCCGGGAGATGCGGCTGGCGGCGGCCTTCAGGTGATGGGGCGCCCGATCGGGCGGCAGGAAGATCAGGCCATTGAGGAAGATCGAGCGCAGCTGCACCTCGATGCCCATGCCGGCCAGGGTGGCCAGGGTGCCGTCGATCAGCAGTCGCTGGTCGAGCAGGCTGGCCGGCGCCTGGATGACGTCGGGACGGAAGCGGCGCGCCAGACCCACGGGATCATCTGAGGCGAAGACCGCCACGCCGATCCGGCGGCAGACACCAGCGTCGCGCAGCTGCTGCAGCCGCGTCCACAGCGCCATGCCGTGAGGACCAAACAGCTCCGAGGCCGACGGCACCAGCACGCAATCGGCCTGGGCGACGCCCAAACGACGCATGGAGGCGCGCACCTCGGCCTCGACCATGTCGGGCCCACGGTCAGCGCGGATCGTGGTCACCGAGACGCGGAAGGGAATGGGCTTGGGCAGGGCTTCGCCGATCAGAGTCTCGCCCTGGACCGAGCGCCCGGCCACGTCGAACAGCGACAGGCCGGCCCGATGGGCCACCGAGAGAATGTCCTGGACTTCGGCCTGGGCGGGACGCCCGCGAACGGACGCCTGATCCAGGACGAACTGGCCAGAACCGAGGCCGAGCTTGGCGAGTGGAGAGGTCATGGGCGGGCGGACGCTCTAAGAACTGCACTTGTCGAGGGCCATGCTTATCTGTGAGGCCTAAAGAACCCGTATCTGGAACCTTTCACGGGGGTTAATCTGGCCTATGACCGAACCGCTGCCCCAATGGCCGATCTTCGGCCTCGACGAGGACGTCCGCCCGGCCCTTCGCCTGGCCGCAGCCACCGGCGCGCCCCTTGTAATGGCCACGCTGACGGCGCTCGGCGGCGGCGGTCCCCGCCCGGTGGGGACGCAGATGGTGTTCGGCCAGGGCGTGGTTTCCGGTTATTTTTCAGGAGGCTGCGTCGAATCTGACGTGGCCGCCCACGCCCAGGCCTGCCTGGAGGACGGCGCGTCCCGCACGCTGGTCTATGGCGAGGGCAGCCCGTGGCCTGACATCCAACTGCTGTGCGGCGCGCGGATCGAGATCTTCCTGGAGAAGGTGGCGAGCGACGACCCCGCCCTGGCCAAACTTTTTACCGCCCAGAATGAGCGCAAACCCTGCGTCTGGCTGAGCGATGGTCAGCGCAGGCTCTGCGTGTCACCCGAGGACGCCAAACCCTGGGCCGGCGCCATCCGTCGGGATTACGCCCCTGTCCCGCGGCTGGTGGTGGTGGGTTCCGATCCCACGGCCCTGGCCATCGCCGCCCTGGGCGGGCAGTCGGGGTTCGAGACCACCCTGGTGCGGCCGAAGGGGCCGACCGAGCCGCCGCCGCTTTTGAAGGTCGCCTATCGCCGGGATGAGCCTGAGGCGGCGCTGGCCGCCATTGGCCTTGATCCCTGGACCGCCGTGGCCATCGCCACCCACGACCTGGCTACCGATCAGGCCGCCCTGCGCGCCGCCCTGCCGTCCAGCGCGGCCTATGTCGGCCTGCTGGGCGCCCGGGCGCGGCTGGGGGAGAGACTGGCCCGATTGCGGGAAGCGGGCGTCAGCGAGGCGGCCCTGTCGCGACTGCACGCGCCTATCGGCCTCGACATCGGTGGCAAGGCGCCCTGGGAGGTGGCGCTTTCAGTGATCGGCGAGATCGTCGCCCTGCGCTATGCCCGGGCCAGCGGCAGCACCTCGACCAGCCCGCCGGCCTCGACGGCGGGCGCGCCGGGCGGCCGGCGGAGCAGGGCGTCGGCGCCGGCGAAGACGCTCACCAGCGAGGAATCCTGATCTCGGTAGGGATGAACCAGGACCATGCCTTCCTCATAGACCAGCCGCGCCCGCATCCAGTGTTCCCGCGGACCATTGGCGCTGAGAGACTCGGCGGCCCGGGCGGACATCGTTGTGAACGGCGTGGGATCGCCCTGATAGGCCCGCAAAATGGGCCGCAGGAAGAGCTCGGCGCAGACGAAGGCTGAGGCCGGGTTGCCGGGCAGGCCCAGCATCCGGCGGCCGTCAGCCAGAACCCCAAAGAAGGTCGGCTTGCCCGGCCGCACCGCCACGCTGGCCACCTTCATCTTAAGGCCCAGCGCCTCGCCGGCGGCCCGCACGAGGTCATGGTCGCCCACAGACGCCCCGCCCACGGTGACGATCAGGTCGGCTTGCGCCTCCGCCAAGGCGGCGATGACGGCGTCGAGTTCGTCGCGGACGGGCTTTAGCTTTTCAGCCTCCGCGCCCCAGGCCTGGACCATGGCCAACAGGGCTGGCGCCCCGGAGTCATAGATTTGGAACGGCCCCGGATGGCCCGGCGCTTCGACGATCTCCTCGCCGGTGGAGATGATCGCCACCTTGGGCGCCCTGCGGACCGAAACCTCCGCGCGCCCGGCTGAGGCGGCCAGGGAGAGGCGCCAGGGATCAATGCGCTGGCCGGCGCTGAGCAGGACCTGGCCTGCTGTGAAATCGCCGCCCCGGCGCCGTTGATGCTGGCCCGCCCGGGCCTCGGGCGTCGTCACGGTCTCGCCGTCTCGCTCGGCGTCTTCCTGGATGACGATGGCGTCGGCGCCGACGGGAACCGCCGCGCCGGTGAAGATGCGCACCGCCTCGCCGGCGCCCAGGACGCCTTCGAAGCCGTGGCCCGCGGCGCTCTCACCGATGATGCGCAGGGGGCCCGGCGTGTCGCCGCTGCGCACCGCCCAGCCATCCATGGCCGAGGCGTCGAAGGGCGGCTGGTCGCGGACGGCGGTGACGTCCTCGGCCAGGACCCGGCCGATGGCCGCGCGCAAGGGGATGGTCTCGGCCGTGAGTGGGGCGATCTCGGCCAGCATGCGGGCCTGGGCGTCCTCAACGGCCAGCAGCTTCATGGGGCGGACCAGTCGCCGGACGCCCCGCCGGACTTGGCGGTCAGGCGCACGGCCTCGATGACCATGCCCTTCTCGGCGGCCTTCAACATGTCATAGACCGTCAGGCAGGCGACCGAGACGGCTGTCAGGGCCTCCATCTCGACCCCGGTCTGGCCGGTGGTGCGGACGCGGGCGGTGACCGAAAGGCCGCCTTCGCCGGGCGTCACCCGGACCTCGACCTTGGACAGCGTCAGCGGATGGCAAAGCGGGATCAGCTCACTGGTGCGTTTGGCGGCCATGATCCCGGCGATCTCGGCGGTGGCGCGCACATCACCCTTCTTGGCGTCGCCAGACAGGGCCAGCGCCAGGGTCGCAGGCGTCATGCGAACAAAGCCCTCGGCGCGAGCCTCCCGGGTGGTGACCGCCTTGTCGGAGACATCGACCATGTGGGCGCGGCCGGTCTCATCGATGTGGGTCAGGCCGCTCATCGTTCGAGCAGCCGGGGCATGAGGTCGACCATGTTGCAGGGGCCGTGACGACTGTCGAGCTGGGCGGCGATCACCTTGTCCCAGCCGTCCTTCACCGCCCCGTTGGAGCCGGGCAGACAGAAGACGAAGACTCCATCGATGATCCCGGCTGTGGCCCGGCTCTGCAGGGTGGACAGGCCCACGGTCTGGTAGCTGACCATGTGGAAGACCACGGAAAAGCCGTCGAGGGTCTTGTGGAACAGGGGCTGCAGGGCCTCGGGCGTCACGTCGCGGCCGGTGATGCCGGTGCCCCCGGTGGTGATCACCGCGTCGACCTCGCCCGATGCGATCCAGGTCTTCACCTGGGTGCGGATGGTCTCCACCTCGTCCCGGACGATGGCGCGCCCGGCCAGGACGTGGCCCGCCCCGGTGATCCGGTCAGCGAGCACCTGGCCCGAGGTGTCGGTGGTCTCATCACGGGTGTCGGAGACGCTCAACACCGCGATGCGGACCGGAACCAGGGTCTTGGCCTCATCGGTCTTGCCCCCGGGGGCGATGGCGGGCGCGTTCATGATCGAGCTCCTTTGTGCTTGGAAGGGATGGCGCGCGCCGAGCTCAGGCCCAGCGGGCTATGTCCGCGTGGTCCTCGTCCCGGGGCTCGATCCAGCGGGCGCCGTCCGGGCCATGTTCCTTCTTCCAGAAGGGGGCGCGGCTCTTCAGATAGTCCATCAGGTAGTCGCAGGCCTCGAAAGCCGCGCGGCGGTGGGCTGCGGCGGTGGCGACGAAGACGATGGGTTCGCCCGGCGCGATCTTCCCGATGCGATGGACGATCATCAGGTCGTGCAGCTCAAACCGGGCCTTGGCCGCCTCGGCGATGGCGCCGATCTGAGCCTCGGTGAAGCCGGGATAGGCCTCCAGTTCCAGGACCTTCGTCGCGCCGCCCTCGCCCCGGGCCAGGCCCGTGAAGCTGGCCACCGCGCCGGTCTCGGCCCGCCCGCAGCAGAAGCCGGAAAGCAAAGGCCCGGGGTCGAAGCCCTGTTCGGTGAGGCTGATCATCATACCCTAGCCCCCGCTCATCGGCGGCAGGAAGGCGACCTCTGAGCGCGTGGAAAGCGTCGCATCGCCGCGAACCAGCACCTGGTCGAGCGCGACCTGGACGCCTGGCGCGGCCAAGGCCTCGCCCAGGGCGGCGTCCTCGGCCGCCAGCTGGGCGCGCAAATCCGAAAGGCGCGTCGGCGACGGGTCCAGGGTCTTCTCCCGCCAGCCCGCGATGTCGCTCAGACGACCAAATAGCAGGACCCGGGCCATGGGCTCAGCCTCCGGTGGTCGACATGTGACGGGCCAGCGCCGGGGCGGCGGACCGCTCGATCTTGAAGTCGTGGCCCTTGGGCTTGCCGTCCACCGCCAATCGAATGGTCTCGATCAGGCGGGCGTCATCGGCGCCGGCCCGCATGACGGCCCGCAGGTCGCTGGCGTCTTCCTGGCCCAAACAGGTGTGCAGGGTGCCGGTGCAGGTCAGGCGCACCCGATTGCAGCCCTCGCAGAAATTGTGGGTCATCGGGGTGATGAAGCCCAGCCGTCCGCCGGTCTCGGCCACCCGGACGTAGCGGGCCGGCCCGCCGGTGGACAGTGGGATGTCCTCCAGGGTCCAGAAGCTCTCCAGCTCCTGGCGGACCTTGGCCAGGGACAGGAACTGGTCGGTGCGATCTTCCTCGATTTCGCCCAGCGGCATGGTCTCGATCAGGGTGGCGTCCATGCCCTCGCCGTGCGCCCAGGCGATCAGGTCGGGCAGCTCATCGGCGTTATCCTTGGCCAGGGCTACGGCGTTGATCTTGACGGCGATGCCGGCGGCCTGCGCGGCCTTGATCCCGGCCAGCACCTTGGCCACGTCCCCGCCCCGGGTCAGGCGGCGGAACAGGTCGGGCTTGCGGGTGTCGATGGAGACGTTGATCCGCCGCACGCCCGCCGCGGCCAGGGGTTCGGCGAACTCGGCCAGACGGGTGCCATTTGTGGTCAGGGTCAGCTCATCCAGCGCCCCGGACTTCAGATGGCGTGACAGGCCCTCGATCAGGCTCATCACCCCTTTACGGACCAGGGGCTCGCCGCCGGTGATCCGCAGCTTGCGCACCCCGAGCGCGATGAAGGCCGAACTGACCCGGTCGAGTTCCTCGAGCGTCAGCAGGTCCTTCTTGGGCAGGAAGACCATGTGCTCGGCCATGCAATAGACGCAGCGCAGGTCGCAGCGATCGGTGACCGAGACCCGCAGATAGGTCACGGTCCGGCCAAAGCCGTCGATCAGCGGCGGGGCGCTGGTGGCCGGAGCTTGCGCAAGGGGGGCGTCGTAAGGCGTCATGGCGTCCGACCAACATAGGCGAGGCGGGCGCGTGACGACAGGGGCGGAGAACAATCAGGCGACCTGGAGCGCCATTGTCCTGGCCGCAGGCGCCGGCCGCCGGTTCGGGGGTCGCAAGCTGCTGGCGGCTTTCGAGGGCGGGGTGCTGGTCGAGGCCGCGCTGGCCACAGCCTTCGCCAGCCCGGCTTCGACCATCATCCTGGTGACGGGCTCAGAGGCCGACGAGGTGGCGGCGGTCGCAAGCGCCTTCGCCGAACGCCAAGGTCAGCGTGATCGCCTGCAGACCATCCACGCCGCCGACCACGCCGAGGGCATGGGCGCCTCCCTGCGGGCCGGGGCTGCGGCGCTGCCGGCGGACGCGGCCGGCGCCTTCGTTTTTCTGGGTGACATGCCAAGGATTCCGCCCGCGATCCTCCCGCGCCTGATCGAGGCCGTGGAAGACGGCGCGGCGGCGGCGGCCCCTGTCTGCGGCGGCCGCCGAGGCCACCCGGTGCTGTTCGGGACCGAGCTCTTCGATTACCTGCGTCAGGCCGCCGGTGACGAAGGCGCCCGGGCGGCGCTGGCGGGCCTCGGCTCACGCCTGGCTCTCATAGAGACCGACGACGTGGGCGTCCTGTTCGACATCGACCGGCCCGAGGACTTGGGGGCGCGACCTAAACCCTCACAAACGGCTGAGCCGTAATCGCCTCGCCGGTCAGCGCCAGCAGCGCATTGGCCACGGCCGGGCCGATCACCGGGGTGCCGGGTTCGCCGACGCCGGTGGGGTGGGTTCCGGCCGGTTGGGGGACGATGTGGGTTTCGACCTGCGGGGCTTCGCCATGGCGCAGCACGCGGTAGGTGTCGAAATTGGTCTGGTCCACGCGGCCTTCGGTCAGCGTCACCTGGCCATAGAGGGTGGCTGAGAGGCCGTAGCAGGTCCCGCCTTCCATCTGGGCGGCGATCTGGTCGGGCGAGATGGCCGTGCCGCAGTCGATGGCGGTGACCACCCGGCCGACCTTGGGCTCCCCATTCTCCATCTTCACCTCGGCCACCTGGGCGACCACGGAGCCGAAGCTCTCATGCACGGCCACGCCGCGGGTCCAGCCCTCGGGCGCCGGCGTGCCCCAGCCGGACTTTTTCACCGCCAGGTCGAGGACCGCCAGATGCCGCTTGGCGCCGGCCTTTTCATAGAGAGCCCGACGATAGGCCACCGGGTCCTGGCCGGCCCGGCGGGCCAACTGGTCGATAGTGTGCTCCATCACATAGGCGGTGTGGGTCGCCCCCACCGAGCGCCACCACAGCACCGGCACGCCGATATCAGGGGTCAGAAGTTGGGCGTCCACATGGGGTGTGGCCGCCAGATAGGGAGAGCCCTTGGCCCCTTCGACCGCGGTCTCGTCGACGCCGCCGCCGCCGAAGGGCGCGCCCTTCATGATGGACTGGGTGACAATGCGGTGGGTCCAGGCGCTGGGATAGCCGTCGGCGTCGGTGGTCACTCGCACCCGGTGGTGGACCAGGGGGCGGTAATAGCCCGCCGCCATGTCGTCCTCACGGGTCCAGATCAGCTTCACGGGCCGGTTTCCGCCCACCTTGCGGGCGATCTGGACGCATTCCACCACGAAGTCGGACTGGAAGTTGGCCCGACGGCCGAATGAGCCGCCGGCCGGCAGGGTCTCGATCTCGATGGCGCCGGGCAGGTTGGCGAGGATCTTGGCCACGTTGAGCTGGTCCAGGGTCGGGGCCTGAGAAGCGAAGGTAAGCCTGGCCTTGTTGCCCTCTACCTGGGCCACACAGTTCATCGGCTCCATGGCGGCGTGGGCCAGGTAGGGGAAGTCATAGGCGACTTCCAGGGCCTGGCCGCCCGGCTGGCCCGACACATCCCCCTTGGTCTCGAAGCCCTGCCATTCCTCACCCTTTTCCAGGGCCGCCGAACCGTCGGCCAGGTCGCGGAAGCGGGCGGCGATGTCGGCGGAGCTGCGCGTCTCGGCCTTGGACTCATCCCAGGTGACGCTGAGCGCGTCGCGGCCCTGCTTGGCCGCCCAGGTATTGTCGGCCACCACGGCGACGCCGGTGGGGATTTCATAGACCTCGACCACGCCAGCCACGGCCCTGGCCGCAGCGGCGTCAAAGCTCGCCACCTTGGCGCCGAAGCGGGGCGGATGGGCGACCATGGCCACCAGCAGGTTGTCGGCCTGCACATCCATGGTGAAGCGGGTCTGGCCGGTGCTCTTGGCCAGGCTGTCCTTGCGCCGCACCCGGTCCGTGCCGATCAGGGTGAACAGGGCCGGGTCCTTCAGGACCGGTTCGGCGGGCGGGGTGACCTTGGCCGCATCGGCCAGCAGGGCGGCGAAGTCGGCGGACTGGCCCGAGGCGGCGTGGCTGACCACACTGTCCTTGACGCTGATTTCAGCCGCGGCCACGCCCCAGCGGTTCGCCGCGGCCTGGACGAGCATGGCCCTGGCCGCGGCCCCGGCCTTTCGCAACTGCTCCCAGGAATTGTTGATCGCCGTCGATCCGCCGGTGAGCTGCGCGCCCAGGGCGCCATTGGCGTAGAGCTTGGCGTTGGCCGGGGCATGCTCCCATCCGACCTTGCTCCAGTCGGCGTCCAGCTCCTCGGCGACGATGGCCGCCAGGCCCGCATGACTCCCCTGGCCAAATTCGATGTGCTTGCAGACCAGGGTGACTGCGCCGTCCGGGGCGATCTTGACGAAGGCGCCGAACGGGCCGGTCTCGCTCTCGGCCCCGGCCGCCAGGAGATCGGTGGGCGAACAGCCGACCATGAGCGCGCCGCCGACGGCGGTGGCGGTGATGATCAGCTGGCGCCGCGAAAGGCCCTCACCGGTATTGGCGGCGCGGCGGGGAAATAGTGCGTTCATGGCTCTCATCCCGTCCGGTCAGGCGTCAGTCTGGGGCGCGGCGGCGGGCGTCTGGCCGGACGCCGCCTTGATCGCCGCGTGGATGCGCTGATAGGCGCCGCAGCGACAGATATTGCCGGCCATCGCCCCGTCGATCTCCGCATCGGTCGGTTTTGGCGACTGGGCCAGCAGGGCGGCGGCCGACATGATTTGGCCCGACTGGCAGTAGCCGCACTGTGGCACGTCCAGCGCGACCCAGGCCTCCTGCAGGGGGTGCTCGCCCCCCAGCCCCTCGATGGTGGTGATCTTCGCGGCGCCGAGCGCGGACACCGGCGTCAGGCAGGACCGGATAGGCGCGCCGTCGGCCAGGACGGTGCAGGCGCCGCACTGAGCGACTCCGCAGCCATATTTTGTGCCAGTCAGGCCCAGTTCATCGCGCAGGACCCACAATAGCGGCGTGTCGTCGGTCGCCTCCACCGTAAGCTGTTTCCCATTCACATCGAGGGTGATGGCCATGACGATCCTCAGCGTTGCGGAGCTTGAGCATGATCTTAACGCCGCTTAGCGGGCAGGGTAAGCCCTGACCAGGCCGGGCGGCGCCAGCATGGTGCGCCTGTGACCTAACTGCGCTACCTGAAAATTCGACGCCGTGATCGGCCCCGTTTCTGGAGACCCTCATGACCCCATCGGTCCGCGCCCCTTCTCTCCGCCTGCCGGCGCTGCTGGCCGGCCTCGTCCTGGCGGCGGCGCCAGGGTTCGCCCTCGCCCAGGCCCCGGCGTCGTCCCTCGGCGTCAGACTGTTCAATATGCAGTGTAAGACCTGCCATGGCGAAAAGAGCACGCCGGCTGGCCCCACCCTGACGGGCGTGGCGGGCGCGCCCATCGCTGGCCGCAGCGACTACGCCTATTCCACAGGCCTGAAGGCCAAGGGCGGGACCTGGACCGACGCCGCCCTGGACGCCTATCTGGCGAAGCCGATGGCCTTCGCGCCTGGCACGCGCATGATGGTCGCCGTGCCTGACGCCAATAATCGCGCCGCCATCGTGGCCTATATGAAGACGCTCAAATGACCTGGAACCTCCGGGCTGGCCTGGGACTCGTCCTCGCCGCCGCGGCCCTGGCCGGCTGCACGACGGTGGGGCCGAGCGCGCCCGCCGCCTTCTCGACGCCGATGCGTGCCGGTCCCGCGCCGGAGGACGCCACGGACGCGCCGATGACCTATGCCTGTCGCGAGGGGAAGCGGTTCGTCGCCGCCTACGCCCTGTCGGGCGAGCATGCGGTGGTCCAGGCCGGCGGCAGGTCCTACCGTCTGCCGCACGCCCCCTCTGGGTCCGGCGCGCGCTTTTCTGCCGGCGGGGTCGAACTGACGACCAAGGGCGTCGAGGCCAGCCTGGACGGCGCGGTCGGGGCGCCCTATCGCGGCTGCGTCACCGGCTGAAGGAGCAGGACCTTGGACGCCTTTCCCGCCTTTTTCCCCCTGGCCGGCGCCAAGATCGTCATCGCCGGGTCCGGCGAGGGCGCCGAGGCCAAGGCCCGGCTGTTCAGCGGCTCGCCGGCCCGCCTCGTGCGGGTCGCTGACGCCCAGGCCTATCTGCCGGCCACCTATGCAGGCGCCAGCCTGGTCTTCATCGCCAGTTCGGACGACCTGTTCGTCCAGGCGGCGGCGACGGCGGCCCGGGCGGCCCGGGTTCCGGTCAATGTGGTCGACCGCCCCCCCATGTGCGACTTCACCACGCCTGCCGTGATCGATCGGGGCGAGGTGGTCGCCGCGGTGGGCACTGGCGGCGCCTCGCCGATGCTGGCGACCCTGCTGCGCAACACAATCGAGACGCGGATTCCCGAGGGGACAGGACGGATCGCCGCCCTGTTCCGAACGATGCAGGATGAGGTGCGCGAGGCCCTGCCGGAATTGCCGCGCCGCCGCGCCTTTCTGCGCCAGGCCCTGGAGGGGCCGGCGGCCGACGCCGCCATGGCCGGCAATATGGAGGCCGCCGAGGCCCTGCTGCGCAAGGCGCTCTCAGAAGACGCCCCCCAGCCGGGGCGGCTGCAGTTCGTCGCCGGGCGGGGACCGGCGGACCTGATCACCCTGCGGGCCAGCCGCGCCCTGGCGAGCGCCGATGTGCTGGTGATCCCCAACGACGCCGACCCCGAGATCGTTGGGATGGCCCGCCGTGACGCCGAGCGGGTGACCGTCGAGGCCGCGACCTCCGATCACCTGATCGACCTGGCGCGCCAGGGGCTGAAGGTGGTCAGTCTGATCACCGCCCTGCCTGACGCCAGCGATCTGCGCGCCTATGCCGAATCCGGCGTTGCCGTCGAGGTGATGCTGGCCGCGCCGGAGGTCTAGTCCAGGGGCTTGCCCTTGGTTTCCGGCAGGAACAGGCAGACCACCACGCTGATGGCGGTGAAGATCACCGGGTACCAGAGGCCGGAATAGATATTGCCCGTCGCCGTCACGATGGCGAAGGCGCTGAACGGGACGAAGCCCCCGACCCAGCCCGTGCCGATATGATAGGGCAGGGACATGGCCGTGTAGCGCACCCTTGTCGGGAAAAGCTCCACCAGGGTCGCCGCCATGGGGCCATAGAGGGCCGTGGCCGCCACGACGAAGATCATCAGGATGCCAAACACGGCCACAAGGTTGGTCCTGGCCGGATCGGCTGCGGCAGGGTAGCCGGCGGCGAGGAGGGCGGCGCGGATGTCCCCGTCCACCTGGGCCCGGGCCGCCTTGAGGTCTTCGGAGGCCAGCTGTGCGCCGTCGATGGAGGCCACTACGGTCTCCCCCACCATCACCTGCGCCGGGGCGCCCGCCGGCGCGGCCAGATTGTCGTAGGAGACCCCGGCATTGGCCAGGGAGGTCTTGGCGATGTCGCAGGCCGAGACGAACTGCGCCCGGCCCACGGGATCGAACTGCAGGGAGCAGTCGGCGGGGTCTGCGATGACCAGGATCGGCGTGGCCGCCTGGGCTTCGGCCAGGGCGGGGTTGGCGGCCATGGTCAGTCCCTTGAAACCCGGGAAGAAGGCGATCAGGGCCAGGGTCATGCCAAACCACATCACCCATTTCCGGCCCACGCGATCCGACAGCCAGGCGAACATCACATAGAGCGGCGCGCTGGCCAGGGTGGCGCAGATCATCAGCGTGTTCACCGTGGCCGGCGCCACCTTCAGGAACCGCTCGAGAAAGATCTGGGTGTAGAAAAACGCCGTGTACCAGACCGCGCCTTGGGCGCTCATGAAGGCGAACAGGGCCAGCAGCACCAGCTTCAGATTGCCCCATTGGCCAAAGGCCTCGGCAAAGGGGGCCTTGGCCTCCTGGCCAGCCGCCTTCAGCCGCTCAAAGCTCGGGCTTTCGGCGAGCTTCAGCCGCATGAAGATGGAGATGGCCAGCAGACCCGCCGACAACAGGAAGGGCAGGCGCCAGCCCCAGTCGGCGAAGGCTTCCTCGCCGACGATGCGCCGGGTCACCAGGATGACCACCAGGGCGCCGATCAGGCCGAAGGCGGCTGAGGTCTGGATCCAGCCCGTATACTCGCCGCGGCGATGGTCCGGGGCGTGCTCGGCCACATAGATGGCCGCCCCGCCATACTCGCCGCCCAGCGCGAGGCCCTGCAGGATGCGCAGCACGATCAGCAAGGCCGGACCGATCAGGCCCGCCTGCTCGTAGGTGGGCAGGAATCCGATGGCCAGCGTGGCGCCCCCCATAAGGGTGACGGTGATCAGAAAGGCCGCCTTGCGCCCGACCCGGTCGCCCATCCGGCCGAAGATCAGCGCGCCCAGGGGCCGGAAGGCGAAGCCGGCGCCGAAGAGGGCCAGGGCCGCAATCAGTCCGGCGGTCTCATTCAGGCCCGCGAAGAAGTTCCGCGAGATGACCGTCGCCAGCGTCCCGAAGATGAAGAAGTCGTACCACTCGAAGGCGGTCCCGGCCGAGGAGGCCACCACCACTGTGCGCATGGAGGGCGCCTTGGCGCCCTCAGCCTGCTGAGCGTCTGCGGCGTCCTGCGCCATGAGCGTTCCCCCGAACTATGGACTGGGCTCAGGAGTAACACCGGTCGGTGACCAGGCGGAAGGCGCGACCTTGCGGAAGGCAGGCCGCGGCCCGCCCGCCCGCCCGATGGGCGCGGCGTGGCGAAAGCCTCTGTCGAAAAGAACCGCGATATAGTTTTAGGCGGCCGAGTCCGACTTCGGCCCGGATATTGAGCAAATTCCCCTGAACGATCAGGGGAATCTCTGCGATCCCGTCGTCACCCCGGCAGATAGGCTCGGCGGCTGTCGCAAAAAGTCGAAAAAGGCTGATTGACACACTTCGGGGTGGCGACTAGATACGCCGCTCCTCGCCGCCGACGGATTGGTTGGCGGGGCTGGCGGAAGCCGGTTTTGGTCTTTGACATTGTTGAATTGGAAAGAGAAACGCAGGCGGCGGTGTTCTGGCGAT
>NZ_JAUXSP010000007.1 GCF_030679875.1 Phenylobacterium sp. | reverse complement strand
TGAGCACAAACTGGCGGCGTAATCTGAACCCGAACCAACCTTAGCCAAGCCGCCAAACTGTACGGAGAACCGGCGCCACCTCAGACTGCTGGCGCGCGCCAGCAAGAAGCTCGTGGGTGAGGAAGGCCTTCTGCCGGAACTCGGGCCCACGCGCCTCGACCGCGATCTTCAGAAGTACATCTGGAACGGCAAGCCGCATCTCTCGCTGAGAGACCTATGGGAGTACCTCAACCGGTACACCTATCTGCCACGCTTGAAGAACCAGGCGGTGCTGGTGAAGACGGTGCAGGCCGCCGTAGGCGGTATGCTGCCCGGCCCCTTTGCATATGCCGAACGCTGGGACGAAAAGGCCGACGCCTATCTTGGTCTGGCAATCGAGCGCGCCGTCAACGCCGCCGTGGTGATCGATAGCGACAGCGTCATCATCAAGCCCGAGGTCGCAGAGGCGCGTCGGCCGGCTCCTGCGGAGCCCACTCCTCCGTCGCCCAATGGCGGCCCCTCGGAGCCGGGGGGAAAGCCCTCCACCACGGGGCCATCCGACGGCGCTCCTGGTGATCAGCCGGTGGAGAGAAGGCCGACCCGCTTTCTTGGAACGGTGATGATCTCTTCCGAGCGCCCTGCGCGGGAAATCCACCAGATCGTCGAGGCGATCGTCGAACAGCTGACGACTATTCCCGGCAGCGAGGTGTCGCTCAAGCTGGAGATCGATGCGGAAGTGCCGAGTGGTCTCGATAAGGCCAAGGTTCGAACCTTGATTGAAAACGCCAATACTCTGGGGTTCATCGAAAAAGATATTCGGTGACTGTCACGGACCTGTAAGCATCTGGCTCTACCGTGCCGTGCAAAAAGCGGCCGTGGACACGCCATGATGATCGGAACTCTATGACATGAGGGCTGGCGTAAAACCCAGCCGTCGCCTTGGCCTGGATCTGGCTTCGGTTCGTCTGGTGCTTGCAATCGCTGAGCATCGCAGCCTTCGCCGTACCGCTACGGCGATCGGGATGAGCGAGGCGGCCTTGAGCCACCGACTCCGCGCGCTTGAAGACGCGCTCACCGTCTCGCTCTTTCACCGATCCTCAAGTGGAGTCGAGCCGACCAAGGCCGGGGCCGCCTTCTTTGAAGAGGCTCGCGAGGCCCTGCGCGTCCTCGATCTGGCGGTCATCAACGCCGCCGCGACCAGCCGCGGCACGGCTGGCAAGCTGACGCTCGGCCTCACCACATCTTTATCGGCAGGCCGCTTGCGGACCGCCCTGAGCGCCTATGCCGAGGAGCATCCAGAAGTCGATCTCCAGCTCGTCGAAGGGGACAGATTTCGGATGGTGGAGGGGATCAGTTCGCGTGCGATCGACATTGCTGTCCTTCACGGCGGGCCCGACGACAAGCTGGGCGAGCCGCTGCTTCTTTGGCATGAGCGGTTGCATGTCCTCATAGCCCAGGGTCATCCGGTGTCAGGCTGCTCTGAAGTGCACTGGTCCGACCTTGAGGAGGAGACGCTTCTTGTCGCCGCCCAAAGCGTCGGCGCCGAGGCGGTGAAGTTGCTTGCCGGCAGGATGGGCAGGCACGGTCGCAGACCGGTGACCCGCTCACATTCGATCAGCCGTGAAACCGTATTGTCGATGGTGGGGATGGGCCTCGGCCTCACCCTGATGATCGAGTCTGCCCTTGGGAGCCTGCCGCAGGGCGTGGTGGCGATTCCCTTGGCTGGCGGCGACCAGGCGCTCGTCCCGCTCACCGCCTATCGCGACCCTAGCAATGACAACCCGCCTCTGCGGCGCTTCTGGTCGTTTCTCAAACGCGGCTACGTCGACCCGGCTCGGGTCGTGGCGCCATGCGATACTGATCGCCGCGCTTTGGCGAAGCCGCGGTCGGAAGCCATGAACCGCGCCAGCATCGGCGCGACCAGCTTGGCCGGTTCTGTGGACGTCCCGGTTTCCCGCGCCAGCACCTCGGCATAGGCCGTGAGGTCGCGATGCACGGCTGCGGGAAGTTCGATGGTCAGCCGGACAGGACGGTCATCGGTGATCGCGCCCAGTTTCAGCGCCGCCATGGTCAACCTCCGTAGGGTTCGAGCACGAGATCGCGGGTGACGATGACCCGCACCGGAACTCCTGGCCGGATGATGATCGTGGGCTGGATGTTGAGCGAACGGCCCACAATCTGACGGCCGGTCTGGCTGATGCTGTCCGAGGCGCCTCGGCGGATGGCCTGCAGGAGGTCGCTCTCGGACGACGATGTACCGGCTTCGGCGCCGATGCTCAGCAAGGTGGACAGCACGGCGCCGCGGAAGAGCTGGCCCCAGTGATTATCGACCTCGTCCTCAAGTCCGGCGTAACCGGAGGCGTCGGCGCCCGGTTGCCGTTCCAGAACGACCGAGCGCCCGTTGGGCAAGATTAGGCGGTTCCAGACCAGCAAGGCGCGCGATTGCCCGAACGCGATCTCGGCGTCGTACTGGCCGATGAGCCGCGCGCCCTGCGGGATGAGGAGAATGCGCCCGGTCGGGCTGTCGTAGACGTTCTCGGTCACCTGGGCGGTGATCTGCCCGGGAAGGTCGGAGCGAAGCCCGGTCACCATGGCGGCGGCGATCACCGCACCCGCCTGAACTGTATAAGGACTGAGCGGCGCCTGGAGCGCTTCGGCGCTCGCCGTCCGGCGGTCCGCGGTCCCATTGAGGAACGCCAGACGCCGCTCTGCATCGCTCGCCGGCGCTGAGGGACCGCCACCCGCTGCGGCGGCAACGCCACGCAGGATGCTATCAGGCGAACCCGACGCCGCGCTGGCGGCGGCCCCGCCGCCCTCGGCGGAAGTCTGCGTCTCACTGGCGAACAGGCGACTGGCGCGGGCGGCTTCGCGTTCCTGAGCAAGCCGCTGGCGCTCCTGCGCCAATCGCTGCGCCTCAGGATCGGGCGCGGGCGCTGCTGGCGCCGGCGCGCCGGGGAGGGGCTCGGGCTGAACGCCTGCATTCAGCATTGGTCGGCCAAGATCCCCCGGGAGCGGCGGCCCAAGCGGCGGCGCTTGCCGCGGCAGCCCCGCATAGTCGGCAGGCAGGCGCGACAGACCGTCGGCCGTGGAGCGATTGTCGGTGTTGTAGAGCTCGGCCTGGTCTGCGGGGCGACTGGACTGAAGCGCCCAGATCAGGCTGCCGCCAATCGCCAGCGCGGATACGCCGGCGAGGATGCCGAGCACCTTGCGCGACAGTCGAACGACCTTGGGCCGCTCGGGTCGCAAGCGCAGCTCCTCGGCGATCTCGCTTTCCGGGCGCGGCCGATCGGCCGGCGCGCCATCGGCATCTCCCGCCGTCACGATGCCGGCCTCCCGTCTATGCGCACGATCCGCACGCGCCGCTGGCGATCGGCGCCGAGACGAAGTTCCGCGCCGCCGAAGAGTCGGTCAACGACCATGTAGCGGCCGCGAACGCGGTAGTTGACCAGCTCGGCGCCGCCTTGGGCCCCGATGATCCACAACGGGGGCATTTCGCCCTGGGCGATGCCGCTGGGAAACTCGATGAACACCTGGCGCCCGTCGTCGAAGGCGCGGACCGGCCGCCAGGCCGGATTGTCGCCCTCGATGCGGTAGCGGAAATTGAGCGTCTCCAGAGCATCGAGCGGACTGGTGGCCGCAGGCTGCGCCGCCCACGCCTCGGCGTTCTGGCGGCGCAGGGCAATGAGTTCGTCTTGCGGATAGGACCAGGAGACGCTCGCCATATAGGTCCGCTCGGCCGCCCTCAGCTCGAGGTGATAGGTGCGCCGGTCGGTGTTGATGACGAGATTGGTCTGCAGGTCCGCGCGGGTCGGCTTCACCAGAATGTGGATCCTCCGGTTCGCGCCGCTTCCGCTTTCGGTGTCGCCGATGATCCAGCGCACCGTGTCGCCGGCAGCCACGGGACCGGTGCCGACCAGTTGCTCGCCCGCTTGCAAGGCGATGTCGGTGACCTGACCCGGCGCGGTATAGACTTGGTAAAGCGCGCCGTCGGCATAGGGGTAGACCTGCACCGCATTAAAGTAGCCGGACCGGCTGGGCTGGATGCGGGCGGCGCTGTTGGCGGCCTCGACGCGTGCTCGCGGGTCTGCCAGCTCGGGCGGCTGCGGTCGCGCCTCCGGGATTCGCTGCAGCTGGCCCGGAAGCGGCAGGGGCGTCGGTATTTCGACGATCTCAATCGCTTTGGGCGGCTCCGCTTCCAGGACCGCCGGCTGCGGGGTCGCCGCGGCGTCATAGGTAATGTCGGGCGGCGTCCAGGTGTGGGAGCAGGCGGCGACGGATACCGACGCGAGTAAAACGAGAGGGAGTGCGGTCAGTCGCATCAGCCGAGCTCCTTGGACCAGTTGAGGGCGTGGACGTAGACGCCGAGCGGGTTCTTACGCAGGCGCTCCACGTCGCGGGGGGTTTGGATGGTGATGGTTAGAATGGCTGTCCACCGCTCGGTGGCGGCCAGGGCGCCGTCGACATAGCGGCGTTCGACCCAGGCGACGCGGAAGCTGTCGGGCGAGGCCCGGATGACGCTGGAGACCTCGATTGAGACCTGTTCACGCCCGAGCTTGGCGAAGGGGTCGTTGACGCGGGCGTAGTCATTGAGCGCCAGCGCGCCTTGGTCGGTGGTGTAGTCGTAGGCACGCAGCCAGTTCTGGCGCAGCACGATGGGATCGGCCGGGATGGCACGCGTCTGCTCAATGAAGCGGGCCAGATGCCAGGCGATCTGCGGATCGGTCGGCCGATAGCTGGCGTCGGCCGGTGCAACCGCCTGCGCCTGACCGAGGCGATCGACCTGCACCACCCACGGCACCACGGTGCCCGAGGCTGCCTGCCAAACCACGGCGGTCGCAAGGCCGGCCGAGAGAAAGAGCGACCCAAACGCCATGAGGCGCCAGTTGCGGGCCTGGACACGCGCCGAGCCGATCCGGTCATCCCAAGCCTGGGCCGCGCGCTGATACGGCGTTTCGGGTTCGGGCGTTCGGCCATAGCGCGTCGACGATCGTTTGAAGAGCATCACTCAGCCTCTCGGACATTGACGGAAGATCCTGCGCCGCTGCCGTCGCCGGCCCGCACGGCGTGCACGGCGGTTTGGACGCCATGCGCCGCGGACTGCCGCCGCCGCATGGCCTTGGCCCAAGCGGGCTCGCTCGGCGCCGAGCCGGCGTCATTGGCGGGGCTCGCGCCAGAGACCTTGCCGCCCAGGCCTTCGAAGGCGGCGCGTCCGCCGGCCTGATATCGTTGGCCGAGGTCCGCGGCCGCCTTGCGCAGCGGCGACGCCGCAGCCGAGGCGCCCGCCCGTGCGACGCCGGAAAGACCGCCCGCGACGCTGCCGCCCTTGGCGGCGCTGCCCAGCTGGTAGGCGGCCGATGCGCCACCGGCGACGCTTGCCCCGCCCCGCGATGCGGCCAGCGCCGCGCCGCCCGCCATGCGCGCGCCGGCCGCGCCGGCCAGCACTGCGCCGCCGGCGGCCAGCCCTGTTCCGACTGCCGCACCGGCGCCCAGCTGCGGACCGCCAGACACGATGCCGTTGGCGATGGACGGACCGAAGATGCCGAGCCCCAGCAGCGAGAGGGCGGCCAGGACCAGAGCCATGGCGTCCTCGATCGTGGGCTGGGCCTGGAAGCCTTGGGTGAATTCGCCAAACAGGGTGGAGCCGATGCCGACCACGACGGCGAGCACCAGAACCTTGACCCCTGAGCTGATGACCAAGCCGAGGACCCGTTCGGCCATGAAGGCGGTCTTGTTGAACAGACCGAAGGGCACCAGCACGAAGCCGCACAGGGTGGCGAGCTTGAACTCGATCAGGCTGATGAAGAGCTGGATGGCGAGGATGAAGAACGAGAGCAGCACGATCGCCCAGGCCAGCAGCAGCACGGCGATCTGGATGAAGTTCTCGAAGAAGCTGATGTAGCCCATCAGCCCGGAGATGGACTCCAGGATCGGCCGGCCGGCGTCGAGACCGACCTGGGCGACGCGGCCGGGGCGCAGAAACTCCGCCGCGCTCAGGCTCGTGCCCGAGGCCTGTAATCCCAGCCCGGCGAAGCTGTCGAACACGATCCGGGCCAGCGTGTTCCAGTTGCCGATGATGAAGGCGAAGACGCCGACGAAGAGGGTCTTCTTGACCAGACGCGCGAGGATGTCGTCGTCCGCGCCCCAGGCCCAGAACAGCGCCGCGAGCGTGACGTCGATAACGATGAGGGTGGACGCCAGCCACGCCACCTCGCCTTGAAGAAGGCCAAAGCCGCTGTCGATGTAGCGGGTGAAGACTTCCAGGAAGCGGTCGATGACGCCCGTGCCTTCCATCAGCGGGCCTCCCGCGCGCCCAGGAAGCGACGACGGTTCTCGGCCCAAGCTTCCTTGCAGGCCGCGTCATCGAGTGCGGCGGCGCCCAGCTCGTTGCAGCGGAGGAGGTCGGCGCGGAGCGGATCTGTCTTGCCGGAGGGCCCGGGCTGAACGCTCGGTCGCGCGTCGCCAGTGGCCTTTGCGAAGAGCCATAGAAGCAGCGCAACGACCACGACGCCGAGGCCGAGCACGAGAAGGGCTCGGCCCGGCCTCGGCGGCTTCATCCCAATCGCGAACGGGCGGAAGAGGCGCATGATGCGTCAGCGATCGTGGAACATGGTGACGTCGGTCGGCTGATAGCCGGGGCCGGGGGTCAGGAAGCGGCGAAGCTGCTCGCGGCCCTGATCGGCCGCGGCGGCCCGTTGGGCGGCTTCGAGACTTTGGGCGCGGCCTTGGGCGGCGACGGCGGCCGTCAGGTCGGCCAGCTGCTGGGCCTGCAACGCGAGGAGCTGGTTGCCGGCCTGGGCCGCCTGCAGCGCGCCGGTCGCCGACTGGCTGGCGCCCACCAGGGCCGACATCTGGGTGCGGTTGGTCTCGATGTTGCCGACGACGCCGGCCTGCACGCGCATGGCGTCCTGCAGCGCCTTCACCGAGGTTTCCCAGCGCTGGCGGGCCGAGGCGAAAAGCGCCTGGTCGGAGCTGGAGGCGCTGGCCGGCGCGTAGCTCGTCTGAAACGCCCGATCGATCTGCTGGACGTCGTAGGCGATGCCTTGCGCCTCATTCAGAAGCTGCTGGGTGCGGGCCACCGACTGCTGGAGCTGTTGCAGCGAGGAATAGGGCAGGCTGGTCAGGTTACGGGCCTGGTTGATCAGGCTTTGCGCCTCGTTCTGCAGCGAGGTGATCTGATTGGTGACCTGCTGGAGCGAGCGCGCCGCCTGCAACACGTTCTGGGTATAGTTGGTCGGATCCCAGACGGTGATCTGGGCTTGGGCGGGAACGGTCAGCGCCGAGAGGCTCACGGCCGCGACACCGGCGGCCAGGAGGGAGCGAAGGCGGGCATTCATGGCATGGTCTCCTGCTGGGGGTGGATCAGATCTGCGGCCCACGCGACGCCGCGCGCTTCGAGCCAGGCCTTGGCGAAGTCTTTGGAGCCATGCCCGGCCATGAGGCGGGCGATCAGGCTTTGATCGGCCTTGCTGGACGCGGCGGTGAAGGCGAGTGCGACCTCGCCCAGGCCCAGTTCGAACAGGCGATTGCCGCGGCGCGACTGGCAGTAATAGTCGCGCTTGGGCGTGGCGCGGCTGAGGATCTCGATCTGGCGGTCGTTGAGGCCAAAGCGCCGATAGATGGCGGCGATCTGCGGCTCGAGCGCGCGCTCATTGGGCAGAAACAGCCGCGTCGGGCAGCTTTCAATGATGGCTGGCGCGATGACCGAGCCGTCAATGTCGGCGAGCGACTGGGTGGCGAAGACGACGCTCGCATTCTTCTTGCGCAGGGTCTTCAGCCACTCGCGCAACTGGCTGGCGAAGCCCTGGTCGTCGAGGGCCAGCCAGCCTTCGTCCACGATCAGCAGGGTCGGTCGGCCGTCGAGCCGGCGCTCGATGCGGTGGAAGAGATAGGCGAGCACCGGCCCGGCGGCGCCGGTGCCGATCAGCCCTTCGGTCTCGAAGGCCAGCACATCGGCCTCGCCAATCCGCTCAGCTTCATCGTCGAGCAGGCGCCCCCAGGGGCCGCCGACGCAGAAGGGCTTGAGCGCCTGCTTGAGGGGCTGGCTTTGCAGCAGGACCGATAGTCCGGTCAGGGTGCGTTCGGCCTTCGGAGCGGAGGCGAGATTGTTGAGGGCGGACCAGACCAGCTCCTTCACGTCCGGCGTGACGTCCACCTTTTCGCGCGCGAGAACCGCGGCGACCCACTCGGCCGCCCAGGCGCGCTCGTCATCGCCATCGATCTCGGCCAGCGGCTGTAGGGCCACAGGTTCGGCGGCGTCCTCGGCAAGCGATCCGCCCAGGTCATGCCAGTCGCCGCCCATGGCGAGCGCAGCCGCCCGGATCGATCCGCCGAAATCGAAGGCAAAGACCTGGGAGCCGGCATAGCGGCGAAACTGGAGCGCCATCAGCGCCAGCAGCACCGACTTGCCTGAGCCGGTAGGCCCAACCACCAGGGTGTGGCCGACGTCGCCGACATGGAGCGAGAAGCGAAACGGCGTCGACCCTTCCGTCTTGGCGAGAAAGAGTGGCGGCGCATCGAAATGCTCGTCCCGTTCCGGCCCGGCCCAGACCGCCGAAAACGGCATCATGTGCGCCAGATTCAGCGTTGAGATCGGGGGCTGGCGGACATTGGCGTAGACGTGACCGGGCAGGCTGCCGAGCCAGGCTTCGACGGCGTTGACCCGCTCGGCCATGCAGGTGAAGTCGCGGCCCTGAATGACTTTCTCGACCAGTCGAAGCCGTTCCTCGGCGACGCGGGGGTCCTTGTCCCACACCGTCACGGTGGCGGTGACATAGGCCGTGCCGACCAGATCTGATCCCAGCTCCTGGAGCGCCAGATCGGCGTCGGCCGCCTTGTTCGCGGCGTCGGTATCCATCAAGGCCGAGGCCTCGTTGGTCATGATCTCCTTGAGCATGGCCGCGATCGACTTGCGCTTGGCGAACCACTGGCGGCGGATACGGCCGAGCACCTTGGCGGCGTCGGTCTTGTCCAGGCAGATCGCCCGCGTCACCCAGCGATAGTCGAAGGCGAGGCGATTGAGGTCGTCCAGCAGGCCTGGCCAGGTCTGCGAGGGAAAACCCATCACCGTCAGCGTGCGCAGATGAGCCTCTCCCAGGCGCGGCTCCAGCCCCCCGATCAGCGGCTTATCGGCGAGGAAGGCGTCCAGGTGCATCGGCGTTTCAGGCACGCGGACCCGATGCCGGCGCGTGGAGATGGTTGCGTGGAGATAGGTCAGCGTCTCGACATCGGAGAGCCAGGCGGCCTCGGGCATGAAGCCCTCGATCAGATTCAGGACCCGATCGGTGCGATCGATGAAGGCGGCGAGTTGCTCGCGCCCGTCGACTCCTGACTGGTCGCGTCCCTCATAGAGCCAGGCTTCAGCGCGCGCGGCGTCCTCCGCTGGCGGCAACCAGAGCAGCGTGAGGAAATATGAGGACTCAAAATGGGCGCCGGCCTCGTCGAACTGGGCGCGGCGTTCATGGTCGACCAGGTTCGAGACGCCGTCGGGAAAGGCGCCTGGCGGATAGCCGCCCGCCGCATGGCGCTGGGCCTCGACGAAGATGGCCCAGCCCGAGCCGAGCCGGCGCAGCGCGTTGTTGAGCCGCGAGGTGGTGGCGACGAGCTCGGCCAGCGTGGCGCTATCGAGATCGGGCCCGCGGAACCGGGCCGTGCGTTGAAAGCTGCCATCCTTGTTGAGGATCACGCCCTCGCTGACCAATGCCGCCCAAGGCAGGAAGTCGGAGAGGCTTTGCGACTTGCCGCGATATTCAGTGAGGTTCAGCATCGCGCCTGCCTCATGCGCCGAGGTGGGTGGGGTAGCGCAGGTGGCGGCGGACAACCTCGACGAAGGCGGGGTCGCGCTTGGCCGCCCACACTGCGGCCATGTGCCCGACGAACCAGATCAGCAGGCCGGCCAGCCACAAGCGGAGGCCCAGGCCCAAGGCGGCGGCAAGCGTGCCGTTGATGATGGCCAGTGACCGCGGCGCGCCGCCGAGCAGGATCGGCTCGGTGAGGCTGCGCCGGACCGGCGCATAGAAGCCGACAGCGGGTTCGTCCGCGCCGAGCATCAGATCAGCGCTCCGCCGCCGAAGGAGAAGAAGGACAGGAAAAAGGAGCTGGCGGCGAAGGCGATCGAAAGGCCAAAGACGATCTGGATCATCTTGCGGGCGCCGCCCGAGGTGTCGCCGAACGCTAGGGTGAGACCGGTGACGATGATGATCATCACCGCGATGATCTTGGCCACCGGCCCCTGGATCGACTCCAGGATCGACTGGAGTGGGGCTTCCCAAGGCATGTTGGAGCCGGCCGCATAGGCCGGCGCGGTCACGATGGCGAACAAGGCGAAGGTCGCGGCGCCGGTGAGGCGACGGCAAAGAGGGGTCATGGCAGATCTCCTGGCGAGGAAGGCAGCTGAGGGACGAGCCGGTAGTCGCCGTCGGGGCCGAGCCCCTCGACGTGCGTGAGTTCGGCCAGGCGGCGGGCGGCGCCGCGGCCCGACAGAACCGCAATGAGATCGATGGTTTCAGCGATCAGCGCGCGCGGGACGGTGATCACCGCCTCCTGGATCAGTTGCTCGAGCCGACGCAGCGCCCCGAGCGCTGAGCCTGCGTGCAGAGTGCCGACGCCGCCGGGATGGCCGGTGCCCCAGGCCTTGATCAGATCGAGCGCCTCGCCGCCGCGCACTTCGCCGATGGGAATGCGGTCGGGGCGCAGCCGAAGCGCCGAGCGGACCAGATCGGTCAGGCTCGCAGCGCCGTCCTTGGTGCGCAGGGCCACAAGATTGGGCGCGGCGCATTGCAGTTCGCGCGTGTCCTCGATGAGGACGACGCGGTCGCCCGTCTGCGCCACCTCCGCCAACAGTGCATTGACCAGAGTGGTCTTGCCGGTCGAGGTGCCGCCGGCGACCAGGATGTTCTTGCGGGCGTGGACCGCGGCGCGCAGGCTCTGCGCCTGATCGGCGCGCATGATCCCCGCCCCGACATAGTCCGACAGGGTGAAGACGGCGACCGCAGGCTTGCGGATCGCGAAGCTGGGCGCCGCCACCACAGGCGGAAGCAGCCCCTCGAAGCGCTCTCCCGTCTCGGGCAGCTCGGCGGAGACGCGCGGATTGCCGGCATGGACCTCGGCGCCGACGTGGTGGGCGACAAGGCGCACGATGCGCTCGCCATCGGCGGCGCTGAGGCGCGCGCCGGTGTCTTCCAGGCCGCCGGCCAGCCGGTCGATCCAGAGGCGTCCATCGGGATTGAGCATCACCTCTACGATGGCGGGGTCGTCGAGGAAGGCGGCGATGTCGGCGCCGAGCGCGGTGCGCAGCATGCGCGCGCCGCGGGCGAAGCTTTCGGATCGGAAGGCGAGCGTGGTCACTGATGTCGTCCCGTTTCCTCGCGTCTCGCCGAAGGCGAGATCCTCAACGGGTCAATCAAGAAGCGGCGATCTGAGGCGGGTTCAACAGCGACGAGGGCGTAGTAGTGCGCTGGCGTACAACGGCAGGGAAACGGCGGTTTTAGTCCTCGTCGGCTTCGGTCTCGGCGGGAACGTCGCGGAGGATTTCGTCGGCGAAGCTGCGGCCCTTGGCGAGTCGCCGGCCCAAGGTCTCGACAAAGCCTTCGAAGCGCTCGCGGCCCTTGGCTTGCGCGGCGGCCTGGGCGGTGTCGGGCAGTGGCGGAACGGCCGTCAGCCAGAAGCGCACGAACAGGGCGATCGTCTCATTGCTGATCATGACGTGGCGCTCAAGCCGATCGATCTGGCGGGACATGCGATCGAGCCGGCGGGCCAGCGCCGCTTCAAGACGGTCGGCGCCGTCGGGGGAGAGGTGCGAAGCCAGCGCGGCCTGGACCACGTCGCCCTGGGCGACGCGGCGACGCCGCGCATAGTCGGCGAGATCCCGGCTGAGATCGGCCGGGATGCGGAAGGTCTGCTTGATCCTCGGCGGCGCCTTCACAGCACGATCCCGTCGTCGGGATCGAGGGCAGCCTGCCGCGCGAGGCCGCGCATACGCGCCTGCAGCGCCTGCGCCCGCAGGCCATCCTCGTCCGGCTCGTCCTCCAGCACCTCGAACTCGCGCGCCGGCCGGTCCGTCTCGGGCGCGACGGCTTCGTGGGGCGGGATCTCAGGTTCGCGGCGAATGCCGGCGTTCGCCGGGTCCGCGTCGGCCTCCTCGCCGCCCACGGATGCGGCGGCAGCGGGCGACACGATCGGCGCCAAGGGGCTGAGGCGGCTCCAGTCGTCGCCGCGATCCTGACCACGCTGTGGCCCTGGCGCCTTGCGCGGCTTCACCGGCGCGGGCAGCAGACGGGCTTTGAAGCGGCGGTCCTCATAGTATCGGGCCTTCTTGGCGCGGATCGGGAAGAGGCCGGAGACCAGGATGATGGCATCGGTCGGCGGCAGCTGCATGATCTCGCCGGGGGTCAGCAGCGCCCGAGCCGTCTCCTGGCGCGACACCATCAGATGCCCGAGCCAGGGCGACAGCCGATGGCCCGCGTAGTTGCGTGCGTCGCGGATTTCGGTGGCGGTGCCCAGCGCGTCGCTGACCCGCTTGGCGGTGCGCTCGTCGTTGGTCGCGAAGCTGACCCGGACATGGCAATTGTCGAGGATCGCATTGTTCGGGCCGTAGGCCTTTTCGATCTGATTGAGGCTCTGGGCGATCAGGAAGCTGCGGATGCCGTAGCCCGCCATGAAGGCCAGGGCGGACTCGAAGAAGTCGAGGCGGCCGAGCGCCGGGAATTCGTCGAGCATCAGCAGCAGGCGGTGCCGGCGGCCTTTGGCGTCGAGGTCTTCGGTAAGCCGGCGGCCCACCTGATTGAGGATCAGCCGGATGAGCGGTTTGGTGCGCGAGATGTCTGAGGGCGGCACGACCAGATAGAGGCTCGCGGGCCGCCGCTGGTCAACCAGATCGCAAATCCGCCAGTCGCACCGCCGGGTGACCCGCGCGACGACCGGGTCGCGATAGAGCCCCAGGAACGACATCGCGGTCGACAGCACGCCCGATCGCTCGTTCTCGCTCTTGTTCAGCAGCTCGCGCGCGGCCGAGGCGACGACGGGGTGGACGCCGTCGTCGCCAAGATGGGGCGTGGTCATCATCGCGCGCAGGGTGGTCTCAATGGGACGCTTCGGATCGGAGAGGAAGCCGGCGACCCCGGCCAACGTCTTGTCTGCCTCGGCATAGAGGACGTGAAGGATGGCCCCGACCAACAGCGCGTGGCTGGTCTTCTCCCAGTGGTTTCGCTTTTCCAGGGCGCCTTCGGGATCGACGAGGATGTCGGCGATGTTCTGGACGTCGCGCACCTCCGAGGGGCCGCGGCGGACTTCCAGCAGAGGATTGTAGGCGTCGGAATCGGCGTCGGTGGGATCGAAGCGCAGAACGCGGCTGAAGCGGGCGCGCCACCCCGCGGTCAGGCCGAAATTCTCGCCTTTGATGTCGTGAACGATGCAGGCGCCCGGCCAGGTCAGGAGCGTCGGGATGACCAGACCGACACCCTTGCCTGACCGGGTAGGCGCAAAGCACAGCACATGCTCGGGACCATCGTGGCGCAGATAGTCCCGGCGATAGCGCCCCAGGACCACCCCGTCGGGGCCGAGCAGCTTCGCGGCGCGCAGTTCGCGCGCCGTGGCCCACCGCGCCGATCCATAGGTCGTCACGTTCTTGGCTTCGCGCGCGCGCCATACCGACATGCCGATGGCGACGGCGATCGAGGCGAAGCCGCCGGCCGAGGCGATCAGCGCGCCTTCGAAGAAGATCTGCGGCGCATAGGCGTCGAAGAAATACCACCACCAGAAGAAGGCGGGCGGCGCGTAGATCGGATGATCGGCGAACACGAACCACGGGGCGCCCAGCTCGGGCTGATAGGCGAGGCGCCAGGCGGTCCATTGGGTCGCGGCCCAGACCGAGATCAACGCGATAAGGGCGACGATCAGAACCTGGCCCCAGAGAATGCGGGTGGCCGACATCGCGACACTCCTGACAGGGCAGTGCGCCGACCCTGGGAAAGGTCATCGGCGTTGCAAGAGTTCGGCCCATGGTGTCGCGCGGCCGGATAGGTTGGCGTGCAGATCGGCGGGGGGTCAGCCGAGGCCCAGCCCGCGCTTGCGCCCGAGCGACCAGTCTACGGTTCCGCCAGGCTGGACCACGCCTGCGATGTGCCGCCCGAGGTGCTGGTCGAGCGCGGTCTTCCACGGCACGAGCTCGAAGCCGAGGCCATTGTCGAGCATCACGAACCGGCCGGAGGCGAGCGTGACCCGTTGGCGATAGACGCCCGCGACCTGATCGCCGGCGCCGGAGGGCCGATGCGGCAGGCGGGCTTCCTTCGCGAGCCGAGCCGCAGCGTCTGCAAGCTCGCGCCGCCGCAGGGTTGCGATCAGATCCTTCTCGAAGGTCGGGCCCTGCGGCTGCCGCCGGGCCAGCCCCTGGCTCGCGAGCCGATCGATCCGTTGTTCGAGCGCCTCGCGAACTTCGCCGCCGAAGCCGCTCGCCGCCACCGGCCCCGGGTCGCGAGCGGTCAGGTGACGGTCGAGCCAGGTCGCTCCGGAGGCCGTGATCTGCTCTGAGAGCGAGAGGTCGGAGCGGACCGAGAGCGCGAGACGTTGCCGACCATCCGCGCCAGTGAACGGCCGGGCTTCAACGATCGCACCGATCGCCGCGTCGCCGGTCGCCGCGAGGTTCGGGAAACGCACGTGATGCGTCCGGCCGTCGATGCCGTCGATCACGACGTAGGCCGATCCGGTCAGCTCGTCCTGCAGGCCGCGGTCGACCAGGCGTCCCGTCACATTGGGCGCGGAGTCCCCGTGGATGGCGAAGGCGGCGACGCCGCGCGATTGCCCTTGACCTTCGAGCGCCCGGTGCATGGTCTTGATGATGTCGCCGCGCTCCCCAAGCGCGCGCAGCGTCGCCTCGGCGTCGGGCGCCATCGTCCATTGGGCGGGGCCGATGGCCTCCGTGACGCCGAGCCGTTCGAGACGCTGAGCGCGTCCGACCAGGACGTCATGGAGCTGGCGGTCGTCATGCGCCGCGCCGCCCGGTCTCAGGTCGATGACGCCGCCGCCGTCGTCGGTGTAGCCGCGCAGCGTCCGATCGAGGCCGGTCCAGCGCTCCGCATCCACCTCACGGCGCAGCGCCGCGGCGATGTCCCGCTCGCTACGCGGCCCAAGCTCAAGCGACACCAGGCGTTCGGCCTGGGCGCGCAATCCGCGGCCGATATAGTCGCGGCTGATGACCAGGTCCGTCTGATCGTCGGCGCGTCCCCGCACGAGGATGTGGACGTGGGGATTGTCGGTGTTGTGATGGGTCACCGCCACCCAGTCGAGGCGCGTGCCAAGGTCTCGTTCCGCCTGGGCCATCAGATCGCGGGTGAAGCCTTGCAGATCGCTCATCTGGCCGGCGTCCTCGGGCGAGACGATGAAGCGGAAATGATGCCGATCGGCTTCGCACCGATCGGCGAAGGCGCGCCCGTCCACATCTTCGCTCTGGGCGTCGAACAGCCGTCCGGCGGCGCCGTCACGGCTGGTTCCGTCGCGCTGCAGGTAGCTGAGGTGGGTGGCGAGCGGCGCGGCGCGAAACCGGCTGCCGCGATGACGCGCGACGCGAGCCTTGATGAGGACCCGGCGTCCGGGACTGCGCAGCGCCGCCCGCGCGCTGGCGAGGCGGCCGCGCCCGAAGGTCGAACGCCCGCGGCCCGCTCCGGCGAAGCGCGAGCCGGGATGGCCGGCGCGCTGGGCGGCGCGCATCACCTTTCCGACGAAGCTCTTGGCCTTGCCCCCGGGCGCGCCGCCGTCCCTGACCCGTCCCGGCCGGACATGAAGATCGCTGTCGCGCTCGCTCATGCGCCGATCCCGCCCACGATGGCGCTGCTGGCGGCCAAGGGCCTGATCGGCCAGGGGAAATGAACAGAATGTCTGGCAGGGTCCGCACTGGTGCCAGACGAAAATAGCCTGAAATCCCAACCGCATAGCCCATCGCCGCAGGCAGGGCTTTTATCTTGCCCTCTGCTCTGTTTTTGCCTGCCGGATCCGCGGTTTGACGGACCCGCGCCGCCGCCGGTGCGCTGCCGCCGCCGATCGCCGCCGTGAGCCCGCCGGTCGAGGAGGATCATCGCTGGGGATTCCGCTCGAAGGTCCGGGGCACGAACAGGCCGCTTGCTGCCGGTACGGGCGGAGCCAAACGCGTGATCGCCGCATCGTTTGCGTCGTTATCGGCCGCGCGCGCGGCGCCAAGTCCCGTGCGCGGAATGGCGATTTTTGGCGGTGAGGATTGGCGATCATTCGGCGCCGCGCGCGTCAGATCGGGCGCTGTGGCTTCGTCAGTCCGCCGCCGATCGACGGGCGATGCTTGCGACGCCAAATGGGCACTGATCTGCACGAAAAGCGGGGCCTCGAAGGGGGAAGGAGGAGGCGATGGGGGCGCGGCGATCGTGGCGCTTTCGAGCGAAACGCCCAGCGCTGGCGCAAGGCGGGCGAGATAGTTGATCGTCTCGGCGGGCAGCGCGCGGCGCCCCGCCAAATGGCTTTCCCAGCGTCCCGGACCGGCATTGTAGGCGGCGAGAAATCCCGGCGCGCCGTAGCGATCATACATCTGTCGCAGATAGGCGGCGCCGGCGAAGATATTGTCGCGGACATCGAAGGGATCAGGCCCCAGACCGTACTGGCGCCGCAGTTCGGCGTAGGTCCCAGGCATGATCTGCATCAGTCCCATGGCGCCGGCCCGGGAGACGGCGGTGCTATCGCCGGCGCTTTCGACGCGCATGACCGCACGTATCCAATGCTGCGGCACGCCAAAGCGGCGCGAGGCTTCTGCGATGGCGTCTGCCACGGGATCGATGCCCCTCGGCGACGCGGCGGGACGATCCTGGGCGGCGGCTTCATGGGCTGTGGTGCAACCGAACGCTAGGATGAGCGCGGCGAAACCAAGGCGAGCGGGGGCGATGATCCGCATCGTCAGTCGCCCTCCCTTGTCCACACGGGCCGGGCGCGGCCGATGATGCTGGAGGCTGGCAGAGGGCCGAAGTAGCGCCCGTCCAGCGACGCTGGGGCGCCGGGGTTCAGCAGGAAGACCTGGCCGTCCGCCAGCGTTATGCAGCCGCTCCAGACGGGCAGGGAGCGCCCGCGGCGATCGCGTAGCGACGCCTCGCCGACGATCTCTGCGTCGACCGTGATCGTGCGGCCGATGCGGCAAACGCGCTGTCCTGGAAGGGCGGCGACATGCTTGAGCAGCGGCACGCCTGGCGGGAGATAGCCGCCTTCGGAGAGAAAGCCGGCGAGCGGCGCTGGTGGCTCGACAGCGACGAGATCTCCCGCCGCCAGCGGCCGAGGCGGACTGATCGCGTAGAGGCCGATCGGCACGCTGGCGCTGGCGTTCCAGATCAGCCGCGGCGGCGGCTGCGTGACCGCCGTGATCGCAAGAAGCGCGACGGCGGCGGACGCCGCCATCAAGGGTTTCCAGGCGCGGGTCATAGGTCCAGGCTCCGCCGTGCGAGCCACGCCGCATGTCGCCGCGCCGTATAGGGGCGCGGCTCGTCAGCAGCGGCGAGGCGGTTGTGGATGTGTCGCCAATGATCGGGACAGGCGTCGGTCGGCGCCACGCCGAGCGCCTCGACCTGATCGATCGCGACGAGGACGCGCTCGACTTTGCGCCATCCGTTCGCCCGCAGCAGCAGTTCGCCGCCGGGAGTGACGCCGGGTATGGTGGTGTAGGCCTGTCCAGCGCGACAGGCGCGAAGGATGTCGATGCGCGAGACGATCGTGCCATGATCGCCCGAGGCCCAGCGGACGAAGGCGAAGACGCTGCCTGGCGCAAACCACAGGGCGCGACGGCGGCGATCCAGGATCTCCTCTTCGGCCACCTCGCCGAAGCGGATCCAGCGTTCGATCTTGCCTTCCAGATGAAGGAGCTCGACCCGGGTTCTGGCGGCGGCGAGCCCAGTCATGAGGCGTCGCCGTCGTCGGGGAACTCGCGGTCGAGCAGGGCGCGCAGCATGTCGGCCACGGTCTGGCCGTTGCGGAAGGCGATGATCTTGAGCCGGCCGCGCATGGCCGGGGTGACGTCGATCGTCAGGCGCGCGGCGAACGCCTCCTTGGGCCCGATCGCAGCGCGGTCCGGTGCGCGCACCCACGCCTCGGGATCGCTGGGACGCTGGATGAAGGCGGGCTTGCGGCTCCCGGTCATGGCGCCAGCCCATCGAGTTCGGCCGCACAGGCGCTGATCTCGCGCGCCGCCAGCTCGCCGCCGGTGATTTCGGAAGCCAGGCGCCCGGTCCGCGCGGCGTCGGCGAAGGCGACGCGCTGACCGATGCGGCTCGCCAGCACCGGGGGATCCTGATCGATGAGGGCCTCGGCCGTCTCGCGGGCGATCACCGTGCGCGCCGCGCAACGGTTCAGAAGCATCCTGGCGCGTAGCTGCGGGCGGAAGACCCGGGCCTCGTCGAGCAGCCTGAGCATTTCGGCCGAAGCCCAGCCGTCGAAGGGAGAGGGCTGAGCCGGAATGACGATTAGATCGGCGGCGAGCAGCGCCGAGCGGGCGATCCCTGCGACGCGCGGCGGCCCATCGACGACCACATGGTCGACGTCGCGTCCAAGCTCCGGAAGCTCCTTGTGCAGCGTCTCGCGCGCCAGGCCGAGAACGCCGAACAGCCGAGGCAGACCCTCGCGCACGCGTTGTTCAGCCCAGTCCAGGGCCGAGCCTTGCGGGTCCGCGTCGACGACAAGCACCCGCCGGCCGCGAGCGCTCCAGGCGCCGGCTAGGTGCAAGGCGAGGGTCGTTTTGCCGACGCCGCCCTTCTGGTTGAGCAGGGCGACGATCATCGGCGTCCACCCGCTGGCGGCCGCCTGAATGAAGCGGCTTGAGGGCGGATGCCGGGCGTTAGAAAGAATCCGTAGGATTCTAGGTTAGGGAAGTTAAGGGGCAGGCAAGTCGCGGAAACATAGGAGTTATTCCGCCAATTCGGTCCCTGATGGCACGAGGCCGCGGTCCCCGATGGCACGATAGTTCCGGTCCTCGATAGCACGAGACAATTCACAGCTTTTCCCCCGTCGCGGCGACCCGCAGGCGGCGAGGAATGGCAAAGTCCAGGGGATCGGTGGTGGGGACGAAGACCAGCCGGTCGAAGCCATAGGGGCGTTCAAGCGTCAGCTTGTAGCCGGGCAGGGGCTGGCGCCGGACGATGTCGCGCAGGTCGTAGGCGAAATGCTTCAGCGGGCTGAGCGAGCCGGACTTGGCGTGAAGATGGGTGAGGTCGAAGCTCCAGCCGCCGGGTTGGCGCCCGCCGTGTTTGCGCACAATGCGGTACAGCCAGCGCTCGAGCCCGCCGGTGAGATCGAAGTAAGCGCGGTCGATGGTGAGAACGAGCGCATCGTCCAGGACCCCTGAGTAGAACCAGTCGGGCAGGATCAGCTCGATGCCATAGGGCCGGCCCTTGGCGTCGGCGGTTTCCTTCCACTCGTTGATCCAGGAGAAGCGGTGTCGCCGCCGCTCGGTGGGCTGGCGAATGGTGGTGGCGATCGTCGTCGCCTGCAGGCGGTCGAGGCCTGCCTTCAACCGGTCGTAGTCACGAACGGAGGTGCCTCGGCCGACAAAGGTCAGGATTTCATAGGGCGTCGCGGCCATCAGGCGGGAGGTGCGAAGGCCGTGGTCGCGGGCTTCCACCAGCTGGCTCGCCGCCCAGATCAGGACATCCGCGTCCCAGATCGTGGCCATGCCGTGCTCGGGGACGGCCTCGACGCGGATGGCGACAGGCCCCGCCTGAAAATCGATCGGCTTGAGGCGCTTGGATTTGGCCAGGCTGAAGAACGGATAGGCCATCAGGTCCTGCGCGTCGCGCGGCGCAAGGTCGCCCGGCAGCGCCCGGAACAGTTCCAGCTGCTCACGCTCAAGGGAGGGGCGTCGCCGCGCCGACATCGCACCGGATCCCGTACTCAGCCGCGCCGCTCGTCGGCGAAAGCCGGCGGGGCAACGGCGTGGCGCTTTGCGGGCAGGACCACGCTGCCGGTCTCATCGCTGGTCGAGGACTTGGCGCCGCGATCAACCCAGATCTGCAGGTCCTCGACGCGGTAGACCACGCGCCCGCCGATCTTGGAGTAGCGAGGTCCGGTGCCATAGGTCCGGTGCTTCTCGAGGGTGCGCCCCGAAAGGCCCAGAAACCGAGCGGCTTCGGGCGTGCGCAGGTAGCGGGGCGGCAAGGCCGCGGGTGAGGACATATCGGGCCTCCGAAGGCTTGCGGCGGCCCGCGAGGGCGGGCGTCGGTCGGAGGCGAGATTGGCGAAGTGCGAAAGGGTCGAGGCGGGTCGGAAACGAGGGTCCGCGTTTGCGACCCGGCGCAAGCCGGGATCGCCTGTCGATGCTAGGGCTTGAGGAGCTTGCGATAACCGCCGGCGATCATGGCGAGGCCGTCGCGGATCAGGCGGGACGTGCGGCTGCGCAGGTGGTGGTCGTCGAAGGCGACGCCGTCAGGCACCGCGTCGGGACCGAAGATGACTTCGGCGATCTCGCGGCGAGTGGCGCTCGCCTGACGGCCATCGGCGGCCCGCAGCGCCATGGCGAGCCGCTCCCGCCGCGAAGGACTGATGTCCCCCGGAGGCGGGCCGGAGGACTGGCCGAGAAGGATGCGCCACAAGTGCGCCAGTGCTTCAAGGCGGGTCGGCGCGCTGGCGTCGAGCGGAACCAGCGCCATGAGCGGAGCGTCCGCCGGAAGGTCGGCCGGACTTAGAGCTATGCTCGCGCCGGTGGGCAGGCCCAGCTTGGAGTAGGCGCCCTCATCGGCGCGCCGCACCTGGCGCACAGGGAGGTCTGATGTGGTGGTGACGGCCAGTCCGCTCGTGTCACCGACGAGCTGGACAAGGCGAGGATCAAGGCTCGGAAGCCAATAGACTTCGGCATCGCCTGCGGGCAGGCGTGGGTCCACGGCGAAATCGCAAGCCCCAGCGCTGCGCAATCACGTCGGCGGCTTCGGGCGTGTGGCGCACCGCGGACGCATAAGCCCGCCGATAGCCGATGTCGCGCCGCAGGAACTCCCAGGCCAGATCCGCAACCGGGAGCTGCGCCGCCTGATGATAGGCGGCCGGATCACGCCAGTTCGGCTTACTCGACATCACGATCCCCCTGACTGAGACGCGCTGGAGTTGCGCGCGCGGCAGAGGATTCGGGTTTCGGACGGAGATATTGAACCCCGGAGATGCTGAGCAAGTGATCGCGAAAACCGATCACGCCTTTTGCTCATCTCGGGCGTTGATTCTGATTGTCTCGCACATTGGCAGGCGCAGCGCAACGCCTCCCCGGCGACAGCGCCTGGGGCGGTCATTTGCTCTAGACAAGACCTTGATAGCCCTGAGCGCTGATCCAGCGCGCCCGGGCCAGATGGCTGTCGTACAGGGTTCGTGCGCGCTCGGTGTGGTCGATGTCGGGGTCAAGGCCGAAGACGATCCGCACCACTTCGCGCCAGTCAGCGCCCTCGTCAGCCGCGTCCAGCAGGCGCAGATAGGTCTGCACATGACCGCGATCATAGTCGGTCAGCTCGGGAGCGTCTGGCGCTTGGTCCAGGAAAGGGCGATCGTTCATCGCGGCGGGCCTTGTAGCGAAGGCTGGAGCGCAGAGTGAGCGAAACGCGATGGCGCGGCCACAGGGTAAATTCGTCGCCCTGCTGGAAGCCAAGAAATGGGGACTGCTTCCACGCTCGACGCCTCCGCGCATGAGGTCTGTAGAGAATACTCCGTGGTGAAATACTCGACAAGCCCGTGCTGTCTCGTCCATGGAGATACGAGAGGTGCTCGCGCTTAACCTGAGGACTTACCGGCAGGCCCAGGAGCTTTCGCAGGAAGAGCTGGCGCACCGTGCCGACATTGACCGAACCTATATCAGCGCATTGGAGCGATGCGTCTATGCCGCGAGCATCGATGTCGTCGATCGGCTGGCGCGGGTGCTGGGCGTAGACGCCGCAGATCTCTTGCGGCCACCCAGCGCATCACGTGACGCCGGAGCGCCGCCGCCGGCTTGACCGGGCGCCTCACGGCCCGCTGTTTTTCGGCTATCAAGCGAAGCCCCGCCCGGGCTGGCCCGGGCGGGGGTGATCGGCTCAGTCGCCGTTGCGCTTGGAGGCGCGGGACCAGATCAGGCTGAAGGTGTCGCCGTCCTCGTCGTCGAAGAGGTTGGCGTAGATCGGAGCGGTGAAGCTGGGATCGTCCAGCTTGAGGCCCAGATAGTCGCGGCCCTCGTTGGAGGTCTTGCTCCAGGCGGCGCCGATCTCGGCCCGGCCGACATAGACCCGGTGGCTGGGCGCGTTGTCGCCGCTGCGGTTGGTCTCGGGCACGATGCGGACGCCCTTGGCCTGAACGCTCAGGGTGACGATCTCGCCGTTGAACTCGTTGCCGCTCTTCTTGAAGGTGCCGATGGTGGCCATGGTCGTTCTCCTTGGATGGTGTCTCGAGCACCGCGCCCATCGCGGCCTCGATGGCGATCGACGGGCCGCAAGGCGAGCGACGACGCACCCGGCAGGGCCGCAGCGCAGCGGAGGATGTCGGTCGGGAGACTTTCTTGTCCCGCGAGGAGGCCCGAAGGGCCGGGGAAGAAAGTCGGACGAACGACGTTGCGGCTGAGGCGCTCGAGGCGAAGCCGTCCTTCGGCCAGATCAGCCCATCAAGAGACCGCGGACGGGGCGTGCTTTGACAGCCGATCCGACGACAGACCTGGCGAACTTGCCAACCGCCAAGCAAGGCGAAACGTCCGGCGTAGAAGTTCCGGCCAGTCCAGCGTGTAAATCGGCGTATCGGGTCCACGCGCCGAACGCTGCCCGACCCGCCTTCTTACCCCGGGTTTTCGGCCGGTGAAGCGTTGCCCGAGCCGCCAAACATCCCCCGGGAGCGTGAGCGCCCAAGCAGGATCGTCCCACGACACCGTCGCTTTGCCGCCTTTGACGCACGGTCCTGCACCCCAGATCAGGGGTCCGTTGCCCCAACGCCCGGCGCAGAGCGCCTGCACCGCTTCAGCCAGTCTGGCGCTTCGCGCGTCCGGAGCACCCATCAGTGCCGGGACATACGCATCTCACGCGCGGCCATGGGTTCGACCCGCTCGCGAGGCAGGCTCAGGCGGGCCAGCGCGGTAAACCCGATGACGAGTCCGCCGATGATCGCGAACGCTTGCCGCCACCCTTCAGTCGGAATCGCCATGGCCAGGCCGAGCGTGGCATGGTAGCCCGCGATGGCTGCGGGAGCCGCGAACAGGGCCGCGACAGCCAGTCTTACCGGGGTCGACGGCGCCAAGGTGAAGACGAGTTGGCCCGCGACGAGCGTGCTCGCCCCGACCAGAAGACCGACGAAAATGCCGCCGAGGGGACCGGCGCCGGCGTCCGTGGCGATCAGCCCGACCGACACACCGGCGAACAGGGGCAGCGCGAAGGCGGCGAGGTTGAACAGCAGCCAGCACATCACGCCTAGCGCGACGGCCAGTACGACGAGACCGGGAATGATCATGGTGGTGCACTCCGTTGCAAAGAGGAACGGTCGCGCCTCCACCACCACCACCACAGCGCGGATGTCAGTATAGCCGCAAAAGCGGCCTTACGGGAGCGCGGTTTTGCGCCCCCGTACGCTGAAGATGGATCATGCCCACGGATCGTATTCATGAACGATGCTCTCGGGATCGCCATCGAACTCGGATGACGGCATCACGCCGAACCCCGGACCGGCCTTGAAGAGGGTGACGCAGACCATCAGGGTTTTGGCGAGGCTCCAGGCGCTGCGTTGGGCGAGAGAAAGCGACATCGTACCGGCTCCTGTCTGGAGGCGGGGACCATCCCCGCTCGACAGGCGCCCGAAGCGTCCGGAACACGGCCGCGATCACCGCGCCGGCGTCAGCCCAGCGGCCGCAAGCTCTGCTTAGCGGACCCCTTGAGGGTTGATCGCTTCGGCTTGGGCTGGACCACGGATTGCGCCTAGTAGAAGGGAATGGTCACGGTGCTCAGGAGCGTAGGAGAAGATGAACGTAGACGACGCTCGTGCACGTCTTGGAGCGCTTGATCCTGACGATGGTCCGGCGGAACTGCCCAGTACCATTTTGGCCAAGCTCACCTTAGACGACATGGCTGACGGCGCCGAGTTTCAGGTGGGATCGCTGAAAGACGGCGTTGTGCATCTCGACTGGAATGGAACCGTCAGGCGAGAGGGTGCGCGTCTGGTTGGTGAGGCCGATCACACCTGGACCCGCAAATATTGGTACGATGCTATCGGTCTTGAGCAGTATCTCGATCTGGTCCGACGTGCTGTTGAAGTGCGGCACCGCGTCCATGGGGACGTGGCACTGACGCACTATGATGACGACGGGGCCTACGTGGCGCTCCGGTTTCAGATCGATACGGCGGAAACGAACCTCCGCCGCGCCTATGACGAGCTGCGACGAATTGCTGAAGAGGTTGAGGAGGCTGCGCGCCAAGCCGCTGATGAGGTGGGGCTGCGCCTGGCCGAGATCGCCGCCAGGCTCTCGGGGTGGGGCTCACGGAGCCACGATGTTCTAGTTGATGCTGTCGGAACAGCTCAGACCGCGGATGAAAAGGGACGTTCGCTCGAGGAGCTTTGCAGCCAGCTGTTCGCCTCGGTGCCGGGCCTCACCGTCAATGGGCGCGTGCGGTCGCAGACAGAAGAGATCGACATCTCAATTCTGAACGACAGCAGTGATCCGCGGCTACGCCGGGAGGGAGCCGTCATCCTCGCGGAATGTAAAAACTGGACAGGGCGATGCGGGAAAAATGAGTTCGTTCTTTTCAAGGAAAAGCTCGAGAACAGGAGTCGCCGCGCAACCTTGGGGTTCCTGATTTCGTGGAATGGGTTTGCGGATACAATCACGAAGGAAATGCTGCGCGGCAGTCGCGAAGAAATCCTCGTCGTGCCGATGACAGGCAAAGATATTCGAGCGGCGGTACAAAACGGTAGCTTTGCGGACGTCGTGTTCGATTGCTGGGATAGAGCAACGCGGGTTTAGGACGGCGGCGTTCACCCGCCGCCGCCCTTGCGGAAGTCGAACAGCGGAATCCCGATCTTGCGGGCCTTGTCGGCAAGGTTGTCGGAGATGCCTGAGCCGGGGAACACCACGACCCCGATCGGCAGCACCTCGAGAAGCTGATCGTTGCGCTTGAACGGAGCGGCCTTCGCATGACGGGTCCAGTCCGGTTTGAACGCCACCTGCGCGACCTTGCGATTGTCGGCCCAGCAGGCGGCGATGCGCTCGGCGCCCCTGGGCGATCCGCCATGCAGCAACACCATGTCGGAATGTTTGGCCCGGACGCGGTCCAGCGCCGCCCAGATGGCTTCATGGTCGTTGAAGTCCGTTCCGCCGGTGAAGGCGACCTTGGCGCCTTCGGGTAGCATCACCTCGTTCTCGGCGCGTTTGCGCGCGGCGATGAAGTCGCGGCTGTCGATCATCGCCGAGGTCAGGGCCTTGCGGTTGACCATCGATCCCGTGCGGGGCCGCCAGGCTGTGCGAAGGTGGGTTTCGAACTGGTCGGCCGCCTGGTCACGCATGAACTCGAAAGCGTTGCGGCGTTCGATCAGGGTCAGGCCTTCGGCGATGAGGCGCTCTAGGTCGACGGACTTGACCTCCGAGCCGTCCTGTTCACGCTGAGCGCGCTTTTGAGCTTGCTCATTATCGTCGAGCTCACGCTCGATCCGCTCGGCGGCGCGGTGGAAGAGATTGACGGTCGACCAGAGCAGATCGTCGAGGTCGGGCTCCAGGCGGGTGTCCTGAAACGTCGAGGCCAGGGCGTCGAAGATGTCGGCGATGGCGCCGCGGGCGTGGCGTTCCTCCGGCAGGGGACGTGGATCAAGCTCGTCCTGAAAGGGGCGGTGGCCGAAGAGCTGGAGTTCATCGAGCAGGGAGGATGTCGAGGATTGCTCGTGCGGCGGTTCGAAATCGGGATCGGTTGTCATGGTTTTCGCCCTTCCGGCTGGCGACCGCGCCCATCGCGGCCTTCGCAGGCGACGAAGAGCGGGGGCGGACCGGGCCTGCACCGCCGGTCCGAAGGACCGGGCGGCCGCAGCGCAGCGCAGGACGGCGAAGGCGGGCTATTTTGGACTCGCGATGCAAAGGTCCGTCAGGACCGGCGGAAAATAGCCCGGCGCAGCCGTTGTCGGTTCGGCCCGCCTCCGGTCCGATCGCCCTCTCAGAAGGCCGTGGGCGCGGCTCTCCCGCCGATGCGAACAACCCACAGCCCCGCTCGCGTTCCGGCCGGCATGATCTTCGCGGACGACGCTGTTCATCGCGCGCAGAAGCACGCCGCATCCTCCGCGACGAGTTGGCTCCGCACCTGTGCCGCCAGCGCCTCGCGTCCCAGTCGCCGAAGATCGTCGTTGAAGTCGTCGTGGGCCGGTTCGAGCGGCGCCACCTCGATGCCGAGGTCTTCGGCCCGTCTGGCGAGCGCTTCGCGCGCGCGATCGCCCGCGGGATCCTTGTCGCTCGCGATGTAGAGCCGGCGCAGCGTCGGCGGCAGGCGCAGGGCGGCCAAGTGACTGGCCGACAGGGCGGCGACCATCGGCAGGTCGGGGGCGATCTGCCGGAGCGACAACATCGTCTCGATGCCCTCGCCGGCGGCGAGCAGGTCGGTTGCGCGGCCGAAACGCACGGCGTTGCCGAGGAGATGGCCCATGGCGCGCCGCGGCGAGGAGACCGGCGCCTTGTCGTCGCCTGAGGAGGCGAGCCAGGTGCGATGTGCTCCGGTGATGGCGCCGTCGAGATCGGTGACGGCGGCGATCAGCGCCGGCCAGGCGTCGCGTGCGCGGTCGCGTGGGTCGTCCGCATCGCCGCGATACCAGCAGCGAGGATGAAAGCGGAGCGCTCCGCAGTCGCGTAGATCCGTAATGCCGCGTTGGCGCAAATAAGCTTGTGCGATGGTGTCCGCGATCGGTCTGGCCATGGCGAACAGGCGCCGTGCGGCTTCAGGCGAGCCGGTCGGCGCCGGCGGCTCGCGGCGTCCGGTGATGGACGCCTCCGGCCGAGGCAGTCTGAGAAACCGCCGCGCTTCATCCAGAGTGTCGCGCAGCGTGGACAGCCGCTTGCGGGCGGCGATCAGGTCGAGGAGATCGCCATGATCGCCGGTGGCGGCGTCGGTCCATTTGCCCGCCCCGCCCGGGGCGTCGTCAGCGCCTCGCAAGCGGACATAGAGGCTGCGGCCTGGATTGTTGTCGACGTCTCCGACCAACCAGTAGCGCCCTTCGCGCCGACCGTTGGAGAGATAGTGACGGCACACCGCTTCGGCCTCGCGCGCGAGGCGGTGCGCCAGCTCTGCGGCTGGTCCCTGCATTGCAGATGTCCGCTCACGCCGCGACATGGGCGCCGCCGGCCCGAGGTGCGACACGGGCGAGCGGATGACGCGAAAGCAGGGCGGCGAGCACCGATGGGCCGTTCGCGCCGGTCGGGATGAACAGCCGCAGCTTCCAGGCGATAATCTCGGAAATAAGGCCCATCGCCTTGAGGCGCGCGACCATGCCGTCGGTGAAACCGACGAGTTCGAGCCGCTGGGCCCCCATGACCAGCGATCGGCGCACGGTCATCGCATCTGCCAGGTGAAGGGTCTCGCCCCGGACCAGCACGCCGGCGAACGCCTCGGCGGGTCCGACGGCGGTAGGTGTATCGTCGAACGCCTCGGCGACCCAGCCGGGTGAGACCTGGCGTCCGATCACACGCTCGCCGTCGTCGGTCTGGAGCCGATAGACGCGGCAGCCTTCGGTCGGCAGGCGCCGCCAGATCGGCAGCAGCAGGCCGGTGACGATATGGAGCGTCGTCTCGGTGAAGGCCGGCAGGTCCGCGATTTCGGCGTTCCAGGCCTGCGTGAAACGGCCCGCATCAGCGTCTTCCCACGCGGTTGCACAGAGTGCGGACTCCGCCATGGCCGTCCGCTCCATCGGGCGCAGCAAGCGGACGCGGCGCTCCACTTCGCCATCGTCCAGGGTGAGGCTAGGGGCGGGGACTTGCACCGCCGCGCGCTGCGAGCGGGTGTTGATCAGCAGACGGCATCCCGGCTCGCCGGCTCGTTGGAGCGCATCTTCGAGGCTCAGCGGCGTGGTCGGGTTGCGCTCGAGGACGGTGAACACCTGGGTTTCGGCGCCCGAAGCCGGATGGGTGTAGAGTGCGCGCCGCTCGGTGACGCGCAGCGAGTGCGCGGTGATGGTTTCGACGCCGCGGTCATAGACGCCGGCGCTGATCGCCCCTTCGATCTTGGCCCGCAGCAGGCCTTCGAACACTTCGAACAAGGTGTCCTGAAGCGCGATCGTCAGCGCCAGCATCCGATTAAGGAACTGGGTGATGGGCGGCAGATCCTCGCGGATCGTGCCGTCGCGATCGGTGAGCTTCAGGCCGGTGGCGTCTTCGAACCGCTGGAGGGAGCAGCCCGGCACCTTGCCGAGCAGGAGCAGCATATAGAACTGCCGCAGCGCGGCCTTGGCGTAGGGGCTTTCGAGGTTGTCCTCGGCCCGGAACAGACCTTGCCCGCCGGTCTGCCGCTGGCCCTTGGTGATGGCGCCCAGGCTGTCGAGCCGCCGGGCGATGGTCGACAAGAAGCGCTTCTCGGCCTTCACATTGGTCGAAATGGGCCGAAAGACCGGCGGCTGGGCCTGATGCGTGCGGTTGGTGCGCCCCAGACCCTGGATGGCGGTGTCGGCCTTCCATCCCGCCTCCAGCAGATAATGGATGCGCAGCCGCTGGTTCTTCGCGCCAAGATCGGCGTGATAGCTGCGGCCAGTGCCGCCCGCATCGGAGAAGATCAGGATGCGCTTGTCGTCGTCCTGAAAGGCGGCGGTCTCGGCGAGATTGGCGCCCGCGGCGCGCCCTTCCACGGCGAGGCGTCGCTCGCCATCTGCCCCCGTGCGGGCGACCACGCGGCGCGAGCGGCCCGTCACCTCGGCGACCTGTTCGGTCCCGAGCCTCTGGATGATCTGATCGAGCGCGCCCTGGACCGGCGCCAGCGCGGCCAGATGCTCGATCAGCCGGTCGCGGCGCTCGACCGCATCGCGGCATTGCACGGGCTGGCCGTCGCGAAAGGCCGGCCGTGACGAGAGGTTGCCCTCGCCATCTGTGAACGGCTCGAAGAGCTGCGTGGGGAAGGAATGGGCGAGATAGTCCAGGACATATTCGCGCGGCGTGATGTCGACCGCCACATCGCCCCAGTCTTCGGTCGGGATATCGGCGAGGCGGCGCTCCAGCAGCGCTTCGCCGGTGGAGACGATCTGGACGACGCAGGCGTGTCCGGCGGCGAGATCGCGGTCGATGGCGCTGATCAGGGTCGGCGTCTTCATCGCGGTGATCAGGTGATTGAAGAAGCGCTGCTTGGCGCTTTCGAAGGCCGAGCGCGCGGCGGATTTGGCCTGGGCGTTCAGCGTTCGCGATCCGCCTTCGGGGCCAGACCCCGTGATGTTGGCGGCGTCCAGCGCGGCCGACAGGTTGTTGTGGATGATCTCGAAGGCGCCGGCATAGGCGTCATAGATCCGGCGCTGTTCAGCGCTCAGAGCGTGCTCGACGATCTCGTACTCGACGCCGTCATAGGAGAGGGATCGCGCGGTATAGAGGCCGAGCGCCTTCAGGTCGCGCGCGAGCACCTCCATCGCCGCCACGCCGCCGGCCTCGATCGCCTCGACGAATTCGGCGCGGGTGGCGAACGGGAAATCATCACCGCCCCAAAGCCCGAGCCGCTGGGCGTAGGCGAGGTTGTGAACCGTGGTGGCCCCGGTCGCCGAGACGTAGAGGATGCGGGCGTTTGGCAGCGCGTGCTGCAGGCGCAGGCCCGCCTTTCCTTGCTGCGAGGCGGCCTGGTCGCCCCGCTCGCCTTTGCTGCCGGCGGCGTTCTGCATGGCGTGGGATTCGTCGAACACGATGACCCCGTCGAAGTCGGCGCCCAACCAATCGACGATCTGGCGGACCCGCGAAACCTTACCGTCGCGCTCGTCGGACCGTAGCGTGGCGTAGGTGGCGAATAGGATGCCTTCGTCCAGCCGGATCGGAGCGCCCTGGCGAAAGCGCGAGAGGGGCGTGACGAGCAGCCGCTCCTGGCCAAGCGCCGACCAGTCGCGCTGGGCGTCTTCGATGAGCGCGTCGGATTTGGAGACCCACAGCGCGCGGCGGCGGCCCTTCAACCAGTTGTCGAGGATGACGCCGGCGACCTGGCGACCCTTGCCGGCGCCGGTGCCGTCGCCGAGCATGAAGCCGCGGCGGAAGCGCACCGCGCCCTCGGTGTGGTCGGCCGCGGCGCTGACCTGGTCGAAGGTCGCATCCACGCTCCAGGCGCCGGCCAGATGGCCGCCATGGGCCTCGCCGGCATAGATGACCGTTTCGAGCTGGGCGTCCGACAACAGACCAGCCGCGACCAGTCCGTCCGGCAGGAGCGGGACATAGCCTGGCTTGGGCGGGCAGACCGACGCCATTGAGGCCGATTGCACCAGCGGGGTGGGATGCGGCTTGGCGGCCTCGATGGCGATCGATTGCAGGACGTCGGGCTCATAGAGCGCTTCGGTCAGCCGGTCGCCGACAGGCGGGCTCCAGTCGCACACCGTGTAGCCAAGCGGCCGACCGCTGATCTGCGCCGGTGGCGGAGCCGGTCGGCGAGCCGCCGAAGCGGCTCTGTGCAAAGCCGGTTTTGGGCAAAGCCGTCGCGTCGGGTGCACGGGCGTGGCGGTGCCGCGCGGCGGCACGTGGGCGTCCACCCAGGCCAGCAATTGCGCGGCGTTGGCGGCCATGCCGGGCGAGTCGGGGAAGTGGTCGGGATCCTCGGCCGGCGTCCGATCGATGATCGTGAGGCGCGTTTCGGTCGTGGTGCCATGCCGCGCATAGACCGATCCATCGATGGCGGCGGAGAACAGGATGCGGCCGCGCTGCTGGAGACGGCTGAAGGCGTCGCGCCAGGCCGCGTTGTGGGGCGACAGAGCCGCGCCGGTGATGGCGACCAAGCGACCCCCATCGGCCAGGCGCGCCAGAGCCGACGCCATGTGACGCAGGGCGGCATCGGCGACTCGGACCTGGACATGGGCCCCGGCCGAGAAGGGCGGGTTCATCAGGACGACGGTGGGGATCACCGCAGCGTCGAGGTGGTCGTGGATGTGGGCCGCGTCGAGTCGGCTGACAGGGGAAGCCTGAAACAGGTGACCGAGCAGTTCGGCGCGCCCGTCGCCCAGTTCGTTGAGCGCCAGCTCGGCGCCCGCGATCTCGGCGAAGATGGCGAGCAGCCCGGTGCCGGCCGAGGGTTCGAGCACCAGGTCTCCGGCTCCGAGCCCCGCGGCGCGCGCGGCGATCCAGGCGAGCGGGATCGGTGTCGAGAATTGCTGAAGCGCCTGGCTTTCCTGGGACCGCCGCGTCTGGCTGGGCAGGAGCCCGGCGATCTTGCTGATCATGGCCAGCTGAGCGGCTGAGGGTTGCCGCGACAGGGCTGGTCCAAACCGGCGCAGGAACAGAAGCTGCGCGGCCTCGCAGGCCTCATAGGCGTCCTTCCAGTCCCAGAACCCTTGCGCGTCGGAGCCCTGGAACGCCGCCTCCATGGCGGCGCGCAAGGCGCGCGCGTCGACGGGAACGCCCTTAACGAGCAGCGGCAGGAGGGTGTCGGCGGCGCGGCAGAGCGCCAAGGCGCGGTTGGTCGGGCTGGCGGGCGTCTCGCGCGGTGCCGGCGAAGCCAGGGCGGTCAGGGTCATGTTCGATCATCCAGGAGAGCGGGAGGCAGGCGAGCCGACCGGCGCTCTCTCTCGACCGCACCGGCTCGCCCCCTCCCGGCCCCGCTCTCACTCTTGCGAGACGAAGCCTCCGCCTTCGGCGGGCGGGAGATAGGCCTCGAAGGGATTGCCGGGTGCGAGATGGCCGAAGGGCGTGAACACGAAGTCCTCGCCGTCGCGGCCGACGGCGCACAGGACGTAGCGCAGCTCGCGCGTCTCGGCGTCGAGGCATTCCATCAAGGCGAGATCGTCGTTGCGAGCCGCCTGGAGGAGGGTCTGGAAGTTGCGGGAGGCGTGGTGTGGGATGGCCATGGCCGACTCCTGAAGCGCAAAACGGCCCGCCATCGGCGGGCCATGAGGGGGAAAGAGTAGGTGCGGGGCGGCGAGCGCCGCCCCGCGGCCGCTCATTCAGCGGCGACGGCGTGAAAGCCCGGCTCGGCCGCGTCCGGCTCGTCCGCCGCGTCCTCTTCCTCGTCATCGATCAGGAAGGCCGGCAGCGCCTCGGGTTCGGCGGTCTCGTCGGCCTCGACGAACGTCTGGTCGTCAGCCGTTCGCAGCGGCTCAGGCAACCAGCCCGATCCGGCCAGGAGCCGTTCGGCTTCCTTGGCCATGTCGCCCTTCTTGAGATGCTCGATGAGCTGGGCCTCGCGTTCGCCCTTGCCTTCGCGCACGGCTTCCAGGATCCGGGTTTTGGTCACTCGGCCCAGGTAGGTCTCGGCGGTCGGCGTCCAGCCCGCCGCGACCATGTCGAGATCGACGGCGCGGGCGAGCGCATCGGCGTGGGCCATGCGTTCGCCCTGGTTCCAGGACTGGTGGACGGCGTTCACGCTGAGCCCAACGCAGTGGGCGAACAGGGCTTGCCGGCTGTCGGCGTCAAACCCGACCAGGGTCTGCCAAAGCCCGCCCGGCTCCTTGGGAAGCTGCTCGGCCCAGCGCGCGTGACGTTCGGCGATCGCCTTGGCGGAGGCCGTCTCGTTCAGATCCGGGGCCTGATGGCCGAAGGTCGAATGCTTGACCTCCAGCTCCAGGCAGGTGGCGGTGCTGAAACGATAGAAGGCCTTCAGCGCCAGGGCGTGGAGCACGGCGAGATAGGCGGTGTCGGGGTCGCCGCCGACAGCATCGCGCAGCGCCAGCGTCCGGTGCGCGGTCAGTTCGGTCATCAGCCGCTCGGGAAGCGGCTTGATCGCGTCCTCCTCCTCGTCCCCCTCGGTAGACGGCTGGGCGGCGCCGCCCAAGGTGATCACGGCGCGCTGCACCCCGCCTTCGGGATCGGAGGGGGCTGCGCCGCCCCCGTGCTCGCCGTCAACGGGCTCGGGTTCGGCCATGGCCTCGTCTTCGGGACGCACATAGCCGCGTTCGATCTTCAGATCGCCCGAACCATCGAGGCTGACGAAGGCGCCGGCGCGGGCGATGTCGTCGGGACCGAACACCGGCGGACGGTTGTCGAAGGCTTCGAGCGCGGCCTCGATCTCGCCGAGGCGCTGATCGACCTCGTCGGGAAGCTCGTCGACCTCGGCATAGGTCTCTTCGAGAGCTCCATATTCCTGGCGCAGGGCGTCATAGACGGCCTGTTCCTCCTCGCTCAGCGGGCTGGTTGAAGTGAGCCGGCGCAGCCCGTGGGTGTGGCCGTAGGCGAAGCCGACATCGACGCTGACCCATTTCCAGCCCTCGGCGGCGACCGTCTCGGCCGCGGCGGCGAGCTTGTCGGCCACCAGCCGGTCGAGCAGGGCGGGATCCTGGAACCAGCCGCCGTCGTCGGCCTGGAACAGGTCGCGCGAGACGACGCCGCCGGCCGCTTCATAGGCTTCGGGGCCGATGAACTGCGCACGCCTGTCGGCGGCGCGGACCGCCCCTTCGGTGAGCATCCGCCGGATCTGATAGGCTTCCTTGTAGGGATTGCGGGCGAGCGCCTCCCAGACCTGCTCCTGACGGGCGTGATCGTTCGTCACCGTGAACGCCATCAGCTGGTCGAGGGTCAGCTCGTCCTCGGCATAGAGGGCGAGCAGCTTTTCGCAGACGGCGGCGAGCTTCAGGCGCTGCCGCACGAGCGCCGGGGTGACGAAGAAGCGCGCGGCGATCGCCTCCTCCCCCTGGCCCTGGTCGCGCAGGGTCTGGAAGGCGCGGAACTGATCGAGCGGATGCAGCGGCTCGCGCTGACTGTTTTCCGCCAGCGAGTCCTCCTCGGCCGAGATGTCGTCGCCCTCGCGCACCACACAGGGAACCGGAGCGGTGCGGGCCAGGCGCTTTTGCTTCACCAGCCGTTCGAGCGCGCGATAGCGGCGCCCGCCGGCGGGCACCTCGAACATGCCGGTCTCATGGCCGTCGCCGTCGAGCACGGGGCGGACGTTGAGGCTCTGGAGCAGGGTGCGCCGGGCGATGTCCTCGGCCAGATCCTCGACCGAGATGCCAGCCTTGATCCGGCGCACGTTGGACTGGCTCAGCACCAGCTTGTTGAAGGGAATGTCCCGCGACCGGGACAGGACGATCTTCTGGGCAGCTTGGGTCATGGAAGGGTCTCCGTGACGGGCGGCCAAGAGCCTCTCTCTCGACCCTGACCCGTCACGAACCCGTCTCGGCCCTCTGCCTCTCTCGACCGTCCGGCCCCCGAGGCGAGCGCGGCCTCACGCCGCCGCCCGGTCCTCCTCCTCCAATGCGTCCGCGGCGCCGGGCGCGAAGGCGAGCAGATAGTCCGCGGCCTTGGACGCGGCGCTCGCGGCCCGGACGATGGCCCGGTTGTCCTCGCGCAGCACTTCGAGCCAGGAGCCGATGTAGTCGGCATGGCGCACGGTCGGCGTGATGCCGAGGCTGGCGCAGCAGAAGGCCGAGGTCATCTCGGCCACCAGCTCCTCGCGGGCATAGGCCTTGGAGCCGAACCCTCCGCTCAGGTCGCGCGTCAGACGACTGGGGTGACCCGACCAGTGACCGAGTTCGTGCAGGGCCGTCCGGTGCCAGTTGACCGGCTCGAAATAGGCCTCGGGGCGAGGGATCTGGATGTAGTCGGGGCCCGGGGCATAGAAGGCCTTGTCGCCGCCCAGGCGCAGATCGGCGCCGCTGGCCCGCAGCAGGGCCTCGGCCTCGGGAAGGATCAGTCCTTGCGGGACCGGCGGCGGCGGGGCCGAGAGCTCTTCAGGCAGGCCGTCGCACTGGGCGATGTTGAAGACTGTGAAGCGCTTGAGGAACGGGATGGCGGCTGCCTCGTCGCCGGTTTCACGCGCGCGCCGGCGCTCGTCGTCCGGGATGAAGCGATCGGCGTAGACGACGGTGGTCCCGTGTTCGCCCTTGCGCACATTGCCGCCGAAGCCGAGCGCCTGGCGGAAGGTGAGCCAGCCTTGGCTCGCATAGCCGTGCTGGACGACCGCGCCCCACAAGATCAGGACGTTGATCCCCGAATAGCCCCGGCCGGTGGAGGCGTTCCTGGGCATGGCGAGCGGCGCGGCCACGGCGCTGGAGCGCCAGGGCTGGACCCAGGGAAGGCGGCCAGCCTCCAGCTCGCCGATGATCCGGCTGGTGATTTCGTCATAGATGTTGGTCCGATCGGTCCGGGCGCGGCCCTTGGAAGCTGAGCGTGTCATCGCATGTCTCCGCGACGGGCCGGCCGGAGCTCCTCTCTCGACCTTCAAAACCCGTCACGGCGACAGCCGCGGCCCTCTCCCTCTCGCGATCGGCGGAGCCTTTCGCCTTCCGCCAGCCTGGCCGGCGCCGGCGCAAAAGGGGGGCGTTGCGGGGCTCCCCCCCGCAGAAGGGGTCGGCCGAGACTTCAGGCTCGGCCGCAGGGGAAGGCTTTCCCCTCCCGGACCTCACGTGAACCGGCGCGATCTATCGGCTAGCGTCGTCTTCGGGGAATCGACGTCGCAACCCAAGAGGAGCAAGCGAGGGCGTCAGGAGGGGCTATGCGCGGCAACATCACGATCGATCCGCTGGCCCGCGCCACGGCGGTGGCGGACCCGCAGATCCGAGAGGTGCGCAGCCTGAAATCGGGGCAGATCCTGGAGGCGCGTCGCCTCATCGAAAGCGTGCGCTACGACCGTCTCGTGCAGGTGCGCAGCCAGATCAAGGAGGCCATGGACGCCGGCAGCCCCCGCGTCGCCTGCGCGATCTGCGGAACGGCGGTCTATATCGTCTCCAGCCCCGACAAGGCGTTCTTCTTCCGCTATCGGATCGAGGACGGTTCCTGCCCGGCCCAGACCCGCGACGGCCTGAGCGAAGACGACATCCGGATCATGAAGTACAAGGGCGCTCAGGAAAGCGAGGCGCACCGCCTCCTCAAGGCCCTGATCGAACGCTCGCTGCTCGCAGATCCCCGTTTCCAGGACGTTCTGGCAGAGAAGGTCTGGCGCGGTCAGCGCGACCCCACCTCGCTCAGGCGGCCGGATATCCAAGCGGGGCTGGATGGTCTGCGGATCGCATTTGAAGCGCAGCTCACCACGACGTTTCTCGACGTCGTTATCGGACGCAAGACCTTCTACCGCGCCGAAGGCGGACTGCTCGTCTGGGTGCTGCCGCACTTCGATCCGGCCTATCGGCAGCTGACGATCGACGACCTGTTGTTCAATAACAACGCCAATGTCCTCGTCGTCGACCGGGAGAGCGCAGAAGCCTCGGAAGCGGCAGGGCGGTTGATGCTGCGCTGCGCGTTCCGGCGGCCGGTGGTGGAGGCGGGCGGCCTCGGATCGGTCTGGGAGAGCGAGCTGGTCGCCTGGGACGATCTCACGATCGATCTGCAGGGTCAGCGCGTCTTCGCCTTCGATAGCGAAGGCGAGGAGCGCCGGCTCATCGCGGAACGGAACCAGGCGCTCGCCGCCGCACGCGAGGCGGCGGATCAACGACTACGCGACAGCCTGCTCGCCATCGCCACCGGGCGCGCCGCCGACGGCGACTGGAAGGCGCGTTCGGCGGCATGGCAGGCGCTGAAGGCGCAGTATGAAGCGCGCGATCTGATGCTTCCCGGTGAGTACGAGATCGACCAGCGGTTCCGCAATATCGCCTGCGGCGTCGCCAGCGCCCTGGCTGGCCGGCCGGTCGGTTACGGCTTCGACAAGCTGATCCAGGTCGCCCATCACCTGGCCGATAATTTTCCCGAGGCGCTGGTGCCGTTCGGCCATGCCCTGCGGTCGGCCGGCCATCAGGGTGTGCTGAAGGATCAGGATCGGCAGGGCCGTTGGACTCGCAAGGCGGCCGGGCATCGCGATGCGGTGCGGACAGGCGATCCGGCTTACGATATCTCGGAGGAGATGCGGGCGCTCCTGCGCTTCGTATTCCCGAGCTTGTCCGCTGCGCTCACCTGAGCGTCAGTTTCCGCCCTCTGGCGCGCGAAGCGCGCGAAGGAGGTCTCCAATGGGGCGGCCGCGGACCCGGCAGACGGCGATGACGCGATCGTAGACGACGACCCGGCCGCTGCGGCCGCGCCGGGCTTCGCAGGTCACGGGCTGTCCCATGGCCACCTGCTCCAGCAGCGCCTTGGACCGGCGTCCATCCGGCGCGTTAAGTTCGGGGGCGTCGAAGTCCGCCAAGCGCACCTCGATCCAGGTGTCGGGGTCGCCGGAGCGGCCGACGCACAGGCCATCGCCATCGCCGACGTAGCGGACTGTGCCGCTGAACCGCTCGCCAGCTCGCGAGGGGAGGCGGCCTTCACACGGGTCCGCGCGCGCCGGGGTCGCCGTCAGAGACAGGATGAGGGCCCCAAACGCCAGGAACGGCAGGCCGAGAATGCGGCGTCCCACGGTCATCATGGTTCCTCAGGCGGAATTTTCAGGCCATAGTCGGCCTCCAGCATGTCGACGATGCGGACGAGCGCGCGGTGGATGCTCAGCTCGTTGGCGCCGAACTTATAGTGGCCGGTGATCAGCGCTTCAGGTTCGAGGTCATCGACCCGGGCCTTGCGCTTCTCTTCCTGGCCATTGCGGATGTAGGTGACCGGGTAGCGGAACGACCGGCCCTCGCCCTCCCAGACGCCCCAAGCGCTGTAGTTCTGGATGTTGGCATAGTAGCATTCGGAGCCGATGATCGCCTCCATCCGCACCAGGATGGTCGCGGATCGGACCGACCTTGGCGCGGGTGCGCTGGACATAGCGATAGCCCTCGATCGCCTGTTGGACCTCCTCGAGTTGAGACGCGAACCAGTCGTGCTCGGCGCCGGCCTTGCGCTTGTGCTCGGCCACGAAATCGGCCGGGACATCCTCTGGAGCCAAGGCCGCCAAGGCGTTGAAGGCATCGACCTCATCGGAGACGAAGCTGAAGATGTCTTCCCAGGGTTCGTGGAACTCTCGGGCCTCTTTGAGGATCGCGGGCTTGTGCTCAAGCGCCGCTCCGAAGTCGAGGTCTTCGAGTGTGCGGTAGGCCGTGGTTTCCGCATCGATCGTGTAGTTCTGCAGGCGACGGTAGATTACTTACTTGAGGCCTCCGGAAGGTGAAGGCAGAAGCGATTCTTTCGGTCCTGGTGTTCAATATCATCCACGCCGTTAATGCCTTCGGGTCTGAAAAGATGATCGGCAGGAACTGAGCGAATTCTACAGCTCTTCTATTTTTCGCGCGCTGCGACTTGTTCACGAGTTTCTGCACAGCCTGGGGACCTCCCCGCAGAAGGGTTCGGATGAGACGCCAGCCTCGTGCGTAGGGGAAGGCTTTCCCCTCCCAGGCCCGCCTGAACCTAGTTTCGGCCTTCCGGCACGCCGACAGAGCGAAGGAGCTCTCCGATCGGGCGACCGCGCACCCGGCAGACGGCGATCACGCGATCGAAAGCGATGACCCGGCCGCTCCGGCTGCGCTGCGCCTCGCCCGTCACGGCTTGGCCTAACGCGATGTGTTCGAGGAGAGCCTTGGCCCGGCGACCATCGGGAGCCTGGAGTTCGGGCGCGTCCATCACCGGGTCTACGCCACCCGAGACCAAGCCCGCCGGGATCTGTTCCTCCCCCTTACCGTCGAAAGTAGCGAGCGTCCCGGATTGGCTTCGCTCGCGCAGGTTTCTGCCGAAGGCGACCGTGAGCGCATTGGCAAGCCCAGAAGTGCTTGTTCCAAGATGTCACGTCGGCGATCGGTTAGCATCTATACCGGCCGAGAATTGTTGTAGCCTTGGTCTGGCTTGAGCTCGGATTGCGCGACCTGAGAGCACATCAGAGTGCTGCTGCGGATTGTGAGTACGGGCGGGGCGAAGTCTTTTCGAGATCTACCCGCAGGCCCCAATGCCGAGTTCGCTGCTTGTGTCGTTCAGCATAACCGTCGTTCAGACCAATCGATCTGCGCCCGGCGCTGTCGCGGCGGCGGACCACGCTTGTCGCAGCCGGACCTCGGTGCTCACCTGGTCTCGGCAGTGCGGTCGAGCTCGAGCCGGACGACATCGGGATGTTCCATGGGAAGCAGGTGGGTGGCGCTCTTCACCTGGTCCATGGAAATCCTGCCAGCGGCGCACAACTCTGTCTCAGCCGTTACGATCGAGGCGCAGGTCGATCCGTGCTCGGCCCAGAGAATGCGCACCGGAGGCCCCGAAGCGAGGAGGGCGGACCAAGAGTCATGTCCGTGCGAGACGAAGTTGCTCACCTCCCACTCGGGCGAGCAGGCGAGCTCAACGCCGCCCTCCGGTCGCTCGCGGAACGCGTCGGCCACGTAATCCTCAAGCTGCGCGTCGCTTAGCGACTTGAACACTCCTCGCCCCCGGTAGGTCTCGAGCGCCTCTTGCCGAGACGCGAACGTGGTGCGCCGTCGCCGCGCGCCATCCGCCAGCGGCGAGTTGATGGGCCCCTTGCGCGCCTGCTCGGCGGATTCGCGGGACAGGATCACGGGTTCGAAGAGCACCAGAGCCCGGACCCGATCGGGCGCCATGTGGGCGGCCAGCAGGCTTGCCGTTCCTCCCATCGAATGTCCCGCAAGCACGACGGTGCGGGAGTCGACGGCTTCGACGAGTGCGAGCAGATCCTCGGCGATGTCGGTCCAAGTTGAGCGCCCCGCCGCATGCGTCGGAAGCGTGCTGCGGCCGTGTCCGCGCAAATCCACCGCCAGGATCCGGTGGCGGACCGCCAGTGGAGCAAGGATGCTGCGGTACGTGCGGCCGTTGAACCCATTGGCGTGGGAGAAGACGATGTCGACTGGACGGTTCGGGTCGCCGAAATCGAGGGCGCCCATGGCCCCGCCCCGCCTGCGGAGGTCGATCAGTCGCTCGCTCGGTTGTCGAACTTGAGTTGTCACGCTTTTATTCCCGACGTGCCCGCGGGCAGGGCGCCAAGCCCAGTCGCCGCGCCTTTGATGTTCCAGACGCAATCGCCACCTGGCCCGAGAGCCGCAACGCCCGAGGATCCGACCGGCTCGGACTTGCCGTCGGTGAGGAAGTCGATGGCGGCCTCGTCCGAGGGCGGGACCTTGGCCAGGAACCGCTGCCCTGCGGGACCGCGGCCGACGACGACCCCAAACTTTGGCCGCCCGTCGCGTTCGTAGAGGACGGTGTAGGTCTCGATCGTCCCTGGACCGATGTAGGTCTCGTCGAGCTCAGGGACCGGCTCCCGGGCGGCGTCGGCCTCGGACTGGAAGTCGAAGTCGGAGCGCACGACGTCAAGGGGGAAGGGCTCGCGGGAGAGGACGATCGTGTGGTTGTTGGTGGCGTAGCCGCCATTGGCGAACAGCAGCCCCTTGCGGCCGCTTTCGCGAAGTTTCAGCACCATTCCGACCACCGCGTGGCTCATGTAGTTGCCGACCGGGCCGCCGCCGAAGGTCAGGCCGCCGAACACCGTGGCCGGCTTCTCCACCGCCCAGCCGATCACCCGCCGGGCCATTTTTGGCACGCAAGGAAAGCAGCTGTAGAGTTCGACGAAGTCGAGGTCTGACGCCGAGACGCCGTTCAGCGCCATGGCCCGGTTCAGCGAGACGGCCATGCTGACCGAACGGTCGTAGCGGTCGCGCCTCAGGTAGTCGCCGGGCTCATGGGCGGCCGCGCCGGCGCCGACGAAGACCAGCCGGTCCTCGGGTATGCCCGCCTCGCGGGCGGCGGCCAGGCTGGTGACGATGAAGCCGGCCCCCTGGTTCACCGAGGAATTAGCCACCATCAGCTTGTTGTACGGGAAGGCGATCGGCCGGTTGTCCGCCGAGGGGGTGACGATGGCCTCCGGGGGCGTCAGCTTGCGGATCCAGGCGCCGGGGTTCTCGGCGGCGACCTGGGAGAAGCGCGACCAGATCTCGCCGCTCTCCGCCTGGGCTTCCGCGAAGGTCTGACCGTAAGCGGCGCGGCCGGCGTTCTCGTAGAGCGGGTAGACGTCGACAGGCGCGGTCAGGCCGTAGCGTTGGCGGAAGGAGGGCGGGCCGGCGCGGCCGGTGGCCCGGCGCAGCGGGTTGTGGGCGGAGGGATCATCGCCCGCCTTGAGGGCCGCGAGCTGGGCGGCCGTGCGCAGGGCCTCGCCGCCGGCTATGGCGGCCACCTGGATCTCGCCCCCGGCGATCCGCCGGGCGGCTTCGTTGAGCATCAGGATCGGCGTGTCGCCGCCGGGGTAGGTGCTCTTGTAGCAGAGCTTGGGGGTGACCCCGAGCCTGGCCGCGAGCGGGCCCGAGAGGTCGCCCAGCTCGCGGAAGGAGAGCTGGTCGACGACGGCGAGCGAGTCCAGCCGGGAGATCCACCCTGTCCCGGCGTCGCGATCGGCCTCGCGCAGGGCGGCCTCCATCAGGCCGATGGGGTCCAAACCCTCGCGCGGGTCCTTGGGCCGGTCGTTGACCTGGCCCACCCCCACGATCACCGGGGTGCGCGCGGCGTCGTCACTCATCTTTCGTCCCTCAACTCGAAAACTGCGGCCTCAGCGGCCCTGCCAGACGGGCGCGCGCTTTTCGGCGAAGGCGCGGGGCCCCTCGCGTCCGTCCTCGGAGCGCAGCAGGGCGCCGATCTCGGCGCGCGTCTGCGTCCAGGCGGCGTCCTCGGAGGCGATCCTGCCGTGCTGGACGCCCAGCGCGATCCGCTTGGAGGCCTGCACCGCCAGAGGCGCATTGGCGGTGATCCGAGCCGCCAGCTTCAGCGCCGCATCGAGCACCTGCGCCTGCGGCACGACGGCGTTGACTAGCCCTAGCTCCAGCGCCCGCTGGGCCGAGATCGGCTCGCCGGTCAGCATCATCTCCATAGCGATCTTGCGCGGCAGCTGCTGGGCCAGGCGGAAGGCGCCGCCCGCAGCCGCCAGGATGCCGCGCTTGACCTCCGGCAGCCCGAAGCTGGCCGTCTCGGAGGCCACGGCCAGGTCGCTGGCCAAGGTCAGCTCGGTGCCGCCGCCCAGCGCCGTCCCGTTCACCGCCGCGATGGTCGGCTTGGAGATATGGTGCTCGACGTAGCCGGCGAACCCCCAGGCCTGCTCGCGCTCGCCGACGGCGAAGGGCTCGCGGTTGGCCAGGGCCTAGAGGTCGGCGCCGGCGCAGAACGACTGGTCGCCCGCGCCGGTGATGATCACCGCCCAGACGTCCGGGTTGCGGTCGGCCTCCTCCAGCGCCTCGCCGACGCCGACGGTGACCGCGCGGTTCACGGCGTTGCGCGCCTCCGGCCGGTTGAGGGTGACGATCATCACCCGCTCCCGCCGCTCGACGAGGACGGCCTCGCTCATGCGCTCACCGCCTCGCCGGCGCCCGTTTCAGCGCAGGCCTTGGCGGCCGCGTAGTCGGCCTTGCCGTTGCTGGCGCGCAGCGAGCGGCTGGCGACGAACACCCGTTTGGGAGTCTTGTAGCCGGCCAGCGTCTTGCGCACGTGCGCCTTCAGTCCGGCCTCGTCGAGCGTCTGCCCGGGCGCCAGCTCGACGACGGCGGTGACGGCCTGGCCCCACTTCTCGTCCGGCAGACCGACGACCAGGGCGTCCTCGATGCTGGGATGGGTCTTAAGGGCTTCCTCGACCTCCTCGGGGAAGACCTTCTCGCCGGCGGTGTTGATGCAGGCGTTGCCGCGGCCCAGCAGGGTCAGAGTGCCGTCGGCCTCGACGATGCACCAGTCGCCGGGGATGGAGTATCGGACCCCGTCGATCACGCGGAAGGTGCGGGCGGTCTTCTCGTCGTCCTTGTAGTAGCCGATGGGGTTCGGCGGGCCGAGGGCCACCAGGCCGCGCACCCCCGAGCCCGGCTCGACCGGCTGGTCGTTCTCGTCGAACACCCGGCAGCGCTCGCCGATCATGAACTTGGCGGTCTTCACCTCGCCCATCTTGGTCATGATCGAACTGCCCATGCCCAGCGCCTCGGAGGAGGAGAAGGCGTCGCTGAGCATGGCCTGGGGCATGTGCTCGAGGAGGCCGCGCTTGACCTCCAGGCTCCACATCACGCCGGACGAGACGACCATGGCGACCGAGGAGACGTCCCAGCGGCCGGGATTGGCGTTCAGCGCGTTAAGGATCGGCCGGGCGAAGCTGTCGCCGACGATGGTCAGCGACTGCGGCTTGTGGCGTTCGATGGCGTCCAGCATCTCGACGGGATCGAACGTCTCTCCCGCTAATGTTACCAGAGAACCGCCCGCAAGGTGCGTTCCGATCGCCGTGAGCAGCCCCGTCCCGTGCATCAACGGGGGCGCAATCAGCGCCCGGCCTCCGGGGCCGATCTTACGGGTGTGCTCACGGAGCGCCTCCAGGGTCTCGGGCACCGGCCCAAGCTTACGCGCCGAACTGAGCGTCACCTCCCGGAGGTCGTGGTGGGGCCACATCACGCCTTTGGGCATGCCTGTGGTGCCGCCGGTGTAGATGAAGAGCAGATCCTGTCCCGAGCGTTCAAGCTGCAGCGCGGAACCGTCACCGTTGTCCGCGAGGGCGTGGAACGGCTCAGCGAACGGCGCGGTTCCCCCCCCCTCCGACACTTCGACCCAGGTCTTGACCTTGGGCAGCCGGTCCCGGACCTGCGTGACGGCGTCGCGGAACTCGGAGGCGTAGACCACCGTCTGTGCGTCGGAGTTGTCGAAAATGTACCAGACCTCGTCCGGCGTGTAGCGGTAGTTGACGTTGACGTGGGTCAGTCGCGCTTTGAAAGCCGCTGAGAGCGTAATCATGTATTCTGGACGGTTACGCATGTACACGGCGACCTTGTCGCCGGGCGCCGCCCCGCGGGCGATCAGGGCGCGCGCGAGGTTGTTGGAGAGCCGGCTCGCCTCGTGCCAGGGAACCGTCCGCTCGCCATGAATGAAGGCGGGTGCGTCCGGTGGCAGCACCGGTTCGATGGCGTCGAGGATGTCTCCGAAATTCCAACCCACGCGTCTCTCTCCCTAGCCTTCTTCGTTCTTCGGGGCTGAGCGCCCTCTAGCTGGTGCGAACCTCGCGGAACGGGATGTCCCGGTCCACCTCCGGCTCCTTGGGCAGGCCCAGGACCCGCTCGCCGATGATGTTGCGTTGGATCTGGTCGGTGCCGCCGCCGATCGAGGTGAAGTAGGCGTTCAGCGTCAGGAAGTTGGCGTCCTCCGCCCGGGGATGGTCCGGGCCCTCGAGCACGCTGCCGGCGCCCAGGATCAGGGTCCGGACGCGCGCCTCCTCGTGCAGGATGCGGCTCATCGCGAGCTTGCCGAGGCTCATCAGCGCGGAGGCCGTGCCCTGCTTGAGGTCGGCCTTGGCCCGGGCGGTGTTGAGGGCGTTGAGCTTCTTCAGGGCGATGACCCTGGCGATTTCCTGGCGGATCAGCGGGTCGGAGAGCACGCCGGCCTCGCGGGCCAGGGCGATCAGCGGCTCGCCGGGGCCCTCCGAGACGCCGCTGCGCGGACCTCTGGCGCCTTCACCCATCGCGGAACGCTCGTAGGCGAGCGCGGTCTGCAGCACGCCCCAGCCCTGGCCGAGCTCGCCCAGCAGGTTCTCGGCCGGGCAGACGGCGTCGGTGAAGAACACCTCGTTGAACTGGCTCTCGCCGGTGATCTGCCTCAGCGGGTGGACCTCGACGCCGGGCTGCTCCATCGGCAGAAAGAAGAAGCTGATGCCGCGGTGCTTGGGCACGTCCCAGTCGGTGCGGGCGATCAGCATGCCGTAGTCGGCGGCGGCGGCGTAGCTGGTCCAGACCTTCTGGCCATTGACCACGAAGTGGTCGCCCTGGCGGTCGGCGCGGGTGCGGACGCCGGCCAGGTCCGAGCCGGCGCCGGGCTCGGAGTAGAGCAGGCACATGCCGACGTCGCCGCGCAGCAGCGGGACGATCAGCTTCTCCTTGAGCGCCTGCGTGCCCCCCGCGAGCAGGGTGTTGGCCCACAGGTTGGTGCGGTCCTGGCCGGTGCCGGGCGCGCCGACGGCGGCGAACTCGCGCTCGACGACGCGGGCCTGGGCGTCGCTCAGGCCCCGGCCCATCCATTCGGTCGGCCAGCGGGGGACGGCCCAGCGAGCCTCGATCACCTTGGCGACCCAGGCCTTGCGCTCGGCCTCGCTCTGCAGCGGGCCGGTCCAGTTGGCGGCCAGCCAGGCGCGGACCTCCTCACGCAGGCTGTCGTCGGTGACCGGTAGGGCGGCGTCGTTAGCCATGGGCGGCCTCCAGTTCGGCGACGTAGCGCTCGCGGTGAAAGGCCGGGGCGCCGAACAGCTGGGCGTCGGCCCGGGCCCGGCGCAGGTAGAGGTGGGCCGGGTGGTTCCAGGTGAAGGCGATGCCGCCGTGCATCTGGATGGCGTCGGCGCAGATCTTCACGAACGCATCGGCGCAGGCGAAGGCGGCGAGCTCCACCGCGGACTTGGCGTCCGGCGCGCCGGCGGCGAGCTGGGCGGCGGCGTGGCGGGCGGCGGACGTGGCGCTCTCGGACTCCACGAGGAGGTCGGCGGCCATGTGCTTGATGGCCTGGTAGCTGCCGATCGACCGTCCGAACTGGATGCGGTTTTTGGCGTAGTCGACGGTGAACTCCAGCACCCGTCGGCCACCGCCGGCCTGTTCACCGGCCAGCGCGACGCGGGCGAGGCCCAGCGCCTCCTCGACGGCGTTCCAGCCGGCATGCTGCTTCCCGACGAGCCTGGCCGGTGCGGCTTCGAAGCTGATCTGCGCCAGCCGCAGCGTGTGGTCGAACACGGGCAGGGGCTTCACCGCCACGCCGCCGGCCGTCGGATCGACCTCGAACACCGAGATCCCGTCAGCCTCCACTGCGGCGACCAGCAGCACGTCGGCGATTTGGCCGTGGGTGACGAAGCTCGCTTGACCCTCCAGACCCCAGGCCTCGCCGTCGGCGCGCGCCCGCACAGCGACGCCGTCCGGCGTCCAGGTTCCGGCGGAGCCGGTCAAGGCGGCGGTAGCGATGCGTGAGCCGTCAGCGATCCCGGGCAGCAGGCGCGCATTGGCCTCCGCATCCCCAAGCGCCTGAAGCAAGCCCGCCGCCAGCACGCCGCTGGTGAGCAGAGGGGAGCAGAGGAGGGCGGCGCCGACCGCTTCCATCACCAGCTCGAGTTCCAGGGGGCCTGCGCCCGCGCCGCCGTACTCCGGGTCGACGAGCAGGCCGACGGCGCCGATCTCCGCCAGCGCCTTCCAGACGTCGGGATCGTAGCCGGCGTCGGTCTCCATGACGCGGCGCACGTCGGCTTCCGTACTGCGCTCGGCCAGCAGGCGCAGCATGGAGCCCTGGAACGCCAGGCGCTCTTCGATCGGGAGGCTGACCATGGTTGCTCCGACGTGACCTCGTTCGAGTTTCGGACGGTGATCGTCAGAAAGACCTACACTTTGTCACCACGCAAGGCTAAAAGTGAGGAATGACCGATGTCGCCACTTCGATCGCTGCGCGAGGTCGCCCGCGCGATCCGTCGATCGAATCGCGTGTGTTCGATGCGGCCATGGCTCAGTATGCAGAGGCGGGCTGGTCGGGGTTCAACTTCGAATCAGTTGCGCGCAAAGCCTGCGTGGGGAAGGCGTCGCTCTACAGGCGCTGGCCGACGCGCGGTGAACTTCTGAGGCATACGCTGCAAGCGCGGTGGCTGACCGTCTCCAGCATCGACACCGGAAATATCCGTGGGGACTTGGAAGAGCTGGCCCGAATGATCGCCCGCACGCTCACCGGCCCGTACAGCGAGGCCCATGCGCGAATTAGCTTAGACTCCGCGCGACACCCGGAGATGCTGGATTTTCTGCGTCCCTATTCGGACGACACAATCCGACACGGCCGCGCCATTGTGCGGCGTGCCATTGCGCGTGGGGAGATCACGCCAGCAACAAATCCCGGCCTGATGATGGACATGGTCGTGGGGGCGGTGACCAACCACATCCGGACGACGCCTGCACGGCTCCGCGGAGTGATGATGGCCAAGATGCAGGATTTCGTATCCGAGCTTGTGGAGGCGGTTCTTCACGGTGTCCGAGCCACAGATATGACAGAGAATGACAAAAAGGACCGGGGGGTGAGTGCGTGAGCCAAGTCAGGGCGCCCATCGTGGCGGAGGTGGACGCGGTGGTCGTCGGGGCCGGGTTCGGCGGCCTCTACATGGTCCACCGCCTGCGCGAACTGGGGCTGAGCATCCAGGGCTTCGATGCGGCCGGCGGCGTCGGCGGCACCTGGTACTGGAACCGTTACCCGGGCGCGCGCTGCGACATTCCGAGCCTGTTCTACTCCTACACCTGGTCGGCCGAGGTGCAGCAGGAGTGGCGCTGGAGCGAGAAGTACGCCGCCCAGCCCGAGATCCTGGCCTACGCCGAATTCGTCGCCGAGAAGTACGACCTGAAGCGCGCCTTCGCCTTCGAGACCAAGGTGAAGTCGGCGGTCTGGGACGAGGCGACCGGCCGCTGGACGGTCACCACCGACCGGGGTGACCGCGTGAGGGCCCGGTTCTGCATCATGGCGACGGGCTGCCTCTCCGTGCCCCGTGCGCCCGACCTGCCCGGCCAGGGCACCTTCCAGGGCAGCACCTTCCACACCGGCAAGTGGCCGCACGAGCCCGTCAGCTTCGCGGGGCAGACGGTGGCGGTGATCGGCACCGGCTCGTCAGCCATCCAGTCGATCACCGAGATCGCCAAGGACGCCGGTCATGTCTACGTCCTCCAACGTACGCCCAACTTCAGCGTGCCGGCCCGCAACGGACCGCTGCGGGACAAGGAATACGCCGCCTTCTGGGAGCAGTACCCGGCGTATCGGCAGATGGTGCTGGAGGGCACGGCCGGGATCGCCGGCGGCAGCCCGTTCCGCAGCCTCACCGCCGAGCAGCAGCGGGCCAGGTTCGAGGAGCTATGGAACATCGGCGGGGCCGGCTACCTGGGCGCTCTGGCGGACCTGTTGACCAACCCCATCGCCAACGACGCGGCGGCCAACTTCGTGCGCGAGAAGATCCGCGAGACCGTGAAGGACCCAGAGGTCGCCGAGGCGCTGCTGCCCGACGACCACCCCATCGGCGCCAAGCGGATCTGCGTCGACACCGGCTACTACGAGGTCTTCAACCAGGACAACGTCACCCTGGTGAACCTCAGGAAGGCGCCAATCGAGGCGATTACGCCAGCTGGCGTGCGGACCACGGCGCAGGAGTACTCGGTCGACGCCATCGTCTATGCCACCGGCTTCGATGCCATGACCGGCGCGCTGCTGAACATCGACATCCGGGGCCGGGGCGGGTTCAGCCTGGCCGAAGCCTGGGGCGACGGGCCGAAGACCTACCTCGGCCTCCAGGTGGCAGGCTTCCCCAACTTCTTCACCGTCGCCGGTCCGGGCAGCCCCTCGGTGCTGTCCAACATGATTAGCAGCTGTGAGCAGCACGTGGACTGGATCAGCGACTGTCTGGCCTGGCTGGACGCGAACGGCGTGGAGGTCATCGAGGCCGACCCGCAGGCCCAGGAGGACTGGGTGCGCAAGGTCAACGAGGCCGCCGACAAGACCCTCTTCCCGAAGGCTAACAGCTGGTACATCGGCGCCAACATCCCCGGAAAGCCGCGGGTCTTCATGCCCTACGTCGGCGGCCACTACCGGCAGATCTGCAACCAGGTGGCGGCCGAGGGTTACCGCGGCTTCCGTCACTCAGCGTCGACGGTCGGCGCCACACAAGCCAAGGCGCGGGCATGACCGCAGTCGCCCCTGCGGCCAGCCAAGCCGATGTTCGTCGGCCGAGACAAACTCCAACCTTGCAGACAGGAACCCCATAATGCCCCTGCACAGCCGCATCTGCGATATATTGAACATCGAGTATCCGATCGTGCTGGCTGGGATGGGCGGCGCCAGCGTTCGGCGCCTTGCGGCTGCGGTTTCGAATGCAGGCGGGGCTAGGGGTGCTGGGCGCAGCGGCCTGTTCGCGCGAGGAGCTGCGCGAGTGGATCCGGGAAGTGAAATCCCTGACGGACAAGCCATTCGAGGTTGACACGCTTCTGCCGGCCTCAATCCGGCGCGATCCGACGGACGCGGCCGGGACTGGAAAGCCCTCACGTTCGGAGTTGATCGGCGAGTACCAGGCCTTCGCCGACGAGTTCATGCGTCAGGAGGGGCTGACGAAGGTCCTCCGGCCTCGCCGCGGATCCAACGCAGACGCCCAAGGCGGCCCGATGTTCTTCTCGAAGGATTTCTTTGAGGAGCAGATGGAGGTGGTTGTCGAGGAGAAGGTGCCGGTCTACGCTGCCGGGCTCGGCAACGCCGGTCCCTGGATGGAGCGGATGCGTGAGAACGGAACCAAGGTGATGTCGGTCATCGGTTCGGTCAAGCACGCCCTTCAGGTGGCGGCCGCGGGTGTCGACGTCGTGGTCGCGCAGGGACATGACGGCGGCGGCCACAACTCGCCGATGGAACAACGGCGCTGATCCCTCAGGTCGTCGACGCCATGGGCGGCCGTGTTCCGGTCCTGGGCGCGGGCGGCATCGCTGACGGGCGGGGCGTTGCGGCCGCCATAATGCTGGGCGCCGAGGGCGCTTGGGTCGGGACCGCGTTCATGGCCACGGATGAGGCCGGCATCCAGCAGTTCCAGAAGGAGGTTCTGGTGGAGTCCGGGGACGCGGACACGGTTGGCGCCTATGTGCTCGAACTGGGGGTTGCGGTCGGGATGGCTCGCGCCTTCAGCGGCCTTGCGGTTGGCCTGGCGCGAGAAGCCGAGCTGGGTCAGCAGCTTGCGCACGCTGTTGGGGCTGATCGCATGGCCCATGTCGGCAAGCGCCGAGGCCAGCTTGTCCAGGCTCTTCGACACCCACAGCAGCAGGCGCTCCGGATCGCCCCGCGTCGCCGGCTCGACAAGACGCATCAGATCGGCCAGCAGCGTCGGATCGCGCTCGCTCAACGGCTTCGGGCCGCCCCCCTCCCGGCGCACCCGGCCGCGCGGCGGAGGCTCGGCATCGAGGTCTCTGACCCCGCGCCCGATCGTCGAGCGCGCCAGCCCCGTGATCGCCGAGACCGCGGCCAACCCGCCCCGGCCCGCAGCCCGCGTCTCGCTCGCGGCGAACACCCGCCGCCCCCGCTCGTCCCGCTTCGAGCCGTCCGCCTCCCACCGCCGCCGTATCCCGAGCCCGTCGATCATCCCGTCCCGGCTAGCCCGCGTCGCCCCTCACCGGAATCCCCTCCACCTGAGTCACACCGCCGCACCCACCACATCGGCAGCATGAGATTCAGTTATCGATGCGGATGTCCTAAGCGGCTACCAGTGGCGGACATTTGCCGCAAGGCCGGGATCAGCCAGGCGACCTATTTTAACTGGAAGAAGAAATACGACGGCCTGCTGCCGACCGAGATGAAGCGGCTAAAGCAGCTGGAAGACGAGAACACCAGGCTGCGAAAGCTGGTGACGGATCTCTCTCTGGACCGGGAGATGCTGCAGCATGTGATCCGCCGACCCAAAGGGCCGCGAAGCACAAGCTCTGAGGCCTGCTCGTAGGCGGGAGCTGGTGTACGAGTGTGAATCGGCGTGGAAAACTGATCCCCATCTCGGGGAGATCGGTGTCGAAAAATGACCCCCTGTTCCTGAGGCTTTGATGGCCAGATCGGCGGCTTGTTCAGCTGCGGATCGAGACGGGGATGTTGGTAGTGGAGACGGTGGCGAAGATCCGGCGCGAGCATTTCCGGCGGGGTAAGGGTGTGAAGACGATCGCGCGGGAGTTGGGGCGTTGGGGCTGTCGCGCAACACGGTCCGCAAGGTGTTGAGATCTGAAGAGACGGCGTTCGAGTACGAGCGGGCCGAGCAGCCTCACCCGAAGCTGGGAGCCTTCATTCCCCAGTTGGAGGTGATGCTCGAGGCCAACGCGGCGGGTGCCAGGAAGGATCGGCTGACGCTGACGCGGATGGCCGATCTGCTATCCCGGGAGGGATATGAGGGTGGCTATGACGCTGTGCGGCGATACGCCGGCCGCTGGTCGTCCAAGCGCCGCGGCGTGAACTTCCCCGTCGAGGCGTTCGTGCCGCTGAGCTTTGCGCCGGGCGACGCCTACCAGTTTGACTGGAGCCACGACCAGGTCGAGATCGGCGGGACGCCGATGACCGTGAAGGTGGCGCACCTGCTGCTGTGCCACAGCCGGCCTCTACATCCGGGCCTATCCGCGCAGACCCAGGAGATGGTGTTCGACGCCCACGCGCGGGCCTTTGCGTCGTTCGGCGGGGTCACGGCGCGGGGGATCTACGACAACATGAAGACCGCCGTAGACGCGGTCTTCGCCGGCAAGACCCGGCGCTTCAATCGACGGCGCTATCCCTTGTCGGGCAAGGGCTGAGCGATAGGTCTCGGCGGCGCGTTGGATCCCACGGTCTGAGTGATGGATCGGCCCGGGCGCTGGCCGCTGTCGCTCGATGGCCATGTTCAGAGCCTCGAGAGCGATCTCGGTGTGCAGGGTCTGGCGCATGGACCAGCCAACGATCTTGCGCGTGTGCATGTCCAGGATCGCAGCGAGGTACAACCAGCCTTCGCCCGTCGGCATATAGGTCAGGTCGGCGAGCCAGACTTTGTTGGGGGCCTGGGCCGTGAAGCTCCGGCCGAGCCTGTTGGACGCGATCGGATAGCCATGACGGCTGTCAGTGGTCCTGGCCCGACGTGGCAAGGCGGCCAGTCCGCGAAGGCCCGCCCGCCGCATCAACCGCTCAATGCGGCTGCGTCCGACGCGGCGGCCGTGGCCCCGAAGGATGGCGTGCACCCGAGGCGAGCCGTAGGTCCCGCTGCTCTCGGAGTGGATCAGCCGGATGTCTTCCAGCAGCGCCCGGTTGGCCGTAGCCCGCCGGCTCTCGGGCCGTCCTCGCCACGCGTAGTAGCCACTGGGCGACAGCCCCAGGACCTCGCACATCACCCGAACCGGCCAGACCTTGCGATGCTCATCGACGAACCCGAACTTCACCGGGAGGCCGCTCCGAAGATGAGCGCGGCTTTTATGGAATGGCCCGCCCCTCACTTACCGGCATCATGATGGTGTCGGATCTGGAGGAGAGGACCAATGACCAAGACACCCATTGCCGTGCTCGGGATCGATCTCGGCAAGAACAGCTGCAGCCTTGCCGGTCTGGACGCGGCCGGAGCGGTGGTGATGCGGCGGAAGATGACCCGCGAGGGCGTAATGGCGTTCACAGCGGCCTTGCCGGCCTGCGTCGTCGCCATGGAGGCGTGCTGCGGAGCGCATTTCTTGGGGCGCGTCATCGCCGACCAGGGGCACACGGTAAGGCTGATGTCGCCGGAGTACGTTCAGCCCTACGTGAAGGCGCAAAAGACCGACGATCGGGACGCCGAGGCGATCGCAGAGGCCGCAACTCGGCCGACGATGCGGTTCGTGACGCTGAAGAGCGAGGCTCAGCTCGACTTGCAGTCCCTGCACCGGGCCCGAGAGCGGCTGGTCCTGGCTCGAACCGCCCTGATCAACCGTGAGCCTCCGGTGGGGGCCGCCTTGTCGGGGTGAGGTGGATGGCGATGCTGTGCTCGTAAGGACGTCCTTAAGAGCGCTCGTAGCTGCACAGCATGGCCCATGTCAGTTTGATCACCGGTCCGGAGCGCCGCCGCAGGT
>NZ_JAUXSP010000017.1 GCF_030679875.1 Phenylobacterium sp. | reverse complement strand
TCAGGCGGATGCGCAGCATCGGGTCGGCCAGCACGGCCTTGACCCGCTCTGCGAGGAGGTCGGCGTCATCGATGGGGATGAGAAAACCGTCCTTGCCGTCGCGGATCAGGGCGCCGGGGCCCTGGCTGTTGGCGGCGACGACGGGCAGGCCATGGGCCCAGGCCTGGATGACCACATTGCCCAGCGGCTCGAACCGCGAGGGAAACAGGCAGACATCCGCCGCGCGATAGAGGGCCGCCGCGTCCTGCCGCCAGCCGAGGAACCTCACCCGGTCGGCCACGCCCAGGGCGATCGCCATGGCCCTCAGCTTGTCCTCCAGCGCGCCGGCGCCGGCGATCCACAGCCAGGCGTCCGGGATCTGTGTCAGGGCCTTGAGGCTGACGTCGTGGGCCTTGGACTCGTGCAGCCGACCCATGCCGAGCAGCAGAGGAACGCCCTCCGGCGTGTCCAGGCTCGCCCGGTCCACCGGCGCGCCGTCGTCCGGCCCGCCGGCGAAGTTGGGGATGTAGCTGACCTGCGCCGCCGGCCAGCCCTGGGCGACGGCCCAGTCGACGATGTCGCGCGTGTTGCCCACCAGGTGGTCGAAGCCGCGGTAGTACTTCAGGCTGTAGTAGCCCCCCAGCCGGCCGATGCGCCGCCAGGGACCGTCGGGGGTGTGGCGGGCCGCGCGGTTCATCCAGGCGACCATCACCTTCGCGTTCATCCGCCGACCCCAGGCGCCGATCAGGGGCGGGGTCAGCAGGTCCAGCGGACCGCCGAATCCGAAGCTGCGCGAGATCACCCCCGCCTCGGCCAGGGCGCGGCTGCGGGCCGGGTGGCGGCGAATGGCGCAGGCCTCCGCGACCCCCGCGCGATGCAGGGCCGAGACGAGGTCGACGAAGTAGGTCTCGGCGCCGCCGTCGCCGCCGGACCCGAGCAGATGGAGGACGCTCATGCGGCCGCGACCCTAGCTGTCCAAGGCCGGTTTCCCAAGCCGCATGACGTGCTCTTGAAGCGGAACCGATGCGCCCGTATAAGGCCGCCTCTTGCGCTCTCGGATGGAGCTCCGCCGCGTATGGCTGGGTAGCTCAGATGGTTAGAGCGGTGGATTCATAACCCACAGGTCGGCGGTTCGATCCCGCCCCCAGCTACCATCCGAAACGCGAGACTTCCGGCGACGGAGGCGGCGCTAATCAGGGGACAGTTTACCTATTTCGTTCCAGGACGGCGTCGGTCGCGAGGTCGAGGCCGAAATAGGTAAACTGTCCCCGGAATAGGTATCAGGCCGCCGCGGACTGGTCGTCGGCCGCGTCGAGGGCCGCCTGCAGGGCCGCGAGCATGCGGTCGGCCTTGATCGGCTTTTCGACCACGTCGTTCATGCCCGCCTCGATGTAGCCGCGCACGTCGTCAGGATCGGCGTTGGCGGTCAGGGCGATGATCGGCGTCCTGCCCACCGGGCCGGGCAGGGCGCGGATGGCCCGGGTGGCGGCCACGCCGTCCATGCGCGGCATCTTGATGTCCATCAGGATCAGGTCGAAGCGGCGGGCCTGCACGGCGTCCAGCGCCTCCAGACCGTCCACCGCCTGTTCCGAAGTGCAGTCGAACATCTCGCACAGGGCCTCGGCGACCATGCGGTTGGTGGCGTTGTCGTCGACGATCAGGATGTGAGCGGCGTGGGCCGGGGCCTCGGACGGGGCCGGGGCGGCGGCGGCGACGCTCTTGGCCTGGCGGGCGATGAACTCGAACACGACCGTGACGCCGGCGCCCGGGTTGGGCTCGGCGCGGATCACGCCGCCGGCCGCCGAAGCGATGCGGCTGGCCAGCGCCATGCCCAGGCCCGTGGACAGTCCCTCGCCATGGTCGTCGACGCTGCCGACGGGCTCGAAGATGCGGGCCAGGCGCTGCGGACTCACGTCGCCGCCGGCGTCGCGCACGCGGCCTTCGAGAATCAGGCCGTTGTCGGTGGGTCGCACCTTCAGGCTGGCCTCGACCGCACCACGGCGGGTCTCGCTCAGGGCGCGATAGATCAGGGCGTCGAACACCTGCATCAGCCGGTGTTCATCGATGTCGGCGACGGCTTCGGAATCGCCGTCATAGGCGGTCAGCAGGGTCAGGCCGCTGTTGGCCGCGCGGGTCTTCCAGCGGGCGTCCACGGCGTCCATCAGCTCGCGCAGCTGGCAGGGCCTGGTGTCGAACGACAGCACGCCCAGGTCAGCCTCGTGCAGATCCACCGCGCGACGCATCATTGAGGTCAGCTCCTCGCCGGTCTCGAGGATGGCGCGGACGCAGGCCTGGGCGTCAGGAGGCAGGTTTTGCTGGCGCAGGCGGTTCGTGAAATCGGCCACACCGGCCAGGTGGCGGAGGACCTCGCCGCTCATGCGCTGGATCAGGATCGCGCCGGGGTCCTGCAGCGTTCGGCTGCGGGGGCGGCGGGCGGTCAACAGGGTCAGGGGCGTGCCGACGCCCACGTACCGGTCGTCCTCGACGATAATGAAACCCCGATTCAGGGCGGCGGGACGGGTCGCCAGCAGATGTTCGCGGAAGCCCCAGGGGGTCATGCCGGCCTGGGCGATGGCCGGTTGTGCATCCATGATCTCGGCTATCGGGCGGGCGCCGTCCCTCTGGGCCATGGCCACCTCACGCGAGATCAGGCCGATCGGGCGCTCGCCATCGCAGACGGCCAGCACGACGGCGTCGGACTCGGCGGCGAAGCGGGCCTGGGCCACGGCGCAGTCGGACCCTGTCTGGAGGGGCGCGCGGCCGTCAACAAAGCTGGCAAGGGTGTCCATTGGGTCGCGCGCAAGGGTCAAACCGACCCTCACCATGCATGATTGCACTTGAAGATAGGTTAAGCGCGCTAGTGTGCTGGATGTAAAGTTCGCCCAAGTGTTGGGTCAGGCTGCGTGCGAACTTTAAATCCAGGAGCACACTAGAAGCCTGGACTGGCTAGTGTCCTTATCGATTCCGAAGTTCGTCGGCGCCCGCCACAAGCACATGCGAACTTCGGAATCGGGACACTAGCGGACAAAGAAAAACGGCGGGGATTTGCATCCCCGCCGTTCCTGTCTTCAGAGGGCTTGCGCCTTAGAAGGTCTTGGTCACCGCCACACCGTAGGTGCGGGGCTCAAGGTAGAAGCCGTTGCGGAACAGACCCGACGAGTCGTCGGTCAGGTAGGTGTCCGTCAACGGAGCATCGTCCATGATGTTCTTGACGTAGGCTTCCACCGACCAGCCGGCTTCGTAGTTGGAGACCGTGAAGGTGGCGTTGGCGTTCTCCCAGCCTTCCAGGCGGTCGGCGGCGGAGTTGTAGATTCGCGCGAAGGAGTCGGTCTGGCGGTAGTAGTCGGCCCGCAAGGTGCCTTCCCAGCCGCCGCCGAACTCCCACTGGTACTGGGCGCCAAGCGCTATCGTCCAGTGCGGCGAGTTGGGCAGTTCCTTGCCGGTCAGATTGACCGCGACCCCGTCGGACGCCGCACCGAAGGCGCCAGCGCAGAGGCCGAGGAGCGCGAACGGATTGTTGGTCGCGTTGGAGAAGCCCAGGGCAGCCTGGGCGGTCGCCATGCTGACCACGCAGTTGGACGCCGCGCTCGACTTCACCAGGACCAGGTTGGGATCGTCCTGGGTCCGGTTGAAGGTGTCGATCGAGTCGCCACCGGTGATCTCGGTCTGCAGATAGCCGATCTGCGCGTTGAGGCGCAGGCCGTCCATCGGCGACCAGACCGTCTCCAGCTCCAGGCCCTTGATCTCGGCGTCGATGTTCTCGTTCACCGAGGTGCGGTTCACGATCTTGGAGACCTGGTAGCCGATGTAGTCGTACTTGAACGCCGTCATGTTCAGCACCATGGCGCCGCCCATCAGGGTGTTCTTGGTGCCCAGTTCGATGGCGTCGACGAACTCCGGATCGAAGGTCGCCGGCGGACAACCCACGACGGCCGAGCACTGCGGGTTCATGCCGCCGCCCTTATAGCCGCGCGAGTAGAACAAGTAGACCAGGGTCTCGTCCGTCAGGGCGATATCCGGCTTCCAGTCGAAACCCAGACGCCCGGTCATCTCTTCGAAGTCGGCCGAGGAGTAGGGAATCGCAGCCAGCGGAATGCCGCCACCGCCGGCGGCGGCCAGCACCACCGGACGGTTCTCGGTGCGCTTCATGTCGTGCGTGTAGCGCAGGCCGCCGGTGATCTTGAAGTTGTCGAACAGCTGCCAGTAGACCTCGCCGAAAGCCGCGCGCGACTTCAGGTGATACTCGCCGGTGTTGTCATAGTAGTTATGACCCGAGCGGTTGGGCGTTTCATTGGGGTCGATGAAGATACACGCCGGGTTGGTCGATGCGCAGTTCGCCGCCCCTGTCACAAGCAGGTTGGTCAACTGGACGTACGCGGTGCCCGTATTGAACATCACGTAGTAGTCGCCCTCGGAGCGGAAATCGAGGTAGATCGCGCCGACGTTGAAGTTGAACGGACCGTCGAAGTTCGACTGCAGGCGCAGTTCCTGGGTCCAGTTGGTGCTTTCGCCGCCCGAGATGTCCTGGGTGGAGAACCGGTCGAACGGACCGATCTGCGGGTCGTTCACCACGCCGCCGGGGAACAGCGCCGGATAGATGACGGCCGCGTATCCAGGAACGGCCGCGAAGGCGTTGACCGGGTTCGGCGACGCGTTGAACGCCGTGTTCGGGACCATGCGGTTGTAGTCCTGGCGCGTGAACAGGTAGTTCTTGCTGTAGCCGGTGAGGGCGGTCAGCAGCAGATCGTCGGTCAGGTCCCAGGAGATGTTGAACTGAACGATGTCGGTCTCGGCCCGGTAGATCGGGTCGGCCGCCGCCGCGATGTTGCGGACGTCCGGGTCCTGCATCTGGCTGGCGAAGGCGTCGCCGGTGGTCAGGCCAGTCAGCGCCCCGAACAGACCGCCGAGGGTCGCCTGGGTATTGAGCGTGCCGAGGATGTTGGGATCATCGACCCTGGCTTCGCTACAGCCCTGGCTGAAGAAGCCGCGCTGGATCTGGCCGATGAGGCCGCCAAAGTCGGCGTCATAGGCCGTGCCGCCGATGCTGGCTGGACCGGTGTCCTTCACGCAGAGCTGCTTGCCGATACGCGAACGGCTGTCGTCTTCCTCGAAGTGGTCCCACATCAGGTAGGTGCGGAACGTGTCGCTCGGGTTGAAGGCCAGGGTGGCGCGGATGTTCCACAGATCGCGGTCATCGACGTCATTGCCCGTGGTGATATTCTCGCCGTAGCCGTCGCGCTGCAGCATGGCGCCGGCGACGCGCAGGGCGAGCATGTCGCCCAGCGGCAGGTTGACCATGCCGCGGACCTTCTTGCTGCCGAAGTTGCCGGCCTCCAGGCGGATCAGCGCCTCGAAGTCGTCGGTCGGCTTGGCCGAGATCAGGTTGACCACGCCGCCGGTGGCGTTGCGGCCGTAGAGCGTGCCTTGCGGGCCGCGCAGGACTTCCACGCGCTCAACGTCGAAGAATTCCGACTCGAAGAGGTTGTTGGCCGTCAGCGGGGCGTTGTTCAGGTGGATGCCGGTGCCGGCGTCGCCGGAGCCGGAGACCAGCTTGGAGCCGACGCCGCGGATCTGGAAGTTGTAGCCGGTGAAGTTCCCCTTGGAGAAGTTCACGTTCGGCACCGCCAGAACCAGGTTCGGGCCGCCGTCGATCTTCGCCTTCTCAAGGCTCTCGGCGCTGAAGGCCGACACCGCGATCGGCACGTCCTGAAGCGCTTCTTCCTTTTTCTGGGCGGTCACGACGACGTCGCCGACGGTCGTATCCTGGGCGAAAGCAGGCACGGCGACGCCAAGCATGGCGGCGGCCGATACGCTGGCGGCTAGCAGGCTGCGCAGGCGCAGAGATTCGGACATTCGTAACCCTCCCCGGACGGCGCGACCTCGTCAGCGAGGTTCGGCGGCGTCGTTGTTTCCTCAAGTGTCGCGCCAATCGTTGCAGCAGGGGCGCACGACACATCCCCCCGCAGCTTCCCTGATTGCATACGGGCGTTACCCGGGTGTCAACAGTCCCGGCCATGTGAGGGCCGTTAAGTTGCCGCTTTTCACCTTGGTGTTGCAGGCCTGCTTCTCCAAGTGACGCTTGGGAAACGACTTCTTCTCGCCCGGCGGGAGCCGGCGCCCGGAATTGCGGCGCCGGGGCGAGTCGTGACCCGTTTCGGGGGGCGGACCGGTGGTGTACAGGACAGGTTCCTTCCGCCCCCCGTTTCGCTGTTCCGGTCGCCGCCGCCCCATGACTTCCGCCCCACCGACCGCCGACGGCGCCCTGGTCCTGTTCTCCGGGGGCCAGGACTCGGCCGTCTGCCTCGCCTGGGCCCTCGCGCGCTACGGGCGGGTGGAAACGGTCGGCTTCGACTACGGCCAGCGCCACATCGTCGAGATGGAGGCCCGACTGCGGGTCCGCGTCGGGCTGCTGGAGCGCTTTCCGCACTGGGCCGGGCGACTGGGCGAGGACCATGTGCTGGACCTGCGCAGCTTCGGGGCGGTGGCCGAGTCGGCCCTGACCGCCGACAGGGCCATCGAGATGACGCAGCGGGGCCTGCCCTCGACCTTCGTGCCCGGCCGCAACCTGGTGTTCCTGGTCTACGCCGCCGCCCTGGCGGACCGCCGCGGCCTCACCGCGCTGGTCGGGGGCATGTGCGAGACCGACTATTCCGGCTATCCCGACTGCCGCCGCGAGACCATCGACGCCATGGAGCGGACGCTGAATCTCGGCATGGGAGGGGCCTTCCGCATCGAGACGCCGCTTATGCGTCTGACCAAGTCGCAGACCTGGGGCCTGGCCGCGAGCCTGGGTGGAGAGGCGCTGGTCGGGCTGATCGTTGAGGAGAGTCACACCTGCTACCGCGGCGAGCGGGGCGAGCTTCACCCCTGGGGCCACGGCTGCGGACAATGCCCGGCCTGCGAGCTGCGCGCCGCCGGCTGGGACGCCTGGGTCGCCGCCGGCCGGCCGGTGCAGCCGTGACCTACAGCGTCAAGGAGATCTTCCTCACCCTGCAGGGCGAGGGCGGCCAGGCCGGCCGGGCGGCGGTGTTCTGCCGCTTCGCCGGCTGCAATCTTTGGAGTGGCCGCGAACAGGACCGGAGCAAGGCCGTCTGCACCTTCTGTGACACTGATTTCGTCGGGACGGACGGGCAGGGCGGCGGCAAGTTCATCACCCCCGAGGACCTGGCGGCCGCGGTCAACGCCGCCTGGACCGGGCCCGATGACAGCAAGCTGGTGGTCTGCACCGGCGGCGAGCCGCTTCTGCAGCTCGATACGCCACTGATCGACGCCCTGCACGCGGCAGGCTTTGCCATCGCGGTGGAGACCAACGGCACCCTCGTCGCGCCGCCGGGGATCGACTGGATCTGCGTCAGCCCCAAGGCCGACGCCCCGGTCGTGCAGACCTCGGGGCAGGAGCTGAAGCTGGTCTATCCCCAGCCGGGGGTCGATCCGGCCCACTTCGAGGGGCTCGATTTCGAGCGGTTCTCTCTCCAGCCGATGGACGGCCCCGACCGCGAGGCCAACACCGCCGCGGCGGTCGCCTATTGCCTCTCCCACCCCCGTTGGCGGCTGAGCGTGCAGACCCACAAGTATCTCGGCCTGCCCTGACGGATCCTAGCGATCCTTTTTCTTCTTCTTGCCCTCGTCCCCGTCCGGGATCACCGCGCCGACCACGGCGCCGCCGACCTTGGCGGTGGTGACCACGACCGCGCCGGCAGCGCCCACCACGGCGCCGCCCGCGGCCATGGCCAGGCAGCCCTGCAGGCCCAGCGGGACGACGGCGAGCGCCAGAAGGAGCGCGATCTTGCGAAGGGTCATGGACGATCTCCGTGAAACGCCCGAGCGGTAGCGGACAATGATCGCCGAAAGATGACCGGCCGCGCGTCGGGATAATCAGTCGCGCCGCGGGTCGCTGCCGCGGCGCCAGGGGCCGGCGAAGTGCGCCTCGGCCTTGCGGCGGCGTTCCGGGCCGAAATAGTCCGGCGCCCTGACGAAGGCCCGGGGATGCTCAACGATCTCGCCGATCCGCTCGATCACGCCGCGAGCGGTCACCGGCTTGGCGAGGAATTCGTTGACCCCGGCGTCGCGGGCTTCCCCGACGCGGCGCGAGGTCGAATGGCCGGTGATCATGATCACCGGGCACATCTGGTTGGGGCTGTCGGGCGAATTGCGCAGCAGGCGGACGAAGTCGATGCCGTCCAGCGGCTGCATCGCCAGGTCGGTCATGACGACGTCGACCTGATGGACGCGCATGATCTGCAACGCCTCGGCGCCGTCGCCGGCCTCGTGGACGTGCCTGACGCCGATGGCGCGCAGGATCTCGGTCAACAGCACCCGCATGTGGTGGTTGTCATCGACCAGCAGGATTCTGATCAGTTCAAAACGCACGGATGCGATGGCGTCCCAGCAGTTGGGCGGTGACGCCCGGCGCTCCCCCGGCGCCGGACGTCGTGGCCTCGAAGCGCGACTCGTAGGGGCCACCCTCGCGGGCGGTCAACGGAAAAAAGCTGAACAGGTTCACCGACTTGCGCGGAATGCGAGCAATTGCGAGCCGTTACTACGCCGCGTCGACCAGCACCAGTTCGGCGTCGGCTTCCGCGCGGATCGTCAACAGCGGTTCATCCTTGATCGCCGCGCCGTCGCGGGCGTTGAGGGTGACGCCGTTCACCTCGACCTGGCCGGTGGCCGCGACCAGGTAGGCGTGCCGCCCGGCGCCGAGGGCGTAGGTGGTCGATTCCCCGGCCTTGAGGGTCGCGCCCAGCACCCGCGCGTCGGTGCGGATGGGCAGGGCGCCCTCGTCGCCCAGGCCGCTGGCCAGGGCCACGAACCGGCCCGACCGGTCGCCCTTGGGAAAGGGCTTGGCGCCCCAGGACGGCGCGCCGCCCCGCTCCCTGGGCTCGATCCACAGCTGGAACAGGGTCGTGGTCTCGTCCTCGAGATTGTACTCGGCGTGACGGATGCCCGTCCCGGCGCTCATCACCTGCACGTCGCCCGCGCCGGTGCGGCCTTTGTTGCCCAGGCTGTCCTGGTGGGTGATCGCCCCGGTGCGGACATAGGTGATGATCTCCATGTCGTTGTGTGGATGGGGCGGGAAGCCCGACTTCGGCGCGATCTCGTCGTCGTTCCACACGCGCAAGGCGCCCCAGCCCATGCGGGTGGGCTCGTACCAGTTGGCGAAACTGAAGTGGTGTCGGGCGTTGAGCCAGCCGTGGTCGGCGTGACCAAGCTGCTCGAAGGGCCTGCGATCAATCATGGGGTGTCTCCCTTTCGAGCGAGAGATAGGGGCTGGCTCGCTTAATTGCAACTGAGTCAGTGCCAGAAGGTCGGCATCCACCCGATCGTGCCGCCACCATGCTGACAGGCCCTGACAGCGTCGCCGTCTATGAGGCCCTCAACGCACCGACGCGGCAAGGGATCACGGCCATGCAGACCACCCCCGACCTCGACGACGGCCGCCAGGATTTTGACTTCCTCGTCGGCCGCTGGACCATCCGCCACCGGCGGCTGAACGCCCGGCTCGCCGGGTGCGGGGGCTGGACGGAGTTCGACGGGACCTGCGTCATGCGGAAGGCGATGCGGGGCCTGGGCAACATGGACGACAACCAGGTCGACCTGCCGGAGGGCGCCTACGCCGCCGTCACCGTTCGCCGGTTCGACCCGGCCCGGCGGCGCTGGTCGATCTGGTGGCTGGATTCCCGCTACCCGGACATCGATCCGCCGGTCCACGGCGCCTTCACGGACGGGGAGGGCCTGTTCCTCGGCGACGACGTCTTCCAGGGCAGGCCGATCAAGGTCCGCTTCCTCTGGTCGGCCATCACGCCGGTCAGCTGCGAATGGCGGCAAGCCTTCTCCGAAGACGGCGGCGCGACCTGGGAGACGAACTGGGAAATGCGGTTCACGAGGGCAGGGTAGGGCAGATCGACATGCGCTTTAAATTCGGCGTCATGGCCCGACTTGTTCGGGCCACCCAGGAACACGGTCTTTCACGGCGGAGCGTTGACCCTCGGCGGGCCAAATCTTCGCGTCAGCGCGCTTGGGTGGCCCGAACAAGTCGGGCCATGACGGAGCGATTTAATCGTCTCAGCGCAGACATCACTGCGCAGCCGCTTCACCCCCGCCCGGCCGGCTGAAACAGCTCGACCACATTGCCCGAGGGATCCTCCGCAAGGATCTGCGAGCCGCCGGGGCCTGACAGGATGTCATTGCGGAAGCTCACGCCCTCGGTGCGCAGGCGATCGACTTCGGCGGCGATGTCCTGGGTGATCAGCTGGAAGCGGTTCCAGCCGCCGGGCTCGGGCTGGCGACCATCGGGCATCGGCCGGCCGGCGGAGCTCTTCGCCCCGCTCAGCAGCAGCCGCAGCGCGCCCTTTTCCACCGAGGCGAAGGCCGGGGCGGCGTTGAGCTGCACGGTGAAACCGAAATGGCCGACGTACCAATCGACGGCCGCCTGTACATCGCTGACCATGTAGCGGACGTTCACGTTCTCACTCATCGGTGGTCCTCCTCGGACGGGGGTGATCAGGGCGCCAGCGTGCGCCGCAAAAGGCTGTTCAGCGCCGCCACGATGGCCGCGCGGTCGGCCCCTTCCGCGACGGCGTCGGCGGCTTCGTGAATGACGGCGAACAGCAGGCGCGCCGTGGCGTCCGGGTCGATCGGCCCGAAGGCCTGGGCCTCCTGGCCCGCGCGAATGACCGCGGAGAGCCGCAGGATGCCGTGGTCGGCCAGGGGGCGCCGCTCGGCGAATTCCGAATGGAACACGGCGTCGCCAAAGCCCTGGCGCGCCAGCTTGAAGTCGATGAAGGCGGCCGCCTGGGACTCCACCAGACCCGGCCAGTCGATCGGTCCTTCGGCCTCGGTCGGCAGGGGATGGGTTGTGTCGAACTCCGACACGAGACGCTGACGGACCGTTTCGAGCAGGTCGTCCCAGGTGGGGAAGTAGAGAAAAAACGTGCCCTTGGCGACGCCCGCCTCGCGGACCACGTCCTCGACCCGCACCCGCGAACCTTCAACGGCCATCAGGCGTTCAGCGGCCTCGATGATCTCAAGTTTGCGCGCCTCGGGCTGGAGGCGGCGGCGTGCGGGTTTGCCCATCGATCCAATCCTGATGACCGATGGTCATTAGTTACTGACCAGCGGTCAGTGTCAAGGGGCTGGCGGGGCATGTGCGGCCGGCCGCAGGAACGCGTCGGACAGCATGCAGGCCATCATCGTCTCATCTATCAGCGGCGCGCGAATGCCTTCTGACGGAACGGCGTCGTCGCTTGGCCGCCGGCAGGTCGTCAGTTGCGCCTCTGGGCGGAGGCGTCCAGTCATCGAGGTCAAGATACTCGCGCGCTGGCTCGACCCGCAGGCCGCGGGCGTAGGTCTTCACGAGTCGCTTACTGGAGGCGTCAAAGGTGATCCCGCCCAGCAAGCCCGCTTCGGCCACATGCGGCTGTTCGGTCACGATCTTTATGTAGGTCGTCTTGGCCAGCCGGATTACGTACCGCCGCAGGAAAGCGAACTCGGAGTTCGTGTCCCCCTTTGGGTGCTCGTTGACCCCGAGCACGTTCAGCAACAGTCCCATGATGCGAATTGATTTGAAGTCTGCATACTTACGCACGTTCGCGAGTTCGTGGATGAGCAGTCGAATCAAACGGGCGCGAATAACAGACCAAGTCTCCGAAGAATTCCCAAACTGTTTGATACCATCCCAGAAGCTATTGTGGTGGATTGACCATGCGGTGTCTGCGGGCCCCTTAACCGCTGAGGCATGGAAGAGAATTTCAAGTAGACCATCGCAGAGCTCATCTGTCAGATCACGCTGGTAATATTTGCGTTGCCCCGTCAGTACATGTCGCCTAGTTGGTCGATTGGGACTGGCATCAATTTGGTCGACGATCTCGTTGATCACCGACATCGCCGAATGCAACTTGGCCCACTCGTCACGCCATTGATGCCATTCCGTGACTCCATCAATTTGGTAGAGCGTGCGGGTGGAGCCGACGAGGTGCTCGATGGCACGCTTGATCGCCTGCGAGCCGCTGCTAGGGCGTTCGGTTCGGAGGTAGTCCGCGGTGGTTACGGTGAGCGCCCGCCCGTAGGCTTCCCACTCGCTAGCCGTCAATCCATCGGTATCTCGATAGTGCAGTTCCAACGCTGAGGCTGCCGCCGAGCCGGACTGCTCGATGAGCTCGTAGCAGCCGTACATGCCACGGGTGAATGGTTGCATCTGCCCGAGCAAGCCAGAGGTTCCATATCGGTCTTCATGATAGAGGGCGGAGTCGTGGTTTTTGATCGCCTCGATAGTGATGTTCTGCGCGAACGGGCCCAAGGGCGCGGAATATTGTTTCTGTCGGGCTGCCTCATCAATTAGCGCCATGGCAGTTCCTGGTGAGGTCGCGACTATCTGGCGACAGAGCCGTCTATCGGCGATTAATCGCAGTAGATCTAAGGCGTATCCCGCCTCTTCCGGTAGGTCCTTGGCCAGCTGACTCGGACGGCTCTGTAGTGCTGGCTTGCAGGCCGCGATGATGTTCGCTGAGGAGCGGCGAATTTCCAGGGCAATGACGGGCAAGATTCCTTCGCCCCCAACGGCGAGGCCTCGATAGACCGCCATCGTAAACTTGCGGGCGTTGAACCGGCTGAATCGAGGCGGCCATGCGAAGGCGAAGGTCAGCCAGAGCAGTGCCGTTAGGAAGACAAGGCCGCCGAGGGTCGCTTGAATGGCTGCTTTCGGGAGACCCCAAGGCAGCGAGTACAAGCCTAGTGCGAACCACAGGTCTGTCAGCAAAGACCCTGCGCCTCCCAACAATATTGCCGCCAGCGCAAAGCCGCCGAGAGGGACCGGAGCGACCGCAATCCGAAAACGGTACAGCGGGTCGGACTGTGTGAACACCAGAGCAAGCAGCGCTAGGCCCGTGAGAAATTCGGGGAAGCCAAACAGGCTGTCGCCAGAATTGATCGGCGCTTGGGTCAGGCAGATGCCAGCAAGAGTCAGACAGGATGAGGCCATGTCCAACAATGACGGCGCTACAGCTCCGTCACAAGGAGCTCAAGATCACCCTCTAGGGGTGAGTCGCACTCATTCGGCTTTTGTCTTTAGCGCCGCCCATCCCCGCCCGGCGCGAACGCCCCGCCGCCCGTCTGCCCCCGGTGCCGCAGGAACGCATCCGCCAGCACGCAGGCCAACATCGCCTCGACGACCGGCACCGCCCGAATGCCCACGCAGGGGTCATGCCGGCCCTTGGTGCGCAGTTCGATCTCCTCGCCGGCCTCGTTGACCGTCTGGCGCGGGGTGAGGATCGAGGAGGTCGGCTTGAAGGCCACCCTCACGACCACCGGCTGGCCGGAGGAAATGCCGCCCAGCACGCCGCCGGCCTTGTTGGACTGGAAGGCGATGCCGTCATTGCCCATGCGCATCTGGTCGGCGTTCTCCTCGCCGGTCAGCGCCGCCGAGGCGAAGCCGGCGCCGATCTCCACCCCCTTGGCGGCGTTGATCGACATCATCGCGGCGGCCAGTTCGGCGTCGAGCTTGCCGTAGAGCGGCGCGCCCCAGCCGGCGGGCACGCCGACGGCCTCGACCTCGACGACGGCGCCGGTCGAGGAGCCGGCCTTGCGGATCGTCTCCAGGTGTTCTTCCCAGACCGGAACCATCGCCGTGTCAGGACACCAGAAGCCGTTCTCGCGGGTCTGGTCCCAGTCCCAGCGGTCGCGATCGACCGCGTGCGGGCCGATCTGCACCAGGGCGCCGCGCACGGTGACGCCGTCCAGCACCTTGCGGGCCACGGCGCCGGCGGCCACCCGGGCGGCGGTTTCGCGGGCCGAGGACCGTCCGCCGCCGCGATAGTCGCGGACGCCGTACTTGGCGAAATAGGGCCAGTCGGCGTGGCCCGGCCGGAAGGCCCGGGCGATCTCGGAATAGTCCTTCGAGCGCTGGTCGGTGTTTTCGATCATCAGGCTGATCGGCGTGCCGGTCGTGACGGGACCCCCCGTGCGCTCGTCCTCGAACACCCCCGACAGGATGCGCACCGCGTCCGGCTCCTGGCGCTGAGTGACGAACTTGCCTTGGCCGGGGCGACGCTGGTCAAGCCAGACCTGGACGTCCTCGGCGGTCAGGGACAGGCCGGCCGGGCAACCGTCGATGACGCAGCCGAGCGCTGGGCCATGGCTTTCCCCCCAGGTTGTGACGCGGAACAGATGGCCAAATGTGTTGTGCGACATGAGCGCGCTCTTAGCGCATTTCCGCGCAGGCGCCACGCCCACGATATGGAACCCCTGCGGCTCAATTGCGCTGTCTCGGGGATGAAAACGCTACAGGAGTTCAAGCCCATGCGCCTCGTGGTCATCTCGATCGCCGCCCTCATGCTGCCGGCCACCGCCAGTTTCGCGGACGCCCCGCCGTCCGTCGAGGAGCGCGCCCGCGTCCTGGCCGCCCTGTCCGCTGTCGGCTGCGGCGATCCCCGCGAGATCGAGCGTGAAGAGGATGACGGCGTGATCGAGGGCTATGAGGTCGAAGACGCCAAGTGCGCCGACGGCGTCTACGACTTCGATCTGGACGTGAACTTCAACATTACTGATCGCGACCGCGACTGACGGTCAGGCCGCCCATGCCGCCGCAAACCGGCGTAGCAGGGTGCGCGCTGCGCTCGACGCTGTTTCGCTGGCGGGCTGCAGGCGGATGAACAGGTCGCCCTGTCGATGACGCCCCCGGGCCGGCAGGCCGTCGCCGGCCAGGCGTATCAACCCGCGCGTCGAGGCTTTGCGCGTGATCCACACGTCTCTCGAGCCCAGCGGCGTATCGAGGCTCACCCGCCCCCCTTGGTCGAGCAAGGCCCGGTCCAGGATGGCGGTGATCCACAGATCATCGCCCCGGACAATCAGCTGCCCGTCACCCCGGACGGCGATGGTCAGGATTTCACCGCCCGCGCGCAGCCGGTCTCCGCTGCGCAGGCCGGCAGGCACGGTGATCCTCAGACGACGCCCGTCGGCCAGATCATGCTCGGCCCGTCCGCCGTGGATGGCCAGGTGAGGGGTAAGGCTGAGCGTGGCCACCTCGGGCGTGTGGCGACGGGTCTGAACGCTGGGAGGTTGACGGAGGAAGCTGTCGCCGGGAGGGCCGCCGCGCAGGATGTCATAGGCTTTCACCAGGCGGCGAAAGGAGTCCGCGTCGCCCCCTGCGCGGTCAGGATGGACGCTCTTGGCCCGGTTGCGGAAAGCGCGGCGCAGCTCCCCTGGCGAGGCGGCGGCCGCCACGCCCAGAAGCTCCCGCGCCTCGCGCGTCGTCAGGGCCTGATCCGTCCCGCTCATAGGATGGCAGTCCTAGACCGGACGCCGTCAACGGCGCGTTAAATCCCTGACGAAGGGGCGGGTGCGCGCTATAGGGCGCAGGTCATGTCTAAGCCCCCCTCAGACTCTCTCATCCCGGCCTCCCCCAGCGAGGACGACTATGTCGCCCAGGTCACCCAGGCGCAGCCGCCGCCTCTGTTGACGGAGACCGATCCCTTCGCCCTGTTCGCTCAGTGGCTGCAGGAAGCCGGGGCCAAGGAGCCCAACGATCCCAACGCCATGGCGCTGGCCACCGCCGACGCCGATGGCGCGCCCGACGTGCGGATGGTGCTGCTGAAGGACGTCGATCCGGAGGGGTTCGTCTTCTACACCAACCTTGAGAGCGCCAAGGGGCGGCAGCTGGCGGAAAATCCTCGGGCCGCCCTGCTGTTTCATTGGAAATCACTGCGCCGCCAGGTGCGGGTGCGCGGGGACATTAGCCCGGTCAGCGCGCAGGAGGCCGACGCCTATTTCGCCACCCGCGCCCGGGCCTCACAGCTCGGCGCCTGGGCCTCGGAGCAGTCACAGGTCCTGCCTGATCGCCTAGCTCTGGAAAAGCGGATCGCTGAGACCGGCCTGCGCTTTGGCCTGGGCAAGGTCGCGCGCCCGCCGCACTGGTCGGGCTTCCGTCTGGCGCCCAGCGCCATGGAGTTCTGGCGCGATCGCCCGTTCCGCCTGCATGAGCGGCTGGTGTTCCGGCGTAGCGGCGAAGGCTGGGCGACCGAACGGCTCTATCCGTGAAGGGCGCCTGAGCCTTGAGCGACCCCGAAGAGGCTGAGGTCGCCGCCTGGCTTGAAGGTCAGGCTGAGCGCCGTATCGACACCGCCTGCGCGCGCGTGTTCCTGACCCCGGAACGAGCCTTCAAGGTCAAGCGACGGCTGGACCTGGGCTACCTTGACTATTCCACCCTGGAGCTGCGGCGCTGGGCCCTGGATCGGGAGCTGCGCTTCAACCGGGCCGCTGCGCCCGACATCTACCGTACGGTGCGCGCCATCACCCGCTCGGCCGAAGGCGGTCTGGAGTTCGACGGGCAGGGCGACGCCGTGGAGTTCGCCCTTGAGATGCGGCGGTTCGACGAAAATGCGGTCCTGGCCGCCCAGCCCTGGGCGGTGGACGGTCCTCTGGCCGACAGCCTCGGACGCACCATCGCCGGCTTTCACGCCGCAGCGCCCCTGCGGCCCCAGGGCGGCGGAGGCCGCGCGCTGAAATTCACCATCGATTCCAACGCCCATCTTCTGCGTGAGCTCGCCCCGCGCCTGGGCGCCGAGCGGGTCGAGGCCGTCATCGCCGCGACAGACGCCGCCTTCTTCCGCCATCAGCCCCTGCTGGACGCCCGGGCCCTGGGCGGCTTCGCCCGCCACTGCCATGGGGACCTCCACCTGGGGAACATCCTGCTGGAGGATGGGCGGCCGATCCTGTTCGACTGCATCGAGTTCAACGACACCCTGTCGGATGTGGATGTTCAGTACGACATCGCCTTCCTGCTGATGGACCTGGACTTCCGCCGCCGCCGCGACGCCGCCGTGCGGGTGCTGTCGGCCTATCTGGACGAGGCGGCCCGCAGCTTCGGGCCTGAGCTCTGGGACGGCCTGGCGACCCTGCCGCTTATGCTGGCGGTCCGTGCGGGCGTCCGAGCCCATGTCTGGGCGCACACCGGCGATGACGCCGCGGCGATCGCCTATCTCGACGCCGCCCTGACGCACCTGTCGCCTCCGCCGGCCCGGCTGATGGCCGTAGGCGGCATGTCAGGGACCGGGAAGTCCACCTTCGCCCGACTGGTGGCGCCAGGCTTGGGCGCCGCGCCCGGGGCGGTGGTGCTGCGCACCGATGAGGTTCGCAAGCGGCTGATGGGGGTCGCCCCCGACAGTCGCCTGCCGGCCAGCGCCTATGGTCCCGGCTTCTACGATCAGGTCTACGACACCCTGTTCAGCGAGGCGGGCCAGGCCCTGGCGGCGGGGCGGGCCGTGGTGCTGGACGCGACCTTCATCTCACCGGACCTGCGCCGCCGGGCCGAGGCCCTCGCGACGGGCCACGGCGTCGCCTTCGACGGCGTCTGGCTGGAGGCGCCAGTCGAGACCCTGGCCGCGCGGATCGACGCCCGGCACGGTGACGCCTCCGACGCCACGGTGGAGACCTTGCAGAAGCAACTCGACTACGAGGTGGGCGCAATCAACTGGACGCGGATCGATGCTTCGGGTTCGGCCGACGAGGCCGCCGAGGCCTGGAGCCATCCCCAGACCCCGGCCTGAGGCCTCAGGCCTGGGCCGGCTCCCGGGCCAGGACCTGGCGACGGGCCTGAACGGCAGCCGCCAGAGTTTCCAGCACCGCGACGGAGTCGTCCCAGCCGATGCAGCCGTCTGTGATCGACTGGCCATAGGTCAGGGGGTGGCCAGCGACCAGATCCTGGCGGCCGGCCACCAGGTGGCTTTCCACCATCACCCCCATGATCTGCTGATCGCCGGCGCCGAGGCGCGCGGCGAGTTCAGCGATGACCGCAGGCTGGTTCTCCGGCTTCTTGGCGCTGTTGGCGTGGCTGGCGTCGATCATGAGCCGGGGGGCAAGACCCGCCTTCTCGATCAGGGCGCAGGCGGCCGCGACGCTCTGGGCGTCGTGGTTGGGGGCCGATCCGCCACGCAGCACCACATGACAGTCGCCATTGCCGGCCGTGGCGGCGATAGCCGAGCGACCTTCCTTGGTCACGGCCAGGAAGTGGTGCGGCTGGCTGGCGGCGCGCACGGCGTCCACAGCGATCTGCACATTGCCGTCGGTGCCGTTCTTGAACCCGACGGGGCAGGAGAGGCCCGAGGCCAGCTCCCGGTGAATCTGGCTCTCGGTGGTCCTCGCCCCGATCGCGCCCCAGGCGACCAGGTCGGCGATGTACTGCGGCGTGGTCACATCCAGGAACTCACAGGCCGCCGGCAGGCCCATATCGTTGATGTCGGCCAGCAGGCCCCGGGCGATGCGAAGACCCTGGTCGATCTGGAATCCGCCATCGAGGCCCGGGTCATTGATCAGCCCCTTCCAGCCGACCGTGGTCCGCGGCTTCTCGAAATAGACCCGCATCAGGATCTCCAGCTCGCCGGCGAACCGTGTCCGCTCCGCCGCCAGCCTCTGGGCGTACTCCATGGCGGCATCGGGGTCATGGATCGAGCAGGGGCCGATGACCACCAGGAGGCGGTCGTCGCGGCCATGGATGATGTCCTGGGCGGCCTTGCGCCCGCTGGTGACTGTGGCGGTGGCGCGGCCGGTGCGGGGCTGGGCGACCATGATCTCGGCCGGGGGCGTCAGCGGCTTGATTGAGCTGATGCGCAGGTCGTCAGTGGTGATGGAGTCGGTGGCGGTCATGGCGAGGCTCTCTGGGATGGGCTCTTTGGCGGAGCCGTCCGACGGGCCATAAAAAAAGCCGCCGGATCGGCGGCGGCGGTGGGGTTCGTCTTACGTCTGGGTCACGTCAGCAGAACTCCGTCCGTCGCCAGGGGCGTCGGATAGCCAAAATACCAAAAGAGATAGGTGGCGGCGTTCGGAGACATGATGGAGCAGATTTAACCCACAGCGGAGCCGCTGTCACCCCGGTTGCGCAAGGATCGTCCCTTTACGCCCCTGCCGGGCGACTCTCGTTGCCTAACGGACGTCGCAAAACTAGCTTAGCCCGCAAGAACGCCGATAACCTAGGGAGCGAATAAATGCTGGGCTTGATGCAGGACTGGCCGCTGACGGTCGACAAGATCCTGGACCATGCGAAGGAATGGCATGGGGACCGGGAGATCGTCAGCCGCAGCGTCGAAGGCCCCATCGTCCGCACCACCTATGCCGAGGTTCATGGCCGGGCCAAGCGCCTGTCCAACGCGCTGCTGAACCTGGGCATGAAGCCGGGCGATCGGATTGCGACCCTGGCCTGGAACACCGCCCGGCACCTGGAGGCCTGGTACGGGATCATGGGGGTCGGCATGGTCTGCCACACCCTCAATCCGCGCCTGTTCCCCGAGCAGCTCGCCTACATCATCAACCATGCCGAAGACCGGGTCATTTTCACCGACCTGACCTTTCTGCCGATCCTGGCGGCGTTGAAGGACAAGCTGCCGACGGTCGAGAAAATCATCGTCATGACCGACGAGGCGCACATGGCTGACTGCCCCATCGAGGGCGCCCTGTGCTTCGAAACCCTGGTGGCCGAAGCTGCGCCCGACTGCGCCTGGGGCGGCTTCGATGAGAACACCGCCGCGGGGCTCTGCTATACGTCTGGCACCACGGGCAACCCCAAGGGGGTGCTCTATTCGCACCGGTCCAACTTCCTGCACACCCTGACCACCATGGGCGCCGACGTCCTGGGGGTCGGCGCGGCGGACTCCATCCTGCCGGTGGTGCCCATGTTCCACGCCAACGCCTGGGGCATCGCCTTCTCCGCGCCCGCGGTCGGGGCCAAGCTGGTCATGCCAGGGCCCAAGCTCGACGGCGCTTCGGTCCATGAGCTGCTGGAGAGCGAGCAGGTCAACTTCTCCGCCGCGGTGCCGACGGTCTGGCAAATGCTGCTGCAGCACCTGCGCGACACCGGCGGCAAGCTGACCAGCCTCAAGCGGGTGGTCATCGGCGGCTCGGCGGTGCCCGAAGCCATCGTCCGCGGCTTCCGCGACGAGTTCGGCGTCGACGTGACCCACGCCTGGGGCATGACCGAGACCTCACCGCTCGGAACCCAGGCCACCCCCAACCACAAGATCGCCGCCATGAGCGAGGAGGAGCAGCTCCGCTTCAAGCTCAAACAGGGCCGTCCGCCGCTCGGCATCGAAATGAAGCTGGTGGACGATGCCGATATTCGTCTGCCCCACGACGGGACGACCTTTGGGCGGCTGAAGGTCAAGGGGCCGTTCGTGGTCGGGGAGTATTTCAAGGCTGACGGCGGGAAGATCCTGGACGAAGAGGCCTTCTTCGACACCGGTGACGTGGCCACCATCGACAGTCATGGCTACATGCAGATCACTGACCGCGCCAAGGACGTCATCAAGTCCGGCGGGGAGTGGATCAGCTCCATCGAGATCGAAAATCTGGCCGCCGGCCATCCCAAGGCCGTGCTGGCCGCCGTCATCGGCGTCGCTCACCCCAAGTGGGATGAGCGGCCTCTCCTGCTGGTCAAGCTGAAGGAGGGGGAGAGCGCCACAAAGCAGGAGTTCCTCGACTTCCTGGAGGGCAAGATCGCCAAATGGTGGATGCCCGACGACGTGGTTTTCGTCGACGATATTCCCCTCGGCGCCACGGGCAAGATCGACAAGAAGCTGATCCGCGACCGGATGGCCGATTACCGCCTGCCTACGGCCGAGCCTGTCCCGGCCGCGCCGCTGCTGGCGGCCTCGCCAAAGCTCTATGCCCCTGAACCGGAGGCCACCGAGGCCGCGGAGGAGCCCGAGGGGCATGCCTCGGTCTGGACGCCTGCGCCGGGCCCTGGGGAAACCGTCGGCGGACATGACGGCCTTACGGTGGTGGAGCCCACCCAGACCGAGCCCACCGCGACCCCGACCGGGGAGGCCGTGGCGGAGGCCCTCGGCCCTTTTCCCGATGAGGCCGTAGAGGCCCGAGCGACCGCAGAGGCCCCCTGGCCCGCCTATGTCCCGGCGGCTGAAGCGCCGCTAGAGGCGGTGGCCACGGACCAGCCGATCTACATGCCGGCGGCCCGGCCAAGGCGACGTCGCTCTTCGCCCTTGGCGGGGCTGTTCATGCTGATCGCGCTTCTGATCGCCCTGGCCCCGGCCGCCATGTGGGCGGCGGGGACCTATGGGTGGAGCTATGGCTGGGTCACCGGCGACCTCGCCCGGGCGTTCCTGGCCTGGTTCCCACAGGTGGCCATGGCCAGCGCCTTCACCGGCGTCATGGCGATTGTCGTCGCTGTCGTGGGGGGCTTCCGCCGTTACTGGTTGCCCGCCTTCGCCGCCATTCTGATCAGCGTCATCACCCTGGCGGTCCTGGCCGCCAGTGGCGGGCTGGGCGTCTAGGTCGCGAGACGATAACGGCTGTCGATGGACGGCGGTCCGTCGGTGGCCACCTTGCCCCGGCGGACCAGGTCGATCATGTGCCCAAGCACAGACCTGGCCGCCGCCGGATGCAGCCGGGAATCCACTGCTGCGTAAAGCACCGGCACCATGTCGACGATTCGCTCATAGCCATCGCCGACAGCAGCCAGCACCTGGGCTTCCCGGGCGCGGCGGTGAGCGGCGTAGGCTTCGATGAAGGGGGTGACCTCAAGGATGGGCGGCCCGTGGGTCGGCCACAGGACGTCGAAGTCCCGGGCCTTCACCCGCTCAAGGCTCTCCATATAGTCGGTCATGTCGCCGTCCGGCGGTGTGATCACCGTGGTCGACCAACCCATGATGTGGTCACCGGAGAACAGGGCGTTCTCCTCCTTCAGGGCGAAGCAGATGTGGTTCGAGGTATGGCCAGGGGTGGCCACCGCCTCCAGCGTCCACCCCGGACCCTCCAGCACCTGCCCGCCGCCGCACAGGCTGACATCAGGAGCGAAGTCGAAATCCGCGCCGGCCTCGGTGCGGATCGTCGACTCCTCCGCGGCGGCCCCTACGGCGCAGCCATAGATGGTCGCTCCGGTCTTTTCCTTCAGCGGCCGCGCCAGAGGCGAGTGGTCGCTGTGGTGGTGGGTCACCAGGATGTGGGTGACGCGCTCATCCGGCTCCAGGGCCGCGAGGATGGCCTCTAGATGCTCAGCCAGATCCGGTCCCGGATCGATCACCGCCACCTCGCCGCGGCCGACGATATAGGTCCCCGTGCCCATGAAGGTGAAGGGGCCAGGATTGCGGGCGACCACCCGGCGGATCAGGGGTGAGACCTGATCGCAGACCCCGTAATCGAACTGGATGTCGCGGACATAGGGAATCATCGAAGGGGGCTCCCGGGGGCGGCGGTCCTGGCGGCGCCGAAGTTGCGGAACAGGATGGGCGTAAGGGCAGGGAAGTCAGACATGATCGCAGATGCCGCCATTTTTGTCTCAAAACGGCTCCAGCGCGCGGCCTTCGCCATGTTGTGTCTCATGGCGGCCCAGCTGACCCTGGCCCTGGCCAGCTGCGAGGCCGAACCCTCGGCCATGGCCGCACGGGTCAGCCTGGCGGAGCTGCGCTGAACCGGGATGGGCTCAACCCAACACGCCTGACAGGTCGTAGCCGGCCTCGGCCCCCAGGGCGATGAGGGTCTGGCGATCCATCGCCCCGTCCTGCGCCTGGCCGAGCGCCCAGGTGACGATGGAGCGCGTGCCAGACCGGCAATAGGCGAGCACCGGGCCATCCGCCTGATCGACGGCCTCCCGTTGCGCCAGGACTTGCCCTGCGTCCGGGCCGCCGCGGACCGGGATGGCGATATAGTCGAGCCCCGCGGCCCGCGCCGCCGCCTCGATCCCCGCCCCACTGGGTTGGGCCGGGTCTTCCCCGTCGGGCCGATTGTTGATGATCAGGACAACACCTTGCGCGGCGGCCGCCGCAACATCGTCCACGGCGATCTGGGGGCTGACGGAGAACTGATCGGTGACGCGTCGGAACAGGGTCATGGGGGCCTTGGGTGTGACGAAGGTTACGGCTTTGTTTGACATCATCGGGGCGCGATGAAAGTTTCGCAACGCCCGGCCCCCAGGCCGCAGGCCTTCAGCGGAAGACCAAGCCACCCCTCATGCTGCGTTTCATAGGCCGACGCCTTCTCATCGCCATTCCCACCCTGTTCCTCGTGATCACGGTGGCCTTCTTCATGATGCGCGCCGCTCCGGGCAGCCCGTTCGACGGGGACCGCAAGCTGTCACCGGAGATCGAGGCCAATGTCATGGCCAAGTACGGGATGGACCGGCCGCTGCATGAGCAGTACGGCGCCTATCTGGCGGGCGTGGTCCAGGGCGACCTCGGACCCTCGCTGAAATACAAGGACAAGACCGTCCTGCAGATCCTGCAGGAGAATTATCGCGTCAGCCTGACCCTGGGCCTGTCCTCCATCATCCTGGCCACCGTGATCGGCGTCAGTCTGGGGGTGCTGGCCGCCCTGCGACAGAATCAGACGACCGACTATGTGGTGATGACCATCGCCATACTCGGGGTCTGCATACCCACCTTTGTCACCGCGCCGGTCCTGGTGCTGTTGATCGCCTCCAAGCTTGGCTGGCTGCCCAGCGCCGGATGGAACGGCGGGGCTCTGCCCAACCTGATTCTGCCCATCGTGGTGCTGACCCTGCCGCAGGTGGCGATCATTTCGCGCCTGACCCGGGCTGGCATGGTCGAGGTGCTGCGCTCCAACTACATCCGCACCGCCCGGGCCAAGGGCCTGCCGGAAAACCGCATTGTGCGCCGCCACGCCCTGCGCGCGGCCATCCTCCCCCTGGTCAGCTATCTGGGCCCCGCGGCGGCGGGCCTGATCACCGGATCCCTGGTGGTGGAAAAGATTTTCAACCTGCCGGGCCTGGGCAAGTTCTTTGTCATCAGCGCGCTCCAGCGCGACTACACCGTGGTCATGGGCATGGTGATCTTCTACGCCGCCCTGATCCTGATCCTCAATCTGATCGCCGACCTGCTGCACGCGGTTCTCGATCCGCGGGTGCGACTGTCATGACCGGAACCATCCTGACGCCGGGCTCGCGGGTTGGCGCGCAGACCATGGAAAAGGCCGCCCGGGGGCGCAGCCTGTGGGATGACGCCGGCCGGCGTCTGATGCGCAACAAGGCCGCGGTCGGCGGCATGATCGTGCTCGGCCTGCTGGTGCTGGCGGCGATCATCGGGCCGTACTTCACGCCCTACGCCTATGACCAGATCAACAAGGACCACGTCTGGGCGGCGCCCCTGACCAACGGTCACCTGCTGGGGGCCGATTCCCTGGGCCGGGACCTGCTGGCGCGCCTGTTGACGGGATTGCGCGTCTCCCTGGCCATTGGCCTGGTGGCCACCACCGTGTCGCTGATCATCGGCGTCGCCTGGGGAGCTGTCGCAGGCTATCTCGGTGGGCGGATCGACGAAATCATGATGCGCGTCGTCGACGTGCTCTACTCGCTGCCCTTCATCTTCTTCGTCATCCTGCTGATGGTCACCTTCGGCTCGAACATCATCCTGATCTTCGTGGCCATCGGGGCGGTGGAATGGCTGACCATGTCGCGGATCGTGCGGGGCCAGACCCTGTCGCTGAAGCACAAGGAGTTCGTCGAGGCGGCCCGCGCCGCCGGCCTGGGCGACGGCGGCATCATCGCCAAGCACATCATCCCCAATCTGCTCGGACCCGTGGTGGTCTATGTGACCCTGACCATTCCCGCGGTGATCCTGGCCGAGAGCTTCCTGTCCTTCCTGGGGCTGGGCGTGCAGCCGCCCATGGCCTCGCTGGGCACCCTGATCGCCAACGGGGCTCAGGACATGGAGCTGGCCTGGTGGCTGCTGGTCTTCCCGTCTGTGACCATGGTGGTCACCCTGATGAGCTTCAACTTCATCGGCGACGGCCTGCGCGACGCCATCGATCCCAAGGACCGATAGCGCCGCTGGGGCGTGGACTACTGGACGCGCTTGGCCCGCACGGCGCGCTGGCCGTCCAGGTTCATGAAGTAGCTGCTCAGGGAGGCCTTGCGGATCTCCACCTTGGTCCCGGCCCGGGGGCGGCGGCCGACCACTTCAGTGTCGGTCTGCTGCCAGATCGCGCCGTCTTCCAGCTCGATCACCCACTTGCCGCCGGCCTGATAGGCGCTCTTGGCCACGCCGGTGATGTTGTCCATCTCTTCAGGCGCGACGCCGCGCTCGAACAGCGCCATGGAGGGCATGGAAAAGCCGAAGGTCTGGCGGCGAACGGTGCGCGCCTGTTCGCGATCGACCACCACGATGTCGCCGCTGGCCTCGGCCTGATCCATCGCGCCGGCCGCCTGATCGAAACAGGCCAGCCGCGCGGCGTCGTCACCGAGCCCCCGGCAATCCATCAGCGACTGGAGAATCGCCGCCCGCCCCGGGGCGCTGGTCGACTGCGCCTGAGCGCCTAGGGGCGCTAACGCGCACGCGCCGGCGAGCGCCAGACTGAGTCTTGCCCCGGGCCAAAAACCTGTCATCGGTTGCCTCATGATCTTTCCAAGCCTCATTGAAGAGGTCCGCCGGGGTCGGCGCAATCTCTTCTCTCCGTCCAAGGTCGCCCTGGCGGTCCTCGTCCCGGCTCTGCTTACCACCGCCGCGGCCTGCGCGCCTCAAGCGCCTGTGCGTCCCCCTTGCCCGGAGGGTGAGGTCTGCCTGCTGATCGGCAATGGCTCGGAGCCCGCCACGCTGGATCCGCACAAGGCCACCGGCACCTGGGAAAGCCGCATTCTGGCGGACGCCTTTATTGGCCTGACCCAGGATGACGCCAGCGGCGAGGCGGTCCCCGGCATGGCCGAGCGCTGGGAAGTCAGCGACGACGGCCTTGTCTGGACCTTCTATCTTCGCGAAGCGGTCTGGTCCGACGGCGTGCCGGTGACAGCGGAGGATTTCGCCTTCTCCCTGCGGCGAATTCTGCTGCCCGAGACGGCTTCGGAATACGCCTCGCTGCTCTACTTCATCCAAGGCGCCCAGGCCCTCAACGAAGGCGAGACTGGTCCGGAAACCCTGGGCGTGCGGGCGATCGATCCCCGCACCCTGGAGATCCGTCTGGTCCATCCGGCCCCCTACCTGACCGAGGTGGCCAAGCACCAGACCATGTCGCCGGTGCCCAAGCATCTGGTGGAACGGCTGGGCGACGCCTGGGTCCAGCCCCAGAACATCGTCACCAACGGCCCCTATCGCATCGCCACCTGGCGCTTGGGCGACCATGTGCGGATGACCAAGAACCCGCGCTTCTATGACGCCGACAAGGTCTGCGTTGATCAGGTCTACTACTACCCGACCACCGACGCGGCGAGTTCGGAGCGGCGGGTCAGGCGGGGCGAGCTGGACATCAGCTACGAGGTTCAGTCCAACCGGATCGGCTTCCTTCGCCAGGAAATCCCGGACTATGTCCGGACCCACACCTATCTCGGCGTGGCCTATATGGCGTTCAACTCCAATGTGGAGGCGCTGAAGGATGTACGGGTGCGCCGGGCGATCAGCATGGCGCTTGACCGCGAATTCATCACCGACAAGCTGCTGCGCGGCGGGCAGGTCCCAGCCTACAACTACGTCCCGCCAGGGGTCGCCAACTACGTCTCCCCGCCCGAGCCTGAATGGGCGAGCTGGTCGCTCGAGCGGCGGCAGGACGAGGCCAGGCGTCTGCTGGCGCAGGCGGGTTATGGGCCGTCGAAGCCGCTGAAGCTCGAGATCAAGCACCGCAACTCGTCGGACCCGACCCTGTTCATGCCTGCGATCCAGGCCGATCTGAAGCAGGTGGGAATCGATCTCGCCCTGGCTCAGAATGAGGTGCAGATCGCCTATGCCGCCTATCGGGTCCGCGACTTCCAGATCGCCGACGCCGGCTGGGTGGCCGACTACAACGACGCCATGAGCTTCCTGTATCTCAATGGCTCATCGGCGGGGTCGCAGAATTATGGCGACTACAGCAACCCCACCTATGACGAGCTGCTGCGCAAGGCTGACAACGAGCCGGACGCCGAGATTCGCGCCGGCTACCTGGCCGAGGCCGAGCGGATCATGCTCGAGGATGCGCCCATCGTTCCGGTCTATTTTTTGAACACAAAGGCGCTTGTGAACCCCAGGATCACCGGTTGGGTTGACAACATAATCGACCACCATCGCACGCGATATCTATGCGTGGCGGGGGGCTAGCCTACCAATCAGGGGCATGAATTGGTCGCCATGCGGCTTAGCCATGGCCAGTCTGTGTCTGGAATGTGACAGGTGGGGCTCGAAAACATTGCGGCTTGTTAATGGCCGTTGACCCTCGTTCCGTAACCCTCGTAACTCCCCGTAACCCGGGTCGGTCTCGATCCGCGGGACACTTTTTTTGTGGGGAGCGGCTCGGCGCCTGTCCGTATCGGACGTGTGATCGGCCCGCTGGAGGATCTGACCTTGAACATCAAATCCAAGCGAGAGCGCCTGTTGGCGTCATCGATGATCTGTGGCGCGGCGTTCGCCGCCATGGCCGTTTCGCCGGCCGCCGCCCAGGTCGCCGAAGTCCAGGAACTGGTCGTGACCGGTTCGCGCATTCAGGTGCCCGGCCTTGAGTCGGCCAGCCCGATCCTGACCGTCGGCGCGGCGGAAATCGGTCTGCAGCAGCAGCCGGAAGTGGAAAAGATCATCCGCTTCCTGCCCATCTCCGTCCCCTCGGACGGCGACGCGGTGAACAACGGCACCGCCGGCGTGTCGACCATCAACCTGCGCGGCCTCGGCGCCCAGCGGAACCTGGTCCTGATCGACGGTCAGCGGGTCACCCCCTACAACGTCGACGGCCAAGTGGACGTCTCGGTCATCCCCACCGCCTTCCTGGAGCGGATTGACGTCATCACCGGCGGCGCCTCGGCCGTGTACGGTTCGGACGCCATCTCGGGCGCCATCAACTTCATCCTGAAGAAGGATTTTGAAGGCGTCGAACTGGACACCAAATACTCGGTGACCGGCGACGGCGACGGCGAAGTGGTCTCCACCTCGCTGACCTTCGGCTCCAACATCGCTGACGGCCGCGGCAACGTCGCCATGAGCATGAACTACTCCAAGCGTGAAGGCGTCCTGCTCGGCGCCCGCCTGCTCGGCAACCTCGGCATCGTGACCGCCAACGGCGCCAACTATCAGAACTTCCTGGATGGCCAGGGCCCGACCCCGGCGCCCGCCAACTGCGGTGGCCCTGACTCGGTGGCCGCCGGTGGCTCGACCACCACCGTCCCGACCCGCACCCAGATCACCGGCGTCGGCACGTCGGCGCTTCAGTTCCGTGAAGACGGCACGCTGGGCCCGAACTGCGGCGTGTTCAACTTCAACCCCTACAACTACTATCAGACCCCGCAGGAGCGCTATGGCGCCACCGCGATCGGTTATTACGAGCTGGCCGAGAATGTTGAGGCCTATGGCCGCTTCATCTACTCCTCGACCAACGTGACCCAGCAGGTCGCCCCGTCGGGCATCTTCGGCAACTCCTTCTTCGTGCCGCTGGCCAACCCCTATCTGACCGCCCAGGCTCAGACGACCCTGATCAATGCGGCCAACACAGCCCGCACCGCCGGCACCCTGCCGGCCGGCAGCTGGCGCGACCTGAACAACAACGGCGTCGTCGACACCCCCGATGACCTGAGCCTGGTCATCCGTCGCCGCACCGGCGAACTGGGCGCCCGTTCGACGAGCTACGACAACAACCTGTTCCAGTTCACCCTCGGCCTGCGTGGCCAACTGCTGGATAACTGGAACTGGAACGTCTACCTCCAGAAGGGTCAGGTCGACCGGACCAGCATCTCGGCCGGCTACACCAACACGACCAATTTCGGCAACGCGCTGAACGCGGTCTCGACCACCGCCTGCCGCACCGGAGGCTCGGCCTGCGTGCCGATCAACGTCTTCGGCGCCTTCGGGACCATCACCCCGGCCATGGCGGCCTATTCCAGCGCCACGGCGATCATCTCCGAAACCTACGAGCAGACCGTGTTCAACGCGTCTGTGAACGGGGAACTGGGCGCGCTGCAAAGCCCCTGGGCGACGCAGGCCGTGGTCGCCTCGGTGGGCGTCGAGTATCGTGAGGAATTCGGTCGCTTCACCCCTGACGAGTGCTGGAAGCTCGCTCCGGTCAGCTGCCTCGGCGGCGCCGGCGGCAACCAGCTCCCGATCGCGGGCGGCTTCGACGCTCACGAAATCTTCGGCGAAATGATCGTTCCGATCGCCATGGACCAGCCCCTGGCCCACTCCCTGGGTCTGGAACTCGGCTACCGCTTCTCGGACTACAACCCGACCGGGTCCTACAGCACCTGGAAGGCCGGTCTGAACTATGAGCCGATCGACGGTCTGTTGTTCCGGGTCATGCGTCAGCGCGCGGCCCGCGCCCCGAACGTTGGCGAACTCGCCGCGCCGGTGGTCACCGCCCTGCGGAACGCCGACTTCGACCCCTGCTCGCTGGGTAACCCTGGCGCCATCTCGGCCGAAGTGCGCGCCCGTTGTATCGCCACCGGTATGACGGCCGCTCAAGTTGGTACGGTTCAGGACATCGTGTCCGGCCAGATCAACACCTTCGAGGGCACTGACCTTCAGAACCTGCCCGATGCGGAACTGGCTGACACGACCACCGTCGGCATCGTCTGGAGCCCGACCTTCCTGACGGCCCTGCGCAGCCCGGTCATCTCGGTCGACTATTACGACATCGAGGTGAAGGACTACATCGACGCCTTCTCCGCCCAGGAAACCCTGGACGGTTGCTACGGCGCAGGCATCCAGCAGTTCTGCGACCGTGTCGTCCGCGTGAATGGCGACATCGCCTCGCCCGGTTCGGGCGTCCAGCGCTTCACCACCAACCTGGACTACATTCGCGCTGAGGGCATCGAAGCCGCGGTCAACTTCGGCCTCGACCTCGACACTGTCGGCCTGAACGAGCGTTGGGGCAGCCTGGCCTTCTCCTGGACCGGTAACTACTACCTGACCAACGAGTCGCGCTCGAGCATCACGGTGCCGGAGATCGACTGCCTGGGTTACTACGGCACCCAGTGCGGCAACCCGACCCACAAGTTCCGCTTCGTTCAGCGGACCACCTGGACCATGGGCGACCTGCAGGTGTCCTACCTGTGGCGTCACCTGAACAAGGTCGAGATCGAGCCGGTTCAACAGCCCAACACCTTCGCGGCCTTCCGCGAAATTGAGGCCTACAACTACATCGACCTGGCCGCGAGCTACGCCTTCAACGACGTCGCCAAGGTGACCTTCTCCGTGCAGAACCTGCTCGAGAAGGATCCCCCGGTGCTCGGCAACGAAGCCGCGACCACCTCGGCCAACGGCGGTAACACCCTGCCCAGCGCCTACGACACGCTCGGCCGCATCTTCGCGGTCGGCCTGAACCTGCGGTTCTAAAAGACCTCAGTCAGACCTGGAGAGAGGGCGGCGGACTTCGGTCCGCCGCCCTTTTCTTTTGCCTGGAGCAGGGCGTGTGACGCCGCGCCGGCGGCCCAGCACCGGGTTCCCGGAGTCTGTGTGAGATCGCTGGGTGAGGGATGGCGTCATCGCGCCCTGCGCCCGGGGGCAGAGGTCATCCCCTGTTCGCCCGCACCAAAGCCGAAGTCGTTGAGATGACAGGCTTGCCGTTCAGCAGCCGCAGCGCCGCCATAGCTGTTCGGGGCCAGTTCAGGGCGCACGACCAGGCGGCGGCCTCGTCCTTCCGGCCATAGCCCTTAGGGGCCGGGCCACCCCCAGCACAGGCTGTCGTGCATCGCCCCCGTTTAGCGGAGCGGGGTCGGGGACAGGACCGCGGCGGCGTTCTGGCTGCGCAGGCGCTCGGTCGCCATGGTGTCCAGCACCGACTGGGCGCGGGGATCGCCCAGCACCCAGGCGGCCGCGACCAGCGTCTTCACCGAAACCGCGCCCATGCCCAGGGCCCGCTCCAGGGCCTGCAGCGGCGTCTGGTGCGGAGTCATCCGGCGCAGACGCACCTCTCCTTCAAGCGAGGCCAGCCCCTTGGCCTTTTCAATCGCCTGGTAGAATCCGCCCAGTTCGTCCACCAGCCCAAGAGACTTGGCCTGGGCGCCGGTCCAGACCCGGCCGCGCGCGATCTCATCAACCCGCTCAGGGGTCAGGTTGCGACCCCGGGAGACGCGGACGACGAACTCGTCATAGACATTATCCATCATGGCCGAGAAGGCCGCCTCTTGGGCGGGCGTGAAGCTGCCGCCCATTCCATAGGCGCCGGCGAAGTCCCCGCCGACCCCTAACTCGCGCATATCAACCCCGAACTCGGCCAAGGCCGGCCCCAGGGCGAGCTTGCCGCCATAGACGCCGATCGATCCGGTCAGAGTGGTAGGCTGGGCGATGATGGCCGAGGCCTCGGAGGCGATCCAGTAGCCGCCTGACGCCCCGTAGGTGCCCATGCTCACCACCACCGGCTTGTCGGCGGCCTTAACGGCGCGCACCGCCGCCAGGATTTGCTCCGATGCGGTGTCTGATCCGCCTGGTGAATTGAGGCGTATCACCACGGCCTTGATGTCGTCGTCCTCGGCGGCGTCATAGAGCGCCTGGGCCACGTCATCAGAGAAGATCATCGTGCTGGGCGCCAGGGGGTTTGACAGGCCGTTCTGGCCCGTGATGATCGGGCCCTCGGCCTCGATCAGGGCGATGGTCGGACCCGACCGGTCCAGAGGCCCGGCGCTGCGGGCATAGGCCGACAGGTCAATGAGGCGCGCGTCGTCGCCCGCGCCCGCCAGCAGGGTCTCCTGGGCTTCATGCAGGTGACCGAGTTTGTCGATCAATCCGAGGTCAAGCGCCCGGGTGGCGGAATAGGGGCCGGCCTCCAGACGGGACCGCAGGACGGCTGGCGCCATTTCACGGTCATTTGCCGCCATGTTCACTGTGCTGGCATAGACCGAGTTCATCCACGACAGCTGGGCGGTGCGGTGGGCGGCGGTGTAGTCGGTGTGCAGGTAGCCGTTGACGGCGTTCTTGAACTCCTTGCGCTGCTCAAAGTCAGGCTTGACCTGGTACTCGTCGAAAAAGCGCTTGAAGAAGATGTCCTCCACCGCCAGGCCCGTGGCCTGTAGCGCTGAGCCTGGCTGCATCCACAGCTCGCCCGCCGCGGCCCCGACCATGTAGGTCGAAGTGACCACGCCCGATTGATACAGACCCTGACTGTGGGCGATCACAGGCTTGCCCGCCGCCTCGAAGCGACGCAGGGCCAGACGGATTTCGTCCGCCGCGCCAGGCTCCATCCCCACCTCGGGCAGGCGGACCAGCAGGCCCTTGACCCGACGATCGCCCTCTGCGCGGTGCAGGGCCTCTATGACAGACATCACCGAATTGGAGCCGCCGCTGAAGGCCGCGAAGGGGTTCTGGGCGGCCTGATCGGTCAGGGCGTTGCGAAGATCCAGTTGCAGCACCACCTCGCCGGGCAAGGGGGCAGGACGCGTCGCGCCGGCCGCAATGACGATCAGCAGAAAGGGAACTCCCACCAGAAACAGGGTCAGGCCGGCGAAGACGCCGCCCATGGTGGTCAGGAACTGCTTCATCGAGGGTCCGTGCGGGGAGGAGAGTGTTGACCCACCCTATATCGGCGCCCGTTGCGGGGAAATGAAGGGGCGCTGACGAGCCGTCCTTTCAGAACGACGTCCCGTCAGCGCGCATGGGTTGGCCTCAGGGCTGAACCTGGACCTGGACGGGCAACACGTAGTCGACGCTGGCCCCCGGCCCCAGGGGAAGGTCGAAGCTGGTCCAGGCCAGAACCATGATCAGGCCCGCCGCCAGGAAGGTCAGCGAGTAGGGGACCATGACCGCCATCAATGACCCGACGCGGAAGTCCTTCTGGTAGCGCTGGGCGAAGCCGAGGATGAGCGGGAAGTAGACCATCAGCGGGGTGACGATGTTGGTGGTGGAGTCGCCCATCCGATAGGCCGCGGTACTCATTTCCGGGCTGACGCCCAGCAGCATCAGCATGGGCACGAGGATCGGCGCCAGGGCGGCCCATTTCGCCGAGGCCGAGCCGATGAAGATATTGATGCTGGCGGCCAGCAGAACCATGGAGGTGAGCAGCAGCGGGGTCGGCATGCCGGAGGCCCGCAGGCCTTCAGCGCCGTGGATGGCGATAATGGCCCCCAGGTTCGACCAGTTGAACATCGCCACAAAATGGGCGGCGACGAAGGCCAGAACGATATAGGGGCCCATCTCGGCCATGGACTGACCAGTCAGGCGCACGACGTCGCCCTGGTTCTTCACCGTGCCGACCGCTGCGCCATAGGCCACGCCACAGACCAGAAACAGCATGAAAAACCCAGCCACGAGGGACGAATAGAAGGGCGTCAGCCGCTCGCCTGGCCCCCCCTCGGCGTTGATGAAGGGGGCGGCGGGTCCGATGGTCATGGCGGCCCAGAGGCCGATGACGAGGACAGCGCCCAGGCCAGCCCAGATCAGTCCCTTGCGCTCCCGGGCGCCGGTTGCTTCAGCCTCAGCCTCGGTCTCGGCGGACTCCGGTGTGGGCGCCACGGGGTTCCAGGGGCCCAGCCGCGGCTCGACGATCTTGTCTGTCACCCACCAGCCCAGAGGGGTGAAGACCACCGTCATGGCCAGGATGAACCACCAGTTGCCGGCGATGTTGGCGGTCCAGGTGGGATCAAGCAGCCGGGCGGCCGGCTCGGTGATACCGAGCAACAGGGCGTCCAGGTGGCCTGGAAAGATGTTGGCCGAAAAGCCGCCGGAGACGCCAGCGAAAGCCGCGGCTATGCCCGCTACCGGATGGCGGCCAGCGGCGGCGAAGACCACTCCAGCCAAGGGCACCAGAACCACATAGGCCGCATCGGCCGCGTGATTGGAGATGATGGCCGTGAAGATGATGATCGGGGTCAGGAGGGCCTTGGGCGCCTTGGAGACGCTGGCGCGCATGGCGGCTGAAAACAGCCCTGTCCGCTCCGCAACCCCGGCGCCGAGCATGACGGTGAGCACGAACCCCAGGGGGGCGAAGCTGGTGAGGGTGCGCGGCATGTCCACAAACAGCCGGCGCAGGTTCTCTGACGTGGCCAGGCTGACCGCCGTCAGGGTCTCGCCTGTCGCCGGATTGACTGCAGAGGCGCCGAGGCCAGCGGCGATCATGCTGCCAACGAACAGGGCTACGATCATCCAGACAAAGATGACCACTGGATCGGGCAGGCGGTTGCCCACCTTCTCGATCATCCCCAAGACCCCTGACTGCATGGCCATCCGGCTAACCCTCCGCGACTCTGCGCCTAGCTTCGCGATGCGGAGCGTCCTGGCAAGCCTTGCCTTGGTTCGAGGTCACTTAACTGGCCGTCTCAGGTCTCTGGCGCCGCTGCGTCCATCCCGGCCGACGGAATAGGCGGCTCGACCGCCTCCGCCTCGTCCGGCTCGGCCTGGGTGTCGGGTTCGCTCAGGTCCAGCATGTCCGTGATCGTATCGACGACCGCCGAGACCGGAGATGGCCGGGCCGCCCTGCGCGCCCGAATATCAGCTGTGATGGCGAAGGCCCGGCGGTTGGCCTGGGCCTCCAGTTCACGCCAGTCGCTCACATAGCGCGCGGCGAACCGTTCGGTCCCCAGCCGGCGATACTGCTCCATGTGCGCGAGTTCATGGGCCCAGAGCCACACGTTTTGGGCCACCTTCGCGTCGGAGAAGACGATCACGTCCTTCAGCGTTACGGCGCCCTCTTCATAGTACCAGCGCGCCAGGATTGAGCCGAGACCCAGGTCCTGCCCGGCCGTGGTCCAACGGGCGCTTTCCAGAATCTCATCTGCGAAATAGGGCGCCAAGGCCGTACGGACCTGGTCAGGCATGGCTTCAGGTGTCTGGGCCAGCGCCTGGGCCCGAGAGAAACGGATGGCCTGAACCAGGGCAGGGCCCGTGACGGCTGGCGAGCGACGCAGCGCTTCCTCTGAAGCCTCCCGCGCCTGTCCGGCGACGTTCCGCGCCGACTGCTCGATGCTGGCCCGCCACTCCGCCGGCGGACGAAGGCTGGCCTCGTTGGGCTCGCCGGAGCAGGCGCCGAGGGCCAGGCCCGCCGCCAGGATAAGCGATGTAACGCACGATGGCGGCCACCGACGTTGCGATCTCATGCCGAGGACCAAGGTCAAGCCATCCACCAACTCGTCGGCCCCACGGCCCGTCACGCCCCTGCTGAAAGCGTCTCCGGCAGGCGCCGGTTCCAGCGGGCGAGAGCTGCGCCAGAAGCTCCACCTAGAGGGCGCCATACCGGGCCAGGACCGCATCGGCGATGGCCTGCGCCGCCGATGCGCGGCTCTCGGCCTCGCCGGGGTTCACCGCCATCCGGGCCAGAACCGGCGCTTCGGCCTTCCGGGCGGCGCGGTCATAGGCTCGATCATAGTGGAGGTCGATGAGGGCCTGGGCCAGCTCGGCGAATTCGCCCGCAGCGATCAGCTTGCGCCAGACTTCCCGCCGCTCCCGGCTGGGGGCGACCGGCAGGCGATCAAAGGCCGCCTCCAGGGCGTCGGGATCGGCGGCGATATCCCCATAGGCGCCCACCAGATAACGCGCGCGACTTTCCTGCGAGGCTTCCAGGACGACCCTGGGCGCAAGCTGCATCGCGCGCCACAGCACGGGCGGAGTCATGCGATCGCCGATCTTGCTGGCCTCAGCCTCCACGACGATGGGCCGCTCGGGGTCGAGGGCGTCGAGGGTTTGCAGCAGTCGGGTCTCGAACAGCTTCTGGCTCGGCTGCGGCCGGCCAGCCAGGGCGCCGAACAGCGAGCCGCGATGCTCGGCCAGCCCCTCGAGGTCGAGGATCTGCACCCCCAGGGCGCTCAGCGCGTGGAGGACTTCGGTCTTGGCCGACCCCGTATGGCCATCGATCAGCAGCAGCTTCAGATCCCGGGGGGTGTCGTAGAGCCGGGTGGTCACATGGCGACGATAGGTGCGGTAGCCGCCGCGGAGCAGGGTCACGGGCCAGCCCACCTGGGACAGTATGGTCGCCATGGCTTCTGATCTCTGGCCTCCGCGCCAGCAATAGATCAGGGGCCGAAAGCTGGCCGGGCGATCAGCCAAGGCCGTCTCCAGGTGGCGGGCGATGTTGCGAGCCACATGGGCCGCGCCGATCCGCCGGGCGAGGAAGCGGGACTCCTGGACGTAGATCGTGCCGACCTGCGCCCGCTCCTGGTCGTCCAGCACGGGCAGGTTCTCTGCACCGGGCAGGTGATCGAGGGCGAACTCGGCGGGGCTGCGCACATCGATGATCGCGTCATAGCGGGAGAGGTCGGCGGCGGTGACCGCCTCGGTCGTCTCGAATCCCGCCATGCTGCGCTCCCGTCCAGGCTCCGTTGCTATACAACGATCCGCTGACCCTCCGACACAAGGACAAGACCCGATGGCGCAACAGGTGCGGCTGACCGATCTGGCCCATGGCGGCGGCTGCGGCTGCAAGCTCTCGCCGGCCGTCCTGCGGGAAATCCTGGCCGGCGTGCCTCAGGCGGCGCTGTTTCCGAACCTGATGGTCGGGACAGAGACCTCGGACGACGCGGCGGTCTGGCGGTTGAATGATCGGCAGGCCCTGGTGGCGACGACCGACTTCTTCATGCCGGTGGTGGACGATCCCTATGAGTTCGGTCGCATCGCGGCGACCAACGCCATCTCTGACGTCTACGCCATGGGGGCGACCCCGATCTTCGCCCTGGCCATTGTCGGGATGCCGATCGGCAAGCTGTCGACCGAACAGATTTCCGCGATCCTGGCCGGCGGGGCTGCGGTCTGTGCGGACGCCGGCATCCCTGTGGCCGGCGGCCATTCCATCGACAGCGTCGAGCCGATCTACGGGCTGGTGGCCCTGGGCCTGGTTCATCCTGACCGGGTTCTGACCAATCGGGCGGCCCGTCCTGGGGACCTGCTGCTGCTGACCAAGGGCCTCGGGGTCGGCGTGCTCAGCGCCGCCTTCAAGCAGGAGCGCCTGGAGGCGGCGGGCTATGACGCCCTCATCGCGTCCACCACCCAGCTCAACCGCATCGGCGCCGAGCTGGGCGCCCACGAGGGGGTCCACGGGGTGACCGATGTCACGGGCTTTGGCCTGCTGGGGCATGCCCTGGAGATGTGCCGCGGCGCGGGCGTGGGCGCGGAGATCGCGGCGGACGGGCCTGTCCTGCTGCCCGGGGTGGAGGCTCTCTCCCGGGCCGGGGTGCGTACAGGGGCGTCGGGCCGCAACTGGGCCAGCTATGGCGAGGCGGTCAGTCTGCCTGAAGGGTTCCCCGAATGGCGGCGGGACATCCTCTGTGATCCTCAGACCAGCGGCGGCCTGCTGATCGCCCTGGAGGAGGCCGCTGTTCCGGCTGTCATGGGACGGCTGGCTGAGTTGGGCGCGGACGCCGCGGCCGTGGTCGGTCGGGTGGTCGCAGGGAGCCCCGCCATCCGGGTGATCTGATCAGACTCGCGTCAGCATGAAGAAGTAGGGCTGCTCGGTGTGGCGCAGGTCCATCAACCCAAGCAGCTGACCACCGTCGATCTTTCGGAAATGATCAATGATCGGCAGATCGTCATAGATCATGGCCGTGGAGATCTGGCCCCGGTGGGCCACGGCTCTCAGCCTGGCCTTCGGTCGCTGGGTGGCGAGCAGGGGCAACAGGGTCTTGAAGGCCCAGCGCGCTGGATCTGAGCGCGCCAGCCTGGGCCAGCGCAGCGGCGCGTTGAGCGGGATCAAGGCCGGATTGACCGCCACCTCGCCTGCGCCCTGGTGGAACCGCAGCGGATCGACGACCTCGGCCGAGGTGAATCGCTTGCCGCGCCAGCCATAGCCCGCGAGCAGTCCGTCGAGGGGATGACCGGTGGGCAGCTCATCCCCAAGCCAATCGCCCAAGACGTCGGGCAGGGTCACCGGCGCCAGGCTGTCAAAGGCGGCGCGGGCCGCCGCCGGCGATAGGCCCTGCGAGCGCCATTGGTTCAACCCCAGCATCTTGACCCCGTGAATGTTCGCCTGGCGGGCTAACGATCCGGGAGGCCGATTGATCCCGCGTCTTCGGTCTCGACCCGACCATCAACGAGCACAATCCGTCGGTCGCACCTTGCGGCGACATGTTCGTCGTGCGTGCAGATCAGGAAGGTCCCGCCGTCCTGCCGGTTGACCTCGCCCATCAGGTCCAGAACCTGGCCGGCGGATTTCAGATCGAGATTGCCGGTGGGTTCGTCGGCGATCACCAGATCGGGCTGGTTCATCAGGGCGCGGGCGATGGCCACACGCTGCTTCTGGCCCCCCGACAGCCGTGAAGCTGGAAAGTCCGCCCGATCGGCGAGGCCGACCCGGTCGAGAAGAGACAGGGCCCGGCGACGCATTTCCGGGGAAATCCCACCCGCCGGCGCGGCGGCTGGGAACGCCACATTCTCCATGGCGGAAAAGTCGGGCAGCAGGTGATGGAACTGGAAGACGAACCCCAGGCGCTGGTTGCGGAAGGCCGCCCGCGCCTTCTCGCCCATGGCGTCCACCCTTTGGCCAGCGATCTGGATCTCGCCGGCCGTGGGACGGAGCAGCAGGCCCAGGATCGACAGCAGGGTGGACTTTCCCGAGCCTGAGGCCCCCACCAGGGCGACCAGTTCTCCTGCCGCCAACTCCACGTCGACGCCGCGCAGGACTTCGGTCTCCTCATCGCCGTTGCGAAAGGTCATCACGACGCCGCGGGCCTGCAGGACAGGACTCATTGCTGGATGGCCTCCAGGGGGTCGACCCGGGCGGCCGAACGGGCCGGGAAGGCCGAGGCCAGCACCGCGCCCAGGGTGGTCAGGATCAGGACGGCCACATAACCCCCGCGCTCTGGCGCAATCGGCAGGGGCGGATTTCCGTCGGCGTCGGTGAGGGAGGCCAGGAAGGTGCAGAGCCCATAGCCGCTGAGGCAACCGAGCAGGCCGCCTGCAAGGCCGATCAACAGCCCCTGGAGCATGAAGACCGCGACGATGAAGGCGCCGGAAATACCAAAGGCGCGCATGATCCCCACCTCGCTGCGCCGGCGGTAGGCCGATAGGACGAGCGCGCTGGCCACACCGATGATGATCGAAATCAGCGAGAAGATTTGGATCAGCGTCCCGGTCCGGCCCTGGGCCTCCAGGGCGTCCTCCAGGTTCAGGTTCTTGTCCTGCCAGGGTGTGGCGCGCAGGCCTGTGGCGCCGGCCAGGAATTCGGCCACCTCCCGCGCCCGCCCGGGATCGTCCAGCTTGATCTCGATATTGGTCACCCCCTCGGGCAGATCGAAGAGGGGGCGGGCGGTCTGGAGCGACAGGAAGGCGACCCGGGAATCCAGGCTTTGCAGGCCCGTCCGGTAAATCCCGCGGACGGTCAGCAGGCGCTCACCGCCGCGGTCGGTGCGAAGGAGCACGGGCTGGCCCGCGGTCAGGCCAAGGTCCTGCGCCAGCTGTGTCCCGATCAGCAGGCCATCGGCGCCCAGCTCCCTCTGGCCTGAGACCAGGTTCGGGGTGATCGGGGTGATCGCATCCAGGCCCTCGGGCTCGAGCCCGGTGATCGACACCGGCTGCACCGCCTCGCCCTTCACCAGGAAGGCGTTGCCGCTGATCTGCGGGCTGAGGCTGGCGACGCCGGGCTGGGTGGCGATCAGGTCGACGGTGGAGCGCCAGGCGCGGATCTGGCGGCGCTGGAAGGTGGAGACCAGGGCGACGCCCTCGGTCCGAATCTCCCCGCCTTCCGGCAGCACCTTGGCCATCCGGGTGGGGGGCTCCAGTGTCACATGGGCGCTGTTGGCGGTCACCTGGTCGGTCAGCCTTACGGCCAGGCCCTCGATCAGGGCGGTGATAAAGATGAACACCGTCACCCCCAGCGCCACCCCTGTCACCAGAAGCACGGTCTGGGCTGGATTGGAGGTCAGGTAGCGGCGGGCCACCGTCAGGGCGAACACGGCCTAGCTCGCCCCCGTCGGCGCGACGACGGGGCGGACCCTGTCGCCAGGACGCAGGGCGCCGGGCGCCAGGATCACCCGTTCGCCGGCCACCAGCCCCTGTTCGATGATCGCCCCTTGCGAGGGCCAGCGGGCGATGACGACCTCACGGGCCCGGACCATGTCGTCGGCGTCCAGCACATAGACCTTGGGGTCGGTGGTGGCGTCCACCACCGCCTGACGGGGAACGACCAGTGCGGCGGGGCGGACTTCGACCACGATCGTCACGTCGACAGACCGCCCGGGCGCCAGGTCGACGTTCTCCTGAGGCCGCACCTTGACCAGCCGCCCGCCGGTGGCGGAATCGACCTTGGGGGACACCTCGCTGACCACGGCGTCGAAGCGGACATCAGCCCCGGAGGCTATGGCGCGGACACGCATGCCGGGGCGCAGGACGTCAGCATAGGCCTCGTCCACCTCGGCCAGGATCTCCACCCCGTCGAGGGAGCCCAGTTCGAACAGGGTTGTGGTGGGCGTGACCACCTGGCCGCTATCAATGGGGCGGACCAGGATGACTCCGGCCATGGGGGCGCGGACGATGAACTCGCGGCTGCGCGCCGCAGAGGCCCGCGCGGTCGCCTGGGCGGCGGCGACCTCGGCCTCGG
>NZ_JAUXSP010000006.1 GCF_030679875.1 Phenylobacterium sp. | reverse complement strand
GCCGCGGGCGCAGGCGCGCTGGGCGCTGGCGCCTTTGCGGCGGGGGCCGGCGCCGGTTGGGCGGGGGGCGCGGGCTGGCTCGTCACAGGCGCTGAGGGACGAAGCTGCGGATCAGGCCGCGCCTGGGGCTCCTCAGGGGGCGCCACGAAGTTCGGCTCGGCCGGCGCGTTGGCGTCATCGGAGCGATAGATCTGAAGGCCAGTCGCAGGGTCGATGGGCTGATCTGCGGCGGTGGGCGCCGTCTTCATCTCGCCCACGGGGGCGCCGACAGTCTGCGGCGGATCTCCCGCCTCACGGGCCCCGGAGCGGTAGATCAGCACGATGGCCACGACCATCACGACCAGCACCACGGCGCTGATCACCAGCATCATGGGCGCCGGGCGCGAGCCCCGCACGGGCTGGCGCGCATCGAAGGACAGCGGCGCGTCAGTGGGGGGCGTATAGGCGCCGCGATCATGGTCGGACATCGCGAAGGCTCCGCGGGAAAAGGTCTTGGGACCCGCCGCGAATCAGGCGGGGCTGGGCGTCAGTCTATCGGAGCCGCACCGTAGATGCGGCCCTCATGCGTGCTAATTCCAGACATCGAGGTGGAAAAGCCGACGATGTTCTTCGATGGCGTAGCGGTCAGTCATTCCGGCGATGTAGTCGCAGACCACCCGCGCCCGACCGGCGTCCCCCCGATCCTTGGACCGGGCGAACCATTCTGTCGGCAGGACGTCGGGCTCTTGCATGAACAAGCCGAACATCTCGGCCAGAATGCGGCGCGCCTGGCTGCGGGTGCGGTTGACCCGCCAGTGCCGGTACATCCGCTCCATCAGGAAGGCCCGCAGCTGGGCCAGATCCTCGACCATGTCCGGGGAGAAGGCGACCAGGGCGCCTGACATCATCCGCACGGCCTCGGGGTTGGCCAGACCGTTGACCTGCGCCCGGCGCCGGGTCTCGGTCAGCACGTCGTCGACCATGGCGCCGATCATGCGACGCACCGCCTCCAGGCGGGTGATCCCGGCGTCGAGCCCCGGATGATCCCGATAGACCTGATGCAGGATCGGGCCAATCAGCGGGACGTCCAGCAACTCTTTCAGGTGGAACAGGCCTGCCTGCACCCCGTCATCCACGTCGTGGTTGTTGTAGGCGATGTCGTCGGCCAGGGCCGCCACCTGGGCCTCGGCCGAGGCCCAGGTCGACAGGCGCAGGCCATAGTCGGCGTCGAACTCGGCGATGGCGCTCCAGGACGGCCGGTCGAGCTTGGAGGCCACAGGTCCGTTGTGCTTGATCACACCTTCCAGGGTTTCCCACGTCAGGTTGAGCCCGTCCCAGCCGGGATAGCGACGCTCCAGCTTAGTGACGACCCGGAAGGTCTGGACGTTGTGGTCGAAGCCGCCATAGGCCTCCATCAGCACCTGCAGCTCATCCTCGCCGGCATGACCGAAGGGCGGATGGCCCAGGTCATGGGCCAGCGCGATGGTTTCGGCGAGATCGACGTCGAGGCCCAGGGCCGCAGCCAGGGACCTGGCGATCTGGGCCACTTCCAGGGAGTGGGTCAGGCGGGTGCGGAAGTGGTCGCCCTCGTGGGCCACGAAGACCTGGGTCTTTTCCTTGAGCCGCCGGAAGGCCGTACAATGGATGATGCGGTCGCGGTCCCGTGCGAAGGGGGTGCGGGTGGCGCTCTCGGCCTCTGCGACCTTGCGCCCGAGGGAGGCTGTGGGATCTTCGGCATAGGCGACGCGGAAAGGCAGGGAGGCGGCCATTGAACCCTTCATTCGGACCAGCCCCTTGGTCGAGGCCGCTTGAGTCCTCATATAGTCCAGGCCACAGGTTGATTTAACAGGCTATGACCATACTCGATCTCACCCTCTCCGCCTCGGCGGCCGAACGGCTCAAGGCGATCAGCCAGGCCCAGGGCAAGCCGATCATGCTTCGGGTCGCCGTCGAAGGCGGCGGCTGTTCCGGATTCCAGTACCAGCTGGACCTGGTGGACTCCGCCGAGCCCGACGACCTGCGCATCGAGCGGGACGGCGCCGCCGCCCTCGTGGACGAGATGTCGCTGATCATGCTGAAGGGCTCGGAAATCGACTTTGTCGACGAGCTGGTGGGGGCGGAGTTCAAGATCCGCAATCCCAACGCCAAGTCGAGCTGCGGCTGCGGGGTCAGCTTCTCCATCTGAGGCTAGCCATGGGCTCCTGGCGGCCCAAGGCCCATTGAGCCGGCGCGGCCGCACCTCTAGCTTCGCGCTTCGCCAAAGCCCTGGAGACCGCGATGCGCCTGGCCACCTGGAACGTGAACTCCGTCAATGCGCGGATCGAGACGGTGGTCCGCTGGTTCGAAGAAGCCGCTCCCGACATCGCCTGCCTGCAGGAGATCAAGTGCGTCGAAGAGAAATTTCCCGCCGAAGCCTTTGAAAGGCTTGGCTATAATGTCGAGGTTCTCGGCCAGAAGACCTATAACGGCGTGGCCCTCCTTTCGAAGACCCCGCTGGAGGATGTGAGGCGCGGACTGCCGGGCGACGAGGCCGACGAGCAGGCCCGCTATATCGAGGCCGTCGTGTCCGGCCCCCGCCCCGTCCGGGTCGCCTCGATCTACCTGCCCAATGGCAATCCGGTGACCACCGAGAAGTACGACTACAAACTCGGCTGGATGGGGCGCCTGCACCGGCACGCCCAGGCTCTGCTGGCCCTCGAGGAGCCCCTGGCGCTGATGGGGGACTACAATGTGATCCCAGAGCCCCGGGATGCGGAAAACCCCGAAAGGTGGCTGGACGACGCCCTGTTCCAGCCCCGGTCGCGGGAAGCCTTCCGGGCGCTGAAGTGGCTCGGACTGTCGGACGCCTATCTCCAGGCCGATGGCGCGCCCGGCGCCTACACCTTCTGGGACTATCAGGCCGGGGCCTGGCAGCGGAACCACGGGATCCGCATCGACCACGCCCTCCTCTCCCCGCAGGCGGCCGACCTCTTGCGGGGCTGCGAGATTCACCGGGATGTTCGCGGCTGGGAGAAGCCGTCGGACCATGTGCCCCTGGTCATTGAACTCGACCTCTAAGCCGCTTCTCGCTCGCGGCGAACGGGGTTAGGTTTCGGCCCCATGGACGAGACGGCGCGCCTCCTTCTGTGGCTGGCCCTGGCGGGCACGGCGGTGACCTTCGCCGGCAGCGCGGCCATCTGGTTCATGGACGAGGATCGCCGCATCCGTCGGGCGGTGCGCCACGTCCTGAAGGTCCCCGCTGACACCCTGCTCAGCGCCAACGGCCGAGGCGTCGGGTTCAACTTCGCCCGCAACCTGGCCGCCGTCGCCTGGGACCAGGGCGCCTGGTGCCTGGTCTATCGCATTGATGAACTGGTCGGGGCCGAACTGCTGGTCGATGGCGAGGTGCGCGCCCGGGCCTATCGCGGCGAGGGACGGCGGGCCCTGGACCGGACCACTCCAGGCGCTGGCCAGGTCGCCCTCCGCCTGATCTTTGACGATCCGCGCTACCCTGACTTTGAGATCACCCTCTGGACCCCTGGCGATGAGGCCAAGCGCAACGCCCCGTCCCCAGCGGAGTGCATCCAGGAAGCCAATCGCTGGGTCGCGCGGGTCGAGGCTATTCTGCGCCGCTCCAGCCCCCCGCGGCCGGCGCCAACGCCACAGGCCGCCCCACCTGCGGCGCCCGTTCCCCGCGAGGCGGACGCCCCGCCCTGGGATGAGGCGCCCGCAGCAACGGCGCGCTCACGCCCCTCACCCCGCCGGGACGAGCCCCGCACCCGCGATCTGTTCGAGGACGACGAGCCGGACGAAGCCTTTTCTTGACACTGTAAATTTATCGCGGGAGGGTCCGCCTGCGCCTGGGGGAAGACCACATGATCCAGCTAACCGCCGCAGCGGCCTTTTTCGTGCTGATCCATCTGCTGATCTCCGGGACCCGCGCCCGGGACGTCGTGGTCAGCCGCATTGGCGAAGGCGCCTATATGGGCCTCTTCTCCCTGCTCTCCATCGCCGGCCTCACCTGGATGATCATGGCCTACGGCCAGGCCAGGGGCGAGGTCTGGAACACCGTCTACTGGGGAGTCGGCGACGCCACCCGCCATATCCAACTCCTCCTGCAATTCATCGCCGTCATGCTGGTCGTCATCGGCCTGACCACCCCCAATCCGACGAGCGTGAAGCAGGAGGGTGTCCTGCAGCGGGAAGACGCCGTGAAGGGCGTGCTGCGCATCACCCGTCATCCATTCCTGTGGGGCGTGGCGATCTGGGCGGTAGGCCATCTGATCGTCAATGGCGACCGGGCGGGCATGACCCTTTTCGGCACCCTGCTGGTCCTGGCGATCGCGGGAACCACCAGCATCGACGCCAAACGCCGCCGGGTCCTGGGCGCGGCCTGGGAGCCCTTCGCCAGCCAGACCTCGAACATCCCCTTCGCGGCGATCCTGGCCGGTCGCCAGTCCCTGCGCCTGGGGGAGCTTGGCCTGTGGCGTCCCCTGGCGGCCCTGATCGTCTATGCGGTCCTGCTGGTTAGCCATCCGCACCTGTTCGGCGCCGTCGCCCTGCCCTGAGGCCTTGCCCGCCTCCACCGCAGGGGCGATGATCTGGGCTGACTCCAGTGAGAGGGACGCTCGAAATGCGCGTTTTCTGGCCCGCAACCCTGTTGGCGATGCTCCTCGCCGGGAGCCCCCAGGCCCAGACGCTGCGGCTCCACCATCCGGCCGACGCCAATCGTGATGGCGTGGTCAGCGACGCCGAACGGGCGGACTACGAAGCCAGTAAGGGGGGGCCGGCGCCCTGGGACCAGCCCAGCCCCTACGCCGTCGATGCGCCGCCCGCCTCCGAGCCAGGCGTGACCTTCAAGCCGGGCGATAGCGCCGGGGGAGCGCCCAGCCCAGCGCGGCTGGAAGACCGGGCGGTTAAGGCCAGCGGCTTTGAAGAATATATCAACGCCGAGGCCGACCGGCAGCGGCGTCGCGACTGATCAGGCCTGCGCCGCCAGGGCGAAGTCCAGGGCGGCTGTGACATGGGCCAGGGCGGAATCGACCACGGGCAGACCGACCGACTCCGGCTCCAGCAGCAGACCAATCTCCGTGCAGCCAAAGATGACGCTGTCGGCGCCCTCGGCCCGGCCACGCTCGATCATGGCCATGACCGCCGTCCTGGACCCCATATCGATCACCCCCTGGCATAGCTCATCATAGATGATCGCGTGGAGCCGCTCCCGCGCGCCGTCCCCTGGGATCATGGGCTCAAGGCCGTAGTCTTCCAGGCGGGCGCGGTAGAAGCGCTCTTCCATGGTGAAGCGGGTGGCCAGCAGCAGGGGCCGCTTGACGCCGAGCTCCACCAGGGCGCCGGCGGTGGCGTCGCCGATATGGATCAGCGGCACGGACACGGCGGCGGCGACCTGATCGGCCACCAGATGCATGGTGTTGGCGCAGATCAGCACGGCCTCGGCCCCCGCCCGCTCCAGGACATGGGCCGCCTGAGCCAGTTGCGCGCCGGCCCTCGCCCAGTCGCCTGCGGCCTGCATCTGGGCGATGGGGGCGAAGTCCACCGACCACAGCAGAAGCTCGGCGGAATGCAGTCCGCCCAGGCGGGCGCGAACCCCCTGATTGAGCAGTTGGTAGTAGGTGGTGGTGCTTTCGGCGCTCATGCCGCCGATCAGGCCCAGACGCCGCATGGGTTTCAGATGACCTTTCAAGCCTAGGCCCCCTCCCTACCGCTCACCCAGGGAGTCGCCAAGGCTGCGGGACCGGTGGCGCCTTCAGGTCCGGCTGAGCTCCAGGAGGGCCTGGCTCAACCGGTCTGCCTCAGCCGGACGGGTGAAGAGGCTGACCGTCGCCCGGACACAGGATCCGCTTGCCAGGCCATGCCGGGCGACCGTGAAGATTCCGAACCGTTCCAGCAGAACCCGGGCCAGCTCCACGTTGTCCGCCGGCGTCGCACGCCCCGTCAGTCGGAAGGCGCCCAGGGCCGAGCCGATCTGGTCATCTGGCGGCGACAGGACCTGCACGCCCGCCACGCCGCGCAGGGGCTCGGTCCAACGGCGACGCAGATAGGTCAACCGCGCGGCCTTGGCCGGGGTTCCTATGGCTTCGTGGAAGTCGAGCGCATCCTCCAGGGCCAGATAGGCGGCCATGTTGGCGGTGCCCGTATGGACCCGCAGGCGCACGTCGCCGGCGGCATGGTCGTCCGAGCCCATGAAGGGGTCGATATCGGCGATGCGGGACCTGGCGATGTAGAGGACGCCGACCCCGATGGGCGCGCCGATCCACTTGTGGCCATTCAGACCCACGAAGTCAGCGCCCAGCGCGCGCAGCTGCGTGTCCACCTGGCCCCAGGCATGGGCGGAATCCAGGATCACGTCCACACCGCGAGCCCGCGCCAAGGCGGTAATCTCTCCCACGGGCAGGCGAAGGCCGTTGCGATGGCTGACCTGGGTCAGCAGCATCAGCTTCACCCTCGGATGGGCGTCGAGGGCCATGGCATAGGCCTCGATCAGCCCCTCCCGGGTGGCAGGTTCAGGCAGGCTGACCCGGACAAGGTCCGCGCCACGGCGGTCCTTGAGCCAGGCCATGGCGCTCTGCATGGAGTCATAGTCCAGGTCAGCGGTCAGCACCTGGTCGCCGGCCCTGAGCCGGTTGTAGCCGCCGATCAGGGCCTGCAAGGCCTCGGTGGCCCCGCGGGTGAAGGCGATCTCGTCCGGCTCCACCCCGAGACTGGCGGCCACCCGCGCCCGGATCCGGGTCAGGTCGGAGCCATGTTCCCGGCGCGAGTAGAAGGAGTTCCGGCGATTGACCATCGCCTGGTGGCGCTCATAGGCCGCCAGGACGGGGCGCGCCATCACCCCCCAGTTTCCATTCTCCAGTTGGACGACGTCCGAGGCGAGATCGTACTGGGCGGCGATCCCTGCCCAGTACGTCTCGTCGGCGGCCAGGACGATCCCCCCCGCCGCCGGCCGGGCGGCCGAAGCCGCTGAGCCTGCGCCCAGGGCCAGACCGGCGGCGACGACGCCGCGACGGGTGAGTTTCGCCATGGCCGATCGTCCCTAGAAGCTGGTGTCGAAGCGCAGATAGTACATCGCCCCGTTGGTGTCGTAGGGCGAGTTCCGCGAGTAGACGAGCCCGCGGCTGGCCTGGAACACCGCCTCGTCCGGATAGGAGTCGAAGACGTTTTCCGCCCCGATCCGGATGGAGACAAACTCCGTCGGGGCATAGGTCAGCGCGAGGTCGAAGAAGGTCATCGCGCCGAAGTCCTGGAAGATGTCGCCGGTGGCGTTGCCCGTGGAGTCCGTCCAGGATCCGTAGTAGCGCATGCGGCCGAGGACTTCGAAGGGCCCCACCTCATAGGTGGCTGAGGCGGTCGCATTGTGCTGCGGCCGGGATTCCTCGAACAGGCGCTGCTGGGTCGGATTGGCGGCGATGGAGCCAGCCGTGACCTCGGTCTGGTTGTAGTTGTAGGCGCCCGTCAGATTGAGCCCGCCTGGGCCGAGATCGCGGTCGTAGGCGCCGACCACGTCCACCCCGCGGGTGCGGGTGTCGAAGTCGTTGGCGAACCAGTTGATGCGCGTGAAGGCCGAGGCGCCGGGCACGCCGGCCGCCACCAGCTGGGCGCGGATGGCTGGGGTCACGGTGACGGCGGCCGAGGAGGAGAAGCGGTCGCTCACATCGATCTGATAGGCGTCGATAGACCCTGAGAAGCCGAAGTCGGTGCGCCAGGTCAGGCCGGCCGTGAGGGTTTCGGAGGTCTCCGGCTCCAGGGCCTCGGCGCCCAGGAAGACCGCCACCGGATTGGTCGGCGACAGGCGGCCCGAGGTGAAGAGCTGCAAGGTCACTGTGTCCAGGCCTTGCGAGGTGCTGGTGGAGTTCAGCTGGCCGGGCGTGGGGGCGCGGAAGCCACTGGACCATGCGCCGCGGAGCGCGAGGTTGTCGGTGATGGCGTAGCGGCTGGCGATCTTGCCGTTCAAAGTATCGCCGAACTCCGAGAAGTCCTCGTAGCGAAGCGCGCCGCCCAGGCTCCAGGCCTGCGTCAGCTGGGCTTCGACATCCACATAGGCGGCATAGCTTTCCTGCGACCACTCACCCGCCTGGATGTCGCTGAAGCCGGGGAAGCCGTTGGAGGCTGGCGCCAGACCAAACGCGGCGCCCGGGCCGACGGCGTAGGAGTCCGGATCGCCGGGGCGGATCGCATAGGTCTCCACCCGACGCTCGGCGCCGAAGGCGATGTTCAGCGGCGCGGCCAGGGCGGCCATGTCCATCCGATAGACCGCGTCAGCGTTCAGGTTGAACTCCGACTGCAACAGCCGGCCGAGATCGAAGTCCGTCGGGCTGTTGGGGCCGAGCGAGGCGTTGATGGTGTTGTTGAGGAAGAAGGCCGTGTCGTTGCGCCCGTAGGCGGCGCTGAGATCCCAGGTGAAGTCGCCCGAGACGTTCCGGAAGCCGGCCAGCGTCTGATAGTCCTGGGACTCGACCCCTTCGATGGGGGTGAAGCCGGCGGGATAGATGCTGCGCAGATCAAAGCCCGGGAAGGCCGCGGTGGGGCGATAGATGCCTGGATTGGTGTCGGGATTGCGCCAGTTGATGTCGTTGACGCCCTCGGTCTCGGTATAGGTGACAAAGCCGTAGAGCTCGCCAGCTTCGCCAGTGTCGACCACTGCGTTCAGGCCAAGCGCCCGGGTCTCCAGGTCAGGATTGCCCCAACGCTGCACGGGGTCGGGGACCCTGAGCGTCGGATTGGCGGCTTGGAAAGCGATGGCGTCCTGCCGTTGGCGGGTGCGCGAGGTGGCCTCGGCGTCCGACCATTCGGCGGTCAGGTTGAAGTTGGCCGCGCCGATCTCGACGCCAGCCTGCGCGCCGGCCCGGTAGGTGACCCCGTCCCCCTCTGCGAACTGTCCGGCCTGAGCAAAGCCGCGCACGCCGGGCTGATCATTGAGGATGATGTTGATGACGCCGGCGATGGCGTCCGAGCCGTACTGGGCCGAAGCGCCATCTCGCAGCACCTCAATGCGCTTGACCGCATAGGATGGAATCTGGGCCAGGTCCGCGCCCTGGGCGCCCCGAGACCCCAGGAAGGCGGAGCGATGGAAGCGCTTGCCATTCACCAGGACCAGGGTCTGGTCGGGCGACAGGCTGCGCAGTGTGGCTGGCCGGACGAACTGCAGGCCATCGGAGGTCGGCAGGCGTTGGACGATGAAGGAGGGAATCTGCTGAGCCAGGTTTTCGCCCAGCTGGGCCGTGGCGGAGGCCTGGATCATGTCCTGCGACAACACATCGACCGGCGCGAGGGTCGTGAACTGCGTGCGCCCGACCTCCCGGGTGCCGGTGACGATGAGCTCGTCGACGGTGGCGGCATCATCGGCCCAGGCCTGCCCGCCCAGGGCGCCAATTGCCATGCTGATAGCGACGGTCGCGTACAGTCTGCGCTTCAGACCCATATAGTGCATTGATTATCCCCGATTCCAGGTCGAGCCTTCTCGACGGCGTCGCTCTGGACCCAAGCGGTGACAGGCTCGCGACGGGGGGATGAAGTTTCATGGAGCTGAGATAACGGGGACAGGCGAACCTATCCCCGTCGCTGTCTAGAGAGCGGCCTTGATCGCCTCGACAACCTCCAGATCCATCGGATCTGTGCGAGGGCCAAAGGCGCGGATCAGGCGGCCGTCCTTGCCCACCAGGATCTTGTGGAAGTTCCAGGCTGGATCGGCGGACTCGCCGAGTTCAGCCTTGGCCCACTGGTAGAAGGGATGGGCGCTCTCGCCCTTCACATCGGTCTTGGCGGTCAGGGGAAAGTCCACGCCGAAGCTTGTGGCGCAGAAGGCCGCGATCTCCGCCTCGGTCCCGGGCTCCTGGCCGGCGAACTGGTTGGAGGGCACCCCCAGAACCACCAGTCCCTGGTCGCGATAGTCGCCGTAGAGCTTCTCTAGCCCCTCATACTGCGGCGTCAGCCCGCATTTGGACGCCGTGTTCACCACCAGGACGACCTTGTCCTTGAAGGTGGTCAGGGGCAGGACGCCCCCCTCAATGGCTTGGAATGAAAAGGCATAGGCGTCAGTCATCGGGCGCTCCTGGAGGGCTTTCGCTCCAAGCTAGGGGCCCGCGCCGCCCCTCGAAACCCTAGGCCTGCAGAAAGACCGTCGGTATGAGAAGAAATCCGATGACGATCAGCAGAACGGCTGGCCAGCGCCACACCCCCATGCCCCGCCAGCTGATCGCCAGGGCCGGGCCCCAGCGCCTGGGCTTTCGCTCAGTACGGATCAGGCGCAAGGCGTAGATCGCCACGCCAGACACCGAAAGGCTGGTCAGGGCGAGGCCGAAGACGAACCAGATGACCTTGGTCGCCAACCCGCCCCAGGTCCCGAAATGCAACGGGTCTGCGGCTTCCGACAACCTCTGGTGCAGGTTCAGATCCCGGCCGTCGTTCACCAGCAGAACTTCGCCGGTCTCCGCCTCCGTCCAGAGGGCGTTGGCCCGGCTGCGCACCAGGATCGCCTCGTCTTGGCCATGCAGGACAAAGGCGCCGGACTTTTCGGTGGGAAACAATATCCGCTCAATGCGCAGGTCTGGATTGGCGGCCTGGGCCTCCTGTAATGTGGCCGGGAGACGAGAAGCCAGGATCTCGACGCTCTCTACGGCCGGCTTGACCTTGGCCACGGGCAGTCGAGGCGCCGGGAAAGCCGTTTCCTCGGCCAGGTACCAGAGGCCCGTCAGGATCATCAGGGCCACGAACCAAAGGCTCCAGAGACCGGCCAGGCGATGAAAGTCGCCCATGGCCGTGCGCAGGTCCGTCAGGCGGATGGGCCTCAGGAAGCCCCGCCACCACTTCTTGTAGACGACAAAGGACGTGACGAGGCTGACCGCCAGAAGCAACGAGAGGGAGGTGACGATGGGCACGCCAATGGGGATCGGCATCATCAGGTGGCGATGCATGTTGCGCAGGATGCGCTGGGCGCTCACCCAGTGACCGGTCCCCTGAAATTCGCCGGTGGCCGGATGGACATAGGCGAAGGACAGCCCTCCGTCGGGGGCTTCCAGGATCGCCGCCGCAGCGAACCAGGGATCGATCGGCCCCTCCAGGCTGACAACCCGCCCCGCCCCGGCCTGAGCCGCCGCCGTTCGCGCCACCGCCGCCCAATTCACCTCCGCGCCGACCGTGGCGGGATCGACCCGCATGGCGGGCCGCAGCAGCCAGTCAATCTCGTGGCTGAGGGTCGCCAGGGTTCCGGTGAGCAGGATGAAGCTCAGCAGGATCGAGACCTTCAGGCCCGCCCACTGGTGCACCTCCCACCAGACGCGTGAGGCCTTCTTCCTTGGCCGAGGCCTCGCGATCGTCGTGTCTTCCCGGTCCAGGGCTACCATTGCCGGGAAAGTTCGAGGAAGACCGACCTGGGATCGCCGGGGAAGTGCCCCGTCCGGTCAATGAAACCTGAGGCGGCGTAGACCTCGTCGGTCAGATTATCGATGCGCACCAGGGCCCGCCAGGGGCCGTGGGTGTAGATGATCGAGGCGTCGAAGATGAGGTAGGGCCGCACCTTCTGATCGGACATCGAGCGGCGGACATCCACGTAGTCGCCGCCCAGGGCCACGGCCAGGCCAAGGTCGGGAAACTGGTAGCGGGTCCAGAAGCCGACCGTATGCTCCGGCGCGTTGGCGAAGCGGTCGCCCACACTGTTGGTGATGGCGGTCCGGCCATTGTCCCCCGTGATGCGGGTGTCGTTGTAGGCGTATGAGGCCGTCAGCACCCAGTCGGTGGTGATGTCCGCCGCCAGATCGAATTCCGCCCCCTTGCTGGTGATCTCGCCGAAGGCGACCAGGTCGTTGGTTCCGTCGCCGCCGATATCGCCGCGGGGATCGGCCTGCAGGATGTTGGTTCGCGTGATGTGATAGACCGCTGCAGATCCTTGCAGGCGGCCACCCATCAGTTCGCTTTTCAGGCCAGCTTCGAACATCTCCCCTTCGGTCGGGGCGAAGGGACCCCCAGCCAGGGGCGTCTGGCTGCTGGCGCCCTGGGGCTCAAAGCTCTCGGCCCACTGGCCATAGATCGAGATGTCTGGGCGTACACGATAGACGAGACCCATCCGCCAGGTCAGGGCGTCGTCCTCGAACGATGTCGTGCCGGAGACGTCCTCGAACCTGTCATAGCGGGCGCCCACGGTCCCGATGAGGTTCCCGACCGTCGCCTCATAGAGCAGATAGCCGCCGGCCCGATCGGACTCCGTCAGGGAGACCGCATAGGCCGGGAGGCGGTAGCTGCTGACCGGCGCAACGCCATAGACGGGGTTGAACAGGCTGAGGGGCATCGGCGTGGTCGGTGTCGCCACGAAGGTCCCATTGACGCTGCGGCCCTCAAACGCGAGTTCGTTGGTGAACCAGTCCGCGCCGGCCAAGAGGCGGCTTTCCACCCCGGCGAGGTCAAAGGCCCAGATCAGATTGGCGGCGGCCGACCAGTTGGACTGGTCCCGGACCTGGTCGCGGTACTGGCGCCTGGACGTGTCGAGAACCCCGTCGCCATCCGTATCAGCCAGGCCGAAAGGCTCGTGGTATTTCTGCGTCTCCAGCCCGTCGGTGTACCGAAGCGCCGCGTTCAGCGTCAGGGTGTCACTGGCCTCCGCCGTCCAACTGGCCTGATAGACATTGGCTTCCAGGCGCAGAAAATCGGTGGGTTCGTTGTGGTTCCAACGGCGGTCGGTGAGGAATTCTCCCAGATTGTTGGTCGGCACGCCCCTCAGCCGATTTCCCGGCAGGTTCTGGTCGTAGTGGGTGGCCTGTAGATTCAGCTCACCGACCGGCAGGTCGATCTTCAAGCCGCCGTCGAGGATGAGAATTTCTGAGCGGGCGTTCACCCGCGCGGTGTTCTGCTCTTCGTAAAAGGCGCCAAAGCGTCCCGCGACGCCCGCCACGGGCAAGGCGCCATTGATCTCAGCCGACGCCCCATATCGCGCCTCGCTGCCGACCACGGCCGCCACCTTGGCCGAGTACGGCTCCTCGGCCTTCTTGGTCACGTAGTTGAAGAGGCCGCCGGGCGCCCCGGGGCCATACAGCATGCCGGCCGGCCCTTTGAGGAACTCCACCCGCTCCACATTGAAGAGCTGTGGCACTGAGAAGCCGGCATAGGGGTCGCCGCGCAGGCCATCGAAGAAGATCTCTTCCTGCCGAAACCCCCGGGCGGTGACGCCGGCGTAGGAGAAGAAACTGACGCCGGAAATGCTGCGGTACAGGTCCTGGGCGTCTCGGGCGCCCTGGTCGGCGATGAGTTCGGCGTTGATGACCTGGACCGCCTGGCTGGACTGCAGCGGTGGCGTCGGCAGGCGGCCGGCCTGCACCTCCTGGGTGCGGTAGAGCTGCTGGGCGCGTCCTGTGACCACCACCTCGCTCACCTCGGCCTCCTGAGCTTGAGCCCCCGAAGCCAGGGCGGTCATCGCCGCCGAAACCAACAAAATTCGCCGCATAGCATCCCCCGCCCGGACCGCATTATGCGACCGCTTCGCAGTCGCATTTCTGCCTCAATGGCCCGGGAGGTGGCAAGCTAATTATTGCGAACGAGTCTCATTAACGTCGCCGGTTTCGCCGGTCTAGGCTCCGGCGGTCAGGCCCTGCTCGACAGCCAGAGCCAGGTCGAGGGCCGCAATGGCCTCAGTGGCGGTGACAATGGGCCGGGGCGCCTCGCCACGAACGGCGGCGAGGAAGGCCTCGATGCTGGCGCCCAGGGTGTCCTTGGCCGCCGGGGTGTCGGCGAAGTCGGCGTTCAGGGCGAAGCCCGTGGTGTTGCGGAATTCGCGGGTCAGGAAGTCGATCTCCAACTCGCCGGAGGGATAGACCAGTTTCATGGTGCGCCGCCGCGCCTGCGCCACGCGGGAGACGTCGAACAGAGCGGTGAAACCGTCGTCGAAGGTCACCTCACTTCGCGCGGTGTCCCAGGAGTCAGACCGAACCACCGCCCCCTCCCCTTCGGCCGTCACCGGCGCGGCCTTCGACAAGGCCAGGGCCAGGTCCAGGTCGTGGATCATCAGGTCGAGCACGACGGACACATCCAGGCTGCGGTCTGACGGCGGGCCGTGACGCACGGCTTCCAGCCGCAGGGGCTGGGCCGGGATATCGAACAGGCCCATCACCTGGAACAGCACCCGCTCCTGGTGCCCGCAGGCGACTGTCAGGTTCCGCCGGGCGGCCTCTTGAGCCACCGCCTCGACCTTGGCGACATCTACCCCGATCGGCTTTTCAATATAGACCGACTTGCCGGCCTTCACCGCCGCGAGCGCCTGTTCGGCGTGAAAGGCGGCCGGGGACGCGATGGTGACCACATCCACCGCCTCCAGGAAGTCTTCCAGGGTGGCGAAGGCTCGACCGCCCAGGGGCATGGCGAGCGCCGCGGCCCGTTCGGGATGGGGATCAAAGACGGCGGCCAGGTCTACGCCGGGCAGACGGGCGTATTGCCGGGCGTGATAGGCGCCGAAGACGCCGGCGCCGATGACGCCGCCTCGCAGGGACTCGCTCATATCACCTCCATGGCCCGGGGGGGCCGCCTAGCATGATCCGCCAGGCGGGCGCCACCATCCGGGCTGGAGAGGGGCCTAGCGCGCGGTAAGTTCCGTCAGGACGGGCAGAGGCTCAGCATCCTGATACTTGAAGCTGACCCGCGAGCCGGGCTCCAGCGGCGCCTCGGCCAGGACGGTGGCGTAGGCGCGGAACTCCTGGCGACCGGCGGGCTGCCCGCCCTCGACGCCCTCGTGGTCGATGGACACGCTCCGCCCATCCAGGGTGGCGATGACGCCGACGCCGCTCAGCTCAGGCCCCGTGGGGGCTACCTCGGCCACGCTGGCCGCGCCGCTCGAGCCCGAGGTGTCAGACGATTGTCCGCAGGCGGCGAGCGCCAGGGTGGAGGCCAGGGCGGCGGCGAACAGGACAGCTCTCATAGGAATCTCCGGGGACGAACCAAGACGCACCATAGCCATCTTGTGTGTCTTGTGAACGACATGCCATTGGCCCGCCCCGGCCGACGGTCTACAAATAGAACTCCTCCCCCTTTTCCGTCCGGAGCCATGCCGTGTCGCGCCTCTTCAGCGCCTATCTGATTGTTGACTGGAGCGCGGCGGCCAAGCCGGGCACCGGGACAGACTCCGTCTGGATCGGCGTGCTCAAGCGTGATGTGCGTTTCCGCATGTCGTTTGAGTCCCACAATCCCGCCACCCGCGGCGAAGCCGAGAAGCTGCTGGGGACGATCCTCGACGATTTGAGAAAGCGGGGCGAGCGCGCCCTGGTGGGCTTCGACTTCCCCCTGGGATTTCCCCGCGGCTTCGCGGCCGGCCTGAACCTGGCCGGCGATCCGCCGTGGCGGGCGGTCTGGGATCAGGTCGACAAGATGGTCAAGGACAAGGCCGACAACACCAATAACCGCTTTGGCGTCGGCTCGGAGCTGAATCGGCGCCTGACCGGCGGCCCCTTCCCGTTCTGGGGCTGCCCGCCCAAGGACGCGCTCACCACCCTGCAGCCCAAGCGCACCAGGGCGCACGGTCCCGATGATCTGCCGGAGTTTCGCTATGCCGATGTCGCGGCCAAGGGCGCGGCGTCGATCTGGAAGCTCTACTACAATGGCTCGGTGGGTGGTCAGGCCCTGTTGGGCATCCCGGCCGTCAAGCGCCTGAAGGCCGCCCGCGGCGAGGCCCTGCGCGTCTGGCCGCTGGAGACCGGTTTCGGCGCTCTGACGCCAGCCGACCTGGAGGGCGTCGAAGCCGTGGTCGCCGAGGTCTATCCGTCCCTGCTGAAGATCAAGGCCGCCCCGGGAGAGGTGAAAGACCTGGTCCAGGTGCGCGAGACCGCCGAACACTTCGCCAAGCTGGACGAAGCCGGCAAGCTGGCCGAGTTGTTCGCCGCGCCAAGGGGCCTGGACGAGGCGGCTCTGGCGGAGGCCGAGCGCGAAGAGGGCTGGATCCTCGGCGCCGGTCGCTGAAGCGGTTCAGAGGGGCTGGAGCGACAGCCGCCAGAAGCGCGCCGCCAGCAGGCCGACCGAAACCAGGCTCGCCAGGATCACGGCCCAGACGAGGCCGGTGACGCCCATGCCCATGGGCAGGGCCAGCCACCAGGCCAGCGGCATCATGATCACCACATAGCTGGTCAGGTGGGTGAAGGTGGGCATCCACACATCGCCGCGCGCCCGCAGGGCCTGGGCGATCACCACCTGCAGCCCGTCCGCCAGCAGGAACAGGCAGGAAAGCGCCAGGGCCGCGGCGGCGACCGCGATCACCTGCGGGTCGGTCGTATAGGCGGCCGCGATCCAGGGGGCGGCGGGCCAGATCACGAAAGAAACGACGACTCCGAAGACGGCGGTCACGGCGAAACCGACCAGGGCCGCGCGGGCGACCCCCGCCCGGTCCCGGGCGCCATAGGCGCTGCTGACCAGGACGGCCGTAGCCGCCGCCAGGCCAAGCGGCGCCATGAAGACCATGGAGATCACGTTCAGGACCACGGTCCAGGCCGCCAGCGCCAAGGTCCCGATCCAGCCAGCGACGATGTTGAGGGAGGCGAAGGCGGCCACCTCGAAGAAGTTGGAGGCGCCGGCCCCGTAGCCGACCCTGCGTTGCTCGGCTTCGGCCAGGCGGTCACGAATGGGCTTGGCGAACACGCCTAGCTCGCGGGCCTCAGCCATTCTGGCGATGTAGATCAGCAGGCCCGCCACAAGAAAGGCCCGGGCGGCGAAGGTCGCCCAGGCCGCGCCGACGGCGCCGAGGGCTGGCAAGCCGAAGACGCCAGGCACCAGCAGCAGCAGGAAGACAAGGTTGACCACATTGGCCAGCCACATGATCACCATGGCCGGCCCAGGCCGCGACAGGCCCTCCAGCCAGAAGCTGGCCGCGCAGGCCACCACATAGGTCGGCAGGGACAGGGCGAAGATGATCACCGGGCCGATGGAGCCCGCCGCCAGGCTGGGCTCCAGACCGATCCGCGACAGGCCCCAGGGCGCCACGGCGACCAGCGCCAGCATGGAGGCGAGACCTATCCAGGCGCCATAGACCAGCCCCCGTCGCAGCACGGCGCCGCTCTCATGCCGGCGCCCCTCGCCCACGGCGCGGGCGGTCATCACCTGGACGCCGGTCAGCAGGCCGATGGCCATGGTCAGGATCACCGAGGTGGGCGCCCAGGCCATGGCGTGGAAGCCGAGCTCCACGGCCGAGTAGCGCCCCACGACGATGGCGTCCATCAGGCCCATGGTCATGATGCCCAGGCGGGCGAGCACCACCGGCCCCGACAGCTTCAGCAGCTGTCGCAGATCCTGACGCACGAGCATGTGGCGCCCGGGCGCCGCTGGCGCCTCGGGGCTCGCGGGGTGGGTCATGGGATCACCAGTCAGACTGGCGGCTGGACTAGACCGCCACCCGGCGGGCCATGTCGACCCGGTCTTCCTTGAGCTTCTCGGCCACCAGGAAGGCCAGTTCCAGGGCCTGCTCGCCGTTCAGGCGCGGGTCGCAGTGGGTATGATAGCGGTCGGCCAGGTCGCCCTCGCTCAGGGCGCGGGCGCCGCCCAGGCATTCCGTCACGTTCTGGCCCGTCATCTCCAAATGGACGCCGCCGGGATGCACGCCCTCTGCCTTGGCGATCTCGACGAAGGACTTCACCTCCGACAGGATGCGATCGAAGGGCCGGGTCTTATAGCCATTGGCGGCGGTGAGCGTGTTGCCGTGCATCGGGTCGATGGCCCAGACCACGTTGCGTCCGCCGGCCTTGGTGGCCTGCATCAGACGGGGCAGACGGTCGGCGATCTTGTCGTGGCCGAACCGGCCGTACAGCGTCAGGCGACCGGCTTCGTTAGCCGGGCTCAGCGCATCGATCAGGCGCAACAGTTCATCGGGCTCGAGGGAGGGGCCGACCTTCACGCCCACGGGGTTCTTCACCCCGCGGCAGAACTCCACATGGGCCCCATCCAGCTGACGGGTCCGCTCGCCGATCCACAGCAGATGGGCCGAGGTGTCGTACCAGTCGCCTGAAGTGGAATCGACGCGGGTCATCGCCTCCTCGAAGCCCAGCAGCAGGGCCTCGTGGCAGGTGAAGAACTCCACCCGGTGCAGGTCGGGATGGCTGTCGGGGGTGACCCCGATGGCGGCCATGAAGGTCAGGGCCTCGCTGATCTTCTCCGACAGCTCGCGGTAGCGGGCGCCCTGCGGGCTGTCATTGACGAAGCCCAGGGTCCAGCGGTGGATGTTGTAGAGGTCGGCATAGCCGCCGCCGGCGAAGGCCCGCAGCAGGTTCAGGGTCGAGGACGACTGGGCATAGGCCTTCAGCAGGCGTTCCGGATCGGGCGCCCGGGCCTCAGGCGTGAACTCCATGCCGTTGATGTTGTCGCCGCGATAAGAAGGCAGTTCCACATCGCCGATCTTCTCGACGGCGGAGGAGCGGGGCTTGGCGAACTGGCCAGCCATGCGGCCCACCTTCACCACCGGCTTGCCGCCGGCGAAGGTCAGGACCACCGCCATCTGCAGGATCAGCCGGAAGGTGTCGCGGATGTTGTCGGCGTGGAACTCCTTGAAGCTCTCGGCGCAGTCGCCCCCCTGCAACAGGAAGGCGCGGCCCTCGGCCACATCGCCCAGCAGCGACTTCAGGCGTCGCGCCTCGCCAGCGAACACCAGGGGCGGCATGCCGCGCAGAGTCTGCTCCACCCGCTCAAGGGCCGCAGCGTCCGGATAGTCGTCCGGAATGTGCTTGGCGGTCTTGGCGCGCCAGGACGCTGGTTTCCAGTTGTCGCTCATCAGTCGGCTCCGCGTCATCCCGAGATCGGGCGGCGATGCCCGGGGACGAAAGAGGGGCCTTCTACTCCGATATGGGGGGATAGGTCGATGCTCTGCGCGACCCCGCTGCAGCCTTTGACGTCGAGGTGGCCATGGCCAGACGCTGGGCGCCGGCGGCTGTGACGAGAGCCAGCGCGCCGAGGGCCAGCCACCATTCCTGCCAGACCCCGAAGCTCACGGCGGCGAAGGTGAGATAGCTGACCGCCGCGGCTGTTCCCGCCGCCGCTCCCAGGTCGGGGCTGCGCCGCTCCAGACGATGAAAGAGTGTCACCCAGAAGACGGTGGCGGCCGCAGCCCCGATCACGCCAAGCTCAAGCCAGACCTGCAGGGCGGCGTCATGGGGATGCAGCCGGATGCCCGGCCCGAACATGCGGCTGGCGTCCAGGCCCCAGCCCCGCAGAGGCTTGTCGCTGATCCAGTCCACCGCATAGCTCCAGTAGTCCATGCGCATGCTCCAGGAGAGGCTGACCCTGTCCTGCAGCGCGGCATAGATTCCTTGCTCCCGCAGCGCCCACAGGATCAGCGGCGTGGCGAGGAAGAACAGACCGGCGCCGGCGCCCAGCACCCGCGGGGCGATGAGCGGCCACCGATAGACCGCAGCGCCCGCTGCGCTGGCCCCCGCCAGGGCGATCAAGGGAGCGTCCGCATTTAGCCCCACCGCGCCGGCGACGAGGCCAGCGGCCATGAGCACCGCAAGCTGCCACCAGCCCAGACGGATCGCGGCCAGGGCGGCCGGCCCCCAAAGCACGGCCAGGACAAACACACCCTGGGCCACGTTGCGGACCGCCAAGTCCGGCCGGATAGGATCAGAGATCGCCTGGCGCAGGGCCTGATAGAGGGCGGCGCCGGTGACCGCCTCGACAATGATCACCGCCGCCAGGCCCGACAGGCCCCACATGAAGACCGCCATGGCCCAGCGCAGGATCTGCGGGTCGGCGCGCCGCACCGCGCAATAGGCCGCCCAATAGAGCGCCGCCTGGCAGGCCAGCTTGACCGCATTCGAGCTCCACAGGGCTTCGGGCTCATAGGGGCTCCAGAGCATGGAGCCCGCCGCCCAGATCACCAGGACCAGGATGGCCAGGGCGGCGGGCCGATCGGCCTCCCGCACCTCAAGCGCCGGCAAGGTCAGCAAGCCCACAAGGCTGAGCAGTACGGCGAAGGCCAGAGGCCCCACCCAACCCAGCGGCCCGGTGAGCGCTGCGGCGAACACCAGCACCCAGCCGCACCAGCGGGCGAACCCCGGGCCGGCGAAGAGGGAGGCCGCCAGCTTCACGCCACCGGGCCCAGGTCCTGGGGCAGATACTTCTCCCGCATGGTCACCAGTTCTTCAGCCAGGGTCGGATGCACCGCGCAGGTGGAGTCCCACTGGGCCTTGGTGACGCCCATCTTCAGCGCGATCGCCGCCATCTGGATGATCTCCGGACCATCGGGCGCCACCACATGGCAGCCCAGCAGCTTCTGGCTCTCGGCGTCCACCACCAGCTTGATCAGCGCCCGCTCCTCTCCGCCCGAAAAGGTGTGCTTCATGGCGCGGAAGCGAGACAGATAGACATCCACCTGGCCATGGGCGCGGCGCGCCTCGGCCTCGGTCAGCCCCACCGAGCCGATGGCCGGCTGAGAGAAGACCGCCGAGGCGACCATCTCGTGGTCGAAGGTCGTGGGGTTGTCGTAGAACTCGGTCTGAGCAAAGGCTGCGCCTTCGCGGATCGCCACGGGCGTCAGGTTGATCCGGTTGGTGACGTCGCCGACGGCCCAGATGTTCTCCACATTGGTGCGGGAATAGTCATCGACCACAATGGCCCCGTCCTGGACCTCCACGCCGGCGGCCTCCAGTCCCAGCCCCTCCACATAGGGCTCACGGCCCAGGGCGAAGAGCACGAGGTCGGAGTTCAGGGTCGCGCCGCTGGACAGGTGGCTCACCAGGCCCCCGGCTGTCTTCTCCACCCGCTCATGCTGGCAGCCCAGCAGAACCTTGATGCCCTTCTTCTCCAGCTCTTCGGCCAGATGGGCGCGGACATGGTCGTCAAACCCCCGCAGGATGTTCGGGCCCCGGTGGACCAGGGTCACGTCAACTCCAAGTCCGCTGAAAATACAGGCGAACTCCACGGCGATATAGCCGCCGCCGGCGATCACCATCCGCTCGGGCAGATCCGCCAGATGGAAGGCCTCGTCTGAGGTGATGACGTGCTCGATCCCCGGCAGGTCCTTCGGGACCCATGGCCGGCCGCCAGTGGCGATGAGAATCTTGCCGGCGGTGACGGTCTTGTCCTTGCCAACCAGTTCGATGGTGTGGGCGTCCGCCAGACGTCCCTTGGCGTGGACCAGCTCGGCGCCGGCGTTCTGCAGGTTGGTCACATAGATCCCCGACAGACGGGCGATCTCCTTGTCCTTTTCCGCCAGGAAGGTCGGCCAGTCGAAGCGCGGCGCCTCGCCAAAGCTCCAGCCATAGGCCTGGGCGGTCTTGAAATGACCGGCATATTCCGAGGCGTAGACCATGAACTTCTTGGGCACGCAGCCGCGGATCACGCAGGTGCCGCCGACCCGGTCCTCCTCGGCCACCGCCACGCGGGCGCCGCTCACGGCCGCCAGTCGCGCGGCGCGCACCCCGCCAGAACCGGCGCCGATGACAAACAGGTCGTAGTCGTACTGGGCCACGCTCAGGTCACTCCACTTCAGGGTTCGACGGTGACGACGCCCTGGGGCGTCCCCACCAGGGCCAGGTCGGCCAGGTCCAGGAACAGGCCGTGATCGACCACGCCGGTGACGCTCTTCAGCGCATCGGCGAGCGCCGCGGGGTCCTCGATCCGACCACAGGCGGCGTCATAGATAAGATTGCCCCCGTCGGTCCGCACCGGCGCCCCGTCCTTCATCCGCAGACGCGGCGCGACGCCCAGGTCGCATTCCGAAAGCGCGTCACAGATGCGCAGGGCCGTTGTCTGGTGGGCGAAGGCCACCACCTCGATGGGCAGCGGGAACTTGCCCAGCATGGACACCCGCTTGGCGGCGTCGGCGATGACCACGCAGCGGCGCGAGGCCTCCCAGACCAGCTTCTCGCGCAGCAGGGCCGCCCCGCCCCCCTTGATCAGCGACAGGGCCGGGCCGATCTCGTCGGCCCCGTCCACGGTGAGGTCGATGGACTTCACTGGTCCAAGCTCAGTGAGCTTCAGGCCCAGGCTCTGAGCCAGTTCAGCGGTGGCCACCGAGGTGGCGATGCAGGTCACGTCAAGCTGACGGGCCGCCAGCGCCTTGACGAACCAGGCTGCGGTCGAACCCGTGCCCAGCCCGACCACCATGCCGGCCTCGACCATCTGGGCGGCGGCCTCGCCGGCGGCCTTTTTCTGGGCGTCTGCGTCCATCTTGATTCCGTGCTCGGCCGCCGGACCTTGGCGGGGGCTTTCTTCTAGGCGCCTGGGGCGGGGAAGACCACGCCCGAACGGTGGCCGATGTCAGGGCTTTTTCGACCGCACGGCCTTGGTGGCGCGGAAACCGGCGGCCCAGCCGCTCTTCTCCACCTGCGTCCCGCGCCCCAGGGCCAGGGCGTCGGGCGCCACATCACGGGTGATCACTGAACCTGAGCCCGTATAGGCGCCGGCCCCGATGCGCACCGGAGCCACCAGGGCCGAGTTGGAGCCGATGAAGGCGCCCTCGCCCACATGGGTCTCGAACTTGTCGAAGCCATCATAGTTACAGAAGATCGTCCCAGCGCCGATATTGGCGCCCGCCCCCACCGTCCCGTCTCCCAGATAGGCGAGATGATTGGCCTTGGCCCCCTCGCCGACCACCACCTTTTTCACCTCGACGAAATTGCCGATATGCGCCCGGTCGCCGATCTGGGCGCCAGGGCGCAGCCGGGCATAGGGGCCCACCAGGGCGCCCTCGCCGACTTGCGCGCCTTCCAGATGACTGAAGGCGCGGATCACCGCGCCGGTCGCAACGCTGACCCCGGGACCGAAGACCACGAACTGCTCGACCGTGGCGCCGGGCGCGATCTGCGTGTCCCAGGAGAAATGCACCGTGTCCGGGGCCGGCATGGCCACCCCCTCGCTGAGGAAGTGGTGTCGCCGCCGCTGTTGGAAGATGGCCTCGGCCGCGGCCAGTTGGGCTTGCGAGTCCGCCCCCATCACCGCGCTCTCGGCGGCGAACACCGCACGAACCTGCGCCTCGTCGGCGACGGCGATGGCGACCGCCTCGGTCAGATAGTACTCGCCCTTGACGTTGTCGTTGCCGATCCGGGCCAGCCAGGCGAACAGCTGGGCCCGGTCGGCGACCATCATGCCCGAATAGCAGGCCCGGACGTGGCGCTCCTCCTCATTGGCGTCGCGGGCCTCCACGATCCGCAGCACGTGACCGTCGGCGCCGCGGATCAGCCGGCCGTAAAGCGCCGCATCGACGGGCTCAAATCCCAGCAGGGCCAGGGCCACCCCCTGAGTGCGCAGGGCGAACAAGGGCTCGAGGTCCTTGCCCTCCAGAAGGGGACAATCGCCATTGGTGACCAGCACCTCACCGTCAAAATCAGCCAGGGCCTCCCGGGCGGCCAGCACCGCATGACCGGTGCCCAGCGGCGGGTCCTGCACGGCGACCGCGTCCTCCCCCAGACGCGCCACCACCGCGGCGCGCACCTCGGGGCTGTGGGGCCCGACCACCACCACCACCCGCGCGCAGCCAGCCGCCTGGACGGCGTCGATAGCCCGGTCGAGCATGGTGCGGCCGCCGACCCTGTGCATCACCTTCGGCACAGGCGACTTCATCCGCGTGCCCTGACCAGCGGCGAGGATCACGGCGGCGCGGGGTCTGGCGCTGAAGGTCATGGGACAGGTCCTTGGCGAGTCGACGGCATTGCAATCATGGGGCGTTTAGCCGAAACGGCGACAGGTTTCGACGAAAGGAAACGCATCCGTCATGGCCGCCCCCCTCGACCTCTCGGCCCTGGCCGGCGCGACGCTCGCCTTCGACCTCGACGGGACCCTGGTGGACACCGCGCCGGACCTGGTCGGCACGTTGAACGTCATCCTGCAGGAGGAAGGCCACGCCCCCCTGCCGCTGGCCGAGGCCCGTCCCTTCATCGGCAAGGGCGCCCGCTGGCTGCTGCAACGGGGCTTCAGCGAGGCTGGCCATCCCATCGCCGACGACGCCATGGGCGGCCTCTTCGACCGCTTCATCGCCCGCTACAACGCCCATATCGCCGATGAGAGCGCGCCCTTCCCCGGCATGGTCGAGACCCTGGAAACCCTGCGGGGGGCCGGCGCGCGCCTGGTGGTCTGCACCAACAAGCGTACCGACCTCTCCACCAACCTGCTGGACGCGCTGAACCTGTCATCCCTGTTCGAGGCCGTTGTCGGCGCTGACGCCGCCCCGGCCCAGAAGCCCGACCGCCGCCACCTGGAGACCGCCATCGCCCGGGCCGGAGGACAGGCCAGCCGCGCCATCATGATCGGCGACGCCTCCCCGGACGCCGGCGCAGCCCGGGCCGCGGGCGTGCCCCTGATCCTGGTCAGCTTCGGCTATACCGAGGTTCCGGTCGCCGACCTGGGCGCCGACATCCTCATCGACCACTACGCCGACCTGCCCGCCGCCTGTTTGCAGCTACTGCCGGCTTGCCCCGGGCCGAACGAGACGCTATAGGCGCAACCCTTCCGATGGATGCGTAGCTCAGCGGGAGAGCACCTCGTTCACACCGAGGGGGTCACAGGTTCAATCCCTGTCGCATCCACCATTCCTTTCAGCGGGTCAGAGATTTCTCCCCGCGGCGCTGGCCAGATCCCCACCTTACTCGCCCGCTCCTCTTCGACCTTCGAGACGGCTCAGACTGATCCGGCGGACGGCTGGCGCTTAAAGACCCGCCGGGGTCGATAGGGGCTGGGTCAGATCGAATGCGACCCGGAACAGGCGCCCAGGCCTAGCCAGCTCATAGGTGAAGGCCTCGTCGGACAGCTCCAGGGACCAGACATTGGTGTTCGACACCGTCCGGTCGGTACGGGTGAACAGCGCGATGGAGTAGGCGTCCACCGGGAAGCTCTGACGGCCGGCCGAGCCCGCCTCCAGGCTGTCGCCCCCGTACTGGGAGAGCTCGTCCTCGGTTCCGTCGGTGTGGCGGTGGTCATGCTTCAGACGCAGCCGATCATCGCCCAGGCGGGTGATGACCCAGGTTCGCGAATGATCCTCGCCCACATGGAAAGGGATCCGGATCTCGGTCTCGCTGCAGCTCGCCACGTGCATGATCAGCTCAGCCTCGCGGAAAGCCGCATCGGTCTCGTTGCCGGCGGCCACCTGACCCGCAAAGCTCTGGCCGCAGAGCTTGCCCAGAGCGTCGAAGAACGCGCCTGCCGGGCTCTGGGCAAGGGCGGCGGGGGCTGTGGCCAGCCAGGCCGCCGCCGCCAGGATCAGGGCGATTCTCATCAGGTCTTCTCCGCAAAGGGGGCGGCGCCTGGCCGCTTTCCGCATGATCCTAGGCGCGGACAGAGGCTTGCGTCTAATCGCTTTGCGCCTCGCCGGCCGCCGGCCTGGGTCTCAGGGGGCGAGCCGATGGGGTAGTCTGCGCCGAACGCCCCGCGATTCGGACCTGATCATGAGCAAGCCCCCCGAGCTGACCTACCGGCCATTGAGCGACGGGCGCTATGAGGTCTGGTTGCACGCCGTGGTGACGCAGGACGCCCTGCTTGGACTGCACGGGGTGCTGGCCCAGTACGGGGCCGAGGGACCGCCGGACCCTGTTGATCCCGAGGCCGATGGCGGCGACCAAGGGGTCGAGTCTGACGAAGGCGGCGGCCGCGCCCACTGACTGCCCAGGTGAGCTGACACCTCAAGGCGAGCGCGGGGGTCCCTTGAGCGAGCGCAGCATGAGCTCGTGGACATAGGCCGCCACGTCGGCGAGGGCTGCATCGAGGGCGTCCCGCACCGCCGACAGCCGCCCCTCACCGTGGGTCTCAGCGGCTTCACAGGCCTTCGCCAGAGTGTGGGCGCCGATCCCCCGGGCGGTTCCCTTGATCGTGTGGACCGCGTCGGGCCACCCTTCCTGGCCGGGCGCGATCAGGGGCGCCCAGAGCGCCGCCTGCTGGCGGAACAGCTCCAGGACTTCAGCCACCACCTCCAGGTCGCCGGCGGCGTAGGATTCCAGATAGGCGAAGTCCACCGCCCCGGTCAGATCGCGCCGCGCCATAATTCTCTCCGTCCCTCGCTTGCCAAGCCCGGAAATCCGGCTATGTTCCGCGCCCTCGCCGGGACCCCCGCAGGAAGGGGTCTGACGCGACGGGTGCATAGCTCAGTTGGTAGAGCAGCTGACTCTTAATCAGCGGGTCGTAGGTTCGAATCCTACTGCACCCACCAAGTTTTCCCGCGAAAACTGAAGGTGGCCTCGCGCTGGAGCGGGATCGGATGCGCCGATCTGGCTGCGGCGGAGCAATCTCTCATGTGGACCCTGGCCGCCTTTGGTCTGATCGCCCTGAACATCGCGACCTTCGCAGTCTTCGCCCTCGACAAACAGAGGGCCCGGGACGGCGGTCGACGGATGGCTGAGCGGACCCTCCTGTTGATGGCCGCCCTGGGCGGGGCGCCTGCGGCCCTGGCCGCCCAGCAGATCCTTCGGCACAAGACGCGCAAGCAACCCTTCGGCGCCCGACTGGCCGGAATCGTCGGCGCCCAGGCCGTCGTCCTGGCGCTGTGGCTGGCCCGTGGCCCCGCCTGAACGCGCCGGACACCGTCGAGGTCGCCACGGGGCCAGAGGGCGCCCTATGCGTAGGCGAGACGCCGCGCCAGACTGGCGGCCACGAACGGGGAAGATGTCGATGAAGCTCTACAGCGGGGACCTGAGCCCCTATTCGGCCAAGGTGCGGATGCAGATCTACGCCAAGGGCATCGAGGATATCGAGCTGGCCCGGCCACCCGGCTTTCCGCAGGCCGGCTTCAGCAAGGTATCCCCCATCGCCCGCATCCCCGCCCTGGACCTGGGCGACGAGGTGATCGCTGAGTCCGAGGTGATCAGCGAATATCTGGAAGAGCTTTACCCTGCCCCGCCCCTGCTGGGGGCCTCCCCCCGGGAGCGCGCCCGCATCCGGACGGTGTCGCGGATCGCTGACATCTACGTCATGAACAACATCTTCATGTGCATTCCGCAGGGCCGGCGATCGAGCCGCAATGACGGCGTTCGCGACCTGTTGACCGGCCAGACCGCCCGGGGGGTCCGCACCTTGGACCAGTACCTGGACGGCACGGGCTTCGCCGTCGGGGGGGAACTGTCCCTGGCCGACTGCACCCTGGTTCCGGCCCTCTTCCTGGTGGAGAATGTCACCCCCACCTTCGATGTCCCCGATCCGCTGAAGGACGCGCCCAAGGTTGCCGCCTACTGGAGCGCCATCCAGCAGAACCCCCACGCCGCACGGGTCCTGGTGGAACTGCACCGTGGTCTGGAGGAGCGCCGCGAGCTGATGCGCAAGGCTGAGAGCTGAGGATTCGCCTACGCACCCTCCTCTGGCCCGCGCGACTGACATCTGAGGCGCTGGGTTCAAGGATTTGAGCGCGTTTCGACCACAGAACGGGGCTCCAATGCTGCGGAAGGCGCGCCAAGCGGCTGCAACGCTTCGCGCGCTTGGGGCGTTGCCAGCGATAGGGCCGCGCCCAGAGCCTGCGCCCAGACCTGTCGAGATAGCCGCCGTGGCGCTATGCTCGCCGCCGCCCGTTAGAACTGAAGGATGACCTCAAAAATGCCTCTGCCTACGTTGCGCCTCGCCCTGTTCGCCACCTGCCTTGTGGCTGCGCCCGCCCTGGCGCAGGCTCAGCCGGCCGCGTCCCAGACCGCCGTCGCTCCCGCCGCGGCCTTTGAGCTCGCCCCTCTGGCGTACGGGTACGATGGCCTTGAGCCGGTGATCGACGCACAGACCATGCAGATCCATCACGGTCGCCACCACCAGGGTTATGTGAACAACCTCAACGCCGCCGTGGCTGAAACGCCCGCCCTGGCCGGGAAGTCGCTGGAGGCGATCCTGGCCGAGGTCTCCAACCACCCGGCGGCGGTGCGCAACAACGCCGGCGGTCACTACAACCACACCCTGTTCTGGACGCTGATGGCCCCGACAGATCAGGTCGGCGAAGCCTCCGACGGCCTCAAGGCCGAGATCGACAAGGACTTCGGGTCCATGGCCGCCTTCAAGAAGGCCTTCGAGGCCGCGGGCGCTCAACGGTTCGGCTCAGGTTGGGCCTGGCTTGTCTGGGACGGCGAAAAGCTGGCCGTCGTCTCGACACCCAACCAGGATAACCCGCTGATGGACGACGCCCCGGTCAAGGGCGCGCCCATTGTCGCCAACGATGTCTGGGAGCACGCCTATTACCTGAAGCATCAGAACAACCGCGGGAGCTATCTCACCAATTGGTGGGAGGTGCTCAACTGGAACGAGGCCAGCCGCCTGTTTGACGCTGCACGCCAGGACTGACGCTGACGACCCTGCGCCGACCTGATCGGTAGGCGCAGGCCGCCCTTTGTCGGGATCGTCGCCCCGCTGACCGGGCCAGCCCTCAGATCATATGTTCGGAGAGGCGCCTTGGTCAGCGGACGGCTGCGTCTCGGGCGGATCGTTGAGCGGCGGCAGATGCTCGGCCACCAGATCATCCCGCTCAGCCATTCGCACCGCGCGCCGAACATTCAGCCGCAGCAACAACTCGGCCGCCGGCCATCGCTGACGGACCTCATCGAGACGCCCTGCCAGGTCCGCGGCCATGACGTTCTCGGTTTCCCCCGCATAGATCAGACGGGTCTCCGGACCGGTTTCGGCGATGACGTAGTTAGCACCAGCCGTTGGAGGAATGCGATCATCCTCCAGGGCGGTGTAACGATAATTGGCGCCGGACTTGCCGACGAAATCGAGTTGGCGGGCCAACGCAACGCTCCCAGCCTTGAATACGCTTTTCCATGTGTCGGTGAGGCTCCCACCGACCGCCCCTCTCTACACGGTCAATTCGGGCGAAAGCGAGACGTGATCCATGGTCACGCTTGGGATTTTCGGCAACTTTCGTCGTCGGGGAACAACCGGCGCCATAAGACGTTCCGACCAGACCCCCGGCTCTGCTAGGATTTCGCGGGGCGGCGCCGTCTGAGTCCGCCATGAGTTTGGAGCCGCACCATTTCCAAGGTTTCTCCCAACGGCCAAATGCCTGCCGCCTTCGAACTCGTGGGGGACGGTGACGCACGGACGGTCAAGCTGACGGGAGACTGGACGCTCAACGCCCTTGACCGGGAAGGCCGCCGTCTGAGCGCCGCGCTCCGCGGCGCGCCGGCGGCGCACTATGACCTCACCGAGGTCGGCAAGCTCGACACCGCGGGCGCCTTCGCCCTGATCCGCGCCGCAGGCGGCGTCCTCGATCCGGCCAAAGTCGAGGCCCGCCCCGAAAGCCAGCGACTGATCGAACTCGTCGCTGAGGCCGCCGCCAAGCGCGAGCCGCCCAAACGCGAACCCAGCGGTTGGCACGAAATGACCGTGCGGATCGGCAAGGGCGTCGTCAGCACCGGCTATGACGCCTTCGACACCCTGGTCTTCGCCGGCCATCTGCTCATCGTGCTGGCCAAGAGCGTGGCCAATCCCATGCGGATCCGTTGGGCGTCGGTTTTCTCTCTGGCCGAGCGGGCTGGACTGGACGCCATTCCCATCGTCGCGGTGACCTCCTTCTTCATCGGCGCCGTGGTCGGCCTGCTGGGCGCCAACATGCTTCGCGAGTTCGGCGCCCAGGTTTTCGCCGTCGAGCTGATCGGCGTCGCGGTCCTGCGTGAGTTCAACATCCTGATCACCGCCATCCTCCTGGCCGGCCGGTCAGCCTCATCCTTCGCCGCCGAGATCGGCTCGATGAAGATGAACCAGGAGGTGGACGCCATGAAGGTCATGGGTGTCGATCCGTTCGAGGCCCTGGTCTTCCCGCGCTTCATGGCGCTGCTGGTGACCATCCCCCTTCTGACCTTCGTCGCCACCTTGGCGGGTCTGTGCGGCGGTCTGGCCGTCACCTGGAGCGTGCTGGACATCGGTCCGAGCTTCTTCTTCCAGCGCATTCTGGAATATGTCGGCCCAACCCACTTCTGGGTGGGCCTGTCCAAGGCCCCGATCATGGCCATCGTCATCGCCGGCATCGGCTGCCGCCAGGGCATGGAGGTCGGCGGCGACGTGGAGTCCCTCGGCCGGCGGGTGACGGCGGCGGTGGTCCACGCCATCTTCGCCATCATCATGATCGATGCGGCCTTCGCCCTGCTCTACATGGAGCTGGACATTTGACCGACCTCGCCCCCCCGTCCGTCGTCCCGCAGGCTGAAGCCCCGCAGACCGACCGCCCGGATGACTTCGTGATCGAGGTCGAGGGCCTGCGTTCGCAGTTCGGCGACCATGTGGTCCATGAGGATTTGAACCTCAATGTCCGACGCGGCGAGATCGTGGCCGTGGTCGGCGGGTCGGGCTCAGGAAAGTCGGTCCTGCTCAATTCCATCATCGGCCTCAAGGTCCCCGAGGACGGCACGGTCAAGGTCTTCGGACAGGACGTCAGCGGCGCCCGGAAGAGCGGGGGACTGGAACGCCGCTGGGGCGTTCTCTTCCAGCACGGCGCGTTGTTCTCCAACCTGACCGTGCGTGAGAACATCGAGGCGCCCATGCGCGAGCATACAAAGCTGTCGATCCGGGAGATGGAAGAGCTGGCGGACCTCAAGATCGCCCTGGTCGGCCTGCGGCCCGACGCCGGCGCCCTCAAGCCCTCAGAGCTGTCGGGGGGCATGCGCAAGCGTGCGGCCCTGGCCCGAGCGCTCGCCCTGGATCCCGATCTGCTGTTTCTCGACGAACCCACCGCCGGTCTTGACCCGATCGGCGCGGGAGCCTTTGACGAGCTGATCCGCGACCTCTCTGACAGCCTCCACCTGACGGTGTTCATGATTACCCACGACCTCGACAGCCTCTATACGATCACTGACCGTGTGGCGGTGATCGCCGACCGCAAGGTGGTGGCCGAGGCGCCGGTCGCCGAGCTCGAATCCTCCGACCATCCCTGGATTCAGGAATACTTCCTTGGACCCCGGGGCCGCGCTGCGGCGAAAGCGACCGCCCAGGGGAGCCGGGCCTGACCATGGAAAAGAACGCCAACTACGCCCTGGTGGGCCTATCGACCCTGATCCTCTTCGTGGGGCTGGTGATCTTCAGCATCTGGCTGGCGCGGGTGGCCTTCGCCCGGGACTATGATGTCTATGACATCCTGTTTCAGGGGCCCGTCCGAGGCCTGACCCAGGGGGGCGAGGTCCACTTCAACGGCATCAAGGTCGGTGAAGTGACGGACATTTCCCTCGACCGGACCAATCCGAGCCGGGTGATCTCCCGCGTGCGGGTCAACTCCGACGTGCCGATCCGCGTCGACTCCTTCGCCACCCTCGAGCCACAGGGCATCACCGGCCTGAACTATATCCAGATCACCGCAGGCACCTCCACCCGGCCCCTGCTCAAGGAGACCGCGCCGGAAGGCAGGGTCCCGGTCATCCAGAGTCAGCGCAGCACCCTGGCTGACCTCCTGGAAGGCGGCGGGACGGTGCTGTCGCGGACCGTGGAGGCCCTGGACCGGGTCAATCGCGTGCTGTCTGACGAGAACATTCTGACCCTGGGGGCGGCCATTTCCGACGCCCAGGCGGTCACCGCGGAGTTGCGGGAGCGCAAGGCGATCATCGCCGACGCGCAGGCCGCCCTGCAGAACATCGGCGAGGCGGCGGAAGAGGCCCGGGCGCTCGCGGCCTCCACCCGCGATATCGTCGACACCGACGGCCGCGCGGCGATGGCCAGCCTGAGCCAGGCCGCCACGGAAACCGAGGCCGCCGCTGCTGATCTGCGCCGCATGCTCGCCAGCCTGGAAGGTCCCACCGCGGACTTCGCCACCTACGGCCTGCCGCAGGTCACCCGCGCCGCCGAAACCCTGCAGGACGCCGCAGAGTCTCTCTCGCGGCTCACCAATGAGGTCAGCTCCAACCCCCGCGGGGTTGTCGGCAAGGGGCCGGCCAAGGAAATGGAAATTCAGCCATGATCGCGAAACTGCGGACCCTGGCCATCACCGCCACCGCCCTTTGCCTGTCGGCCTGCGTCTCACTGCTCCCCGACGCCGACCCCTCTCAGCTCTACCGCTTTGGGGGCGCGATGGGAGCCGTGGACGCGCCCCGTAGCGCCCAGTCCTTCGGTCTTGTCCTGCCCAGCACCGGCTTTGATCGCGCCGCCAGCGGTGACCGGATCCTGACCATGACCGGAACTGAAGCGGCCTATGTGGCCAGCGCACGATGGGTCGCGCCGGCCAGCACCCTGTTCGACGAGGCGGTCGCCAAGGCCTTCGACGCCAATACCGGCCCCGCCCGGTTGGTTACGCGGGGCGAGGTGCGTGAGGCCGCCAGCGTCTTGCGCCTTGATGTCCGTCAGTTCGAGACGGTCTATGACCAAGGCCAGAGCGCCGCCCCGCTGGTGATTGTCCGGCTGCGGGCGACTCTGGTGGCTCGGGACGACCGCGCCCTGGTGGCCGAAGAGATTTTCGAAGCCCAGGTCCGCGCGCCCGACAACCGGGTTGGCCAGATCGTGGCGGCCTATGACACCGCCGTCAGTGAGGTCCTTGCCGCCCTGGTGGACTGGTCCAATCGGCGCGGCGCGCCGCGCGGCTAGAGCCGCCGACAACCGAAACAGGTACGCGGCCGCGGCCGCACCCCATGAGTGCGCACGCCTTGAGCGAGCTGGCTCGGGCCTCGCCTGCAGACCGAGCAAGCGTCTGCGCGTTCCTGCCCCTGAATGAACGCCTAAAGGTCAGCTTGGCCTTGTGGCTGGTGTTTGCGGGACACCGCGCCTTGCTACTGCGTCAGCGCGATTCAACCGTCAGGGTGGATGGTCTGCGCCTCCGGCGCCGCCTGGGAACACCGCCATGGTCCAAACCCGCGCAATATTCGTGGCCTGGGTCGGCGCGCAGATCCTGCCTCACGAGGGGGATGTGCGTCGCTGGCTGAGCCGCGCCGGCTGGAGTCGGGATGAGATCGACGACATTGTTCAGGACGGCTATTGCCGTATCGCCGCCCTGTCCTCGATCGATCATATCCAGAACGGCAGGGCCTATCTGTTCCAGACCATTCGCAGCGTCGTGACGGACCGGCTTAGGCAGGCCCGGGTGGTCTCCCTCGCCCGAACGACGGAATTAGCGCTGTTGGACGTCTTAGATCATGCGCCGTCTGCGGAACGGGTGGTCGCCGGCCGCCTTGAACTTCGCAGGGTCCAGGCCGTGATCCAGGCTTTGCCAGAGCGGTGCAGGACGATATTCATGTTGCGCCGGGTCGATGGGCTGTCCCAGCGTGAGATCGCCCAGCGGCTCGGCGTCACCGAGAATGTGGTGGAGGCCCAGGCGGCGCGGGGATTGCGTCTCATCCTGAGCGCCCTCACCGGGGTCGATGGGACAGAAGAGGCGGCCAGCCGCACACAGCCAGATGTCAGAGGTTCAAGCCGCAAACGAGATCGATGACGAGGCGGCCCTCTGGGCCGTGCGGAGCGATGCGCGAGGCCTTGAGCCGACGACTGACGTTGAACTGGCCGCCTGGCTGGCTGGGGATCCCCGGCGACAGGGCGCCTATCTGCGCGCCCAGGCCGCCCTGAGTCTGGTGGATCGAGCCAGAGCCCTCCCATCGACTGATCTGCAGCCGGCGAAGGCTCCCACCCTGCCCCGCCGCGCCCTGTTGGCCTGGGGCGGTGGAGCCGCGGCGGCGGCGATTGGCGGGACCGCCATCGTGATGAACCTCGGGACCGAGCGATTCACAACCGGCCTGGGGGAGATCCGGCGGGCCCCTCTGGCCGACGGCACCCAGATGATCCTCAACACCGAGAGCGCGCTCAAGGTCCAGATCACCACGCGCCGGCGACAGATCGAGGTCCTGCAAGGGGAGGCCTGGTTCGATGTCGCCCATGATCCCCAACGGCCTTTTATCGTCCAGGCGGGTGGGGCGAGATTTCAGGCCCTGGGGACGGCGTTCAGTGTTCGCCAGCTCGGCGGGCGAACGGACCTGCAGGTCACAGAAGGCGTGGTCGAGGCCTCGCGGTCTGATGGCGGTCAGCGCGCCGACGTGCGCGCGGGCCATCGGCTGTCGGTCACCGATACAGACCAGGCCTTTGTGGTGAGACCTGACCCTGCCGCGATCCGTCGCAGCCTCGCATGGCGTCAGGGGGAGCTCGTCCTCGACGGGGAGACCCTCAGCGAGGCCGCCGCGGAGTTCAACCGCTATAATTCGCTGAAGATCGTCGTCGAGGATCCCGAGCTCGGCGGCGAACAGCTGGTCGGCCTGTTTCGGACGGGGGATCCGGAATCTTTCGTCACATCGGTGACGACCCTCCTCGGCGCCGAGGTTCGCCGCGAAGGCGAGGTCCTGCGCCTGCGGCGCCCGTGATCGCGCCGCAAGCTTCGACGTCTGACTAATTTTCAAGCGATCCCTGTGGAATGGGCCGACCTGCGGGCCGCCTCCCCCGGAACTGTGACCCCAGGCCGTCCTCCCCCCTGACGCCGGATGGAGCCGGCATCAGTCACGGGGGATAAGATGAGCACCAATAGCAAGACGATGAGCGCATGGCGGCGGGGCCTGTTTGGCGCCTGCGCCGTCGGGGCGATGCTGACCGCCGCGCCGGTGTGGGCGCAGGTTCAGCCCTTCCAGGTCGCCCCTCAGCCGGCGTCGTCAGGCATCGCCGAATTCGCCCGCCAAGCCGGGGTCCAGATCCTCGTCGCCGCCGATCAGGTGAGGCACAAGCAGACCCGTGGCGTCCAGGGGGACCTGCCGGTCCGTCAGGCCTTGCAGGGGCTGTTGGCCGGCACCGATCTCGTGGTGGTCGCCGACGACGGCCGCACCATCACCCTTGGGCCAGCGCCGGCGGCGCCGCTGATCAGAACCGCCTGGCAGGCTCCGAGCGCGCCTATCCAGACGGCCCAGGCCGCGCGGCCACCCGCTCCGGCGGCCGCTGAGGTCGAGGTCGGCGAAGTCCTGGTGACCGGCTCGCGCCTCCAGGTGAGCGGCTTCCAGGCCCCGACCCCGGTCACCACCGTCGGCGCCGCGGAAATCGAACAACGGGCCGCCGCCAGCGTCTTCGAAATTGTCCGCGACATTCCGAGCTTCCGCGGCTCCAGCGGCCCCAGCGTCAATTCGACCGGCGCGCAGAACGCCTCCAAGGCCAATTTGGATCTGCGCGGCCTGGGCGGGCAGCGGACGCTCGTCATGCTCAATGGCCGCCGTCACGTCCCCGACGGCCAGACTGGTCTTTTTGACACCAATCTCATCCCGACCAGCCTGATCGAACGGGTGGAGATCGTCACCGGCGGCGCCTCGGCGGCCTATGGCTCCGACGCCGTGGCCGGCGTGGTCAACTTCATCCTGCGCAACCGGATGGAGGGGCTCGACGTCAACATGCACTACGGCGTGTCGCAGGAAGGCGACAATGTCGAGGTCAACGGGTCCACAGCCTATGGGACCTCCTTCGCCGATGGCCGCGGTCACTTCATCATCGGCGGCGACTTCACCCTCAACAACGGCTCAGGACTGATGGACTCCCGCGACTGGGGGGAAAGCTATCCCGGCGTCCTGTCTCTTCCGGCCAACCGTCCAGCAGGCCTGCCGGCCACCATCATTTCCAACAATGTCTTCACCTCGGCCTACAATTCCAATGGCCTGGTTCCGTCTGGCCCCCTGCGGGGCACCGCCTGGAACGCCGACGGCGGGATCTACCAGTATCAGTACGGCTCGATCGTGGGGAACACCGAGATGATCGGCGGCACCGTCGACAGCTGGGAGAACCCCGACCAGCGCCTGCGTCCGGCCTATGACCGCAGCGCAGCCCTGGCCCGGGTCGAGTATGAACTGACCCCTGACATCAACGCCTTCGCGCAGCTGCACTATGGCAATCTGCTGACCTACGGCCAGTCGTTCGGCGCGCGGATTCCCAACTACAACAACTACCCGGTCCTGATCACGAACCCCTTCCTGCCCGCCTCGGTGGTCGCCGCGATGCGAGCCGCCGGGGTCGATCGGATCCCCTACAGCGCCACCCGACGAGACGATGTCGGCTCAATCCGGTCACGCAACCGCACCGAAAGCCTGCAGGCCGACTTCGGGATCGATGGAAAGGTGTTCACCGACTGGAAATGGGACGTGGGCGTCGGCCTTGGCCGGGCGACCTTCAATCCCAACCTCAGCGGAACGCCCCGTACAGCTGACTTCTTCCAGGCGGCCTACGTGGTGACGGGGCCCGACGGTAAGCCGGCCTGCGGTCCCGTAGAGACCAACCCCCACTTCAACGCTCAGCGCCCGGAGGAGCGGGCCAAGTGGATCGCCAACCTCTCCCCCGGCTGCGTGCCCTACAATATCTTCGGCGCCAATGTGGAGCAGAACAAGGCCGCGAACGCCTATTTCAATTCCGCGTCGCAGCAGAAGAACGACCTTCGTCAATACACCGTCCAGGCCAATCTGGCCGGTGAGCTCTTCAGCCTTCCGGCCGGCCCCGTGGCCGTCGCCACAGGGTTCGAGTGGCGCAAGGACACCGCCGATGTGAACGGCTGCCCCGACTGCAAGCGCGGCGCGCTGATGAACCAGAACTACCCCACCTATACGGGTGAGATCGAGGTCAAGGAGGCCTATCTCGAAGGGGGCGTGCCGATCCTGCGCGACCTGCCCTTCGCCCAGTCCCTGGACCTGAACGGCGCGGTGCGGCGGACCAACTATTCCACCTCCGGTTCGGTCACCACCTGGAAGGTCGGCGCCACCTGGGAGCCCGTCGACGCCCTGCGCCTGCGCTTCACCCGCTCCCGGGACATCCGCGCCCCCAACATCAATGAGCTGTTCAATCCGGGCTCAGAGGGCAATCCCAACGTCGTCAACCGGGTCACCGGCCGTTCGGGCTTCACCAAGAGCAACACGGTGGGCAACGACCAGCTCGTCCCGGAGACCGCCGACACCACCACCTTAGGCGTGGTCATCCAGCCCACATGGGAATGGGCCTCAGGCTTCCGCGCCTCGGTGGACTACTACGACATCGAGATCCGCGACGTCATCGCCACCCTGGGGGTCCAGGAAATCCTCGACCGCCTGCTGGTCCAGGGCGATCAGTCCTACGCCCGCTTTGTCGAGCTTGATCCCAGCAGCCCAATCGGCGTCGCCCGGGTCAATGTGCCCCAGCTGAACCTCAACGCCCTGAAGACCAACGGGGTGGATATCGAGATGGCCTATCGGGCCCCGCTGGAGAATTTTGACCTGCCAGGCTCTCTGACGGTGCGGGCCCTGGGCACCTGGGTCGACGACCTGCGGACCATCGCCGGCGTCAGAGACACCGACAATGCCGGCGCCACGATCCCCACCTGGTCCTGGAACGGCCAGGCCACCTACAATCTTGGCCGACTGACCGCCAACCTGATGGTCCGCTACACCAGCTCCATCAAGTACAACGTCAATCTCGTGGGGCCGGAAGACCCGAACTACAACCCGGCCGCTTCCAACAGCGTGAACAAGAACGTCTGGCCAGAGGCGGTCTACTGGAACACCAGCCTGCGCTATCAGGTCGTCGATCGGCCCGGCCGGCAGATTCAGGCCTATCTCAATATCGACAACCTGTTCGACAAGGACCCGCCGATTGTGGCGATCAGCCTTGGCGGCTCTCCCTACGACCTTGTCGGCCGCGCCTTCAAGGCCGGCGTGCGGATGAGCTTCTAGATGTCGCCCCCCACAATTGGAAAAGGACCCAGCCTCGTGATCAGACACGTTTCTGTCGCCGCCGCCCTCATGGCGCTCTGTGGACCTGCCATGGCCCAGCCGGCGGCGCACGACGCCTATCTTCGCTCAACCCCTGAGACCGTCCTGCGAGGTTCGATCTCGGCGACCCGCACGCCTGTGCTCAGGATCACATCGGGACAGACTGTGCGCATCGACACCGTCTCCCATGGCGGGCTCACCAGTGATCCCGTCGCCTATTTCGCCCAGGCCGGCATCACGGCCGACGAGATCCTGCAGGATGTGAAGGACATCGCCGCAGCCAGCACCGGCGAGGGCTGGCGCGGTCACGTTCTCACCGGCCCCATCTATGTGGAGGGTGCTGAGCCGGGCGACATGCTGGAAATCCGGGTCGTCGACCTGGAAAACCGGGTGCCTTACGGGGTCAACAGCCCTGGCACGGGGGGCGTCGTCCCTGGCCTTCTGACCGAGCAGGTGCAGAAGATCCTGAAGTTCGACCTGGAGCGTCAGGTGGCGCTCTTTTCCCCGGAAATCGAGGTGCCGCTCATCCCCTTCCTGGGGATCATGGCCGTGGCGCCGGACCCGGCCATCGGCGTCGTGGGCTCCCGGGCCCCAGGCATCTTCGGCGGCAATATGGACTTGAAGCGCCTGACTGTGGGATCAACCCTCTACCTGCCGGTCTTCAATCCGGGGGCTCTGTTCTACACAGGCGACGCCCATGCCGCCCAGGGCGATGGAGAGGTGTCGGGCAACGCCATCGAGGCCTCGCTGACCGGCACGCTCCAGTTCATCGTGCACAAGGGCAAAGGCGCCGACATGCCGGCGCCCTTCGCAGAGGACGCCGCGAACTACTATGTGATGGGCCTCGATGAGGACCTCGACGACGCCATGCGGAAGTCGGTGGAGAATACGGTGGCCTTCCTGGAGGCGCATGCCGGAATTTCCAAGGCTGACGCCTATTCCATCTCCAGCATCGCGGTGGACTTCGCCGTCGCCGAGGCTGTGGACGGCGTGGAGATCATCTACGGGACCGTGCCCAAGAAGCTGTTCCTGAAGCCTGCGCCTTATTGGACGGAATAGGCGAAATGGGGCGGCGTCTCGGCGTCGCCCCTACCCGTCAGATGGCTCGAGCCCGGCCTGTCGCTTGGCGGCGGTGACCGTGTTCTGCAGCAGACAGGCCACCGTCATCAGGCCGACGCCCCCAGGGACCGGGGTGATCGCGCCAGCCACCTCGCGGGCTTCCTTGAAGGCTACATCCCCGACCAGCTTGGTTCTTCCCGCCGCGGCCTTTTCAGGATTGTCGAAGGGGACGCGGTTGATGCCCACATCGATCACCGTGGCGCCGGGCTTGATCCAGTCGCCGCGGATCATCTGCGGCCGGCCCACGGCGGCCACCAGGATGTCGGCCTGTCGGCAGACCCCGGCCAGGTCACGGGTGCGGGAGTGAGCGATGGTCACGGTGCAGTCGGCCTGCAGCAGCAGCTGCGCCACTGGCCGCCCCACCAGGACCGAGCGCCCGACAACCACTGCGGTCTTGCCGGTCAGATCCCCCAGGGTCTCCCGCAGCATGATCATGCAGCCGAGCGGCGTACAGGGCGTCAGGGCCGGCTCGCCGCTGGCCAGTCGCCCGGCATTGACCACATGCAGACCGTCCACATCCTTGTCCGGATGGATGGCCGCCAGGGCCGCGCGGGTCTCCAGATGACCGGGCAGCGGAAGCTGCAGCAGGATCCCATGCACCCGGGGATCCTCGTTCAGGCCGGCGATCAACAGCAGAAGCTCGTCCAGCTGGGCGTCGCCCGGCAACCGGTGGGTCACCGAATGCATCCCCACGGCCAGGGACTGCTCGCCCTTGGATTTCACATAGACCTGGCTGGCCGCGTCGTCCCCGACCACGATCACCGCCAGGCCTGGCTGCAAGCCGTGATCCTGGCGCAGACGGGCCACCTCCTGCGCCACCCCGGCGCGAACGCGTTCGGCATAGACCTTGCCGTCGATGATCTGGGCCTGGGGCATGACGACTCCTGAGGGCGTTGTGTGCGCCAGCCACTAAAGCCTGGAAGACATTCGCGCAACGCGCCCGCCAGGGCGCTACGGCGGTTCAGGCCCGGCGCAGCCAGCAGGCGAGCGCCCAGGCGTGACTGTCGCGGCTCAGCAGGCGGAGCGCCTCATCCGGGTTGCGCCAGAAGAGGCTGTGGTCGGCCTCGATCTTCCGCTCCGGACGCTCAGCCAGGACCTCCACCGCATAGAAGAACCCCCGGGTGTTGAAGCTGTCAGCGGCCCCATTGACGAAAAAATGGTCGGCCCGCGTCAGAAGATGTAGCGGCCGGACCTCCAGCCCCGTCTCCTCGACAAATTCCCGAGCCATGGCCGCCTCGGGGGTCTCTCCGGGGTCGATGCCGCCGCCCGGCAGGTCGATGCGCACAGGTCCGTCGGCCGGCTCCACCCGCACCAGGGCCACCAGACCCTCCCGCAGGCCGACCCCGAAGGCCACCGGCCGGTCGGGATAGGGACGGGCGGGCTCTGGGGCGCCAAACTGGGGAACCGTCGCCATCAGTCGACGGAGAACAGGGCGTCGAACGGATCGACCCGGCCGGCCTCGACATCCACCACCTTCACCGGTCGCCATCCCACCTGGGAGTCGGCGCTGTCGCGCCAGGCCTCGACGATGAGGTCCCGCAGCTCCGAGGCCCCGGCGCTGGTGCGGGTCAGGACGAAGGCCACGCCCCGGGGGTCGGCGGGCGCAAAGCCCCCGGCCTGCTCCAGGGCGTAGAAGGGCTCCACCTGGGAGAAGCCCGCCAGGATGTAGTCGACGGTCCGGTCCTCGATGGCGCAATCGCAGATTCGCAGGGCCGACATGGCCCCCTTCAGCTCCGGAAGCCCCAGGTTGGCGCGGGTGAATTCACCCTCAAACAGGCCATGGATCTTGGCCGCGGTGTAGCCCTTGGGGTTGGGATAGTCCGCGCTCCAGCCATTGTAGTGGACCGTGGTGTGCAGGGGCTGGGCGCCGTCGGCCACATAGTGCGAGAGCGAGCCGATCGTGGTCTTCAACAGCCCTTCGCGCAGGGCCCGGTCGGCGGCGTACCAGGCCCGGCGGCCGGGATCGCGCTCCCGGGCCTCGGCGGCGACCAGGACCCGCCAATAGGCGAAATCCAGGGTCAGCTGCTGGTAGGAGTCGACGATGGAGTACTGCAGATAGCCGGCCTTCCAGCTGTCCGTCCCGGCCGCCTGCAGCTGCGCCTCATAGTCGGCGCGGGTCGGCGCTATGGGCTTTTCGAACCTCGGCCCTCCCATCACCAGGCCCGCGTCATCAATGTCGACGAAATGGGCGGAGTCGCGGTTGGAGCCGTGGATCTTCCCAGCGCCCTTGGAGCGGTCAGGCTCGCGGCTCAGTTCGCCGATCTGGCTGATCGCCGTCGGATCACGCAGGAAGGCCGGAACATCATCCGGGAGCGCCTCCATGGCCGCCACCCCGATGATCCGGTGCCCATGCCCCCCCCAGGCGAGGGCCTGGCTCGGCGACAGAACGGCAAGGGCCGCCAGGACGAGGGGAAGCGTCGCAATCCGCATCGCGGAAACTCCTAGGACTTGATCGGCAGGGCTGTCTCCACCCGCGCGATCCAGGCCTGAACCTTCGGGTATCGCGCCAGATCGAAGCCGCCCTCGCCAGCCAGCCGGGTATAGGCCACCAGGGCGACATCGGCGAGACTGAGCTGATCGCCCACGAGGAATTGAGCGTCCGCCAGACCATCCTCCAGCCGTTGCAGGGCCCCCTCGCCCTTGGCCACCAGCTTCGGATCCAGGTCTGCGACCGCCCGCCCCTGATAGACCACATGGAAACGGGCCACCGCCACATAGGGCTCGTGGCTGTACTGCTCCCAGAACATCCACTCCAGCATCCGGGCGCGGGCATAGGCGTCAGCCGGGATCAGATCTGAGCCTTCCGCCAGGTGCAGGATGATGGCGTTGGACTGAGCCAGGGGCCGGCCGTCGGGCAGAACCACGACTGGGACCTGGCCGGCCGGATTGATCGCCATGAACTCCGGGGCCCTGGTCTGGCCCTTCAACAGGTCGATCTCGATCCACTGATAGTCGAGCCCGAGTCGCTCGGCCGTCCACTTCACCTTCAGGCAGTTGCCTGAGATGGAATCCCCATAGATCTTCAGGCTCATCTGAGTCCCCTCGTTCGTTCAGCGCTCGGTGATATCTGACCGTTGCAGGGCGCCAAGCCAGATCGACTCATAGCGCCGCGAGAAGACCTCAATTGAACGGGTTGCCGGGCGACCCCCAGCCGGGTACGGACTGGCCACCAGCTTCACGACGCAGGATGACGCCGCCATGCGACGCCGCCTTGCCGCCCTGGCGGCTCTACCTCTTCTGGCCCTGGCCTCCAGCGCCCAGGCCTCCACGAGTGATCCGATCGGCGATCTGATTGTCGGCGCGGTGACGGGCGGCTTGCCCGGCACGCCAGCCTACCGGATGCGCGCCACGCTCTATCACGCAGGCGCTGCGGGCGTCGGCGCGCTGGACTCTCTGGGCTGCAAGGTCGTGGCCATGCGCACCGCGGCCATCGACAAGAACCTGATCCCCCGCCGCACCGTTCTGTTCATCAAGGAGACGGTCGGCCTGCCCCTGCCCGACGGGGGCGCGCATGACGGCTACTGGTACGCTTCGGACGTCGGCGGCGCGATCAAGGGCGAGAAAATTGACCTCTATACCGGCCATGGACGCGCCTCCATGAAGCCGATGATGCCCCTGAACCTCTCGGAACTGACCGTCACCAAGGTCGGCGAATTCAAGGGTTGCCCCCCGGCCAAATAGGCCAAGGGGGCCACGTCCCTCAGGTCTCGACGAAGGCCTTTTCCAGGACGAAGTCGCCGGGCTTGGCGATCGAGCCTTCTTCGAAGCCGCGCTCGATCAGCATGGTCTTCAGGTCGGCCAGGACCCCGGGACCGCCGCAGAGCATCAGCCGGTCCACGGCCGGATCCAGCGGCGGGACACCCAGATCTTCGAACAGCTTGCCCGAGGCGATCAGGTCAGTGATCCGGCCCTGGGTCTTGAACGGCTCCCGGGTGACGGTGGGGTAATAGCGCAGCTTGTCGCCGATCACCTCAGAGAGGATCTCGTCCTTGGCCAGGTCTTCCTCAAACAGTTCGCGATAGTTGAGATCGGCCACATTGCGCACCGTGTGGGTGACAATCGCCTCGTCGAACCGCTCATAGACATCGGGGTCGCGGGCCAGGGACAGCCAGGGGGCCAGGCCCGTGCCGGTGCCGAGCATATAGAGGCGCTTGCCGGGCTTCAGGCCGTCCAGCACCAGGGTGCCAGTGGGTTTGCGGCCGATCAGCACCTGATCGCCCACCTGGATCTTCTGCAGGCGCGAGGTCAGCGGGCCGTCAGGCACCTTGATGGAATAGAATTCCAGCTCCTCGTGCCAGGCGGGGCTGGCGATGGAATAGGCTCGCAGCAGCGGCTTGCCGTCCACCTCGAGCCCGACCATCACGAACTGGCCGCTGGAGAACCGCAGGGACGGATCTCGCGTCGTGCGGAATGAGAACAGGCTGTCGGTCCAGTGCTGGACCCAGGTCACGGTCTCCAGGTGAAAGGCGCTGGCCTTCTTGGGGGCCGGGGCGGCCACGGTCACGTCAGTCATCACTTCGTCTTTTCTGTCCCAGAGCATGTCCCCGCACGCGGGGTGCGGTGGTCGGGCGGGATGCTCCAAACCTAGTTATGAGCGCCGATCAGATATCGCCGCCGACATTGCCAGAGCCGCCGCCGATCATCGAGACGCCGGGCGCCCGGGCGACATGTATGCCGCATTCGCTTTTTTGCGAACCCTGCCAACGGCCGGCGCGGACATCCTGTCCATCCTCCACCGGCGAGGTGCAGGGCCAGCAGCCGATCGACGGAAAGCCCTGCGCCACAAGGGGATGGGGAGGCAGGTCATGGGCCACGACATAGGCGTCGAGCTCTTCCTTGCCCCAGTTGGCCAGGGGATTGAACTTGGTCTGGGTCTCGGCCTCTTCGACCACCCGCAGGGCCAGCCGGTCGCCCCCGTGGAAGCGCTTGCGCCCGGTGATCCAGGCGTCGAAGTCGGCCAGCGCGCGGTCCAGGGGCAGCACCTTGCGAATGTGGCAGCAGCCGTCCACATCGGTCTCCCAGAGCTTGGCCTGCGGGTCCGACACCGCCAGGTCCTGGTAGTGCGGACGCAGGTCGCGGACATCGGTCAGACCCAGGCGCTTCGCCAGGCCGCGACGATAGTCCAGGGTCTGGCCAAACAGCATGCCGGTGTCGAGGAACAGCACCGGGATGTCCTTGCTGACCTGGGCGGCCAGATGCAGCAGCACCGCCGATTCCGCCCCGAACGACGAGACCATGGCCAGCTTGTCGCCGAACTCCCGAAGCGCCGCAGCGATGATCTCGGTCGGCTGGGCATGGCGCAGCTCGCCGTCAAGCCGGTTGGCGACGGAGAGATGGTCGGTCTGATCATAGGCCATGGTCACCCTCCCTCGCGCTCCACAAAGGCCGGCGTGCGCAGATCGGCGGCCCGCTGGTAGACGTGGCGGTGGCGATGGACGGCGTGGGCCCAGTCCTGCGGGCTTGCGCCGTCGGCCGGGGCGAAAGCGTCAAAGCCGCAACGGACCATGAAGCCGGCCTGCTCGCGCAGCACCTCGCCCACGGCGCGGACTTCTCCGGCATAGGCGAACCGCTCTCGCAGCAGCCGGGCGGCGGTATAGCCTCGCCCATCACGGTACTTCGGAAAGGCCAGGGCGACGACGGCGATCCGCGGCAGGTCATAGGCCAGGGCCTCAACCTCCTCGGCCGGCTCCAGGCGCACACCCACGGCGCGGCCCTCGGTCAGCAGTCGGTCGCCCTCGGCCTGAAAGCGGGTGAAGGAGATGATCACGTCGCCGGGCGGCAGGCCCTCATCGTCGGCCACAGCGGTGAACGGGTCGTCGGCCAGGATGAACTGGTCGTCGTCCAGGCGCCTAATGAGCGTCGGCATAAACGGCCTCCTTGAAGGGTTCGACCCCGGTGCGGCGATAGGTGTCGAGGAAGCGTTCGCCCTCTTGACGCTCGCGCAGATAGACCTCGACCAGGGTGTCGATGGCGCTGGCCACCTTGTCGTACGGCAGGGCCGGGCCGAGCATCTTGCCCACCGCGGCGTCCTCGGCGCCGGAGCCTCCCAGGGTCAGCTGGTAGAACTCCTCGCCCTTCTTATCGACGCCCAGGATGCCGATGTGGCCCACATGGTGGTGGCCGCAGGCGTTGATGCAGCCGCTGATCTTGATCTTCAGCTCGCCAATGGCCTCGGCGCGGTCGGGGTCGGCGAAGGTCTGGGCGATCTGCTGGGCCACCGGGATGGCCCGGGCGTTGGCGAGCGCGCAATAGTCCAGCCCCGGGCAGGCGATGATATCGGAGATCAGGTTCACATTGGCGCTGGCCAGACCCGCGGCCTGCAACTGCGCGAAAACCTCCGGCACGTCGTCGAGCCGCACATGTGGCAGGACCAGGTTCTGCTCATGCGTCACTCGGATGTCGTCCTGGCCATAGCGCTCAGCCAGGTCGGCGATCACGTCCATCTGATCCGAGGTCGCGTCCCCAGGGGTGTCGCCGATGGTCTTCAGCGAGACCTCTATGATCGTGTAGCCGGGCTTCTTGTGCGGCCGCAGATTATTGCGGGCGAACCGGGCCAGGGCGGGATGGGCCGCCTTGGCGGACTCGAAGGCCTCCGAGCGCGCTGGCAGGGCTTCAAAGACGGTGGTCGCAAACGCGCCGCGAATGCGCGCCAGCTCGGTGTCGGGCAGGTCGCCTTCGGGACCGATCTTGGCCCACTCCTCGGCGACCTGGCGGGCGAATTCCTCGGCGCCCAGGGCCGCGACCAGGATCTTGATCCGCGCCTTGTAGATATTGTCCCGGCGGCCATGGCGATTGTAGACCCGCAGGATCGCCTCCAGGTACGAGAACAACCGGTTGGCTGGCAGGAACTCGGTGATGGTCGGGCCCACATAGGGGGTGCGGCCGAGGCCGCCGCCGACGATCACCTCAAAGCCCAGCTGGCCGTCGCGGCCGCGGCGGATCATCAGGCCGATATCGTGGACCTTGGCCGCCGTGCGGTCCTTGGCCGAGGCGGTGATGGCGATCTTGAACTTGCGCGGCAGGAACGAGAATTCCGGGTGCAGGCTCGACCACTGGCGGATCGCCTCCGACCAGACCCGCGGATCATCCAGCTCTTCGGCGGTGGCGCCGGCATAGGGATCTGACGTCACGTTGCGGATGCAGTTTCCGCTGGTCTGGATGGCGTGCATGTCCACCTCGGCCAGCTGGTCGAGGATGTCTGGGGCGTCCCGCAGCTTGATCCAGTGGAACTGCAGATTTTGGCGGGTGGTGAAGTGGCCATAGCCCCGGTCATAGACCCGGCCGATATGGGCCAGGCGGCGCATCTGGCGCGCATTCAGCGACCCATAGGGAATGGCGATCCGCAGCATATAGGCGTGCAGCTGCAGATAGAGGCCGTTCATCAGGCGCAGAGTCTTGAACTGGTCTTCGCTCAGTTCGCCAGACAGGCGGCGGGCCACCTGCTCGCGGAATTCCCGGGAGCGGTCGGCGACGAATTCCTGGTCGACAGCGTCGTACTGGTACATTCGGCGCTCCTTACTTACGCTTGATCAGGTTGACGCGACCGCTGGAGCGGGCCGCGCCGTCGGCATGCAGCAAGGCTTCAATCACCTCGCCGCCCTGCGCCTGCTTGCCGTGGGTCGGATGGTTGGTGGGCCCCAAGGCCCGGATGCGCTCGCGATAGCTCAGCGGCGCCCAGAGACCGTCGGACTCCATCAGCTCGATCAGATAGGGGTCGATGACGACCGTAGGCTGCGACTTGGCATGGCCTTCGGCGGCCTCGGCGGCGGCAGGGTCATCAAACAGTTCGGCTTCACCGAAGCCCTCGACCCACCGGCCGGACTTCCAGAACACGACATCGCCGTCGATCAGGCGGTTGGCGGTCAGGGCCTTCATCTCACTTGCCTCCCAGCTCGGCGGCGCGAGCCTCAATCTGCGTCGTCTGCCCTGGTTCCCCCGCCTGGGCCAGGGCCATGGCCTCGCCCACGATCAGCAGGGCCGGACCCGTAAGCGTCGCGGCGACCTCCGCCAGCCCCGCCAGGCTGGTGACAAGGCGGCGCTCATCTGTCCGGCTGGCGTTCTCGACAATAAGCGCCGGCGTGGCCGGGTTGCGGCCGGCCTGTGTCAGCCTGCGGGCGATCCCCGCCGCCGTGGAGACGCCCATATAGATCACCACCGTCTGGTTGGGGCGGGCGAGGCTGTCCCAGTCCAGATCCGGCTCGCCATCCTTGGCGGCGTGACCGGTGACAAAGGTCACCGCCTGGGCCACGCCCCGATGGGTCAGGGGCGCGCCAGCGCTGGCGCCGGCGGCCAGGGCCGCGGTGACGCCGGGGACGATGACGCACTCGACGCCCGCCTCGCGGCAGGCTTCCAACTCCTCGCCGCCCCGGCCGAAGATGAACGGATCGCCGCCCTTCAGCCGCACAACCCTCAGCCCCTGGAGGGCGAAGGCCACCAGCATCCGGTTGATCTCATCCTGGGCATAGGCATGGCGGGACTTCCGCTTGGCCACGCTGATCTTCTGGGCGCCGGCTGGGGCGAGCTCGAGAATCTCGTTGGACACCAGACCGTCGTGAACCACCACCTGGGCGCCCTGCAGGGCCTTCAGCGCCTTCAGCGTCAGCAGCTCCGGATCGCCGGGGCCGGCGCCGACCAGCCATACCGTCCCAGCCGCGCGCACCGCTGCGCCGTCCAGAAGGACGAGGCCGCCGGGTCGCCTGTTGGTTCTGTCGCTGGACGCCATAGATTTAGCTTCTCTATCACTCTTGAGCCCGAAGGCCGACGGGGCGGACCCTAGGCCCGCCCCGTCGAATATCCGCCAGCGAAAGGGCCATAACGCCGCCGGATGGTTGCAAACTGGGGAAAACCACCCCACTTCGCAACCCAAGGAGTTCTGCCCGGGGGTTCAGGAAAACTTATGGAACGACAGGCTGAGCGGAGCGGAGATCGCAGGCGATTGCCGCCGCTGAACGCCCTGCGCGCCTTTGAGGCCGCCGCCCGTCACCTCAATTTCAGCCGGGCCGCCGAGGAGCTTTCGGTGACGCCAGGCGCGGTCAGCCAGCAGATTCAGAACCTGGAGGACTATGTGGGGGCGGCGCTGTTCAAGCGCACGCCCAAGGGCCTGCTGCTGACCGACGCCGCCCAGACCGCCCTGCCCGCCCTGCGCGAGGCCTTCGATCGTCTGGCCGAGGCCGCCTCCCTGCTCACGGCCGCGGTGGATGGCCGCCGGCTCAGCATCACCGCGGCGCCCTCATTCGCCGCCAAATGGCTGGTGCCCCGGCTCGGCAAGTTCGAGGAGGCCCATCCCCAGGTCGATGTCTGGCTTTCGGCCGGCATGGAGTTGGTGGACCTCAGCGCCGGCGAGGTCGACCTCGCCATCCGCTATGGCTCGGGCCGCTATCCTGGCCTTGAGGTCACCCCCCTGATGAGCGAGACGGTGCTGGCGGTGGCCAGCCCCGACCTGATGGCGAAGAACCCGCTGAACGACCCGGCCGATCTGGTGAACCACATCCTGTTGCACGACGGCTCGGCCGAGCTCGACGCCTCCTGCCCCGACTGGGCCATGTGGCTGGCGGCCCGGGGGCTCAAGACGGTGGATGGCTCGCGGGGCCCGCGGTTCAACCAGTCCAGCCTGGTCATCGAGGCGGCCGCCAATGGCCGCGGCGTGGCGCTGGCCAAGCGCACCCTGGCCCAGGCCGATCTGGAGGCCGGACGTCTGGTGGCGCCGTTACAGATCGCCACGGCGGTGGACTTCGCCTATTACCTCGTCCACCCCAAGGCCAAGGGCCGGCTGCCTCAGGTCAAGGCGTTCACCGCCTGGATCACGGCCGAGGCCCAGGCCCATGAGGCCGCCCTGCGGGCGATAGACAACGGGGCCGGCATCTAGAGAGGCGCCGGCGCAAAGCGACCAGAGTGCTGAATGCTGATTGAGATCGACGACCACAAGGCGCCCGCCGACTGCACCACCATGACCGAGGTCCGCCAAGGGGTCGACGCCCTGGACCGCGCCCTGGTCAAGCTGCTGGCCGAGCGCCAGGGCTTCATGGACGCCGCCGCCCGCATCAAGCCCCATCGCGGCGTGGTGCGCGACGAGGCCCGGATCGAAGACGTAGTGGCCAAGGTCCGCGCCGCCGCCCGGGAGGCTGGCCTGTCCGAAGCCATCGCCGAGCCCGTCTGGCGCACCCTGGTCGATCGCTGCATCGCCTATGAGTTCGGATCCTGGGACAGGAACCGGACGCGGGAGGGCGATCCCCTACCCTGATCTTGTCCGCTCGCGCTCAGGCCGCGGCGGACTCGCTGGAGGCGGCAGGTCCCATCCAGCGGCTGAGACAGGCGTACAGGTTCTCGATCTTCACCGGCTTGTCGACGCTGTCGACCATGCCTGCCTCGCGCATGCGCGCAATCTGTTCGGGCAGCACGTCAGCGCTCATGGCGATGATCGGGGTCCTGCCCTCCGGGCCCTCCAGAGCTCGGATCGCCCGGGTGGCGGCGAGACCATCGACCCCCGGCATGTGCAGGTCCATCAGGATGGCGTCGTAGCGGCCGGTCTTCGCCGCCTCGATGGCCTCGCGCCCATCACAGGCTACGTCGGCGGTGCAGCCCAGGATTTGCAGCATCAGCACCCCGAGTTCGCGGTTCATCGGGTGGTCGTCGACCAGGAGGATATGAGCGGACAGGCTCTCGCCGCGCCCCTCTTCCTCGACGGACGGCGCCGTCACGCTGGCCCGTTCCAGGCTGAGCTCCAGCCAGAAGGTCGATCCGACCCCCGGGGCGGAGTCGACGCCCACCTGCCCGCCCATCGCCTCGATGAGTCCCTTGCAGATCGCCAGGCCCAGTCCGGTGCCCCCATGGGTGCGGCTCACCGAGGAGTCCACCTGGCTGAAGCGCTCGAAGAGGCCCGCCGCGGCGTCCTGGGCGATCCCGACCCCGGTGTCGCTGACCGAGATGCGCACCCGGTCTCGATCACCCTCCGAAGTCATGGCCAGCGACAGCGTGACCTGCCCGGCGTCAGTGAATTTCACGGCGTTGTTCAGATAGTTGAGCAGGACCTGGCAGAGGCGATGATCGTCGCAGACGTGACCGGCGGTGATTTCGCCCTCGATCTCCAAGGTCAGGACGAGACCCTTGCTGTCGGCGGCCTCGGCCACGATAGCCAGCGCGTCACGGCAGACCACGCCCAGATCAACGGGCTTGGGATCGAGTTCGATGCGGCCCGCCTCGACCTTCGAGAAGTCGAGGATGTCGTTGACGACGGTGAGCAGGGCGATGCCTGAGCGCCGGATCAGGTCGATCTGGCGGCGACTGTCGGCCCGCATCTCCTTGTCCATCTCCAGAACCTGGGCGAAGCCGATGATGGAGTTCAGGGGCGTGCGGATTTCATGGCTCATCGTGGCCAGGAAGTCTGTCTTGGCGACCGAGGCGGCTTCGGCCCGCTCTCGCGCCCGCTGGTGGCTGATGGACCGGCGAAGGATCAGGTCTCGCAGGCGCTGCTGGTGAATGGCCATCAGGGCGGTGACGATGCCGGTGCCGAACACCAGGCCAAGATAGACCTGGAAGAGGGTGATCTGCTGATAGAGCGACCGGGTCTCGGCCAGCACCGGGGTGCGCCCCCACAGGACGCCGACCGTCAGCAGAACCACGCACGCCACCGCCATGGCCACGGTTACCGCCTGGGGTCCTGTGCGCAGGCCAAGGATCGTAATCACGGGGAACATGGCCAGCAGGGCGATGGGCGCGGCCGGCGTGATGATCAGCGCGACCAGCACGGCTACGGCCACATAGCCAAGGGTGATTTCCCACGACCTTTCCGAGGCGAGACGCGTCCGGCGCTCCTGATTGAGCAGCAGAATGGCGGGCAGGACCATGGACATCCCAAGGAACTTGGCCGCCAAACGGTTGACCAGCATCGCCGCGGGGAACTCACCCTCGATCACCAGGGCGCCGAGGCCGAGCAGCAGGGCCGCGAAGATCAGGACTGGCGCCAGCGCCAGAAATATCAGCGCCGCGAACCGCCCTGGCGTGGTCAGTCGAACCGCATTGAAGCGCCGGGCGAGATAGACGACCGCCACGGCCTCAATCACATTCAACAGGCTATAGCCGATGGCCCCATACAGGGGATGGCCAAAGGCGAGGATGACGGCGCCCTGCAGCACAAAGCCCACGGCGAGAAGGGCTGGCGCCCACCGGGCCGGCAGCAGCAGGAGGGCGCCGATGACAAAGGCGTTGGCGGTCCAGATCGTCCCTATGCCCGTCGACACCTGCAGAACATTGGTCAGCCACAGGTTGGCGACGTAGCAGCCGTAAAGCGTGACGGCGAGCAGGAGCTGTCGGCTTTGACGAGTAATGGGGGAACTCCAGGACAAGGGCGAACGGCCGATACCTTGGGGCCAACCTAGACCGTGGCTTCTCAACCAAAGCTTAAGCCTGTCGTCGCCGGCTATCGGCCGGCCAGACGACCGCTCAGGGCGCCGATTTCCTGACGCAAGGCGGCCAGCTCGCTGCGGAGGGCGGCGAGATCGGCGGCGTCCTCGGCATGGGCCTGCTGGCGCTCCACGCTGGCCAGACGCAGGTCTTCCTCGATCTGCTGGCGCTCGGCCTTGGCCTCTTCCTCATGCTCGCTCTGCATGGCGTTGACCACGATGCCGATGAACAGGTTCAGCATGGTGAAGGTGGTGCAGAGGATGAAGGGCACAAAGAAGGCCCAGGCATAGGGATAGACCTCCATAACCGGCCGCACGATGCCCATGGACCAACTCTCCAGCGTCATGATCTGGAACAGGGAATAGGCTGAGGCCGGGATCGTCCCGAACCACTCGGGGAAGCTTGCGGCGAACAGCTTGGTGGCCATCACCGAGGCCACATAGAAGATCAGCGTCATCAGCAGGATGATCGAGCCCATGCCCGGCAGAGCGCTGATCAGGGCGCCCACTACACGGCGCAGGGACGGCACCAGGGTGATCATCCGCAGCACGCGCAGGATGCGCAGGGCTCGCAGCACCGAAAACGCGCCGGCGGCTGGCACCAGCGCGATACCCACAATGGCGAAGTCGAACAGGCTCCAGGGGTCCTTGAAGAAGGCCAGCCGGTGGACGGCGATCCGCGCGACGATCTCGACGACGAACACCGCCAGGATCGCCCGGTCCAGGATCAGCAGGACGTTCCCGAAACTCGCCATCGCCCAGGGGCTGGTCTCCAACCCCAGGGTGATCGCGTTGAGCACGATCAGGGCGGTGACGATCTTCTCTGTGCGCGGTGAGGTGATCAGCGCCTTGAGCTGGTCCAAAGGTGTGGCTCCGTGGGTAGGATTTCTCCGCGCCATCTGCCGCAAACCGCAGCCCAGCGCCAGCAGGCCGAAGCGGCCGATGTAGAAACTCTGCCCGGCTTGACGTCGCGGCGTGGTTTCCCGGGGCCATCGCCTCCTCTATGGGCTTGGGATAACATCCAACGGGGGACGACCATGGGCCATCCTGGCGAACTCGAAGCGATCCTGGAGACCGTTCGGAGGCTCTGCGCGGACTTCCCGGGCGAGTACTGGCGCGTCAGGGATCGGGAGCGGGCCTATCCCACTGAGTTCGTCGAGGCGCTGACGCAGGCCGGCCTGCTGGGCGTGCTGATCCCGGAGGCCTATGGCGGCAGCGGGCTGGGCCTGTCGGCGGCCGCGGCCATTCTGGAAGAGATCCACGCCAGCGGCTGCAATGCCGCCGCCGTCCACGCCCAGATGTACACCATGGGCACAGTGCTGCGGCACGGGAGCGAGGCTCAGAAGTCCCAATGGCTGCCCAAGATCGCCTCGGGCGAGGTGCGGCTGCAGGCCTTCGGCGTCACCGAACCTGGCGCCGGGACCGACACCACCGCCATCACCACCCAGGCGGTGCGCAAGGGCGACACCTACGTCATCAACGGCCAGAAGGTGTGGATCAGCCGGGCCGAACACTCCGACCTGATGGTCCTGCTGGCCCGGACCACCCCCCGGGAGCAGACGGCGAAAAGGACCGAAGGTCTGTCAGTCTTCCTGCTGGACATGCGCGAAGCCGTTGGGCGCGGCCTGACCATCAAGCCGATCCGCACCATGTTCAATCACGCCACCACGGAGCTCTTCTTCGACGACCTGGAAATCCCCGCCTCAAGCCTGATCGGCGAAGAGGGCAAGGGCTTCCGCTACATCCTCGACGGCATGAACGCCGAGCGTATCCTGATCGCCGCCGAATGCATTGGCGACGGGCGCTGGTTCGTGGACAAGGCGCGGAACTACGCCACCAGCCGCGTGGTCTTTGGCCGGCCTATCGGGCAGAACCAGGGGGTCCAGTTCCCTATCGCCCGGGCCTATGCGCAGGTGCGCGCCGCCAAGCTGATGACCTATGAAGCCGCGGCCCGCTACGAGGCCGGCGATCCGGCCGGCGAGGAGGCCAATATGGCCAAGCTGCTGGCCTCGGAAGCCTCCTGGGCGGCGGCCGACATGTGCATCCAGACCCACGGCGGGTTCGGCTTCGCCGAGGAATATGATGTGGAGCGCAAGTTCCGCGAGACCCGCCTCTATCAGGTAGCCCCGATCTCCACGAACCTGATCCTGGCCTATCTGGCCGAGCACGTGCTGGGCCTGCCCCGCTCGTACTGAGGCGTCCGCCTCAGTCGGTGAAGACCACGGTCTTGGCGCCGTTCAGCAGCACCCGGTCCTCCAGGTGCCAGCGCACCGCCCGGGCCAGCACGCGCCGTTCGATGTCGCGGCCTTTGCGGATCAAGGCGGCCGGCGTATCGCGGTGGCTGATCCGCTCCACGTCCTGCTCGATGATCGGGCCTTCGTCGAGGTCGGCGGTGACGTAGTGGGCGGTCGCCCCGATCACCTTCACGCCGCGGGCGTGAGCCTGGTGATAGGGCCGCGCGCCCTTGAAGCCCGGCAGGAAGGAGTGGTGGATGTTGATGCAACGCCCCTCCAGCTTGGCGGCCAGACCGTCGGACAGGATCTGCATGTAGCGGGCGAGCACCACCAGCTCGGCGCCGGTGGACTGGACCAGGGCCCAGAGCTCTGCCTCCTGCTCCAACTTGGTGTCACGGCCCACCGGCAGGTGGTGGAAAGGCAGACCGCTGAGGTCGATGCTGGAATAGGTGTCGGCGGCGTGGTTCGACACCACAGCGCAGATGTCCATGGGCAGTTCGCCCCGACGCCAGCGCCAGATCAGGTCCGACAGGCAATGGTCAGCCTGGGAGGCCAGGATCATCACCTTGCGACGCACCTTGGGGTCTCGGAGCGTCCATCGCATGCCAAACTCGGCGCCGATGGGGGCGAAGGCCTCGCGCAGGGCCTCGACCGGCGGCTCACCAGCCTCGAACACCACCCGCATGAAGAAGCGATCGGTCTCGACATCGCCGAACTGCTGGGCGTCGATGATGTTGCCGCCACGCTCGAACAGGAAGCTCGCCACCCGGCTGACAATGCCGGGCCGGTCGGCGCAGGATAGGGTCAGGATCATGAGGCGGCTGACTAGCCTGCGCGGGCGATCAGCACCACCACCAAGACGGAGATCGCGACTCCAAGCGCCAGCCGCCACAGGGGCGACGGCTGTAGTTCGCCCTCCAGGCCGGGAGTCGCGTCCTGGCCGGTCACCATGGGCGTGACCAGATTGCGGCGCTTGAACACCGCATAGGCGGCGATGGCCACCAGATGCAACGCCACCGCGGCCTGCAGCAGCCGGAAGTTCAGCTCATGCAGATCAGAAGCCTTGCGGCCCGTCTCGAAGTCTACGAAACGCGCCAAGGGGCCGGACTCCATGCCATTGATATCAATGGCGAACAGCCCAAGTCCAACCTGTGAGATCAGCAGCAGCAGCAGCAACAGCACGCTGAGCGCGCCCAGCGGGTTGTGGCCAAAACTCGCCGGCTTCCCGCGCCAGCCCCGAGCATAGGCTAGCACCGCGCCCGGGCCCTTCACGAACTGCGAAAACCGCGCCGTGGATCCGCCAGCCACCCCCCAGTAGAGCCGAAAGATCACCAGGCCGAGAATGCCATAGCCGGCGTAGCGGTGGATGTTCATCCGCTCGCCGCCGGTCAGCCAGGCCACCACGACGAGGATCACCAGGGCCCAATGGACGAGGCGGGTGGGCAGGTCCCAGACCCGGACACGAGGTCCCTGGCCGGACATGGCTACTGCTTGACCCGGAAGTTGTCGTGACAGCCGCCGCAGCTGGCGCCGACCATCTTCACATGCTCGCGCAGACCCGCCGCATCTCCGGCCGTGGCCAGCGCCTGCAACCGGGTCGTGGCTTCTGCAAGACGGGTCTGAGCCGCGGAGAAGCCTTCCGGATCGCTCCACACCGTGGCCAGGGCGTCGGTCTTCACCCCGTCATCCGGGCCGGTGCCCGCGGGAAACCAGGTGGGGATCTGGCCAGCCAACTCATTCATCTGAGCCGCCGCCGGCACGATGGCCGCCATGTCCGGGGAGTCGGTCTTGAGTTGATCATTGATGATCTTGAAGGCCGCGCCCAGGGCCTTGAACCCCTCCTGGCGTTCGCTTACGGCCCGCGGAAGCGGCTCATCGCTTGTCGCCTGCTCGGCCGCCTGCTGGTTACAGCCGGCGATCAGAACAACGAGGGCCACGCCCATCAAGCCGCGTCGGAAATGGGGCCACCGGACAGATTGGGACGGCGTCTTCATGGTTTTGGGTTCCTCAAGCCGTACACGCGCACCGCGCGATTGAGTCTCCCCTGCAGTATGGCACAGGTTTCACGCCAGGGCTGAAGAGCATAGCCGGCTGATCTATCCTCCCGGCGCCCACCCCTTGCGCAGTTCATCGGCCGCGACGCGGAACCTTAGCCATGGGCGGCGCATTGGCCTGTGGAACCAGAGGAGGATCACTCGTGACCACGGTCAACCACACGCCCCGCCTGGGCCTCGCCGGCGCCTTGACGGCGGCCGGTCTCCTGATCGCCGCGTGCGGCCAGGGCAATCCCGCCACAGCCGGGAACGAGCAAGCCGTCGTGGACAATGAGGCTGGAACTCTGAACGCCCCACCCTCTGACGCGCTCGGCGGAGCCACTGGCCAGACGCCGGACTATGGGCAGCCCGGCGGCGTCCCGTCTGAAGCCTACAGCGCGCCCGGCTCGCAGCCAGCCGGCAGCGAGATGCCACCGCCGCCCGGCTCGAACTGAGCGGCGGGCGACGGCGACGTTTCAAGATCAGGCGGCGGCAAAGAAGCCATGCTCGCCGCTGACCCGCACCAGGCAGGGCTGACCCTTGTCCTGGGCGGCGCGGGCGCGCTTGTTGGCCGCCGCCTTGGCTTCTTCCTTGTCCAGGCTGTGGTCGGAGAAGGCGCCGTCCTGCTCGACGGCCCAGTAACCGTCATGGCGGGCCACCGTGAAGACGATCCGATCCCGAATTTCGCGCATGCCATGCTCCCGTGAGGTCTGGCCGAGACCTCCACAGGGCGAGAAACGCAATGAGGGCCGGCGGCCAGAACGTGTTGTGAAGAAACGGTGTATAGGAAATTTCGCTGTAAGTCTGGGCATTTGCGAAAATAATCTTGCCAAACACGGGGTTTTCATGCAATTTTGAGCAATCGAATATCGTTTTGGCTCGCCTAAAATCCACCGCTGCGCACTTTGTACGACGTCTGGACTCCTCGACCCTCTCCGAAGATTTGATCGCGCGACCGCTCTTGGGCGCGTGAATATTTAGACCCGGAAAGGGATCAACATGAGCACCGGAACCGTAAAGTGGTTTAACGGCCAAAAGGGCTTCGGCTTCATCCAGCCTGACGACGGCGGCGCCGACGTTTTCGTTCACATTTCGGCCGTGGAGCGCGCCGGCATGGCCTCGCTGCACGAGGGCCAGAAGCTTGGCTTCGAAATGCAGCGCGACGCCCGCAACGGCAAGATGTCCGCAGCCAACCTGCAAGCGGCCTAAAAGCCTCTTCGGACTGCAGAACAGCGAAGGGTCGGCGCTTGCGCCGGCCCTTTTTCGTGTTTGTTCCAGCGGGCCTGGAGCAGGCCCTGCATTCAGCCGTTGAGGTTGAGCTACTGCACAGGAGCCGGCCATGCCGACAAGATGGGTGATTGAAGTCCGCCTGGGCGAGCGGCCCGAAGCCCAGCCCCTGCGCCGAAGCGTGGTCGAAGCCGAGGATGAGGCCCAAGCCCTGCGGATCGTCCTGGCCGAGGCTGAGGCCGACCTCGCCGGCGCTCGATCCCGGCTTGGCGAGGACGGGCAGGAAGAAGTCTTCGCCACCTCAGAAGCCAGTGCTGGTCGCACAGAGCATCACCGCGGTGAGGAAGCCCGCGACCAGACGGACCCCGCGGTGGGGTGACAATGATGGTCGGCGGAACCTCCACCGGCCGCGTGGGTTCATCCCCCCATGACGCACCCGCTCCAGACCAAGGATGACCAATGGCGCGAGCGCCCCAATGGCGCCGAGCCGGTTTTTGATCCTGGCGCCGCGCCGGCCGGGACCGACGCTGAGGCCGGCGGCGCCCATGCGCCCCCCTCCGCCCCCGGCCGGGCCCGCCCAGAATTGCCCACACGCCCAGACCCGAACGCGCCCGGACTGACCTTGCCGCCGGTCGTATGGGGCGTGGCAGCCGGGGTCATGCTGGTGGCCGTCGTGATCGCCGCCATTTTCAGCTTCTAATCCCTCCCCGCAGCGCAATCTGAGGGCGGTCTATGACTTCGACGTCACCGCGCGATCTGACAGGACACGACAAACCGCTGGTGCTGATCACCGGCGCCGCAGGCAATCTGGGCGCGGCCCTCGCCGCACACCTCTCTGATAAATATCAGATTGTTGGGCTGGACCTGGAGGGCGGCTCCAACGACTTCCCTCTGATCGCGGCTGACCTGACCTCGGCGCAGTCCATTGCCGCGGCCCTGGCCGAGGTGCGCCGACGCTATGGCCCTCGGCTGGCCAGCGTCATTCATCTGGCGGCCTATTTCGATTTCTCGGGCGAGGATCACCCCTTGTACGAGGCGCTCAATGTCGCGGGGACGCGCCGCCTGCTCAAGGCTCTGCAGACCTTCGAGGTCGAGCAGTTCATCTATGCGAGCACCATGCTGGTCCACGCCCCGGTGAAGCCAGGGGAGCGGCTGGACGAGCGCCAGCCCCTCGATCCTCAGTGGATCTATCCCCAGTCCAAGGCCGCAGCCGAGGCCGCCGTCGCCGAAAACGCCGGCGACATCCCCTACCTGCTGCTTCGGCTCGCCGGGGTCTATGACGAGCAGACCGCTGTTCCGACCCTCTCCCAGCAGATCGCCCGCATCTACGAGCGAGACTTTGAGAGCCACCTCTATTCGGGGGACACCGAGGTTGGCCAGTCCATGCTCCACAAGGATGACATGGTGGACGCCTTCGTGCGCGCCGTGGACAGGCGCGACCGCCTGCCTGGCGACACAGCCGTCCTGATCGGCGAGGCCGAGGCGCTGTCCTACCAAGCGCTGCAGGATCAGATCGGCCAACTTATCCACGGCGAAGATTGGCTGACGCTTCGCGCGCCCAAGCCGATCGCGGCCGTGGGCGCCTGGGTCCAGGAAAAGCTCGAACCGGTCATTCCAGACGCCCTGGATCAAGGGGAAAAGCCCTTCATCCGCCCCTTCATGGTCCGGATGGCGGACGACCACTACGCCCTGGATATCAGCCGGGCGGCGGCCGTGCTGGACTGGCGGCCCCGCCACCATCTGCGGGACGAGCTGCCACGGCTGGTGGCCGCCTTGCAGGCCGACCCGGAGGGCTGGCACAAGGCCAACGGTGTTCCGGTGCCCGCCTGGATGAGCGTGGCCAAGGACGCCGACCTGGAGCCCGAGTCGACCCGGCTGGCGCATGAAGCGGCCTTCAGCGACGCCCATGCCCGCCAACGCTGGGCGCATATGGCGGTCATGGCCCTGGGGGCCTGGCTGGTGGCCACGCCGCCGGCCATGGGCCTGGAGGACGGCCGGTTGGTCGCCAGCCAGGTCGCCTCCGGGATCGGCCTCATCGTCTTGGGCGCGCTCTCCCTCAGTCCGCGCCTATGGCTGGCCCGCTGGGGCGCGGCGGCGGTGGGGCTGTGGGTGATCTTTGCGCCGATCCTGTTCTGGACGCCCTCTTCCGCAGCGTTCCTGAATGGCGTGCTTGTCGGCGGCCTCACCATGGCGCTGGCGGTGGGGTTTCGTCCCGACCCTGGCGTCACGCCTGCCGCCGAGCGCACAGGACCCCTGACGCCCCCGGGCTGGGGCTACAATCCGTCCGACTGGACCCAGCGACTGCCGATCATCGGCCTGGCTGTGATCGGGCTCTTCGTCTCGCTGATCCTGTCGGCCTACCAGCTCGGCCACATCGACGCCGTATGGGAGCCTTTCTTCCCCGGGGGGCCGGACCCACGTAACGGGACCGAAGAGATCATCACTTCGGATGTGTCCAAGGCCTGGCCCATTCCAGATGCGGCCGTGGGCGCCTTGGTCTACGCACTGGAAATCGTCACCGGGCTCATCGGCTCCCGGCGACGCTGGCGGACCATGCCTTGGCTGGTGATCGCCTTCGGTCTGATGATCGTCCCCCTGGGCGTGGTCTCCATCGCCTTCATCATCATCCAGCCGATCGTGATCGGGACCTGGTGCACCCTGTGCCTGATCGGCGCCGCGGCCATGCTGTTGCAGGTGCCCTACGCCATGGACGAACTGCTCGCGAGCCTGCAATTCCTGGCGCGGCGCAAACAGGCGGGTCATCCGATCCTGAGAACGCTTCTGGTCGGCGACACCGATGAGGGTGGCTCCGAAGTCGAAACCGACGAGTTCGCCCGCCCGGCGCCGGTCATCCTGCGGGACATGGCGGGCGGCGGGGTCAATCTGCCGTGGAATCTGGCTGTGGCCGCTGCGATAGGGATCTGGCTGATGTTCAGCCGCCTGACACTCGGGGCCGAAGGCGCGGCGGCCGATGCTGACCACCTGATCGGGGCGCTCGTGTTGACCGTGGTGGCTATTGCTGCAGCAGAGGTGACCCGCACGGCTCGCCTGGCCTTGCCCCTGCTGGGCGCCGCGCTGCTGGTCAGCGCCCTGACATTCGAAAGCTCCACCTTGCACACCGCCGCCGCCATGGCCGCGGGGCTCGCCCTCATCGCGCTGTCGGTTCGGCGGGGCCCAGTGCGGGCGCGCTACGGCGACTGGAGCCGGCGAATTCTCTAAAGCGCCGCCCTGTTGATCACGGCGCCGGGCGAAGGGGCCTCCGCGACGGGCTCCAGGGATTCAATATAGGCCACGATGTCCTGCATCTCGGCCGACGTCATATAGATCGGCGGCATCTCGCCATGGCCTTCCCGGGCGATCTGCGCCAGCGACCGCTCCAACCCGATGGCGGTATGGCGCATCCGCACGCTGGCGAAGCCCGGCGCCACCGCATTGGCGCTATGCCCCCCATAGCCCACGGCGTGGCATCCCGCGCAAGATCGGGCGACGAATTGCAGGCCGCGCTCGGCGGCGGGACTCAAGGTCTGCGGCGGAGGCGCGGCTGGGGTCGCGCAGGAGGCCAGGGCGCCGGCGAGGCACAGAACGATCAAGGCTTCGCGCATTGCAAGTCTCCCATGGGTGGCGGGGCATCCTAGCTGATGGGTCCAGATCCTGCCGCCTCCGTAGTCCTACCTAGGCGTCAAACCGGAATTTTCGCCTGAGCGGCCGGACGGAATCCTTTCCTGCATTCGAGAGGAGCAAACCATGAGTTTTCACGACCTTTACCTGGGCTTGGTCCTGGCCACCTTCGGCGCCTTCGCCGTCACCCTGTTTGGGTTCAGCCTCTGGTCGAACGGCGGCAAGCGCTAGCCCCCCCGGGTGCTCCAGGCCACCCAGGCCGCCACCGCCACCAGACCTAGGGCGAAGGCGCCCTGGATCTGGGGCGCCCGGTCGGTCCGGGCCACCCAGTCATAGGCGCGGGCGCCCAGGGCCACGATCGCGATGTGGATCACTATCGAGACGGTGAGGTGGATCGAACCCAGCAGCAGGAAGACCCGCAACGGGCTCTCCGCGCCAGGGGGCGCGAAGCTTGGCAACACCGCCACATAGAAGATCAGCGCCTTCGGATTCAGCAGGTTGGTGATGAAACCCCGGCGCACGTCCCGCCAATCCCCGACCGACTTGTCTTCCAAGGTCGAAGACGCCGCACGGTCGCGCCAGCCTTCCCAGGCTAGCCAAAGCAGGTAGAAGACGCCTGTCCAGCGGAGCCCCTCGTACAACAGGGGCTGGGCGGCAGCCAATTGCGACAGCCCTGCCGCGGCGGCCACCATGTGGACCGTCAGTCCCAAGGTCACGCCCGCGACGGTCAACAGACCGGCGGCCCAACCCCGTCGCGCGCTGGCCAGGGCGAGGTAGCCCATGTTGGGGCCGGGGGTGAGCTCGATCAGCACTGCGGCCACGAGAAAGGGCGCCCATCTGACCTCGTCCATCTCAGTCGCCTCTTCCGCCACCGCCCGCGCGGTTGGTCCGCCGTGCTTGCCAAGCGCGGCGACCCCTTCTACCGCATCTCTCCATGCACTGGCTCACTTGGCACAACGTCGCAACTCGGCGACCCGCCTGGACCGGATACCTGTGGGCGGTGGGGGCTACCGCCCTATCGGCGGCCCTTTTTGTCGCGATCCTGCCTCTGGTGGGGGAACGGACCGTTTATCTGGTCTTCCTGCCAGCCGCCGTCATAGGCGGGCTCATGGGGGGCGCAGGCCCGGCCCTGCTGGCGACCTTCGCCGGCATGGGGTGTGCGTGGGCGCTCGGCGGACATGCCGCGTTTACCGGCATGGCCAACCAGGTCGACAGTCTGCTGTTCGTCATCAGCGGCGTCGCGATCGCTATCGCCGGCAGCCACCTGCAGCGGCGCACCACCGAGGGCGCACAGGCCATCCTGCACCTGGCCGAGAGCGAGGCCAGGCTCCGGTCCATTCTGGAGACTGTTCCCGACGCGATGATCGTCATCGACGACCTTGGGGTGATGCGCTCGTTCAGCGCGACCGCAGAACGACTGTTTGGCCTGCGCGCGGACGAAGCTGTGGGCCGCAATGTCTCGGCCCTGATGCCCAGTCCCTACCGGGAGCAGCACGACGGCTATCTGCTGCGCTACATGCAGACCGGCGAGCGGCGGATTATCGGTATTGGCCGGGTCGTGGTGGGCGCACGAAAGGACGGCTCCACCTTTCCCATGGAACTGGCCGTCGGCGAGATGGAGACGATGGGCAATCGGTTCTTCACCGGCTTTGTCCGCGACTTGACCGAGCGCCAGAGCACCGAGCGCCGGGTGCAGGATCTGCAGTCGGAGCTGGTTCACGTCTCCAGGCTGACTGCGCTCGGCGAAATGGCCTCCGCCCTGGCCCATGAGCTGAACCAGCCCCTGTCGGCCATCGCCAACTATGTGAAGGGCTCCGAGCGACTGTTGGACGCGCCGCAACTGGACCGCGACAAGATCAAGGGCGCCCTGTCCAGCGCCACCGAACAGGCGCTGCGGGCAGGCCATATCATCCGGCGCCTGCGGGACTTCGTGTCCAAGGGCGAATCTGACCGACGCATCGAAAATCTGCCGCAGCTTCTGGAGGAAGCCGGGGCCCTGGCCATGATCGGCGCCAAGGAGCGGGGGGTGCGCCTGCAGTTCCAGCTCGATCACCAGCTGGGCCTGGTTCTGGCCGACAAGGTCCAGATCCAGCAGGTGCTGCTGAACCTCATGCGCAACGCCATTGACGCCATGGAGACCTCGACGCGCCGGGAACTGACCGTCGCGACCCAGCCCGCCGCCGAGGATATGGTTGAGGTGACCGTCGCCGATTCAGGTCCAGGGATCGCCCCGCAGATGATCGATCAGCTCTTCCAGCCTTTCGTGACCACCAAGCCCCAAGGTATGGGTGTTGGCCTTTCGATCTCGCGGACGATCGTCGAAGCGCACGGGGGACGGATCTGGGCCGAGCCTAATCCGGGGGGCGGCACGATTTTTCGCTTCACCCTTCGCGGGGTGAGGCGTGAGGATTTGGAGTCCGATGACTGAATCTGTTGTTCATGTGATCGACGATGACGAGGCGATGCGCGAATCCCTCGCCTTCCTCCTGGACACGGCCGGACTCGTCGCCCGCACCTACGACTCAGCCCCGCGGTTCCTCGAGGCGCTGGATGCGGCGCCCGCTGGCGTGATCGTTACGGACATCCGTATGCCTGAGATGTCAGGGCTGGAGCTGGTGCGGCGGCTGAAGTCCCGCGGATGCGCCTATCCTGTGATCATGATCACAGGTCACGGTGACGTGCCCCTGGCGGTAGAGGCCATGAAGGCCGGGGTGGTCGACTTTCTGGAGAAGCCATTCGAGGAGGACCGACTCCTGGCGGCGATCCGCACAGCGCAGAGCCCGACCATCGCCGAGGACCCCGAACGCGAGCGGGTTCGCGCCGTTCTCGACAGTCTCTCCCCCCGGGAGCACGAGGTTCTTGAGGGCGTTGTCGAGGGCAAGCTGAACAAGGTGATCGCCCACGAACTGGGTATCAGCCCCAGAACGGTGGAGGTCTACAGGGCCAACGTCATGTCGAAGACCGGCGCTCGGGGCCTCTCGGAGCTGATCCGCATGGTGCTGTTGATCAGACCCTAGGGCATGGCGCAGCAGGAAATCTCGCTCGGGCTGGGCGCCCGCGGCTGACCTTTGCGTTGGATCAAGGACGGGCGCCCCCCCGCCCCTAGATTTGGCGTTCCGCTCCCTGAGCCCGTGGCCAATGCTTGCTGAGACCATGACCGTCATACGTCCTGCGCCTATGGTCGTCCTGCTAGACGACGATGCGGCTCTGAGACGGGCGCTGACCTTCTCCCTCGAGATCGAAGGTTATCGCGTGAAATCCTCCGCCACTGGAGAAGACCTCATGAGGCAGGTCTTGCCGGAGGATCGGGCCTGTCTGGTGCTGGACTATCGCCTGAGCGGCATGTCAGGGCTGGATGTGCTGCAGGTTCTCCGCGACCGCGCCGTGGCGTTGCCCGCCATACTGATCACCAGCAACCCCACGCCGGAGGTCCGCGCCCGGGCCGCACGCCTTCAGGCTCAGGTGGTCGAGAAACCCCTTCTCGGAGATCTACTGCTCGGCCACATCCACCAGATGCTGCCCCTCTGAGGAGGCGCAGTCGTTCATGCAGCCTCTGCGCCTAGGCTGCGCAGGCGTGCAATCCAACGCAGTCGGCGGGCCGGATCGGGCGATTCGACGGGACCAAGGGCCATCTCTCGCACCGGCCGGTATCCCGACACCCACAGCAGCCCCCGGCTGACGCACTTCAGGCCGTGAGCGAAGAAGACCAGGCGGAAGATGAAGCCCGGCATGCCCATGGTCACCACAACCCGGGCGGAGCGGCCAGCGAGCAGGCCCTTGACCCCCTTGGCCTCCCCCGGCGCCGCCAGGGCCAGGCCATAGCGGAACACCTGTTCGAGGAAGGCCTTGAGCACGGCTGGGGGCGCCCCCAGCCAAAGCGGGTAGATCAGCACCAGATGATCGGCCTCCCGCACGGCCGCCTGGAGTTCGGCGACCTCAGGGCTTGAGGGGGCCATGAAGGCGGCCTGGGAGGTGATGGGCGGCAACGCCAGCCCGCCGACTTCGATCCGCCTGACGTGATGGCCCGCAGCTTGCGCCCCTTCGGCATAGGCGCTGGCCAAGGCCGAACACAGCCGGTCCGGATGGGGATCGGGATGGCCGTTAATCAGCAGGATCTTGCGGGGGGCGATTCGGGCGGCCGTCATGGGGAGCTCTCCAGGCTCGACAGTCTTGGGCTGTGATCCGGGCCGGCGCCTTGACGAGCGTCAAGGACGCCGACGCTGCGAGGCGCCACAGATTCCAGGCGCCGCACTTCCGGGAAACTACTTAGGTAGCGGACCTGAATGTCAGCGCAGGGCGGCGCGCGCCAGGATGAGGTCATCGGCTCAAGGACCTCCGCCATGACCCTCGCCTACGCCTCCGACGCCCCCCTCGCCACCCCCGCCATCGCTCAGGTGATGGAGCGTCTTGGGCTGCGCATGAACTTCGCCAAGGACGAGGAAATCTTCTGCCAGGATGAAGAGGCCGACCTGCTCTACATCGTCGTGTCCGGCGCGGTGCGGACCACCCGCCTGCTGAGCGACGGCCGACGCCAGGTGGGCAGCTTCTACTACGCTGGCGACCTGGTCGGCCTGGAAACCGGTGAGCTGCATCGTTTCTCGGCCGAGGCCCTGTGCGACTGCACCCTGTTGGTGGTGAAACGTTCGGCGGTAAAGACTTTCGCCGGCGACGAAGATCTGGATCGCGCGCTCTGGCAGGCCACCCGCCGCGAACTGGAGCGCACCCAGGAGCACCTGCTGGTGCTGGGCCGCAAGACCGCCTGCGAGAAGGTCGCCTCTTTCCTGATGGACCTGGCCCAGCGCGATCGCTCCCAGCAGATCGCCCTGCCCATGGGGCGCCAGGACATGGCCGACTATCTGGGCCTGACCATTGAAACCGTCTCGCGGATGCTGACCCAGCTTCAGGGCGCCTCGGTCGTCGAATTCGACGGCTGCCGGCGCTTCCGCGTGACCCGCTGGGATGCGTTGGAACGTCTCGCCGAATAGGCCATCGAGCGTGGGCTTGCCCAGGCCCGCGCCCGGACCTGTCGAGACCGGATCTCGCCCCGCATCCACCCCGTCGCGGTCGAGGTCCTGCTTCAGCGCCGCCGGCGCAGCGCCCGGCTCCGCCCCAGACGGAGCTGGTCTCGCTGCGCCGGCAGTTGCTTTTTGACCAGCGCCCTGGGGCTGGCCGGTTCAAGTCTGCTCAGCGTCGGTATTGGGCTTTGATCTGGGTCAGGGCGAGGCGCCGACCCCTTGGAGAAGATGGTTCATGACCGTGCTCTACAACCCCCACGCCCCCGCCGATGCACACCTCATCGCCAAGTACGATGGTCGCGCGCCCCGCTACACCAGCTATCCGACGGCGGTGCAGTTCACCCCCGAGGTGAACGAAGCCACTTATCGTGAGTGGTTGGCGGCCCTGCCGGTGACCACGCCGGTTTCGGTCTATCTGCACATCCCGTTCTGCGCCCGCCTCTGCTGGTACTGCGGCTGCAACACCCGGGCGGTCAGCCGCCACGAGCCCGTGCGCGACTATGTCGCCCTGCTGATGAGCGAGCTCTCGATCCTGGAGCAGGCCCTGCCCGGCAAGATGGCCGTGGGCGACATCCACCTGGGCGGCGGCACCCCCAACATGCTCAGCGTCGAGGAACTGGCCACCATCTTCGGCGGCCTGCGCCACGTCTTCAACCTGGCCCCCGACGCCGAGATCGCCGCCGAACTGGACCCTGCGGTCCTGTCGCGCGACTGGATCCGGGCTGCGGCCTATCACGGCCTGTCGCGGGCCAGCCTCGGGGTGCAGAACCTGGCCCCGGAGGTCCAGAACGCGGTCAATCGCCAGGAGAAGTTCGAGGATATCGCCGAATGCGTGAACGATCTTCGTCAGGCCGGTGTCGGCTCCATCAATCTCGACCTGATGTATGGCCTGCCCCACCAGACCACCCGTAACACCCTGGCCACCCTGGACTCGGTCCTGACCCTGCGCCCGGAGCGGCTGGCCCTGTTCGGCTACGCCCACGTGCCCTGGATGAAGACCCACCAGCAGCTGATCGATGAAGCCGCCCTGCCCGGCCCCGCCGAACGGCTGGAACAGAGCCAGGCCGCCGCTGAACGGCTGAAGGCCGAGGGCTATGTCCAGATCGGCCTGGATCACTTCGCCCTGCCGCAGGACGCCCTGGCCAAGGCCGCCGCCAATGGGACCCTGCATCGCAACTTCCAGGGCTACACCACCGACGCGGCCGGTACGCTGCTGGGGCTCGGCGCCTCGGCCATCGGCACGACGCCGGGGGGCTATGTGCAGAACATCACCCAGGAACTTGGCTGGCGTCACGCCGTGGCCGACGGGAAGCTGCCCATCGCCCGGGGCGTGGCGGTCACTGACGAGGACCGCTTCCGCGCTGATATCATTGAGCGCCTGATGTGCGACTTCGCCGTTGATCTGGCCGCGGCCTGCGAACGCCACGGCCGCACCATCGCTGACCTGCAGGACTCCATCGTCCGGCTGCACGATTTTCAGCAGGACGGCCTGGCGACCTGGGACGGTCAGATGCTGAGCGTGACGCCCCGGGGACGGATGCTGGTGCGCTCCATCTGCGCCCTGTTCGACGCTCATCTCGCGCCAGACGCACAACGCCACGCCAAGGCGATCTGACACCGCGCGGGGCCCTGACATTTCAGGGCAAATGTCCTAGGTCCTGACGCTGGAGTCATTGGCGAGGAGTCGTCCCATGAGCGTCTGCGTCCTGGGCGGCGTCAACCTGGACCATGTGGCGCGGGTGGCGGATCTGCCCCGCCCCGGCGAGACCGTCGCCAGCCGGAGCCTGATCCAATTTCCCGGCGGCAAGGGCGCCAACCAGGCCGTCGCCGCCGCCTGCCTGGGTGCAGAGACGCGCCTGCTGGGCGCCGTCGGCCAGGATAGCGCCGGCGACTTCATGCTCGATTTTCTTGTGGGCGCGGGCGTGAATGTGGGTGGCGTGCGGCGCGAGGCCGGCGCCCCGACCGGTCAGGCCTTCATCACCGTCGATGACGCCGCCCGGAACATGATCGTGGTCGCCGCCGGGGCCAACGCCCTCTATGGCGCGCAGGCCGCGCTGAGCGCTGATCTCGCCGGCGCAAAGGTGATCCTGACCCAGTTCGAGGCGACATTGGAGGCCATTGAGGCGATCTTCAGGCGGCCGGACGCGGCCGGCGCGATCAAGATCCTCAACACCGCGCCTGCTCTCTCAGAGGGCGCGGCCCTGCTGGCCCTGGCCGACCTCCTGATCCTCAACGAGACCGAGCTGGCGAGCTTTGCAGGCCTGGACGCCGAACCTGCCGACGCTTCCGCCGCCCTCGCTGCAGCGCAGGTCCTGGCCCGGCCAGGTCAGACGGTGCTGGCCACTCTGGGCGCAGCCGGCGCCGTGGCGGTGCGGGGGGACGAGGCCTTCCAGGTCCCCGGCCTACGACAGCGGGCGGTGGACACGACCGGCGCGGGCGACTGCTTCTGCGGAGCCCTCGCCGCTGGCCTAAGTCGCGGCCTCACCCTGCCCGACGCCATGGCCTTCGCCAACGCCGCCGCGGCGCTCTCGGTCACACGGGCCGGCGCGGCGGCCTCCATGCCCCTGGCCGCCGAGGTCGAGGCGCTGATGGCGGGCGCCTAGGCCTCTTCGCCGAGGGCTGCGCGGCGGTATTCCCGGGGCGACTGGCCATAGGCGCTGCGGAAGGCCCGGCTGAAATGGGCCGAGCCGTTGAAGCCCCAGCGAAAGCAAATCTCCGAGATCGAGAGCTGGGCGCAGGCGGGGCTGGCGAGGTCAGCCCGGCAGCGCTCCAACCGCCGGCCGCGCACATAACCGGTGAAGCTCTGCCCCTGCCCGGCGAACAGTTTCTGCAGGTAGCGGGGCGAGACACCGTCCTCATCAGCCACCCGGCGCAGGGTGAGCTCGGGCTCGGCCAGCAGAACCTCGATGGTCTGGCGGACCCTGTGCATCTGGACCGCACGGGCCCCCTCGGCGCCGCCCCGCGCAGCCGGCCCCCCGTCCTGGGCCAGGCAGGCGACCAGGAACTCGGTCAGCGCCAGTTCGACCGGGCGGAGCTGGTCGCTCGTCAGGTCATCCAGCGCATCAGCCGTAGCTCGTAACAGTCCTGAAAAAACATGATTTATGCCCGCGACAGTCGCCAGATGTCCGAGGCGCAGGGCCGAGGGCGCCAGCAGCCGGTGATCCAGAGCCACCCGCGGCGCGGTGATGAACAGCAGGCGAAACCGGCTCTCCAGGCGCAGGCCGGCCGTCTGCCCCGTCGGGCCATAGACGATGTCGCCCGGCGCCATGGGGATTTCGCGGTCGCCGTCCAGCAGGGTCGACTCCCCCTCAAGCAGGACCGCCATCCAGATGGCGGCGGGCTGGTGGGGATTGCGCCCGGAGATCTCCTGCGGCGTCGAGGCCACCACCGCGAACTCCACCCCCATGGGCGAGGTCAGGCTGGAGACCTGAGCATGGAAGGCCCCCTCGGCCGGCAGGTCGCCGACGGGCAGGCGCAGCCGCTCCATGGCCTCGCGCCAGGCGTCCCGGCGCTCAGGCTTGAGATAGGTGTCGGTGGTGAACTGCCAGGCCTTCAACGGCTCGTCTCTTGTCAGGCGGGGGCCTTCACCGATCCCTTGGCCGGGAAGATGCCCCGGGGGATGCGCACATGGATGCCCTGGGTCCCGTCCACCACCTGGGTGATGGAGAAGTCGGCGGCCACGCTCATCAGGGAATAGGCGTCGTTGCGCGACAGGCCCTGCTGCTCGGTCAGCAGGCCCAGCATGTCCAGGGAGGCGTTCTTCATCGCCCGGTTAAGATCGGGGTCGAAGCCATGGACAATCCACCAGTTTGGCGTCTCCAGCAGCGGCGATGGGAAGGTGAAGTCCTTGCGCAGGACGATCTGCATCAGCACGTTCAGCGAGGCCTCGATGGCCGTGCCGCTGATCTCGCCGTCGCCCTGGCTCACATGCGGATCGCCGATGGAGAACAGGGCCCCGTCGACCTGCACCGGGTAGTACATGGTCGCGCCCGCGCCGATGCGCCAGTTGTCGATATTGCCGCCATGAAGCCCCGGCGGAATGGTGCTGACCCGGCCGTTGACGTTCGGCGCGACGCCGGCGGTGCCGAGGTGGGGCCGCACCGGCACCCTCACGCCAGGCAGCGCCCCTTGGCGATCACAGACCGGGCAGTGGGTGATGGTCCCGGGCGTCAGATACTTGCCGGGGAAGTCGTAGGCATACAGCGCGCTGGCGGTCTGGGCGTTAGCGTCCAGTTCATAGATGGTCACCCGCTCCTTCTGGTCGAACTCATCATAGAGATGGCCCCAGTTGGCTGCGAGGTTGGAGCCATAGTTGCAGCGCGGGACCATGCGCAGATAACGCACCTCCAGCATGTCGCCGGGCTGGGCGCCCTCGACATGGATCGGGCCGGTCATGATGTGGACGCCGGGATTGCGGTCGGCCTCGGGGATCTCGCGGAAGATGGCGGTGACTGCCTCGTCCATCATCAGCTCGGGATCATCGCCGGCGTGGTGGGTGATGGCCTCGGCCTGCACCAGGTCGCCGCTCCTGATCCGCAGAGCCGGGCCCCGGGCGGGATCGAAATAGCCCCAGTGCACGGTCTTGGACGTGGCGTTCAGGGTGTGCAGGGCGCCCGGCAAGGTGTCGGCCCGGGTCTCGGTCGGCTCGCAGATGAAGGCCATGGGGCGTCCTTGGAATGGCGTGGGTTCAGGCGGCCTGGGCGGCCGGGCGGCTGTCGAGCATCACCGTGGTCATGCTGAGCGAGCCATGCTCGATATGGTCGGGGCCAAAGACCGCCCGGTCGCCGGGCATCCGGGCGCCAAGCGCATAGAGCAGCGGCCAGTAGTGGTCCGGCGTCGGGACCGACCGACTGGCCGCCTCGCCGAACGCCTCATAGGCCACCGCCTTCTGGGGATCGTCGGCGGCGATGGCGTCCTTGATGTGGGCGTTGAAGGCCTCGGCCCAGTCAAAGGCTGGACGGTGGCGGGCGCCCCAGTCCATGGCCGGCAGGTTGTGGACGATGTTGCCGGTGGCGACGATCAGCACGCCCTCATCTCGCAGGGGGCTGAGCTTGGCGCCCATCTCATAGTGCCAGGCCGGCGGCTTGCTGGCGTCCATCGACAGCTGCACCACCGGCACATCGGCCTTGGGATAGGCCTTGGACAGCACCGACCAGGTCCCATGGTCCAGGCCCCAGCCCTCGTCCTGGCTCACCGGCAGCGGCGCCAGCAGTTCGGCCACGCGCCGCGCCAGGGCCGGATCGCCGGGCGCTGGGTACTGCACGTTGAACAGGGCCTGAGGGAAGGAAGCGCCGAAGTCGTGGATGGTTCGCGGCTGGGCCATGGCGGTCACGCCGACGCCGCGGGTCAGCCAGTGGGCCGAGATGCAGAGAATGGCCCGGGGCTTGCCGATTGACGCCCCAATGGCGCCCCAGGCCGCGGTGGTGTCGTTGGTCTCGATGGCGATCATCGGGCTGCCGTGACCGAAGAAGACCACCGGCAGGCGTTCAGCCGGCCCGCTCATGCCGGAACCCGGGCCGGCGCGGCGACGGGCGCCTTTGCGCCGACGTCGGCCTGCATCGCCTTCCAGGTCCCCTGATAGCGCGGCGTCAGCCAGCGGTTGAAGGCGATCTGGGCCCCCTCCTGCCAAGAATAGCGGCCACGGATGGCGAAGCGCGAGCGCAGGCCCGCCTGGACCAGGCCGTCCACATGCAGGTCCTGGGCGATGATGGATCCGGCCGCGGCCATGTTCATGGCCAGCTTGTGCTCGAAGGCCGGGTCTTCCATGGCGCCGGGCGCAAACAGCAGGCCGGTGTCCATCTCGTGGGTCTCGGCCCCGTCGGCGCGGACGATCAGATAGATGACCATGTCGCTGGTGACGACGAGCGAAAGCGTCGGCGGGATGTTCGCAAAGGTCATCCGGTTGCGGTCGACCTCGGTCAGCTTGGGGAAGACCGGCAGCAGGGCCTTTTGCGTCACGTTGAAGCTGGCGTCGGCATGCAGGGTGCCGTTGAAGCGCAGATAGCCCGCCGCGCCGTGGGGCGGCTCGGGGAACACCGACTGGGCGCTGGGTACGAAGTCGTGCAGCGGCCCCTGGTGCAGACGGCTGGCGTGATAGCCGTCGTTATTGTTCTCGAACATCACCTTCCAGTTCCAGGGGAGCTTGGCGGCCGGATCGGGGCGCGGCCCCTCGGCGTTGGCCAGATCGTAGCCGGCCAGCGCGCTCTCGATCTCGGTCAGGCGCGGTCCCAAGGGCGCGGCGTCCAGGTCGAAATTGATGAACACGAAGCCCAGCCACACCTCGACCTTGAACCTCGGCAGGGCGATCTTCTTCTTGTCGAAGCCGCAGGTCTGCTCCATGGCCGGGGCGTTCACCAGCTTGCCGTCCAGGCCATAGGTCCAGTGGTGATAGGGGCAGACGAAGCCGCGGGTATTACCGTGCCCCTCGGCCACCAGCATGGCCCGGTGCTGGCAGACCGAGCTCATGGCCACCAGTTCGTTCTTGCGGGTGCGGGCCACGATGACGGGCTCGCCGATGATCGTGGTGGTGAAGTAGTCGCCGGCCGTCTTCACCCAGGACTCGCGCCCGACGCAGAGCCACTCGTGGTTGAACACCGCCTCCTTCTCGAACTCGTAGAATCCGGCGTCCACATAGCAGGCCGGCGGCAGGGTCTCGGCGGTCTCAAACCCCTCCATGGAGGTGGAAAGCCCGTCGAAAAAGGCGTCGTTCAAGAGGTGCGCGCTCATGCTGTGGACCCTCGGCTTCCGGTTCGGTCGAGGCCTTGACGGTAGGCGCCACGGTGGGGGCGGTCTTGCACCAGCGCGCACGACAACTTGGCCAGCCAGCGGCCAAATCCCCCGAACGCCCCATTTGCAGGCGGCGGTGATCAGGGGCTGATCAGCCGGCCGACCCCCCGCTCGGGCGCTGGCAAGCAAATGTGCGCGGATGGACAAGACCTGCGCCCGGCCCTGCGGCTAAGGTCGTCGTCACACAGCCGGAGCCTGCGCCGATGACCACCGCCGTCCAACTGAAGACCCAAGAGCTGAAGCCCGGTTTCGGCGCCGAGATCCTGGACGTGGACCTCGCCCGCGCCGATGGCGAGACCCTGGCCGGCGTGGTCGACACCTTCCATCGGCACGGCGCCATACTGCTGCGCGGCCAGGACATGACGCCGGCCCAGCTGGTGGATTTCGTGGCCCTGTTCGGCGAGCCCGAGGACCACACTCAGAAGCAGTTCACCCTGCCCGGCCAGCCCAAGGTCTTCGTCCTGTCCAACCGCGAGGTGGATGGCAAACCCATCGGCGCCCACAATGACGGGGTCGGCTGGCACACCGACTATTCCTACAAGGCGCAGCCGGTGATGTGCACCATGCTCTATGCGGTGGAGGTGCCGGCCGAGGGCTCCGACACCTTGCTGGCCGATGGCTGCGCGGCCTGGAACGCGCTCAGCCCTGAGCGCCAGAAAGAACTGGACGGTCTCCGCCTGCACCACTCCTACCAGCACTTCATGGCCACCCGGGAATTCGGCCGCCAGGAGCTGTCGGACGAGCTCAAGCGCGACAATCCCGATGTCGAGCATCCCCTGATCCGCACCCACCCGGCCGATGGCCGCAAGGCGCTGTGGCCCTCCACGGGCACGGTGACCGAGGTGGTGGGGATGGAGAACCCCAAGGGCCTGGAGCTGGTGGACGAGCTGGTGGAATTCATGACCAGCGACCCCTTCGTCTTCCGCCACAAGTGGCAGGTCGGCGACGTGCTGATGTGGGATAACCGCTGCACCCTGCACACCGGCACCCTCTACGACGACACCAAGTATTTCCGGACCATGCATCGCCTGTGGGCCAAGGGCGACGCGCCCTACTGACATGACGCGCACCTGGTTCATCACCGGCGTCAGCGGCGGCCTCGGCCGCGCCCTGGCGCTGGCCGCCCTTGAGGCTGGCGATATCGTCGCTGGCACGGTCCGCAAGCCCGCTGATCTGGCGGCCTTCGCAGCGCTCCATGCAAACGCCCAGGGGTTCGTCGCTGACGTCACCGATGAGGCCGCCGTCCAGGCCGCCGTCGCGGGCGCCGAGGCCCTGGCCGGCGGGATCGACATCCTGGTCAACAATGCCGGCTATGGCCTGACCGGCGCGGTGGAAGAGACCAGCCTCGATGAGGCCCGCGCTCAATTCGAGGCCAATCTGATCGGCCCCCTGGCCGTTCTGCGCGCCGCCCTGCCGGGTATGCGCGCCCGCCGCTCAGGCCATGTGATCAACATCACCTCGGTCAGCGGCCTGGCCGCCTGGTCGGGGACGGGCGTCTACTGCGCCAGCAAGTTCGCCCTGGAAGGCCTGGGCGAGGCCCTGGCCCAGGAGGTGGCGCACCTCAATATCCAGGTGACCAATGTGGCGCCCGGCGGCATGCGCACCGACTATGCCGGCCGCTCGCTGATACGCGCCGCCCAGGTGATCGACGACTATGCCGAGACCGCCCACAGGGCGCCCAAGCTGCTGGCCGAACACGCCGGCCAGGAAAGCGGCGACCCGGCCCGCGCCGCCGCCGCCATCCTGAAGATCGCCGGGGCAAAGGACGCGCCCCTGCATCTGCTGCTGGGCGCGGACGCCCTGCACTACGCCATGCGCAAGATGGGCGCGATGACCACCGAGATCGGCGACTGGGCCGGCGTCTCGACCAGCATCAGCTTCCCCGAGGCGTGACGGGGAGCCCGTCGGCGCTCAGCCCTCTGCGCCATCCGCGGTGAGAACCCAGCCCTGGACCGTGGTCAGCGGCGTAAAGCCGAGGTTCTGCAGGATCGGTCGGCTGGTCTCCAGCGCCTCGGTGATCAGGTATTCGTACCCCCGCCCCGCCGCCTCCCGCGCCCGGCTCTGCACCAGGGCGCGATAGAGGCCGCGTCCCCTGTGCGCCGGGGCGACGCCGCCGGTATAGAGGCCCGCGAAGCTGCGCCCTGCCGGCATCTCCAGGCGCCCGGCCGCGATCGGTACGCCCTCGGCATAGGCCACATGCACCGAGACCTCGCCTCCGCTGATCCCCGCGAGAAGCTGGCCTGGATCATAGCGGAAGGGGTGGCCGAAGGCGGCCTCGACGGCTTTCAGGAAATCATCGACATCGGCGGCCGTCGCCACCTGCCTGATCGACAGGTCCCGCTCCAACGCCGGCTGCAACAGGGTCTCATCGATGGCCCGGACCAGCAGGGTCTCCATCGGCTCTGGCGTAAAGCCGTGACGCGCCAGGATGAGCGGCAGGTCACCCGGCCTGTCATGACCGTGAACCTTCCACTCCAGCTGTCCGCCCGTGGCCGTCAGATGGGCGACCTCAGCGGCCACCTGCGCCTCCGCATCGGCCGTCGAAAGATCAGAATAGACGATGCAGTTGTAGGGTCCGCTCAACCGCACCCGCCCCCCGACTCGGGTCGCCACCAGTCCCTGGCTCGACGGCGGCTCCCGCCGCATCTCAGCGTCATAGCGCTCAAGGAGATCTGACCGCATGTGAAGCCCTCTGGCCTGTGACGCCCGGGCAATCGGTATGAATAAATCACACCGCATGCTAGCCTTCTATCAGAGCAGAAGGCGCAGCCCATGATCGAGAAGAGAACCGTAAGCCTGCCCCGGGACCAAGCTGAATTCATCGACGCCAAGGTGAGCTCAGGCGACTACGCCTCGGCCAGCGAGGTTGTCCGCGCTGGCCTGCGCGCCCTGAAGGAACGCGACGAAGCCATCAGCCGCTGGCTCCGCGATGAGGTCGCCCCCACCTACGACGCCATGCGAGATGATCCAGGTCGCGCCGTATCGTCGGCGTCGGTCTTCTCCGACATCCACGCGCGGCACCAGGAACGGTCGAAGGATCGCAAGTGATCCGCCGCACCATCGTCTTCAGCCCGGAAGCAAAAGACGACCTTCTTGCGCTATACGACTGGATCGCCAGCGAGGCCTCACCCGAGACCGCGATGGCCTACATCGGCCGGATCGAGCGGTTCATCGCCGGCTTCGAAACCGCAGCCGAACGCGGCACGCGGCGAGACGACATTCGGCCAGGCCTTCGCATGATCGGCTTCGAACGGCGCGTGACCATCGCGTTCGTCGTCGGCGAGCAGGTCACGATCCTGCGGGTATTCTATGCCGGCAGGGACTGGGAAGCGGAATCACTACCCCCCTGATCAACGGTACGAGATCCCGGGAGCCGATAGGCGGAGGCCTCAGCGCGGCACTTCTCCACCAGCAAGGCAACTCGCGCTAACCGAAGGCAGAGGTTGGCCGGCCATTCGTTTGAGATGCGCCGGGCCTGGCCTGCAACCGAGTCCACAACCCGCATCTCGAAGCTCGCTAAGCACAGCTGCCTTATCAGAGGCGTTCTGTTCGGTGAGGTGCTCGCGCAGAGATTTCCCCTCCGCCAGCACTACTTCCCGTGCGGCCTCGCACTCGGCAGCACTGGGGAATTCAGTCTGCGCAACGTGGGGTGGCTGATCGGGAACCAGCCACGTAGTCATCAGCGTTACCGGCACGCCGGCCGGCTCTACCGGATGCTGGCTCACGCCTGATTCAGGCACTGAGCAGGCTGATAGCACCCCGCAGATTAGGATGAACCTGAGGTTCATGCTCACTTCCTCGTTCGCGCAGCAGTGTTGCTCAGCTACTCGGCGGCACGTCTGGGCGTAGAGCTTCGGTCACGCCGCCTCAACGAGGTCTAAGGCGAATTCCGTCCGACAACACCGCACTCCCTTAAAACGGCTTATCCCCCGCCACCGTCACCCGGAACCCTGAGCGCGTATCCGGGAAGTAGTCCCAGATGGCCTGGTGCCAGGTGCAGCGGTTGTCCCAGAAGGCCACCGAATTGGCCTGCCAGCGGAAGCGGACCTGGTAGTTGGGGTTCATGCAGTGGACGTAGAGGAAGTTAAGGATGGCCGCGCTCTCGTCCTCGGGCATGCCCTCGATGTGGGTGGTGTAGGACGGGTTGACGAAGATCAGCTTCTTGCCCGTCACCGGATGGGTGCGGATCACCGGATGGACCGAGCGGTTGTACTTCCGGTCCAGATCCGGGAAGAGCTTCTGATAGACGGGGTTGGCGTCGTGGACCGCCTGCAGCCCCTCCAGATAGGCCTTCATCCGCTCCGACAGGGTGTCATAGGCCGCGTACATCGAGGCGAAGACGGTGTCGCCGCCGCTCTCGGGCACCACCGGCATGTAGAGGATAGAGCCCAGCGGCGGGGCCGGATCGCAGGTCAGGTCCGAATGCCAGTTCTCGCCGGCCACGAACTTGGAGTCGGCATCAGCGTGGATGGCGACGATCTCGGGATGGCCCTCGATGCCGGCGATGGCCGAGTGGATGGCCAGTTCGCCAAACAGCCGGCCGACCGCCTTGTGGGCGTCGTGATCCATCTCCTGGTCGCGGAAGAACAGCACCTGGTGATTGGCCAGCGCCTCGCGCAGCTCGGCGGTCTGCCGGTTGCTCAGCGGCTTGCCAAGATCGAGCCCGAACACCTCGGCGCCGATCCGGCGGGTCATCGGCTTCACGTCCAGAACGTCATATCCCATGGTCTTTGACCTTCAGTCCTCTGGGCCCAGGAACCGGCCCTGGCTGTAGATGAGGGGCTCGCCGGCGGCGGCCTGAATGTTCAGGCCCCGGCCGATCAGGATGTCGTGGTCGCCGGCCGCGTGCAGGGAGTGCAGGCGACAGTCGATGCTGGCCAGGGCGCCGGTGATCTGCGGCGCGCCCAGGACGCCCGGCGTGATCGCCACCTCGGCGAACCGGTCAGTGGCGCCGGGGCCGGCGAACAGACGGGCGAGCCCCCCTTGGCCGGCGGCCAGGATGTTGATGCAGAAATGACCTGAGCGACGCACGGCCGCCCGGGTGCGGCTCTTGTGGTCCAGGCAGACCAGCAGCAGGGGCGGATCCAGCGAGACCGAAGAGAAGGCGCTGACCGTGGTGCCCACGGGCCGGCCCTCCTCGTCCTCTGTGGTGACGATGACCACGCCGCTGGCGAAGGCGCCCATGGCCGCGCGCCAGGCCGGCGCTTCGAAGGGGGCGCCGATCTCGAGGTCGCCGAAGTTTGTCGCCTGACCCATCAGTCGTTCCCGAACGGGTTGTCGCCATAGACGGGGGGCGGGCCGCTCTTGGCCTGGGCGCTCTCCGCCCGGCCACAGACCGCCAGCGCCGTCAGCGCATAGACCAGCGCGCTGTCGGTCAGGTCCTTCGGGGTCGGCCGCCAGCGCTTGAAGCCGGTGGTGATGGCCGGAATGCGCTGCATGTTGAAGACGTTGTGGTCCCGCCACATGCTGGAATAGACCGGCGCGGCCCGCTGCACCGGGTGGCCCAGCGACAGGCGGGTAGCGGCGTCCACCGCGCCGACCAGGGGGGCGACCTCGGCGGCGTCGGCCTCAAAGCCGTGGCGGACCACGACGGGCTCGATATCCACCTCGCCCAGACCTGCGGCGCGGACCATGCGCTCCAGGGAGTGCTGCAGATCGGCGATGCGTTGGCGGGGGTTCAAGCCCACCTCCAGATAGAGGTTCACCAGCTCGGTGCCGGCCCCGAAGGCGTAGGGAATGCCCCCGCGCACCGCGGCGATCTGCGCCTTTGGCAGGGCCACGCCGCCGGCGCTCTCATAGGCGCTGTCGGTCTCGTACTGGCGGCTCCACTGGTGGATGGCGTCGGTCAGCGCGCCCAGGCGATAGATCGGATTGGGGTGGTCCCCCGACTTCTCCGGCTGGGTCAGCAGGGGGGTGAACACCCCCTCCCCCCACAGGCGGAAGCGGAACACGGCATAGCCGCAGCCGACCCAGGTCAGGCCAAAGTCGCAGCCCTCGGCGGCGATGGCGTAGTCGGGCGCCACGCCCCCGTGGTGGAACAGGTAATGGGCGCCAATATCCTTGCCCATATAGGCTACGCCCCTGTGCTCCTCGATGGGCTCAGGGCCGATCTCGCCGGGGCAGGCGGTCAGATAGAGCTTGCCGGCCAGGTCATAGCCGGCGGTCTTCAGGGCCTTGGCCGCGATCAGGAAGCAGCTCATCGGCCCCCGGTCATTGGCGATGGGATAGCCATAGAGGACCCCGTCCTCGAGCCAGCACTTCTCCCACTCCGGATTGTCCAGGGTCTCGGGCCGGTACTTGTAGGCGTCGAGGTCGGGATTCCAGGTCGGCGCCTCGGTGTCCAGGTGGGCGGTGAACAGCAGGTTCTTGCCCTCGCCTGCTCCGCCATAGGTCCCGATGATGTTGTTGCGCTCGGGCGTCGCGCCGACCCGGCGGGGGCTGAAGCCCTCGCGCTTCATCCAGTCGTGGACGAACTCGCCGGCGGCGAACTCGTGGCCGGCGGGGCTCGGAATATTGCCCAGCTCCAGGGCCAGCTCGACGATCTCGGTCTCACTGATCGCCGCGGCGATGGCGGCGCGGTCGGCCTCGGAGACCGTGAACGGCGCCTGGGCGCCGGGCAGTTGAAATCCATCGGCCATTACGCGGCCTCCTCCCAGGCGGTGATCACCTGGTCGGTCTCGACCAGGATCGCGCAGTTCAGTTCCAGGGCCTTCAGCGACGCGGCATGCACCTCGGCCTCATAGGCGGCGCAGGCGTCGGCGGCGATGAAGACATGATAGTCCAGATGGAAGGCGTCGCGGACCGTGCAGTCCACACAGCACTCAGTGGTCAGGCCCGCCACCACCAGGGTGTCGACCCCCAGACCTTTCAGCACCGCATCGAGCGGGGCGTCGTGGAAGCCGGAATAGCGGGCCTTCTCCACCACCTTATCGCCGGCCAGAGGTTTGGGACCATAGAAGTCCGACCCCACCTCGCCGGCCCGGCAGAGGCCGGAATCGGAGTCCGGATCGCCGCCCCGGCGGCGCATCCGCTCGCGCCAGGAGACGGAGTCGGTTTCGGATCGCGTGAACAGGCCGACAAAGACCACCGGGGCCCCCGCCGCCCGGGCCGCCGCCGCCAGGGCCTGCGCCTTTTCCAGGGCTGGCGGCACGGTGGAGAGATCGACGCCCCACTGGCCAAGACGGCCCTCGGGCGCGGCGAAATCCACCTGCATGTCAATGATCACCAGGGCGGTGCGGGCCGGCGTGATCCAGGTCGCCAGCCCATCGGAGGCTGGCGAGGGCGAGGCCAGAGCGCTCATGCGAAGGCCGAACGCAGGCCTGGCAGGATCTCGGCGCCGAACATCTTCAGGCCCTCCACATAGTCGGGGAAGATCAGCATTAGGCCGTCCAGCTGGGCGAACTCCACAAACTCCTGGACCTGCTCGGCGCAGGTGGCCGGCGAGCCCACGGCGGTGTGGGTCATGAAGGCGCCCTGCTGCTTGGCCACCACGTCCAGCTTGTCAGCCGGCACGCCCCAGCTGCGCAGCATCTCCAGGATGGCGCCCATGTCGGTGCCGGTCTTGTAGTGCTCGACCATGGCCTCGGCCTTGGCGTCGGTTTCGCCGTGGACGATGGTGCACATGGCGTAGGTCTTGATCGACTTGCCCAGGTCGGCTGCGACCTTCTTGGCCCGCAGGCTGTTGTCGCGGCGCTCCTCGGCCGTACGACCGCCGATGAAGCAGATGTCGGCCTCGCGCACCGAGAACTGGAAGCCACGGTCCGACTGGCCCGCGCAGATCAGGTCCGGCCGGGGCCGCGACAGGGGTTTGGGGTTCGACTTGGCGTCCTTCATGTTGAAGAACCTGCCCGCGTGATCGACGCTGTCCTCCTTCCAGAGGCGCTTGATGACGGCGGTCCATTCCTCAGTCAGGGCGTAGCGCGCCTCGTGGTCGAGACTGTCGTCCCACATGCCCATCTGGTCGAACTCGGCGCGATAGGCGCCGGCCACGATGTTCAGGCCAGCCCGCCCGCCGCTGATGTGGTCGAGGGTCGAGATCATCTTGGCCGTCACCGCCGGGTTCTGCAGCATGGGGTGGACGGTGGCCCAGATCTTCACATTCTTGGTCGCCTCGGCGATGCCGGCCATCATGGTCACCGACTCCAGGGACGCGCCCCAGTGGTCGGTCGTACCGCCGAAGCCGCGCCACTTGCCCATGGACATGACGAAGTCCATGCCGACCTCGTCGGCGGTGACCGCTGCGGCCCGGTTCTGGGTCCACAGGTCGTCCAGCGGCGGCGAGGTCTCCGAGATGATCCAGCCGCCATTGGCGACCGGCAGGAAGACGCCGAATTCCTTATGGGAGGAAGGCTTCTGATACATGGGGGACGCCTCAGACAGGATCGTTGACAAGGCCGGCGCCCGGGGCGGCCGGAGCGTTCGCTTCGGTCTTCATCTGCGGCGGGCGCATGAAGAGCGAGGCGACGAACACCACGGCGGCGACGACGCCGAACAGCTGGAAGGTCGGGGTGAAGCTGCCGAGCGCATCGCGCAGGGAGCCGCCAATCAGGGGGCCGAGCGCCGACAGGGCGCCGACCAGGCAGACCGTGGAGAAGATCTCCAGGTTGTTCTTCCGCCCATAGTAGTTGAGCAGCAGGATGGTCACCGCCAGCGCCGTCAGGCCAAAGCCGATGCCGGTGCCCACCGCATAGATGATCATCAGCAGGTAGGTGTCGGCGACGCTGAGGGCCAGGGAGCCGGCGCCCAGGACCCCGACGGCGAGCATCAGGAGCCACTTGGGATCAATCCGGTCGCCGATGAAGCCGCCGCCCAGGCGGGCGACCGTGGACATCAGGCCCTCCAGGCTGAGCATACCGGCCGCGATACCGACCGCCACACCCCGCTCTGAAAGGTGGGCCACCGACAGGCTGGAGACCGTCACCCCGCTCAGCAGATGGACGAAGTAGGCCGCGACCAGGATGTAGAACTGCGGCGTGGCCATCGCCTGTTTCAGCGTCCAGTCGTGGACCGTGCGATAGACAGCCAGCGGCGGTTGGGCCGGGGCGGCCGCAGCGGCTTCGGCGTCAGCCTTGACGGCCCGGTCGATCTTCTCAGAGGACTCCCGCAGCCAGGCGTTGTTGGGGATCAGCATCGAGCAGATGACGCCGATGGCCAGCGCCGCCACCGCCTGCAGCGCCCAGAAGGGTCGCCAGGCGCCGCCCGTGGCCTCCATGACGCCGAGCGCCATCCAGGGCCCCGCCACGCCGCCCAGGCCGCCGAGGGTGAAATAGAGCCCAAAGGCCATGGCCCGCTTCTGGAACACCGCGGCCAGGACGTGGGTCCCGGGGATCAGAGCCATCAGCTGGTAGGCCACCCCACACAGGGCGGTGCCGAGGAAGTAGATCCAGACGCTCTGCGTCAGGTAGAGGCAGATGAAGCCCACGGCCATGACGACGGTGCCCACCAGCAGGGCGGCGCGCACGCCGAACCGGCGGATGATGATCGGCGGCAGCCAGGCCGAGCCGCCGCAGCAGGCGCCCAGCAGGGTGAAGCCGAGACCCGCCTGCGCCCAGCTCCATTCCTGATCGGCCACCATGGCCGGCAGCACCACGCCCAGCGAAGAGAAGGTGGCCGCCGAGATCAGGAACAGCAGCAGGCTGAAGACGCCCAGAAGCACCCAGGGACGCCATTGGCTCAGGGGCATGTCATGCCTCCACACAGGAACACAGTCCCGCCGCCCCCCGGAAGGGGCGGCGGTCGTCAGATCAGAACGAGCGCTTCAGAGTCACCCGCCACTCGCGGCCCTTGCCGGGGATGGCCGCCAGGTTGGCGTAGGAGTCCGCAGCCGGGGTGAAGAACAGCTCATCGAACACGTTATCGACGTTGAGCGAGGCGTGGAACGGGCCGCGCGCATAGAAGACCGAGAGGTTGGCCGTCGTGTATTCCGGATAGGTGATCGGGTTCTCTACTGTCTGGGCCGTCTCGCTGACCCGGGTGGCCCCGAAGACGCCGCCCAGCTGGCCCCAGTCATACTCATCGCTGGTGTAGCTGCCATACAGGCTGAGCACGGTGCGCGGGATCAGGGTGTAGGCATAGTCGCCCCCGCGGCCCGGCAGGCCGGAAAACGCCCAGACCACATAGGTGCCGCCAAAGGCGTTCACCGGGTCCACGCCGGTCACATAGTAGGGGATGTAGCCGAAGCTGTTGTCTGGCCCCTTGACCGTCGTGCGCTGGCTGTTGCCGGCGAAGGTGAAGGACAGGTTGTCCGTGGCCAGGTAGCGCACCTCCAGTTCCACGCCCTTGGCCCGGGTGCCCCGCACGGTAGGATTTGGCCCGCCGGTCAGCTGGGTGCGGTTCTGCCGATAGCCGGCCACCGAGCCCACCAGGGAGCCCGACAGCAGCTGGAACTTCACCCCGGCCTCGGCCAGGTCGGAGTCCGAGAGCCAGGCGTCTGACTGGATCAGCGACGGTGCGATATCGCCGGCCTGGCTCATCTCCAGGGCCGCGGTCTCGGCATAGGTGATGTAGGGCATCAGGCCGAAGTCGAACTGATAGGTCAGGGAGGCGGTGTAGGTCCCCTTGCCCTGGCTGTCTTCGAACTTGCCGGCCGGCTGATAGCTGACCAGGCCCGTATCCTCGGACTCCACCTCGTAGTGATCATACCGGCCGCCGACCATCAGGTTCAGCCGCTCGCCGATGAAGATGTCGGAGGTGAAGAAGATCCCGGCCTGGTTCCAGGTGGAGCTGTTGTCGTTCTCCCACTGCAGGCCGTAGCTCTCGGGCGAGAAGGGATCATCGATGATGTCGGTGGGCGTCGCGCCAAAGGCGATGTCGCGGCGGTCCAGCGCGATCAGGCCGGAGTTGAAGCTCTCCATCCTCCGTCCGTCAAAGGCCCGGTAGGACGCGCCGACAAAGGACGTCGACGTCACCATGCCCACGTCATAGTCGAAGTCGTAGCTGACCCTGGCCTCGCCTACCTGGGAGTCGAACATGGCCGGATAGCCGTAGGACACGAACCGCTTGTTCTTCAGCTCGTCATAGAACAGCTGGAACTTCAGCGCTGAGCCGTTGTCGAAGTCCCGCACGAGATCGAAATAGCCGGTCCGGGTCCACGAATTCGAGAAGTCCGCATCGCTGATATAGACCGTGCGCGGATCGAGCTTGGTGGTCCCCACGCCGACATCCAGCGTGTGCTTGGCGCTGCTCTGCGGGAAGCCGTAGTAGGCGAGGTACATGGCCGAGGCGTAGGGGTAGAAGCCGATCTCATTGGGCGTCAGCTTGCCGTCGCCATTGGCGTCGACCAGGCTGGTGTCGCGGCCGGTGATATAGGTCTGATTGTCGATCAGGTCCTGGGTCAGGCGGTTCCAGCCCGGGGTCTGCACGTCGCCGTCGGAGTGGAAGCCCATGCCGCCGAAGGCGGTGCGCCAGCCGCCGCCCAGTTCCAGATCCACCGAAGCCTGGAGGATTTCCCGGCGGGGCGAGACACCCCGGTAGAAGCTGTCGGAATTTTCCGCCTGGCCATAGAGGTTCAAGCCCCCTTCCATGCCACCGAAGTTCAGCGGGATGCTGATCTGGCCCGACGCCTCCTTGCGATTGTAGGAACCGACGGTGAAGTCGGCCTGGCCGGAGATCTCGGAGATATAGGCGCCTTCCAGGCGGCCGGACTTGGGCACGAAGTTGAGCATGCCGCCGACCTTGCCGGCCCCATAGATGGGCGTCGGCGGCCCGCGGACGATCTCGATCTGGGCCGCATTGGCGATGGGGGTTGAATAGGTCCCGCGGTTTTCGATCCGCTTGAAGCCGCGGAAATAGTTCTCCGCCAGGGTGCCGCGAATGTTCAGGGCGCCGGCGACGCCGTAGAAGCTGGCCGTATAGGTGCCCGGCGAGATCGCGGTCAGGTCGTCGATCGACTCGATGCCGTAACGCTCCAGGGTCACGTCGCTGGCGAAGCTCGCCGAACGCGGCGTTTCGATCAGCGCCTTGTCCAGGCCAAAGACGCTGTTGCTCGGCGTCTTCTCCAGCAGGCCGGTGCGGTCCTGCGCGGTGACCACGACCTCGTCGACCATTTCGGACTGCGCCAAGGCCAGGCCAGGATTTGCGATCAGCGCGGACAGGGAGGCGCCCGCGACCAACATGAGTCTCTTTGACATATCGCCCTCTTCAGGAGGGGCGCGGACCCTCCGCCGGGTGGCGGTTATCCCCGCGTCCGCGCGCCTCTTGAAAGACAAGGTCTCGCGACCGCGGCCCCAGGTCAAAAATGTCTGGTGACATTTCAGTTGGAATGTCAGCGGCGCCCTTCCAACGCTCAGATTTCCCCGTCCGGCGCCCAGATGCGGATCAGCGCCTGGGCGGGGCTCAACCTGCGGGCGCTGCTGGGGGCTGCAGTTTCCCCGAATGCGCGTCCTCTTCGCCCCAGCTGGTCAGGGAGCGCTTCACGGTTTGCGGCATGGTCCCCAAAACCAGGATCATGCCAGCCCGGGCGCCCTCGGCGTCGCGGGCGGCGATTCGCTGGGCCACGGCCCGGTGCAGGCAGATATCGGCCAGCCGCTCCTCCTGCGTTGTGGTCCCCATCGAATAGACCCAGAACCGCGCGGCCTTGTGCTGCAGGGGGATCAGAATCCGCGCCAGGGCGGCGTTGCGGCTGGCCCTGGCGATCAGCGCGTGGAACCTCTGATCCATGGCGATCAGGGCCCGGCGGTCCTGATCCCGATCGGCCCGCTCGGCGTCGTCAAAGGTCGAGGCGATCTGGGCGATCTCTTCGGCCGAGGCGTTACGCGCGGCCATGGCCGCGCAATGGGGCTCGATCAGCGCCCGGGCTTCATAGCCCTCCCGCAGGTCGACGAGATCCAGAGGCGAGACGGTGGTTCCGGCCCGGGACCGGCGCACCACCATGCCCTCCAGAGCCAGGCGGCCCAGGGCGTCGCGAATACCGGCCAGGCCCGTACTGTAGCGTCGGGTCAGGGCCTGCTCGTCCAGCCGCGCGCCAGGGGGCAACTCCCCCAGGATGATGTCGAGCAGGATCTGTTCGTAGGCGCGGGCCTTCTGGAGCTCAGGGGACCATTCACCGGAATCGGTGATGATGCTCACCGTTCCAGCATCCCTGGCTGCGCCCTCAGGGTTCACGCTCAAGCTCCGCACCACGCCTTGTCCTTCCTCCGACGCCGGCTCTTCGGGGCCGGTCACCCTCTGGTCTAGTCTGAAATCCCAGACCGGACCAGCCGAGCCCCATCTAAAGCACCTTGCAGGCCTCCTCGAACTCGAGCCGTGGGTTGCGGGGATAGACGCCTTCGGGACGCCCCTGGCCGAGGGCCACCAGGAAGTTGGACCGCCAGTTCGTCCCGCTGAAGAAGGCCTCGTCCAGCCCCGTGTTGTCGAAGCCTGACATCGGACCGCAGTCGAGCCCCAGACTGCGAGCGGCCATGATCAGATAGGCGCCTTGCAGGCTCGAATTCCGCAGGGCGGTTTCGAACCGCACCTGGGGGTCGCCGAACCAATGCCTGGCGCTCGGATCGTGGGGGAACAGCTTGGGCAGCTGTTCGGCGAAGTCCAGATCATAGGCCACGATGACGCAGACCGGCGCGGCCATGGTCTTTTCCCGATTGGCCCGTGAGAGGTGCGGCGCCAGCTTTTCTTTGGCCTCGGTCGACTGGATAAAGACGAACCGCCCTGGCCCGCAGTTGGCTGAGGTTGGGGCCCACTTCAGCAGATCATACAGCTGGCGCAGGGTCGCCTCGCTGATCGGGGCGTCGGACCAGGCGTTATGGCTGCGCGCCTGGCGAAACAGCTGGTCAAGAATCGGGTCGGCGAGATCCTGCACGAGGGCTCCTTGGGCGGCGGGCGGGCGGTTGATGGCAGAGTGATCAGCGCAGCGGCGCTGTGACCAGTCGCTTTGCACATTTCCAGTAAAATTTCCGCATCCCGCCCATCTCCTGGGCGCGGCGCCGATGAGCAAGGCCTCGTGCGCATGCAGGCAAGAAGTCGAACCTCGCCATCCCTAGGGTCCCAGCGAGGCCGGTCAACGGCCGCCGTGCATGAGAGGAGTTCCCGTGGGCCATCCCAACACCCTGATCTTTGTCGATCTGGTCGCCGATGATCCGGCCGCCGCCGGCGCCTTCTATGCCGAGGTGTTCGGCTGGCGGAACGATCCCCGTCCGGAGGGCCTCTATCACCGGATGGTGCCGGGCGGTCAGTTCCGCAATCCGGACGGCTCCGACAGCGAGATCGGCAATCTGCACCTGGGGATCTTCAAGGCGGACAATGCCCGTCCCCACCCGGAGCCCGGGGGCGTGGCGCCGCGCAGCGCCAGCCAGGAGGGTCGCAAGCCGCGGATCTGGGTCCTGATCAGCGATGACGACACGCCTGAGAGGATCTTGGATGCAGCGGCGGCGCGCGGCGCAGCCATCCTCTGGCGCAACCACTATTGGTCAGAGTTCAACGGCTTCAATCACGCCTTCCGGGACCCCTGGGGTAATGAGATCGTCCTGTGGGGCAAGGCCGGACCGGAGCCGGTCATTCCGGCTGACCACACCCGCGAATAGGGCCGGCCCGCGGGTGGAATCAGTCGCCCCGCCCGCGGGTCAGGAACTTCAGGCCGCCTGTCAGGAAGAAGCCCACCAGGCAGACCACGAACAGTCCCCAGGCGATGATCCGCACCGCCTCGATCAGCAGGCCGAGGATCGCCGCAGCGATCATGACGAGAAGAAAGATTCCGGCCCATTTCAGCATTGTCGTCTCCAAGCTTGAGCTTGAGAACGCCAGCCGCGCCATGACGTTCCCAGCGGTGAGTCGCAATTGTACAGGCGCCTTCCGGGTTAGTGCAGGGTCGAGCCCGGGGGACGTCCGCAGGGCTGAAGCGATCCGTCGGTCAGGCGCGCAGGCAGGTCCAGCCCTTCGTGACAGAGCACCATGTTCAAGGCACGGGCGAAGATGGCCACCGGCTCTGGTTGACTGACCAGCGGCGCCAGCAACGCCCGCGCAATCCCCATATCCACCCGCGACACGCCACAGGCCAGGACGAGCCTCTGCTCATCCTCCCCATAGCCGCCGCATCCGCCGCACGCGATCTGCAGGGGCCGCCGGGTCTGGCGCTCCAGCGCCTCCATCAGGGCTACAAAGATCGCCCCGGCCCGGTCGCTCACCTGCTGCGCCATCAGCCGACGAACACAGGGGGCCGGCGACTCGCCCGATAGTCGAAGCCCCGCCCACAGACGCAGGGCCGCCAGGACCACCTGTTCGCCATTGGTGAGGCCGGCGGGGCCTTGCACCGACATCATTTCAGCCCGAGGCCCTGCATCGTCAGCCATCACTCACCTATAATGCGAATAGTTCGCATTAGCGATATCCCGCGCCTGCCCCGTGGTCAAACCCCGATATGGGACCCGTTCGCCGCGGGCGCGTTCTTGGGCTAAGCTGGCGTCACAGCGAGGAAAGTCCGTCCATGAACATGATCGCAAAACGGGGCCTGCGCCCCCTTCGCACCGTCGCCTTGCTGGCGGCGCTGGCTGCGCCCGCGGGGCTGGTCGCCTGCGCCTACAATGAGGAGCTCGGCCGCCAGCAGGTGCTGCTGGTTGACCCCAGCGCGCTGTCGCAACAAGGCGCTCAGGCCTGGGCGCAGATGAAGCAGACCTCGCGGCTCTCCACTGACGCCGCCGCCAACGCCCGTCTGCGCCGCATTGGCGGCCAGATCGTCGGCGCGTCGGGTTTGGGGGGCCAGACCTGGGAATACGCTGTCTTCCAGGACAACTCCGTCAACGCCTTCGTCCTGCCGGGCGGCAAGGTGGGCGTGACCACGGGCATGATGGCCTTCGTCGCCAATGACGATGAGTTGGCCGCCGTTCTGGGGCATGAGGTGGCTCACGTCATGGCCAACCATGCGGCCGAACGCTATTCGCAATCCGCGCTCGCCCAGGTGGGCGCGGGCCTGGTAGGCGCGGCGACCCAGGGCGCCGAGAATGGCCTGGCCCAATCCCTGGGCCGATATGCCGGACCCGCCCTGCAGGTCGCGGTCCTCAACCCCTATTCCCGCCAGCATGAGCTGGAAGCCGATCGCATCGGCCTCGACCTCATGGTGCGTGCGGGCTTCAGCGCCCGGCGCGGGGTGGAGCTTTGGCGCCGGATGGCGGCACGGGGCGGATCATCCATGCCCGCCATCCTCTCAACCCACCCCTCGGACGCCGCGCGTGTCCAGCAGCTGGACGCCTACATCGCCGCGCGCGGCTATTCCTAGGTCCTAGAACTCGGCGGAGCCGCCGTCACAGGGCACCACCGCGCCGGTCGTATAGGCCGAGGCCCGGCTGCTGAGGAAGATCGCCACGCCGGCGATGTCCTCCGGCTGGCCGATCCGGCCGCGGGGGTTGTTCTTGGCGATGGCGTCGCCGGCCTGGGCCAGGGTCGCGGCCATCATCTTCGATGGGAAGGGCCCTGGCGCAATCGCATTGACCAGGATGTGCTCGGGCGCCAGCCGCTTGGCCAGGTGGCGGGTCAGCATGATGCAGCCGGCCTTAGAGGTGGAATAGGCGTAGGTCTCCAGCGTCGGCGGCTCGATGCCATTGACCGAGGCGATATTGATCACCCGGCCGGGGTTTTCGGCAGTCGAGGCGGCCCGCAGCAGGGGCAGCAGCTTCTGGGTCAGGAAGAAGATCGACTTGACGTTCAGGTCGACCGTCTTGTCCCAGCCGTCCTCAGGGTAGTCGTCGATCGGCGCGCCCCAGGTGGCGCCGGCGTTGTTGACCAGCACGTCGAGGCGGCTCTCTCGCTCCTTGACGGCGTTCGCCAGGCCCTCGATGCCCTCCATGCCGCCCAGATCGAAGGGCAGCGAAATGCAGGTCCCGTATTCCGAGAGCTCATCGGCCACCCGGTCGCAGACCTCGGCCTTGCGCGACGAGATATAGACCTTGGCGCCATTCTCCACATAGCCGCGGGCGATCATCTCCCCGATGCCGCGGCTGCCGCCGGTCACGAGGACGACCTTGCCCTCGACGCTGAACAGGTTCTTCAAAACGCGCTCCTGAAAATAGCTGGATATGAATTTGGTCAGCCGATCCGGCTGGACATGCCGCCATCGACCGGCAGCAGGACGCCGGTGATGAAGGCGCTCTCGTCGCTGGCCAGGAACAGGGCCGCATAGGCGGTGTCCCAGGCCGTGCCCATCTTGGCCCCCAGGGGAACCCTCGCGCCACGGGCCTCGCGGACCGCCTCGACGTCCTGGCCTGTCGCCTGGGCGATGCCGGCCACGGCCATGGGCGTGTCCATCAGGCCCGGCAGGATGGCGTTGCAGCGCACCCGATACTTGGCGTTGGACTGGGCGATGCTGGTGGTCAGGCGGTTCATGGCGGCCTTGGAAACCTCGTAGGCCACCTGATTTCCGCCCGCCAGCGACGCCAGGGACGAGATGTTGACGATGGCCCCGCCGCCTTGCGCGCGCATCATGGGGATGGCGGCCTTGCTGGTCAGCCAGGCGCCCTTGAGATTGACCGCCATGATCTTGTCAAAGGCGTCTTCCTCGACCTTGTGCGCCGGTCCATCGCCCCCGCCGATCCCCACATTGTTGACCAGGATATCGAGACGTCCGAGGGTTTCGGCCGCCGCGGCGACCACCGCCTCGGCGCCCTCGGCCTTGGCGATATTGGCCGCCAGGGCGTAGGCGTGGCCCCCCTCGGCGGTGATCATGTCCACCGTCTCCTGGGCGCGCTCGGCGACCCGATCGACACAGAGGACCCGGGCGCCTTCGCGGGCGAACAGGACCGCCATGGCGCGGCCATTGCCGATGGTCTGCCCCGGCGTCTGCCCTGCCCCGCAGATGACTGCGGTCTTGCCGTCGAGCCGTCCCATCAGAAGCCCTTCAGGTCAGGATCAAGGGTCTGGCCCTCGTCCAGCTGAACCCCGAACGTGTTCAGCATCATCGAGACCTGGGTGTACTGACCGGCGGAAAACACCACGTCCATCTTCTGCTTGTCGCTGAAATGGGCGTCGAGCGCCTTCCAGGTCGTCTCGGTGATGAACTGGTCGTGGTGCAGTTCGTCGGCGGCGCGGACCAGGGCGGCGTCGGCGGGGCTCCAACCGGCCGCGTCGGGGCCCTGCTTGATGCGCGCCACCTCTTCGTCGGTCAGGCCCGCCTGCTTGCCGATCGGCACGTGCTGGGTCCATTCATAGCCCGAGCGGCAGAGATAGCCGATGCGCAGGATGACGATCTCCCGCTCCCGGGCCGGCAGGCCGTTTCTGCGTGACAGGATGTAGTTGCCCCACCCCATGAAGCCCTTCATGGCCTTGGGCTCGCGCACAAGGGTGCGGAAGATGTTCAGAACCTTGCCGCGCTCGGCCATGGGGGCGAGCAGCTCGCGCTGATCGGCGTCCATGTCCTTGTCGGCGAGAGGTTCGATCCGGGGTTTGGCCAGGCGCATGGGTGGTCCTCCGCTTCCATGTTCGGCGTCCTCAGTCGCACTCGACCAGCCAGACTTCTAGGGTCGGGTCTGGCTCGGCGACCGATGAGGGCGCGCATTTTCCAGCCCCTGTCATGGGCCGGACCCGGCGGCGGCGTCAATCACAAGCGGCCGGATCCGCCGTCTAGGTCTGGGGGGTCGCGGCTGGAGACGGGGCTGGCGCTGGCTCGACCTGCGCGGCGGGCGAGGCGACCCGCGCCGGTGCCTTGTGGCTGATGGCCAGGCCGATGATGGTCGGGATCAGGATGCCCGGCAGGCCCTCATAGACCTGCTCATGCCAGCCCTGGACCCGCCACAGGAAGGCGATCCCCACCCCGCCCAGCATCAGGGCGATGGCCATGGGCTGGTTCAAGCGCCGGCCCAGGGCCTGGACGATCATCAGCGGGCCAAAGGCGCAGGCGAGCGTCGACCAGGCCAGGATCACCAGGCTGAACACGCTGCGCGACCCGCTCAAGGCGAACAGCAGCGCCATGATGGTCACCGCGGCGGTCACCGCCTTCATCATCCAGGCCTTCTGGATCCGGCCCCCGGCCAGGTCGCTGGTGATGGCCGCCGAACAAGCCAGCACAAGGGAGTCGGCCGTCGACATGGTGGCGGCGAAGATGCCCGCCAGGATCACGCCGACCAGGGCCGCAGGCAACAGCTCCACCGCCATGGTCGGCAGGGCCAGTTCCGGATCGAGCGCCCCCAGGTCCGGCAGATAGAGCCGCGACATCAGGCCGACACCCGTGGCCAGCAGATAGAAGAGGGTGAAATAGCCGTAGTACCAGCCCCGGGCCGCGGCCATGTCGCTGGGCTCGTTCAGGGCCATGAACCGGACCATCACGTGCGGCTGGCCGATGACGCTGATGCCCGCGAACATCCAGCCGACGACAAACAGCGCCATGCCCAGCAGCCCCGGGAACAGCAGGTCAGCGGGGAAGAGGTCGAGGAAGCCGGGAATGGCCGCCATCTCCAGATAGGTGGCGTCCAGTCCCCCGCGGCCGACCACGGCCACCGCCAGCAGCAGGCTCATGGCGAAGACCATGACGATGGACTGGGCCGCGTCCGTCCAGATCGAGGCGCGGATGCCGCCAAAGGCGCTATAGGCCAGGATCAGGGCCGCCGAGATCAGGGCGCCGGTCTGCGGCGTCCAGCCCAGCACACCCTGCAGGGCCTTGCCGCCGGCCGCGATCTGCGCCGCCGCATAGGCGCCCAGGAACAGCACCGCGATCACTGCGGCGATCTTGCGCCAGAGTTCGAAGTCCTGCCCTGACCACTTGGCGACCACCGCGCCGAAAGACACCTGCCCCGAGCTCTCGGTCACCTCGCGCAGGCGGCGATGAATGAACAGGGAGGCCAGGAAGTCGCCGAGAATCCAGCCGATCATCAGCCAGATGGCCGCCAAACCGGTGGCGTAGGTGAAGCCGATCACCCCGATGAACATGTAGCCGGAATTGTTGGTGGCCACCGCCGACAGCCCGGCCATGGCCGGGCGGACATTGCTGCTGGCCAGGTAGTAGTCCTTCTTGGACGCCTGCGCCTTGCGCACCGAAGCCAGGCCGATGGCCACAAAGGCGGCCAGGCAGAGCAGGAATACGATCATCGTCATGGCGCGGCCTCGGGACGTTCAATGCTCAGGTCAAAAAATAGTTCAACAATGCGAAGCGCCCGCGGCGCGGGGCCGCGGGCGAAAAAGCTGGCCTTCAGGCCGCGCTACGCAGGGGACGGGCGAGGACCCCGTCATCTTCCACAAGTCGTCGGTGCAGGGCGGTGACGGCTGCGGCGTAGCTGTCTTCGGAGACCACGAACTGGATATCCACCCGCCGGGAAAGCTGCTGCAGGCCCAGCACCTCGACACCGCCCTCGCCGAGCGCGAGGGTCGCGCGGCTGGTCAGTCCGGGCACGTTCAAATCGCTGCCAATAACCGCGACAATGGCCACTTTTCGGGTCGAAATGGCCGCATTTGGGAACATCTCTTCCAGGTCGGCGATGACCCGCTTCACCTGCTTGGGATTGGCGTCCAGGTGGTGGGTGATGGTGTTTGCGTTCGACGCCTTGGATACGATGCGGACGTCGTGGCGCGACAGCACTTCCAGGATGCCGGCGTCGTAACCCTTCACGCCCACCATGTCCTGCTCGAGCAGCTCCAGGGTGGTCACCCCCTTCATGCCGGCGATGATCTCCACCCGCGGGGTCTCGGAGACAAAGGCGCCGCAGATCGAGGTGCCCTGATCCTGCGGCTCGAAGGTGTTCTTGACGATCAGCGGGATCCCCGCGTGGCGCAGGCCGCGGGCGGCCCGGGGATGGATCGCCTCCATGCCGAGATTGGCCAGCTGGTCAGCCACGTCGTAATTGGTCCGGCCGATCTTGCGGACCGCATCGGCGCCGACCAGGTTCGGGTCGGCGCTGGAGAGGTGGAACTCTTTGTGGATGATCGCCTCGCGGGCGCCGGTCAGGACGGCGATACGGCTGAAGACCACCTCGCTATAGCCCCGGCCAAACTCCTTCATCAGGCCTTCGCGGCGCTGGCCAAAGCCTGTGGCGATGGGCAGCTCTGCGGTCACGTCCACATCGGCGAAGGCGTCCTGGATTCGTTCATCCAGCGTCAGCGGTCGCTTGTCATGCCAGGCGGTCAGATCGACGAAGCGGGCGTTCACCCCGCGCCGACGCAGCTCCAGCGTCAGGTTGTGGGCGCTGTGGACCTCACCGAGGGAGGCCAGCATCTCCCGGGCCGCCCCCAGCTGGGTGTCCAGGCGGAAGTGGCCGTGGGCGCAGAGGCGCTGCAGGTCGCTGAGCGCAGAGCGGGCGTCTTCGATCCGCGCCAGAATAAAGGCGTTAGCGGCCTGCCGGTCCTCCCCCTCTTCGAAACGTTCCGCATTGATCTTGAGCATGTCGGCCTGCAGGCGCGCCATGGCGTCGAGCCAGGCTGAAGCCTCCATGGCTGACGCGCCGGCGAACAGGGCGTACACCCCGGGCGTCCCGGTCTTCTTGTGCTCCAGCAGCTGGTTGGTGATCCCGGCATAGGCCGAGACCACGAAGATGCGTCCATAGAGGTCAGCCCCCTGGCGGTCGCCCACCAGGATGTTCTCCATCACCGCATCAGTGTTGGAGATTGAGGTGCCCCCGATTTTCTCGACTGAATGTCCGCTCATCAGGCCGCCCTCACCTGCTGGGCCAGGCTCCCGGAAAGGGGCGCCAGCCGTTGGATATGCTCCCGCGCGCCGATGAATTCCGGGCGCGGGCGCTCGGCCCCGAAGGGCTTTTCAAGGCGGTTGGCCCAGGCGTTGTAGACCATGAAGGCGTTGGCCCGGGGGAAGGGCGTGATGTTGCCATTCGAGCCATGCATGGTGTTGCAGTCGAAGATCACCACCGAACCGGCAGGTCCCGTGGGCGCGACGATCCCGTGCTGCTCGGCCAGCTTGGCCAGGCTGTCGCGGTCGGGCACGCCGTACTCCTGCTTGCGCAGGGACTGCTTGTAGTGGTCCTCCGGGGTCGCCCCGACGCAGGTGACGAAGGACTTGTGCGAGCCGGGCATCAGCATCAGCGGCCCGTTGAACTCGAAATTGTCCACCAGCTGGACCGACATGGAGATGGCCCGCATGCGCGGCATGCCATCCTCGGTGTGCCAGGTCTCAAAGTCGGAGTGCCAGTAGAACTCCTTGCCGTCGAAGCCCGGCTTGTAGTTCAGCCGGGTCTGATGGAGGTAGACCTCGTCACCCAGGATGTGATTGGCGATCGTCACCAGGCGCTCGTCCGCCGCCAGCCGCCCCAGAAGCGCGCTCTGCTGATGGACCGCGAAGATCGAGCGCAGGGCGCCCGATGAGGGCTCGGCGACAACGGTCTGCGGATCCAGGGTGCTGGGAATACCCCGCAAACGGTTCATCTCGGCCTGTAATGCGGCGATTTCGTCAGCTTCGAAGACGTTTTCCAGCACCAGAAAGCCGTCGCGCTCGAAGGCGTCGTGCTGCGCCTGGCTCAGGGGGGATTCCGAATGCCAGTCGCTGTGGATCACAGGGTCTTTGCGGGCCAGCCACTGCGGCTGGTCGGCGACCCGGGATGGGTAAAGATCGGTCATGAAAGGCTCCTTCCGCCTCGGGGCGCCTGACCGCGCCCAGCGGCGCGGGTCAGGGGCTCCATCAAGTCAAAGGGTGGGGCGTGGGCTGGCCTGGGCCGCCCTGGCCGGCCTCAGACGGTTTCGGCTTCCAGCGGGTAAGCGCCGGTGTCGTCGTGGACCTCCAGCCCGTTGAGGGGCGGGTTGAACACACAGGCCATCTTCATCTCGGTCTTGGCCCGGAGGATGTGCTTGTCGTGCTTGTCCAGGGCGTACATGACGCCGGGCCTGATCTGGTGGATCTCGCCGGTGGCGATGTCCTCGATGGAGCCCTCGCCGGAGACGCAGTAAACGGACTCCAGGTGGTTCTGATAATGCATGGGCAGGTCAGAGCCGGCATAGATGGTCGTCATGTGGAAGGAGAAGCCCATCTGGTCCTCCTTCAGCAGCAGGCGGGTGCTCTCCCAGCCCTTGGTGACCACCCGGCGGCGGGTCTGCTCGGCTTCGTGCAGGTCGCGTACAATCATGGAAATACTCCCTTAGGCCGCCGAGCCGAGCGCCTGGCGCTCGGCGACTTCGGCGACACAGCCGGCCAGAATGTCGAGGCCGGCGTCGAGGTCGACGTCGGTGATGTTGAGGGGCGCCAGCACCTTGAGGATCTGGTCATGGGCGCCGCTGGTCTCGATGATCAGGCCGCGCTTGAAGGCCTCATCGACCACGGGATCGGACACCTCGCTCGATCCGACATCCAGGCCCAGCATCATGCCGCGGCCCTTCACGTCCTTGACCACACTGCGGTTGGCCAGGGCGATTTCCCGCAGGCGTTTGCGCAGCCGCTCACTCTTCTTCTGGACATCGGCGGCGAAGCTGTCGTCGGACCAGAAGGTGTCGATGGCGGCCTTGGCGGTGACGAAGGCGTGGCAGTTGCCCCGGAAGGTGCCGTTGTGCTCGCCGGGCTTCCACTGGTCGAATTCCGGCTTCACCAGCACCAGGGCCATGGGTAGGCCCATCCCCGACAGGGACTTGGCCATGGTGACGATGTCGGGCTTGAGGCCCATGCCTTCGAAGCTGAAGAAGCTGCCGGTGCGGCCACAGCCGGCCTGGATGTCATCGACGATGAACAGCGCGCCGTGCTTGTGGGCGATCTTCTCGACCTTGCGCAGCCAGTCGGCCGAGGCGACGTTCAGGCCGCCCTCTCCCTGCACCACCTCAACGATGATGGCGGCCGGCTTGTCGACGCCGCCGGAGGGGTCGCTCAGCATCTGGTCGAGTTGGGCCGCGGTGTCCACGTCCTGACCGAAGTAGCCGCAATAGGGCATGCGGGTGACGCCGCTGAGCGGGATGTGCGCCCCGCCCCGATGGTGGCTGTTGCCGGTGGCCGCCAGGGCGCCCAGGGTCACCCCATGGAAGCCGTTGGTGAAGGCGATCACATTGGTCCGTCCGGTCACCTTGCGGGCCAGCTTCAGGGCCGCCTCGACCGCGTTGGCGCCGGTGGGACCGGTGAACTGGGCGCGGTAGCTCATCTTCCGGGGCTTGAGGATCTTGGCTTCCAGAGCCTCCAGGAACTCGGCCTTGGCGCGGGAATGCATGTCCAGGCTGTGAACAACGCCATTGCTCTCGATGTAGTCCATCAAGGCGCGCTTCATGGCCGGGTGGTTGTGGCCATAGTTCAGCACCGAGCAGCCGGTCAGAAAGTCGAGATAGGCCCGGCCGTCCTTGTCGTACTGCCGCGAGCCCTCGGCCCGGTCGAAGACCGCCGGGAAGCTGCGCGAATAGGAGCGCACCTGCGACTCCAACCGCTCAAAGGTGGCGAAGGGGCGCGAGGTCTGCGCCGAGGTTTCTGAATCATACATGTTGATCTCCCTTCCTTGGGGTCGGGTCCGTGAAATGAGTGCTGGCCGCAGGGCGGCCTGATGGGATGGCAAGGCCGCCGGGCGGCTCGAAAGGCCCGATGCTGACCAGCTGTTCGGTCTCGTGACCTGGAGGAAAGTGCTGGCCCTTCAGGAACCAGGGCGCGTCGTCGAGCGGCGCCGACAGCTTCCGCGCCACCCCCTTGAACAGGCCCCAGGAGGCGCTGTTGTCCGGGGTGATGGTGGTCTTGATCCGCTCCACGCCTGCGCAGGCAGGCTGTTCAAGCAGGTGCAGGATCATCCGTCCGGCGAGGCCAAGGCCCCGGGCTTCCTCGCCCACGGCCACCTGCCAGACAAAGAGCGTGTCAGGCTCCTGCGGCGGTCGGTAGGCGGAGACCCACCCCACCAGCCGGTCGCCCCGCTTCACGGCCACACAGGTGTCGGCGAAGTGGGTGCATTGCAGGAGGTTGCAATAGACCGAGTTCTGGTCGAGCGGCGGACAGGCGGCGATCAGGCGGTGAACCGCCTGGCCATCGTCTGCTGTGGGTGAAGAGAACTCCAACCCGCCCCCCGAGCGCTCTCCGGCCCCCGGCGAACCGGGAGTCGATTGATTGCTCTGCATATCCATGGGCCGTTATTTCGTTTGTGGAACTAATTATGTCAACCCCAGCTGCATAGCGTTTGCGCACCATCGGGGCTGTGGATATGGGAATTCGCGGGCAAAACAGGCAGTTCCGCGAGAATTCGCAATTTCCGTTAATTTGCACTTCAAATTGTATGTGAGCCCTAACTTCCGGACGCTTGCGTCCCTGACAAAGTTGCGGGATCAGGGGTCTGCGATGACTCGCGAAGCCTAGGGGAGATGGAATGGAGAGCCGCGTCAGTGACGCCCTGGTGGCGATCCGCCGGATCGTGCGGGCCGCCGAGTTCGCCTCGCGGGATCTGGCCCGGACCACGGGGCTGACGCCCTCCCAGCTCATCGTCCTGCAGATCGTCGCCCGGGAAGGCGAACCCGGCGCCGGCGCCATCGCCGAGGCCGCCCGGCTGAGCCAGGCCACCGTCACCGCCCTGCTGGACAAGCTGGAGGCCCGGGGCCTGGTGATCCGCAATCGGGGCAGTCAGGACCGGCGCCGCGTCTCGGTGGAGCTGACGGCCGAGGGTCGTCGCGCCCTGGCCGACATGCCCGACGTGCTGCAGGACCGCTTCGCCGCCCGCTTCGAAAAGCTCGCCGACTGGGAGCAGGCCTCGATCATCGCCGGGTTGGAGCGCGTCGCCGCCCTGCTGAACGCCGAAGGCATCGACGCCTCGCCGGTGCTGGATGTGGGCGCGTTGGATTAGAGGGCGGGCGCCCTGCCCCCACCCCCCGTCATTCTCGGCCTTGTGCCGAGAATCTCCCTCGCCGCCCGCGCCCGCCCTCGACAGGGATGCTCGCCACAAGGGCGAGCATGACGTGAGGCTGGTGGAAGGGGGTCGGAAAAGCCGCCCCTCAGAGCGGCGTCAACGGATGGGCAGCGAACCTTGACTGTGCGAATCTCCTCTGCAGGCTGCGGAGGGAAATCGGGCACGTGTCTCTACTCAGGCTTTTGAGCTTCCGGGGCCGGTCAAGTCGGCGAACGTGGTGGGCCGTGGTCATCAGCGTTGCCGTCGCTGAGGCAAGCATGTCGGCATGGCTCACCGGCGAGCCGTTCCCGCTAGACCCACGACTTCCGGCCGATACCAAGGCAATAGGCGGCCTCCTCCGTCTCGCTACTATTTGGCCTGTTGTCGCCGTATCCGTTCGCCGGGCGCGCGACCTGAACCACTCAGGATGGACCGTTGTTTGGCTATGGGCTGTATATGTACTGGGTGGGCTCGCATTCGCCTTTCTCAGCCACTGGACCGGGGTCGCTGCCGCTATCGCAGGTGTCTCAGCCCAGGTCTGGATCGCCTTTAACCTCGGCCTTCGCAAACGCCGAGATGACGCCGCGGTCGGAGACTCGATGTCGAACCAGGCAGACGCCTCAGGTCTTTAGCGGATCGGGAGCCGAAATTTGGCGAGCAATGCCCGCACTCAGCCCTTCAGGCGCTCCGCATGGAAGGCGACATGGTCGGCGATGAAGCTGGCCATGAAGAAGTAGGAGTGGTCGTAGCCGGCCTGGCGGCGAAGGGTCAGTTTCTGGCCGGCGGCGGCGCAGGCGGCCTCCAGCAGGTCGGGCTTGAGCTGTTCGGCCAGGAAGTTATCTCCCAGGCCTTGGTCCACCAGGATGTCGTCGAACCGGCCCTTGGCGGCGCCGGCCTCGATCAGACGGGCCGCGTCGTGTTGCGCCCAGGCGGCGCGGTCCTCGCCCAGATAGGCGGTGAACGCCTTCTCGCCCCACGGGCAGCGGGTGGGCGAGCAGATCGGGGCGAAGGCTGAGACCGAGGCGAAGATGTCCGGGTGGCGCAGGGCGAGCGTCAGGGCGCCGTGGCCGCCCATGGAGTGGCCGGACACGCCGACCCGCGCCCGGTCGACAGGGAATTCCGCGACCACTGTGTCCAGCAGTTCGCCGGTGACATAGGTCTCCATCTGGAAGTGTGACGCCCAGGGGTCTTGGGTCGCGTCGAGATAGAAGCCCGCCCCCTGCCCCAGATCATAGGCTGGATCGTCGGCCACGCCTTCGCCCCGAGGGCTGGTGTCGGGCGCCAGGATGGCCAGTCCGTGGGCGGCGGCGGGGCCATAGGCGCCGGCCTTGGTGGTGAAGTTGTCTTCCGTGCAGGTCAGGCCCGAGAGCCAGACCAGCAGGGGAAACGGTCCCTCCCCGTCCGGCAGGAATAGGGAAAAGCGCATGGGCGTGCCGGTGACCGCGCTCTGGTGGCGGAGATAGCGCAAGGTCCCGCCATGGACGCGGTGCTGCTGGAGGATTTCAACGCTCATTGGCCGGCTCTAAAAGACCACGACGCTGCGGATGCTCTCGCCCGAATGCATCAGGTCGAAGGCCTCGTTGATCCGCTCCAGCGGCAGGGTGTGGGTGATCATCGGGTCGATCTCGATCTTCCCGTCCATGTACCAGTCGACGATGGTCGGCACGTCGGTGCGCCCGCGGGCCCCGCCAAAGGCGGTGCCTTTCCAGACCCGGCCGGTGACCAGCTGGAACGGCCGGGTGGCGATCTCCTTGCCGGCCTCGGCCACGCCGATGATGATGCTCTCGCCCCAGCCGCGGTGGCAGGCCTCCAGCGCCTGGCGCATCACCTGGACATTGCCGGTGCAGTCGAAGGTGTAGTCGGCGCCGCCGCCGGTCATCTCCACCAGATGGGCGACGACGTCGCCGGAGATTTCCTTGGGATTGACGAAGTGGGTCATGCCAAACCGGCGGCCCCATTCCTCGCGGTCGGGATTGATGTCGACGCCGATGATCATCGAGGCGCCGACCATGCGCAGGCCCTGCAGGACGTTCAGGCCGATGCCGCCGAGGCCGAAGACCACGGCGTTGGCGCCGGGCTCAACCTTGGCCGTATTGGTCACCGCGCCGACGCCGGTGGTCACGCCGCAGCCGATGTAGCAGGCCTTGTCGAAGGGGGCGTCGGACCGGATCTTGGCCAGGGCGATCTCCGGCAGGACCGTGAAGTTCGAGAAGGTCGAGCAGCCCATATAGTGGTGGACCATCTGGCCCTTGTAGGAAAACCGGCTGGTGCCGTCGGGCATGACGCCCTTGCCCTGGGTGCTGCGAATGGCCGTGCAGAGGTTGGTCTTGCGCGACAGGCAGCTTTTGCACTGGCGGCACTCGGGTGTGTAGAGCGGGATCACGTGATCGCCGGGCTTCAGGCTGGTGACGCCTTGCCCCACTTCGACCACCACGCCCGCGCCCTCATGACCGAGGATCGAGGGGAAGACCCCTTCTGAATCCAGGCCGTCGAGGGTGTAGGCGTCGGTATGGCAAATGCCCGTGGCCTTGATCTCCACCAGCACTTCAAAGGCCTTGGGGCCTTCCAGATCCAGTTCGACGATCTCCAGCGGCTTCTTGGCTTCGAAGGCGACAGCGGCGCGGGTTTTCATGAATGGCTCCCTCTGGTGGACGGTCCCTGGTGGCGCCTTGCGGGCCCCGGATCAAGCATCAGCGGTGAGAAGTCAGCCCCCGGCGCGATCATCGGTGATATGGTGAACGCCACCATGCGGGCGGCCATTTCGCCCGTAGACGCCAAGGGAGTACTGCATGTCCGGCCCAAGGCCGAACACTAGGGGCTGGTGGAGGGCCGCGGGCCTGCTGCTGACCTGGCTGCTGGTCCTGGGAAGTCCGGCCGCCGTCGCCGCCCAGACGCCATCCGCCCCGCCCTCCACCGCGCCGCCGGCGGCGCCCCTCGTCCTGGTGTTCGACCTGGACGGCGCCGTCGGACCCGCAACGGCGGAGTATCTGCAGCGCGGCCTGGCCACCGCCGCCGAACGTGGGGCCGAGCTGGCCGTGATCCGCATGGACACCCCAGGCGGCCTGGACTCCTCCACCCGCGAGATCATCGCCGACATCCTGGCCTCGCCCGTGCCGGTGGCGGTGTTCGTCGCCCCGGCGGGCGCCCGGGCCGCGAGTGCAGGGACCTACATCCTCTATGCCAGCCACCTGGCGGCGATGACGCCGGGCGCCCACCTGGGTGCGGCGACCCCGGTGCAGATGGGCGGCTCCAATCCCTTGATGCCCGAGAGGGGCGAACCGGCCGGCCAGGGGCAAGACGGGGCCGATGGGCCCCCGACGGACGCCATGACCGCCAAGGTCACCAACGACGCCGTGGCCTATATCCGCAGCATGGCGGGCCTGCATGGGCGGAACGCCGACTGGGCCGAACAGGCGGTGCGCCGGGCCGAGACCCTGACGGCGACCGAGGCGCTGGACCAGGGCGTCATCGAAATCCTCACCCGTGATCTGGACGGGCTCCTCGCAGCGGCCGATGGCCGGACCGTCATGATGAATGGCGAGGCGCGGGTGCTGAACACCGCCGGCGCTCAGGTGGAGACCTTGGCGCCAAACTGGCGGGCTCAGATCCTGGCGGTGATCACCAATCCCAATGTCGCCTACCTGCTGATGATGATCGGGATCTATGGGCTGATCTTCGAGTTCACCTCGCCCGGGACTGTGGGGCCAGGCGCCGTCGGCGCGGTCTCTCTGCTGCTCGGCCTCTTTGCGCTCAACATGCTGCCCGTGGACTATGCCGGGGTGGCCCTGATCGCCCTGGGCGTAGGGCTGCTGCTGGCTGAGGCGCTGGCCCCCGGCTTCGGCATCTTCGGAGCCGCCGGCGCTTTGGCCCTGGCGCTCGGTTCGGTGTTGCTGTTCCGCGACGTCCCCGGCTTCGGGGTTTCGCCCTATGTCATCCTCATCACCGTGGGGGTCAGCCTGGCCTTCTTCGTGTTCGTCCTTCGCGCCGCGGTTCAGGCCAGTCGCCATGTCTTGACCACGGGTCAGGCGGCCCTGCTGCGCGCCACCGGCGTGGTCCAGAGCTGGGCCGGCGGCGAGGGTTATGTCCACGCCCAGGGCGAGGATTGGCACGCCCGCTCCAGCGTTCCCCTCACCTCTGGCCAGTCGGTGCGCATCGCCGCCCGTGATGGCCTCACCCTCATCGTCGAGCCCGAAAACCCCGCCTGAGGCGGAGAAGGATCAAGCCCATGTTCGATATCGCCAGTTTCGGCGCCCTAGCGGTCTTCGTCATCATCATCCTGCTGCAGGCGGTGAAGGTGATGCGGGAGTACGAACGCGCCGTGGTCTTCACCCTCGGCCGCTTCACCGGCGTAAAGGGGCCCGGACTCATCCTGCTGATCCCCATCGTCCAGCAGATGGTCAAGGTGGACCTGCGCACCATCGTCCTGGACGTGCCCAGCCAGGACCTGATCAGCCGTGACAACGTCTCGGTGAAGGTCTCAGCGGTGATCTATTTCCGCGTCATCGACGCCGACCGGGCGGTGATCCAGGTGGAAAACTACATGGACGCCACCAGCCAGCTGGCCCAGACCACCCTGCGCTCGGTGCTCGGCAAGCACGACCTGGACGACATGCTGGCCGAGCGGGACAAGCTGAACCAGGACATCCGCGCCATCCTCGACAGCCAGACCGAGGAATGGGGCATCAAGGTCGCCAATGTGGAGATCAAGCACGTCGACATCGACGAGAGCATGATCCGCGCCATCGCCCGCCAGGCCGAGGCCGAACGGAACCGTCGCGCCCGGGTCATCAACGCCGAAGGCGAAAAGCAGGCCGCCCACGCCGTGCTGGAAGCCGCCCAGACCCTGGCCACCATCCCGGAAGCCATGCAGCTGCGCTATCTGAACACGCTCTCCGACATCGGGGCCGACAAGAACACCACCATCGTCTTCCCCATGCCGATCGACCTGGGCACGGCGCTGAGCAATCTGGGCAAGCCGAAGACCTGAGGTCCTCAGGCTGAGGCGACGATCCCGGCGTCGTGCAGCCGGGCGATCTCGGCGCCGTCCAGGCGCAGGAGGTCGCCCAGCACCTCTTCAGTGTGTTCGCCCAGCCTCGCGGCTGGGCGGGCGTCGCCACGGTCGTCCTGCGGCAGGGTGGCCGCATAGCCGGGGACCGGATAGGTCGCGCCGCTGACCTGAGCGAGATCCGAGAAGATCGGATTGCCCTTGAATAGCCGCGGGTCTTCCAGGGCCTGTTCCAGGGTCTGATAGGGTCCCCAGCAGACGCCCAGCTCATCGAACCTGGGCAGGAGGTCTGTGCTGTCGGCGCGGGCGAAGCCGGCCTCGAAGATCGGCATCAGGGCGTCGACGTGGGCGAAGCGCACGCCCTCATCCTTGCTGAAGTCGACGCCTCGCACCGCTTCGAGGGCCGCCACCTCGGCGCCGACCCCCAGAACCTGGATCAGGCCGGTCCATTGGCGCGGGGTGATGGCCACCACCATCAGGCGCTTGCCGTCGCGGGTGACGAAATCCCGCCCAAACGCGCCGAACAGGGTGTTGCCCTGCCGGGGACGCTCGCCTCCGCCCGCCAGGATCTCGGCGGTCATGCCCATATTGGCCAGGGTGGCGGCGGCGACGTCCGACAGGGGGATGCGGATCTCGCGGCCCTGGCCGGTGCGCATGCGGGCCAGAAGGGCTGCGACCATATTGAAGGCGGCGAAGGCCCCGGTCAGCAGGTCCCAGGCCGGCAGGACATGGTTCACGGGCCTTGGATCATCCGGATGCCCGGTCATCAGCGGCACGCCGATGGCGCTGTTGATCGTATAGTCGACGCCGGGTCCGCCATCAGCCCAGCCCATGACCCGCACGCAGATCAGGTCGTCGCGCAAGGCCTTCAGCTTCTCGTAAGAGAGGAAGCCCTCGACGGGGAAGTTGGTGACGAACAGGCCGGCGTCAGCGCCTGGCGCGGCCGCCAGGCGCTGGGCGATCTCACGGCCCTCCGGACGCGACAGGTCTAGGGCCACCGATTTCTTGCCCTTGTTCAGCCCCTCCCAATAGAGGCTGGAGCCATTGGGTGAGAGCGGCCAGCGGCGGAAGTCTGGACCGCCGCCGATATTGTCGAAGCGGATCACCTCGGCCCCAAGCTGGGCGAGATACAGCCCGCAGGTGGGACCGGCGATGAAGGCCGAACCTTCGACCACGGTCAGCCCCTTCAGCAGATCGTACATGGCCCTCTTCCTCCCGTGGATGCGCCAACGCCCCCTCGCGGCCATAACATGACCCCGGGTTGACGCTGGGGGCGCCCTGGCCCTGGCGGGTCAGGGAGTGTCATATCCTGGCCTGACGACTCACAAGCCCAAGGCGGAGGATGCTTGGTCCAGTTTCGCTCGCTCCTGTTCACCCCAGCCAATCGACCCGATCGCTTCGCGCGCGCCCTCGACAGCGGCGCAGACGCGGTATGTCTGGATCTTGAGGATGCGGTGGCGCCGGCGGACAAGGCGAGCGCCCGGGCCAGCGCGCTGGAGTTCCTCTCTCAGCGACCCGCGGGCGGCGTTCAGGTCGGCCTGCGGCTGAACGGTCGGACCAGCCCGTGGTTCACCGATGACCTTCGGACCGCAGCCCCGGCCCAGGCTGACTTCTTCATGATCCCCAAGGCCTCCAGCGCCCATGAGTTCGGCATGCTGCAACGCGCCCTGGGGGACGCCCGCCCCTTCTGGCCCCTGGTGGAGACTGCCGAAGGCCTGATGCGCTGCTGGGATATCGCCGAGGCGCCCGGCGTGGGTGGGATCCTGTTCGGGGCCTTCGACTACAGCGCCGAGGTCGGCTGCGACATGACCTGGGAGCCCCTGCTGTTCGCCCGCAGCCAGATCGCCGCGGCCTGCGCCCGGGCCGGGATCCAGGCCTTGGACGCGCCGCCTGGCCTGGTGGGGGAGCCCGAGGTGTTGAGCGCCGAGACCGACCGCGCCCGGCGCCTGGGCTTCACCGGCCGGGCCTGCATCCATCCTGACCAGGTCGCGCCCGTGAACGCCGCCTACACCCCCAGCGCCGAGGACCTGGACCGAGCCAGGGCCGTGATCGCCGCCTTTGACGCCGCTGAGGGCGGCCCCGCCCTGCTGGACGGGAAACTGATCGAACTGCCTGTGGCCCGCGCCGCCCGGCGGATCGTGGATCGCGCGAGAGGATAGAGTGATGAAGACGCTCAAGGAGATCGCGCCTGGGCGCTACCGGGAGACGTTTGGCCGCTACTATGACGACTTCGTCGTCGGCGACGTCTATGAGCACCGCCCTGGCAAGACGGTGACCGAGGCCGACAACCACCTCTTCACCCTGCTGACCCTGAACACCCATCCGCTGCACTTCGACGCCGAATACGGCAAGCAGACGGAGTTCGGCCAAAACCTCATCGTCTCGACCTACACCCTGGCCTTGCTGATCGGCATGAGCGTCAGCGACTGCTCGCAGAAGGCGATCGCCAATCTGGGCATGGACGAGGTGAAATTTCCCGCCCCGGTCTTCGCCGGCGACACCCTCTATGGGGAGAGCGAGGTGCTGGCCAAGCGCGAGAGCAAGTCGCGGCCTGGCCAGGGTATCGTCACCATCCGCACCCTCGGCAAGAACCAGGACGGCAAGATCATCGCCACCTTCCGGCGAGACATGCTGATCCCGGCTCGCGGCCAGGCGCTGGAGGACAAGCCCGGCAGCGGCTACTAGAAGCTTCACCATAAGAAGACCGGTCGGGGAGAACGGGACGATGACCACGCCCAAGGACGCCACCGAAGCCACCCTGCGGGCCCACGCGGCGCTCCGGGCCGAGTTGCCGAGGGATGACGGCCAGGACTGGGCCGACGCCCGGCGCGGCTATCTGGGCTCCATCCCCGACGGACGCATTGAGAACGCCAATGGCGGCGTGGTCTGGAACATGGGCGCCTTCGCCTTCGAGGAGCCCGAGGAGGCCCCGCCCACGGTCAATCCCAGCCTGTGGCGCCAGGCCCGGCTCAACGCCCTGCATGGTCTCTTCGAGGTGACGCCTGGCGTCTACCAGGTGCGCGGCTTCGACCTGTCCAACATCACCTTCATTGAGGGTGAGACAGGCTACCTTGTCATCGATCCGCTGATTTCGGCTGAGCCGGCGGCTGCGGCCCTGGCCCTGATGCGCCAGCATCGCGGCGACAAGCCGGTGACTGGCGTCATCTACACCCACAGCCACGTGGACCATTATGGCGGCGTGCGCGGGGTGATCTCCGACGCCGATATCGCCGCGGGCATGCGCATCATCGCGCCCGAAGGCTTCCTGGAAGAGGCGGTCAGCGAAAACGTCCTGGCCGGCAACGCCATGGGCAGGCGGGCGACCTACATGTACGGCGCGCTGCTGCCCAGAAACGCCCAGGGCCATGTGGATTCTGGCCTCGGCAAGACCACCTCCATGGGCTCCGTCAGCCTGATCCCCCCCACCGAGAGCATCAGCAAGACCGGCACGAAGCTGACCATCGACGGGATCGAGATCGAGTTCCAGGTGACGCCGGACACCGAGGCGCCGGCGGAGATGAACTTCTTCTTCCCGCAGCTCGGGGCGCTCTGCATGGCGGAGAACTGCTCCTGCCACCTGCACAACATCTACACGCCGCGCGGGGCGCAGGTACGCGACGCCAAGCGCTGGGCCTTCTATATCGACGAGGCCGCCGACCTGTTCGGCGACCGGACCGAAGTGCTGTTCGCCAGCCACCACTGGCCCCGCTGGGGACAGGACCGGGCGCGGAAGTTCCTGAAGAAGCAGCGCGACCTCTACAAGTTCATCCACGACCAGACCCTGCGGATGGCCAACCATGGGATGACGCCCCTGGAGATCGGGGAAGCCCTGAAGCTGCCGCCGAGTCTTGAGGCCGAGTGGTACACGCGCGGCTACTACGGGACGCTGAACCACAACGCAAAGGCGGTCTATCAGCGCTATCTGGGCTGGTTCGACGGCAATCCGGCCAACCTGCATCCCCATCCGCCGGTGGAGGCGGGCAAGCGGTATGTGGACCTGGCCGGCGGGCCTGAGCCCCTGCTGGCCAAGGCCCGGGCGGCCTTCGCCGCCGGAGACTACCGCTGGACCGCCGAGCTGGTGAACCACCTGGTCTTCGCCCAGCCTGACAACGCCGAGGCCCGCGAACTGCAGGCCGACGCCCTGGAGCAGATGGGCTATCAGGCGGAGTCCGGCCCCTGGCGCGCCTTCTATCTGACCGGCGCCCAGGAGCTGCGTCACGTCAGACCGCCCTCACCCACCCCGCGCCAGGGGGCGGCTGGCCAGATCCGCAACCTGCCGGCCGAACAGTTGCTGGACTCCCTGTCGGTGCGGCTGAACGGGGAGCGCGCCGGGGTCTTGGACGTGGCCCTCGACCTCACCTTCACCGACACCGGCGAGCGGTTCGGACTGAGCGTCGAGAACGCTGTCCTGCACCATGCCTGCGACAAGGCTGCGCCGGGGGCGACCCCGGTTCGCCTGACCCGCGCAGCCCTGGTGGCCCTGGTGCTGGGCGAGACCGACCTGGCCGCAGCCATGGGGAAGGGTGAGGTTGCAACCCCCAGTCCCGATGACCTCGCCGCCCTGCTGGCCTGCCTCGACCGCTTCGACTTCTGGTTCGAGATCGTCCTCCCCTAAGTCGCCGCCCCTATCGGCGGCGCCAGAAACTCTAATGTCCGCCAGTTTAATTCCCACTAGTCCGATAGGTTTGAATCTGCTTCATTGGCTCGTCCTCGAACGGGAGAGCGAGAATGACGATGACCTTGAACCGCCGGGCCGCCTTGATCGGGGGGCTGGCGAGCGCCGGGGCCCTGGCCGCCTGTGCGCCTCGAACCGGAGCCGCGGGGGCCGGCGCTCTGCTAAATGTCAGCTATGACCCCACCCGCGAGTTTTACCGGGACTACAACGCGCTCTTTGCGCAGTTGCAGCCCGACCTGGCCGGCGGGGTGCGGGTCGAGCAATCCCACGGCGGGTCGGGAAAGCAGGCTCGCTCGGTGGTCGATGGGCTGGAGGCCGACGTCGTCACCCTCGCCCTGGCCGCCGATATTGACGAGCTCGCGAAGCGGGGCCTGATCGCCTCCGACTGGGCCAGCCGGTTGCCCGACAACAGCGCGCCCTACACCTCAACGATTGTCTTCCTGGTGCGCAAGGGGAACCCCAAGGCCATTCAGGGATGGGATGATCTGATCAGACCCGGGGTCGAGGTCATCACCCCGAACCCAAAGACATCGGGCGGGGCCAGGTGGAACTACCTGGCCGCCTGGGGGCATGCCCTCAAGCAGAGCGGCGGAGACGCCGCTGTGGCCAAGAGCTTCGTCCGCGCCATGTTCCAGCGGGTTCCGGTCCTCGACACCGGGGCGCGGGGTTCGACGACCACCTTCGCCCAGCGCGGGATCGGGGACGTTCTGCTGGCCTGGGAGAACGAGGCCTTTCTGGCCATGCATGAGTTAGGCGCCGGCGGGCTCGACATTGTCGTCCCGGCCACATCGATCCTTGCTGAGCCGCCGGTCGCTGTGGTGGACGCCATCGTGGCGCGGCATGGCACCCGCCCCCTGGCGGAAGCCTATCTTGAGGGGCTCTATACTCCGGAGGCGCAGGACCTAGCGGCCCGCCATCACTTTCGGCCACGACGCGCTGAGGTCGCCGCCCGCTATTCGGACAAGTTCGTCCAGCTCCAAATGACGACCATAGCCGACTTTGGAGGCTGGGCCGTAGCTCAGGCCGAGCACTTCGCCGACGGGGCGGTGTTCGATCAGATCTATCAGCCGCAATGAGCCGGGCCCTGTCTCTCGCTGTGGCGGCCAAGGCCCGCAAACCCTGGCGGAAGGACTCCGTTCTCCCGGGCTTTCCCCTGGCGCTCGGGATCACGCTGACCTGGCTGAGCCTGATCTTTCTGCTTCCCCTCAGCGCGTTGCTGCTTCGTCCGTGGGAGCTCGGCCTGTCTGGCTTCTGGACAGTGGTCACTGACCCCCGGGTCATCGCCGCGCTCAGGATCAGCTTCGGCGCCGCGGCCCTGGCGGCCACCATTAATGCCGGCCTCGGCCTGCTCATCGCCTGGGTGCTCTCGCGCTACGCCTTTCCGGGGCGACGGTTTGTCGACGCCCTGGTGGACCTCCCCTTCGCCCTGCCAACCGCTGTCGCTGGCATAGCGCTCACCGCCATCTACGCCCCGAACGGTCCGCTGGGCGCGCCCCTGGCTGAGCTCGGGATTCGCATCGCCTACACGCCCCTCGGGATCCTCCTCGCCCTGATCTTTGTCGGTCTGCCCTTCGTCGTTCGGACGGTTCAGCCCGTGCTTGAAGACCTCGACCGCGAGGTGGAGGAGGCCGCGCGCACCCTCGGCGCCACACCCCGGCAGACCGCTTGGCGAGTAGTGTTGCCCGCCCTCGCCCCCGCCTTGCTCACCGGCGTCGGTCTGGCCTTCGCCAGGGCGGCTGGCGAGTACGGCTCAGTGATCTTCATCGCCGGCAACATGCCTTTGCGTTCGGAAATCGCGCCCTTGCTGATCGTCATCAAGCTGGAGCAATTCGACTATGCCGGCGCCGCAGCTGTGGGTCTGGCCATGCTGGCCCTGTCGTTCACGGGCCTTCTGCTGCTCAACTCACTGCAAGGCGCGCTCGCGCGGCGGGGGCGGGCATGACCGGCCGCAGACCCTCCCCGGGCTCGCTCGCGCTGATCACCGGGGCCCTCGTTGTGCTCGGCCTGATCGTCGTCCTGCCGCTGATCATGGTCTTTCACGAGGCGTTCCGCCTGGGGGCAGGCGCCTATATCGCCGCCCTAAAGGAGCCCGACGCCTGGGCGGCCATGCATCTCACCATGCTGGTCGCCGCGATCGCCGTGCCCCTCAACGCCGTGTTCGGCCTGGCGGCCGCCTGGGCGATCGCCAAGTTCGAGTTCAGAGGCCGCAGCCTGCTGATCACCCTGATCGACCTGCCGTTCTCCATCTCGCCGGTGGTGTCGGGTCTCGTTTGGGTGCTGCTCTTTGGCGCAAACGGTTGGTTTGGGCCGCTGCTCCAGGACCTCGGCATCCGAGTCATTTTCAACATCACAGGGGTGGTCCTAGCGACCGTTCTCGTAACCCTGCCCTTCGTGGCCCGGGAGTTGATCCCGCTGATGGAACAGCAGGGGGCCGACGAGGAGACCGCCGCCATCACCCTAGGCGCGGGGCCCTGGACCACCTTCTTCCGCGTCACCCTGCCCAATGTGAAGTGGGGCCTGCTGTACGGGGTCCTGCTCTGCAACGCCCGGGCGATGGGTGAATTTGGCGCGGTCTCCGTGGTCTCCGGACACATCCGGGGCCTGACCAACACCCTGCCTCTGCATGTGGAGATTCTCTACAATGAGTATGACTTCGTCGGCGCCTTCGCGGTCGCCACTGTTCTCGCCGGGCTCGCCCTCGTCACGCTGGGGCTCAAGTCCGCCCTTGAATGGCGCCACGCCGGCGAACTCGCCGCAAGCCGTCGTCACTGATCCCGGCATGTCCCTCGTCATCGAAAATGTGGCCAAGACCTTTGGCGACCACGCCGCTCTGGACGGCGTGTCCCTGGAGGCGCGGCAGGGCGAGTTCCTGGCCCTGCTCGGACCATCGGGATCCGGCAAGACGACGCTGCTACGGGTCCTGGCGGGTTTGGAGCGTCCCGATCAGGGGACCGTGCGGTTTGGCGGCGAGGATCTGCTGACCATGGACGCCAGGGCGCGCCGCATCGGGATGGTGTTCCAGCACTATGCGCTCTTCCGACACATGAGCGTGGCCCAGAATATCGCCTTTGGGCTGGAGGTGCGCCCCGCCAGCACACGGCCCTCACGGACCCAGATCAGCGCTCGGGTTGAGAGCCTGCTGGCCCTGGTCCAACTGGAGGGTCTGGGCGGACGCTATCCGGCCCAGCTTTCTGGTGGGCAACGGCAGCGGGTGGCCTTGGCGCGGGCCCTGGCGATCGAGCCGCGGATGCTTTTGCTGGATGAACCCTTCGGCGCCCTCGACGCCAAGGTTCGCCGCGACCTGCGGGGCTGGCTCAGGCGGATCCATGATGAGACGGGGCTGACGACCATCTTCGTCACCCACGATCAGGAAGAGGCCCTCGACCTGGCGGACAGGGTGGCGATCCTTCGGAACGGGCGCCTGGAACAGGTCGACACCCCTCAACGGATCTATGAGGCCCCGGCCTCGGCCTTCGTCTTCGATTTCGTGGGTGAAGGGGTCCAGCTACCGGGCGATGTCGCCGATGGCATGCTCATCGTGGAGGGGTGGCGTACACCGGCGCCGGCTGACGCCGCGCCGGGTCCAGTCATGATGAGTTTCCGCGGCGTCGACACCGACCTGCTCCCTCCCCACGCCGAAGGGCTTCCAGCCCGGAAAATCAGCGTTCTGCAGCGCGGCGGATCGTCGCGCGCGACCTGCGAGGTGGGGGGGCGGACCCTGGTCCTGGAAGTCCCGCAATCCCTTGCAGGGCTTGGCTTTGAGGTGCGGGTAGCGCCGCGGACCTACCTGTTGCACCCAAGGTGAAGCTTAAGCCTCAGGCAATCTTTGCGCTCTAGCTGGCTAACGCGGACCGACGGTGTCCGAACAGAGAGAAATTCTGAACACCATGACGCTGAAGACCTCGCGCGCCATCGGCGCCTCCCTGATCGTGCTGGCCAGCGCTGTCGCCACCAGCCCCGCCGCGGCGCAGTCTGCGCCCTGGACTCTGCATGACGCCGTCGGCGCGCCGGACAACCTCAAGCTCTCCGGCACGGTGCGGGCCCGCTACGAGAGCCTGGATGGCCAGTACCGCCCAGCCTTCGGCGACGGGTCCGACCAGGGCCTTGTTCTTCGCTCCACCCTGTTTGCTGAACTCAACCTCGAGCCGGTTCGCATCGGCGGTGAGATCATCGACGCGCGGGTCTATCTGAACGACAGCGGCTCGCCCACCGGCACCGGCGACGTCAACGCCCTGGAGCTGATCCAGGCCTATGTGGCCGCCGATGTGAACGACCTGTTCGTCGACGGCGCCAAGGGCTCGGCGACGCTTGGCCGCTTCACCCTGGACGTCGGCTCACGGCGTCTGGTGGGCCGCTCGTCCTATGGCAACGCCACCAACGCCTTTGCTGGCGTCCGCGCCGACTGGAGCGCCAAGTCGGCGGGCGCAGCGACCCTGTTCTACACCTATCCCCTGCAGAAGCGCCCGTCGGACCGGGCCGGCATCCTCGACAACGAGATCGAGACCGACCGGCAGAATGACGACCTGGTCTTCTGGGGCGGTATCTACACCACGCCCAAGTTCGCCGACGGCGGCCAGCTGGAGGTCTTCGGCCTGCGGCTGGAGGAGGAAGACTCTCCCCGGGTCGCCACCCGCAATCGCCGCCTGACCACGCTCGGCGGTCGCTTCTTCCGCAACCCGGCGGCGGGCCAATGGGACTATGAGTTTGAGGGCGGGTGGCAGACGGGCAAGGCTCGAAACTCCACCAGCGCCGCCGACCGCCGCGACCTGGACGTGGACGCCCAGTATCTGCACCTGGAGGTCGGCAAGACCTTCGAGGGCGCGTGGTCGCCACGCGTGGCTCTGGAATATGACTTCGCCAGCGGCGACAAGAGCAGCACCGATGGCGACTACAACCGCTTCGACGGACTGTTCGGCCCCCGTCGCCCCGATTTCGGCCCCCCTGGCGCCTATGGCCCGCTTGGCCGCTCCAACTTCAATTCGCCAGGCGTCCGGGTCGAGGTCGTTCCCAACAAGCGCTGGGACGCCATGGTCTTCTACCGCGCCCTCTATCTCGACGAGGCCACCGATTCCTTCGCCAGCACCGGCGTGCGCGACGCCACCGGCCGGTCCGGCGACTTCGCCGGCCACCAGTTGGAGGCCCGGGCCCGCTACTGGATCGTGCCGAAAGCCACCCGCCTGGAGTTCGGCTTCGCCAAGCTGGTGAATGGCGAGTTCCTGGACGACGCCCCCAACGCCACCGGCGCCGAACCCCTGTTCGGCTACGTCGAACTCTCTCAGACCTTCTAAGGCCTCCTCCCCCGGATGTCCCTGACAGCGCAGGGTTGGGCGGTTCTGCGGAATCGCCTGACCCTGCTCTTTTTGCTTGGGGGGGCGGCATGCGGATCGTGCTTTTCAAAGGGCAGTCGCAATACGGTTCGCTCCGACTGCATGTGGACCAGCTCGCCGCGGCCCTGCGCGACCTCGGACACGAAGCGGTGGTCGTCGATCTCGCCGCGGACGACCCCATCGCCGCGGTCAATGCCGTGCTGGCCGATCCCCCCGGGGCCTTCTTCGGATTCAGCGGGGTGGGATGCGACCTACAGGCCGACGGGCGTTCGATCTTCGACGCCCTGGGCGCGGTCTACGCCTCGCTCTACGTCGACCATCCCCTGCACCACCTGCCGCGGCTTTCGACGCCGATCCAGCGGAAGGTCGCTCTGTTCCTCGACCGGAGCCACGTCCAGTTCATGAGCGTCTGGAGCGAGGGACGAACATTCCGCCAGATTGGCTTTCTGCCCTGCGGCGCCAACCAGCTGGGTGAGCCGCCAGACACCACCGACGCCGCCTTCGCATCCCGCGATATCCCACTGCTGTTCACCGGCACCTATCGAGGGCCGCCCTTAGCGCCATGGAAAGAGTGGCCCCACAGCCCCGCGAAAGACCTGGTGCTGGATGTCGCCGGACAGATGTGCGCCGATGGTCGGCTCTCGATCCTGGACGCGCTCAAGCAAAGTCTGGCGCGGCAGGGGGGCGGGCTGACCAGCGAACTCCTGGATCAGGTCGCGCCGCTGTTGCAGGCCGTCCAGGCCTATTGTGAGGCCTATCATCGGGATCGGCTGCTGAACATTCTCGGCGCCGCCCGCGTCCCCATCCGGGTCTATGGCGCCGGCTGGGAGCCCCTGACGACGCAATATCCCAGCTTTGACTATGGCGGGGTCGGGAGTTTTGCCGAGACCCTGGCCCTGCTGCGGCGGACGCGGCTGGTGCTCAACACCAACAACGGCTTCGTGGCTGGCGGCCACGAGCGGGTCTTCACGGCCATGAGCGCTGGCGCCGCCGTCCTCTCCGATCAGAGCCGCTACTACGCCGAGGCGTTCAAGGACGGCCGCGAGATCGCGACCTTCGCCTGGGACGCGCTTGAGGATGTTCCCCAGCAGATCGAAACCCTGTTGGCCGATGAGGCCGGCCTGGCGGCGCTGGCGAGATCCGGCGCCAAAAAAGCCCTGGCCGAGCACCAGTGGCGCGACCGCGCCGCCCGGCTGGTCAAGACCCTCAAGCTGGCGCGTTGAGCGCTAGCAGGCCCTCGTACTCAGCCGGCGTGCCGCAGAAAATCACCTCGTCCCGGGGAATTTCCCGATAGCCGATCCGGGCGCCGGCTTGAATCAGATGATTGTAGAGCGGCGCGACATAGAGCTCCGCCGCCTGAGGATCAGCCCGCTCCGCCCTCAGCGCCATACGGAAGTCACCGCTTCTGGCGAAGTGATAGAGGCCCGTGCAGCAGAGATCTGAGATTGGTCGCTTCTCCGCCGTCTCCAGCGCCAGGGGGGCCGGCCCCGGGCCGGGGCGGACATAGGACCAGTTGGCGCCCTCGCCGCGAAACACTTCCAGCCAGCCAGCCATATCGTCCAGCAGGGGGCCAGGAAAGCTGAAGCCCGGCCGGAAGGTGTCGATGTTGAAGATGGTCAGGGGCGTCTCGTCCGGCGCCGACAGTCCATCCAGACCAAGCTCGACGGTCTCAGCCTGGCCGGCGGTGGGCCTGCTCAGGCTGACAAGGGCGAAGTCGCCGATCCCCAGGGTGGCGCACTCGGCCCGCACAAATTCGGCGGCGCGCTCGCCCTCGGGCAGGATGAACAGGAAGCGCGTCCGATCAAAGACTCCGCGGAAGCTTTCCACAGCGTGGGCGAAGACGCTGCGTCCGGACAGGTCGAGCATGTATTTTGGCTGGCGGTAGCCGGCGTCGAAGAACCGCTGCGATCGGCCGGCCATGGGGATGACAATCATGACGCCTCCAGGGTCCGCCACAGGCGCAGGGCGTTGGCCACGAAGGCCTGCTGGCGGTCAGGACGCTCGGCGTGCAGGGGCGGCATGGAGAGGAAAAGGCTGATCATCGTCGCCTGAACTGAGACCTCCAGCCCCCCGAGGCCGTCGATCCGCAGCTCTCCCAGGGCTTGCTGCAGCCAGGCCTGGGCGGCGACCTCCTCGAAGGCGATTTCGAAGTCGTCGCCCATGGCGCTCACCGCACAGCGGCCCGCGATGATCTGGTCGTAGCGACCCACGATGGAATGGGCCAGCTTGGCAAGGTCATAGCGGCTGTCCCCGAAGATTGTTGGCCGCTCGCCCACAAGGCCGCGGGGATCCAGGGCCTTGATCCGGCGAACCCGGGAATCGTAGAGGATGTTGGAGAAGCAGAAGTCCCCGTGCATCACACTGTCCTGGCGACCGCTGTCGAGCCCGTAGGCGGGCCCAAGGCGCTCAGCGATCTCCACCAGGGACGGACAGGCCAGGCCGCCGTATCGCAGGGGTTGGTGGATCGGGAACCCGCTGTCCCGCGCGAACTGTTCGAGCCGCGCCAGGGTCTTGTGGGACGTAAGGGCCGCCAAGGCGGCGTCCCCGGACCCACCGCCCTTGTGGGCCGCACAGGCGTTCAGGAAGGTTTCGCAGGCGCTCATGATCCGCAGCCACGGGGGTCGTCCCGCAGCCCCGAAGACGAACAGCTCAGACAGCACCGGCAGGAACTCGTACTCGGTCTCATAGAAGACCTTGTCAGCCTCCGCCCCGAAGCCCAGCAGGCGCGCACAGTGAATCTGGACCGGCGGCGGGGCCTCCTGCAGCCAGTGCGCCTCGGCCCAGATCTTGGCCTCATCGGCGCTGGACTTGCGCGCTGTGCGTCCATCGATCCGAACCGTGTTGAAGGCCCGCGCCGTGGTCGCCGCCAGCTTGGACTGAAAGAAGGTCTGCAGATGACCAAAGTCCAGCCAGGCCCCTGCGGCGACGGCCGTGACCGGATGCTCCGCCAGGTAATGGTTGAGCGCGCCGATAAAGTCCCCTCGCCGCCGCGTCAGCGCCCTCAACAGATCAAGACTCGATCCGAAGGCGAAATAGCCCGCTGCAATCGGCCGCCCCGCCTTGCCTTCATCCCCCGCGGCTGTGGTGTGCAGGGCGCAGATGCGGCCGTGGGAGTCGGCCTCCATCTCCGCCCAGGCATACTCACTGGTCCGCTCGCCGCTGATGAAGACATCTTCAGCCTCGAGGGGCGCCCCCAGAATCAGGGTGTCCCCATGCAGGATATGGACGGCGCTGTCGCCGGCGCCGATGGTGTTGAGCGCGTAGACCACCGCCTCCCCGAGGCTCAGCCCTTCGGGGATAGGCAGGACGGTCATGCCGAGCTCGGCCAGCTTGCCGCGATCATAGTCCGAAAGCGGGAAGGCCTCCGGAAGAACCAGATGCAGCGGACCGGCGCCGGCCAGGGCCTCGGCCTGCAACTCATAGAGCCGGCGCACGCCCACGGGCAGAAGCGCCGGCGGCAGGGGCCCGAACTCGGCGGCGAGTTCCTGACTGACCGGCGCCCCGGACATGATCAGGCGAACGGTCTTCACATGCCCGTCTCCGTCTCCCGCGCCAGGAGGCTGCGGATCTCGTCATAGGTCAGGGCGACGAACTCGCTCGGCCGGACAGCCTTGTCGTCCACATAGAAGCCGTCGGTTCCGCACCAAGGCTTGCCCACATGGACCTCGTCATAGGGGATGTCATGGCGGGAGAGCCATTCGAGGACCACAGGCAGGGTCAGGGCGTTGATCTTGCCAATCTGGCCGCCATGGGTGCGCATGTTGCGCGCCGTGCAGACGATGATCTCAAAGCCCATGGCCCGGTAGGCGCGGAGTTGCTCGACGACCGTGCAATTGGGTCGGCGTTCGCCATAGGGGACGCCGGGCTCGTCGAGGGACAGGGTTCCGTCCAGGTCGAAGACGAGGCGCTTCATAGCCGCCGGCTCCCGCAGATGCTTAAAGCAAGGCTTAGGACGATTCTGCCGTAGCGCCGCGGGCGCCGGCTCCCCATGTCCGTGCCAGCTTAAACCTTAGGAGACGCCCTTGGCCCTGACCCTCTATGACGCCTCGATCCCGGTGTACGTGCAGATGCTGCGCAACCTGGCCGCCCTGCTGAACAAGGCCGAGGCCCACGCTGAGGCCAACGGCCAGCCCCTGTCAGACCTTCTCGAGGCGCGCCTTGCGCCGGACATGCACACGCTGATCGGCCAGGTTCAGCTGGCGACCGACTCCGCCAAGGGCGGCGCCGCGCGGTTGGCGGGGCTGACCCCGCCCAGCATGCCGGATACCGAGACGACCTATGAGGACCTGAAGACGCGGGTCGCCAGGACCCTGGCCTTTGTCCAGGCGATCACCCCAGACCAGGTCAGCGACGACGCCGAGCGCACCATCGAACTGCCCTTGCCGAACCGGACCATGACCTTCACGGCCAGGGACTTTGTGCTCACCTATTCGCTGCCGAACTTCCTGTTCCACGTGTCGATGGCCTACGCCCTGCTCCGTCACAAGGGCGCCCCGATCGGCAAGATGGACTACCTCGCCGGCGGGCGCCCGCCGGCCGCCTGATCAGTCGCCTGCGAAAAGAGGCGGCCAGGGGATCCCCTGGCCGCCTCTCCCTTCGGACGGCGTGATGTCTCGCGCCCGCCTTAGCGGGGCAGCTTGCTCGCGCCCATGAGATAGGCGTCGACCGCCTGGGCGGCCTGACGACCCTCGCGGATCGCCCAGACCACCAGGGACTGGCCCCGGCGCATGTCGCCACAGGAGAAGATCCGGGGCTCGGAGGTCCGGTAGTCGTCCACCGAGGCCTTCACATTGCCCCGGGCGTCGAGATCGACCTTGGCCTGGTCGACGAACCCTTCGCGGCGCGGGCTGACAAAGCCCATGGCCAGCAGAACGAGGTCCGCCTTGAGTTGGAAGGCGCTGCCCTCCACTTCCTTCATGACCATGCGGCCGTCGTCGCCCTTGACCCACTCCAGGCGGGCGCACTCAAGGGCCTCGATCTTGCCGTCCTTGCCGATGGCCCGCTTGGTGGCCACGGCGAAGTCGCGCTCGCAGCCCTCTTCGTGGCTGGACGAGGTGCGCAGCTTCAGCGGCCAGTCGGGCCAGGTCATCAGCTTGTTCTCGCGGGCCGGCGGCTGGGGCATGATCTCCAGCTGGGTGACCGATGCGGCGCCGTGACGGTTCGAAGTGCCGATGCAGTCCGAGCCGGTGTCCCCGCCCCCGATGACCACCACATGCTTGCCCTTGGCCGACAGGGTCCCGGTCGGCGCGGCGACCTCTTCGGCGTCGCCAGCCACGCGGCGGTTCTGCTGCGTCAGGAAATCCATGGCGAAATGGATCCCGTCCAGGTCGCGGTTTTCGATCTCCAGGTCCCGGGGGTTCTCGGCGCCGCCGGCCATGACCAGAACGTCGTAGTCATCCAGCAGGCGCTGGACCGAGACATTGACGCCCACCTCGAAATTGGTGCGGAAGATGACCCCTTCGGCCTCCATCTGGCGCACCCGGCGATCGATCAGGTGCTTCTCCATCTTGAAGTCCGGAATGCCATAGCGCAGCAGGCCGCCGACCCGGTCGCTCTTCTCGAACACGGTGGGGGCATGGCCGGCCCGCGCCAGTTGCTGGGCGCAAGCGAGGCCCGCAGGCCCGGAGCCGACGACAGCGACGCGCTTGCCCGTGCCCCGCGGCGAGGGCTGTGGCGTGATCCACCCTTCATCCCAGCCCTTGTCGACGATCTGGCACTCGATCGTCTTGATGGTCACCGGATTGTCGATGATGTTCAGGGTGCAGGCCGCCTCGCAGGGCGCGGGGCAGACCCGACCGGTGAACTCCGGGAAGTTGTTGGTCGACTGCAGGTTCTCCAGCGCCGCCAACCACTGCTCGCGATAGACGAGGTTGTTGAAGTCCGGGATCTGATTGTTCACCGGGCAGCCGGTGTGACAGTACGGAATCCCGCAATCCATGCAGCGGGCGGCCTGCTTGGTCAGCTCCGGCTGAGCCAGGGGTTTGACGAATTCGTTCCAGGTCTTCAGGCGAGACTCGGGCTTTTCGTAGCCACGGTCCTGACGTTCGATCTCAAGGAAGCCGGTGGGCTTTCCCATGACGGTGCTCCGATCTTCAGTCTTATTCGGCGGCGACGGCGGCGGCGGACTTGCGTTCCTGGGCCAGGTCCAGCAAGGCGCGACGATAGTCGCTCGGCATCACCTTGCGGAAATTGGCCAGCTCGGCGTCCCAGTTTTCCAGGATCATCCGGGCTCGGGCGCTGCCGGTATAGAGCTGGTGCCGCTCGATCAGGATGCGCAGGCGCTCGGCGTCGAAAGCCAGAACATCACCCATGCCGTTGTCGTCCACCGACACCGACTTCTGCCGGGGCCGCTGGGCGTCATCGGGATCGGCCAGGCTGGAGGCCGGGGCTATGGCCTCGATCTCCACCATGGCCTTGTTGCACAAGGGGTCGAACCGGTTGGTGGGGTCATAGACATAGGCGATCCCCCCGGACATGCCGGCGGCGAAGTTGCGGCCCGTATCGCCCAGGACGACCACAACGCCGCCCGTCATGTACTCGCAACCATGGTCGCCGACACCCTCGACCACCGCCACGGCGCCGGAGTTGCGGACGGCGAAGCGTTCGCCGGCCACCCCTTCGAAATAGGCCTCGCCGGAAATGGCGCCGTAGAGGACCGTGTTGCCGATGATGATGTTCTGGGTCGGCTCACGCTTGGAGTTCGGCGGCTGGCGCACGATGACGCGCCCCCCGGACAGGCCCTTGCCCACATAGTCGTTGGAGTCGCCCACGAGCTCCAGCGTCACGCCCCGGGCCGCGAACGCCCCGAAGCTCTGGCCGCCGGTGCCGCGGAAGGTGAAGGAGATGGTCCCGTCGGGCAGGCCCGCATGGCCATGCGCCATGGCCACCTCGCCCGAGAGCATCGCCCCCACCGTGCGGTTGATGTTGCGGATCTCGAACTCACCCCGGACCGCCTCGCCCCCGCCGATCGCCGGGCGCGCTGCGGCCAGCAGCTGGTGGTCCAGGGCCATGGCCAGGCCGTGATCCTGCTGCTCGGTGTTCCACAGGCCCTTCGGGTTCTCCAGGGGCGCCTGGTAGAGCAGCCGCGACAGGTCGATTCCGCGGGCCTTCCAGTGATCGACGGCTGGCGCGGCGTCGAGCAGATCCACTCGGCCCACCATCTCATTGAGGTTGCGGACGCCCAGCAGGGCCATGATCTCGCGCAGCTCTTCGGCCACGAAGAAGAAGTAGTTGATCACGTGCTCAGGCTGGCCGGTGAAGCGGGCCCGCAGGACGGGATCCTGGGTCGCCACCCCCACCGGACAGGTGTTCAGGTGGCACTTGCGCATCATGATGCAGCCGGCGGCGATCAGCGGGGCGGTGGCGAAGCCGAACTCCTCGGCGCCCAGCAGGGCCCCGATGGCCACGTCCCGGCCCGTCCGCAGGCCGCCGTCCACCTGGACGGCGATGCGCGAGCGCAGGCCGTTCAGCAGCAGGGTCTGCTGGGTTTCAGCAAGGCCGATCTCCCAGGGTGATCCCGCATGGGTGAGGGAGGTCAGCGGCGAGGCGCCGGTGCCACCCTCGAAGCCCGAAATGGTCACGTGATCGGCCCGGGCCTTGGAGACGCCGGCGGCGACGGTGCCCACCCCAACCTCGGAGACCAGCTTCACGGAGATGCGGGCCTTGGGATTGACGTTCTTCAGGTCGTGGATCAGCTGGGCCAGATCCTCGATCGAATAGATGTCGTGGTGCGGCGGCGGGCTGATCAGGCCGACGCCGGGGGTCGAGTGGCGCACCTTGGCGATGGCCTTGTCGACCTTGTGGCCGGGCAGCTGGCCGCCCTCCCCGGGCTTGGCGCCCTGGGCCATCTTGATCTGGATGTCGTCGGCGTTGACCAGATATTCCGCCGTGACCCCGAAGCGGCCGGAGGCCACCTGCTTGATCTTCGAGCGCATGGAATCGCCGTTGGGCAGGGGCTTGAAGCGATCAGGCTCCTCGCCGCCCTCCCCCGTGTTGGACCGGGCGCCGATACGGTTCATGGCCATGGCGAGCGTGGTGTGCGCCTCACGGCTGATGGAGCCGAAGCTCATGGCGCCGGTGGAGAAGCGCTTGACGATCTCGCTGGCTGGCTCGACCTCGTCGATCGGGATGGCCTTGTCAGCCAGCTTGAAGCGCATCAGGCCGCGGATGGTCAGCAACCGCTCGCTCTGCTCGTTGATGCTCGCGGCGAAGGTCTTGTACTCGTCGGGCAGGTTGCCGCGGACGGCGTGCTGCAGACGGGCCACCGAATCCGGCGTCCAGGCGTGCGCCTCGCCGCGCAGGCGATAGGCGTATGAGCCGCCGACATCGAGCATATGGCGATAGATCGGGTTGTCGCCATAGGCGTCCCGGTGACGCCGCACGGCCTCCTCGGCGATCTCGCCCAGGCCGACACCCTCGATGGTCGAGGCGGTGCCGGTAAAGTACTTCTCGATCAGCTCGGAGTTCAGACCGACCGCATCGAAGATCTGGGCGCCGCAATAGGACTGATAGGTCGAGATGCCCATCTTGGACATGACCTTCAAGATGCCCTTGCCGACCGCCTTGATGTAGTTCTTGCGCGCGTCCTTGGCCGAGAGGTCGAGCTTGTTCTGCACCCGCAGCTGCTCGATGGTCTCGAAGGCCAGATAGGGATTCACGGCTTCGGCGCCATAGCCGGCCAGGACGCAGAAGTGGTGCACCTCGCGGGCCTCGCCGGTCTCGATGACGAGGCCGGTCTGCATCCGCAGGCCCTGGCGGATCAGGTGATGGTGAACCGCCGCCGTGGCCAGCGCGGCGGGGATGGCCACGCGGTCGGCGCTGACCGCCCGGTCCGACAGGATCAGAATGTTCATGCCGGCCAGCACCTCGTCGGTGGCCTCGCGGCATAGACGTTCCAGGGCGCGCTCCAATCCACCGGCGCCCTCATCGGCCGCCCAGGTGGCGTCCAGGGTGGCGGTGCGGAAGGCGCCGTCCAGCAGCTCGTTGATCGAGCGGATCTTGGCCAGGGCCTCATTGGTCAGGATGGGCTGGGCGACTTCCAGGCGCTTGTGCGAGCCGGCTTGACGGCCGAGCAGGTTCGGGCGGGGCCCGATCATCGAGACCAGGCTCATGACCAGTTCCTCGCGGATCGGATCGATCGGCGGGTTGGTGACCTGGGCGAAGTTCTGCTTGAAATACTCGTAGATCAGCTTCGAACGCTGGGAGAGCACGGCGATGGGCGTGTCCACGCCCATAGACCCGATGGGGTCATCCCCCAGGCGCGCCATGGGTTCGAGGAAGAACTGCTGGTCCTCCTGGGTGTAGCCAAAGGCCTGCTGGCGATCGAGCAGGGCGGCCGGATCGTCGATGCTGACCGGCTCGACCTCCTCGGCGTCGACCACATCCTCCAGCTTGAACTGGGTTTCGGCCAACCACTCTTCATAAGGCTTGGCGCTGGCGAGGGAGGCCTTGATCTCCTCGTCCTCGATGATGCGCCCCTGCTCCATGTCGATCAGGAGCATCTTGCCCGGTTGCAGCCGCCACTTGCGGACGATGCGCTCGTCCTCGACGGGCAGCACGCCGACCTCCGAGGCCATGATCACATGGTCCTGGTCGGTGATGACGAAGCGGGCCGGACGCAGACCATTACGGTCGAGGGTCGCGCCAATCTGGCGGCCATCGGTGAAGGCCACGGCGGCGGGGCCGTCCCATGGCTCCATCAGGGCGGCGTGATACTCGTAGAAAGCCTTGCGCTTGGAATCCATCAGCGGATTGCCGGCCCAGGCTTCCGGGATCAGCATCATCACCGCGTGGGCCAGCGAATAGCCGCCGGCCAGCAGCAGCTCCAGGGCGTTGTCCAGGCAGGCGGTGTCGGACTGGCCGTGCGGGATCAGCGGCCACATCTTGTCGAGATCGGCGCCGAGCAGGTCGGACTCCATCCCGCGACGGCGCGCGTTCATCCAGTTCACATTGCCGCGGACGGTGTTGATCTCACCGTTGTGGGCCATGAACCGATAAGGGTGGGCCAGCCGCCAGGACGGGAAGGTGTTGGTCGAGAACCGCTGGTGGACCAGGGCCAGGGCCGATTCCGCCAGGGGGTTGGCCAGGTCCTCGTAGAAGGTCCCGACCTGGCCGGCCAGCAGCAGGCCCTTATAGACGACGGTCCGCGTCGACAGCGACGGCAGATAGAGGTCCTTCAGGCCCGGCAGGCCCTTCTTTTCCGCCAGCTGGGCGATGGGGTTCTGAACCTGCTTACGCACGGCCAGCAGCTTCCGCTCGTGGGCGTCCTGATCCTTGATGGTCGGGCCGCGACCAATGAAGGCCTGGCGGATCACCGGCATGGCGTCGAGCACGGCCTGGCCGATGCCGTCCAGGTTCACCGGCACATCGCGCCAACCGAGAACCGGCTGCTTCTCGACCTTCATGAAGTGTTCGAACTGGGCCACGGCGACGTCGCGCGCGGCCTCATCATGCGGCAGGAAGCACATGGCCACGGCGTATTCACCGGCCGGCGGCAGATCGACGCCGTTGTCCTTGGCCCAGGCGCGATAGAGACCATCGGGGATCTGAATCAGAATCCCGGCGCCGTCGCCGACCAACGGGTCAGCGCCCACCGCGCCGCGATGGTCCAGATTGACCAGAATCTGCAGACCCGCCTGCACGACCTCATGCGATTTGCGGCCTTTAATATTGGCTACAAACCCTACGCCGCACGCATCATGCTCGTTACGCGGATCATACAATCCCTGCCGCTCTGGCGCCCCCATACGGACTCCCTTCCACTTGCTACGGGCGTGCGTCCACGCGGCCCAAAAGGGCCGTTCCGGACGCACGTTTGAACCGCGCATTTACCCGGCAAGAACAGCCCTTGTCGATGGGGCAGAAGCACCGGAATTGAAATGATCTTCCAAGTTGCGGCTTCAGGAGCCCCTCAATCGCCCCAAAGCCGCCCCTGACGGTCGGCTGAGCGCCGGATCACAATGAAGCGATTGCGCGCCCTTGCGCCCCGATCACAGGGTCGTTCGGGCGCCATCATCGAGACCCAGCGCCGCGCGCCTTGCAATTCCTTTGCGGATGCGATTGGAGACCGGCTCGTTACTGCGCTATTTTCCCGCCACCGAACTCGAGGAGTGCCTGATGACCGACCAGATCGAACGGCCCTGGGCCCTGATGCGCCATCACGCCGGTTGGGCCGACGTCTTCCACATCGAAAAGGAAGCCGGGGACTCGGTGACGGGTTTCTATCCCGACCGGGAGACGGTGGGGCCGCCGGTCAGCTATTCCGTCCGCGCCGTCCTCGCCCGCTTCCCGACCATGGAAGCCGCCCGGGCCGCCCGTGAAGGGGCCGTGTCCGAATGGCGCAAGCATGACGCCGGCGTCCAGGAGGCTGAGGAGAAGCTCCGCGCCGCCGAAAAGGCCCGCGAAGACGCCTGGCTGGGCTGCCTGCGCGAGGCCGCTGACCGCTCGATCGGCTAAGGGCTTCAGGCTTAACTGATGCGAAAACCCCGTCGCCATCAGGCGACGGGGTCATTCGACGGCTCTCGGCCGTGGTCGCCGGCCTAGTCCTCTTCGCGATAGGCGGTGTGGCAGGTCTTGCAGGCGGCGGCGACCTGGCCGGCCTGCTTGCGTAGGGCGGCGAGATCACCCTCCCGGGCCAGGACGTTCAGCCGCTGGGTCTGAGTTCGGAGATTGGCTGCGGCGTCAGCGAATCCCGCCGCATCGCTCCATACCGCCGCCCGAGCCCCGGTCTCTGCGCCCGACTCAGGCCCGCTGCCGCGGGGGAACCAGGTCGGAAGTTGAGTGGCGTGGCCCTCCAGCCGCGCCGCAGCGGCGGCCACCACGGCGAGGTCGGGCTTGCGGGCCCGCAGCTCGTCGTTCACGCCCTTGAAGGCCGCGCCGATCTGCTTGAATCCGGCTTGACGGGCGGCCACCGCCCGCTCCGCCGCGCTTTCGGCCACAGCCGGGGAAGCCCCCGCGAGCAGCGCGCCCGTGGCTAGAGCCAGTGCGGCGGCAAGGCCAGCCGATGTCTTCGTCATGAATTGTTTCCGACAGTGAACTGGAGCCGAGTGTTGCGGCCTGTCCGGGTTGGCGTCAATTGGCCGGCGCGCCGGCGCGACGGGCCTCCGAGATCAGAGCCCCGCAGGCGGCGTCCTCTGCGAGCCCCGGATCGATGAAGGGCAGCAGGGCGGCCAAGGGGGCGGCCACGACCCCCAGCGCCACAGCCAGTCCGCCCTGGACGATGGCGCCGGCCGCCTCAACGCCCACCTCGGGCGACAGCATCGGGCCGCTGACGGTCACCGGGGCCATCAGACGGATCAGCCGGGGCTCCTTGGGTTCGCCGTCCAGGCGGAAGTCGATCCGCTCGCGGCCCAGATCGATCTCACCCTCTCCGCGACCCAAGACCGGTCCCGTGTCGAAGACGATGTGGTCGGCGCGCAGGACGCCCTTGGTCCCCTTGAAGTGCGCCACAGCGCATCGCACCGGGGTGCGCGACTGGTCATCGGTGAGCAGGAGACCCAGCCCCCGGGTCACGTTGATGCCGATCAGCTCGGCGAAGGCCTCGCGGATTTCCCCCTGGGGAACCACCAGCAAGGCCTCGCCCTCGGCGTTGGCGAAGGCCCGGTGGACCGAGGCTCCGGCGCCGCGCAGCTGCACCCGGCCCAGCAGATCGCCAGACAGGGGCGCGACACCGCCCTCCGCGGCGGGCAGCAACTGTTCAAGCCGGGCGCGGGTGAGCCGCATGTCCAGATCGGTGATCGGCACATCGGGGCGGGCGTCCAGAGAGATGCGGCCTGCGAACGCACCCTGAGGCAGGGAGAAGACCACCTCGTCGGCGTCAAGGAAGCCGTCCTTGAGGGTCAGATGCACCCTGGCGCCGCGCAGGGGCAGGTTCGGCGCCTCAATGGCCTCAGCGCGGTAGGTCAGCTCAGCGTCCATGGAGCGGATACGATCGACCTGCAGGGTCGCGTCGGGGAACAGCCGCTGCTCGGCGCGAAGGCGCCGCGCCATCTCCTTCTGGGGCTCTGAGGCGGTCTCCCCCGCGCCCACTGACGGCGCCCCGCCGAATAAGGTGGCCAGGTCGTCCAGGTCGAGGCGGCGGGAGCTCAGGTCCGCCGACAGGAAAGGCCGGTCGTCCGACACGTCGACCCGCAGGCTGCCCGAAAGGTCGCTGTCGCCCAGGCGTCCGCCCAGATCGTCCAGGCGGTAGATCTGTCCCTCTCTCACCAGGCGACCAGACAGCCGGTAGGGCGGCGTATTGGGCAGGGCCAGGCCCGTGATGGCGTAGAGGCGCGACAGGTCGGGGCCTTCGGCGGTCAGATCGAGTCCGAAACGACCAAAGTCAAAGGGCTCCGGCAACGCGCCCTTGGCGGTCACCTGGGTCGCCCCGGCGCGGATGTCCACGTCAAAGGGATAGGGCTCGTCGGGGTTCACATTGATCAACGGGCCGCCATTGACCCGCAGCCGGAAGACTTCGCCATTCAGTTCACCGTCGCCGGTAAGGGAAAAGCCGGCGTCGCCGCCGCGGACTTCCTGGGCTTCCACGCCGCCGGAGAACCGCAGGTCCCGCTGGTCATCGATGACTTCGAGCTGGCCGCCGTCGATGATGAACCGACGGATGGCCGGCAGATCGACGGGCTCGTCCTTGGCGCCGGGTCTCGAGAAATCCCAGGTCGCCCGCCCCTCGCCGTCCCGACGCAGCCGGGCCACAGGCCGGGTCAGCTCCAGGCGCGTCAGGATGGTGCGGCCTCGAAACAGGGGCAGGAGCTCCATCTGGACAGTCAGGCGCTCGATCTCGAGGGTCTTGCCGTCCCCCGCCCACTCTGGATCGCCGATGCTCAGGCCATTGACCGTCGCCTGGGGCCGCAGCGACCAGGGCTTGGCCTCCAGGTCGCCAGCTAGAACCACCTCACGTCCCAGACGCGCCGAGGCGAAGGCTCCTATGGGACCGCGCAGCAGGTTCCAGTCGAACAACAGCAGGAAGAGACCCAGCGCCAGGATCACCGCGCCGACCACGCCGCCGCTCCACAAGGCCGTTCTGCGGTAGCCCTGCCGGGCTTCCGGGGTGGCGCTCCGGGCGCGGGCGCGGGCCGTCCAGGCGCTCACCCTCTCTCGGCGCTGGGCGGCCCAGGGGCGAAGGGCGGCGACACGCCGGGACAGGTCTCTGGAAAATTGGGGCAAGGGGAGCTCCAGTTGCGTCCATCACAACGCGCGAAGTCCGGACTTGTCTCCCCTCAGTGCGAAACCCCACGGGCTGCAACCGCGGCGCGCAGGGTGACCAGGATAATCCGGATGTCGAAGGCCAGGCTCTGGCGGGAGTCATACTCGGCGTCCAGGCGCACCTTGTCGGCGATGGGCAGGTCATCGCGGCCATTGATCTGCGCCCAGCCCGTGACCCCGGGCCGCAGGCGATGGACGCCGGCCTCGGTGCGCAGGGCGACCAGATCGTCCTGGTTGAACAGGGCCGGGCGCGGCCCCACCAGGCTCATCTGACCGACCAGCACGCTCCAGAGCTGAGGAAACTCATCCAGGCTGGTCCGCCGAAGAACGCGCCCCAGGGGCGTGATCCACTGCTGCGGATCCTCCAACAAATGCGTCGCGATGTCTGGGGTGTCGATCCGCATGGAGCGGAACTTGGGCATCAGGAAGATCTCATTGTCCCGCCCCACCCGCCGCGACCAGTGGATGGCCGGACCTGGCGAATCCAGGCGCACCGCCACGGCGATGATCAGCAGGACGGGCCACAGGACGAGGAGCCCCGCAAGGGCCCCGGCCATATCGAACAGACGCTTGATCAAGACGTCCACGCCTCCTCCGATCGGTCGTCCCTGGCTTATCGCGCCGGAGCCCTGCGCGCCAGCCGGGCTCAACCCAAGGCCCAGACCCGGGCCTGTCCGCCGGGTTCGACGGCTGTCACCCAGTCGGCCGCGGCCTGCAGCGGCGCCTCCAGGCCGTCGGGCGGATTGATCAGCACCAGGGCGCAGCCGTTCATTTTCATGGGATCGCCCAGGGGGCGCATCCTGGCCTCGACCACCAGCAGGGGCGCTGGCTCGCAGGCGTCCTCCAGGTCGCGCAGGAAGCCGTCGAAGGTCTCCAGATCCTTCAAGGGCAGCCAGATCAGAAAGTGCGTCTTCGGTGAGCGGGCCAGGGTCTCGCCGGCCAGGACGGCGATCCGGTCGTAGTCGTCGGCCTTCTCGAATGGCGGGTCGATCAGCACCAGTTGGCGCGCCTTGGCGTCCAAGACCTGAGCGGCCTCAGCGAAGCCGTCGCCGCAAAGGGTCCGGACCCCCGGCATGGCGCCCACAACCTGCGCCAATCGCGCCTGCTCCTCAGCTTGCATTTCGCAGGCCAGGTAGGTGTCGGCTGGCCGCAGCGCCTGGGCGATCAGCCAGGGCGAGCCGGGATAGAGCCAGGGCTCACCGGCGCCGTCATTGGCCGCCGTGACGGCTCGCACCAGATCATCGAGCGCCTCGGGCCGGTCTCCCGCGCCCATCATCCGCATGACCCCGGCCTGCGCCTCGCCAGACCGCTGAGCCTGAGGTCCACGCAGGTCATAGAGGCCAGACCCCGCATGGGTGTCGATGATGCGGAGCGGCGCCTTGTCGGCCTGCAACGCGGCCAGCAGATGCAGCAGGGCGGCGTGCTTGACCAGATCGGCGAAGTTTCCGGCATGGAAGGCGTGGCGATAGTTCAATTCGACCTCGGCGGCGGATGAGGAACCGGCCGCTCCCCTAGCACGTTGCTCGCCCGCTCCGGACCCCCCGGCGCGAGGCATTGAGACCGGCCATGCCCAAAGACGTCGCCCATCCCCCCGAGGTTCTAGAATTCGGCCTCATCTATGTGAACGCCGACGATCCCGGCATTGCGCGCAAGGGCGAGTCCGGGCGATTTTCCTATCGCAACTCCAAGGGCGAGCCGGTCACCGATGAGGCGACCCTGGCGCGGATCGAGGCCCTGGTCATCCCGCCCGCCTGGACCGAGGTCTGGATCTGCTCAAGCCCGCGGGGCCATATTCAGGCCGTCGGGCGCGACCAGCGCGGGCGCCGGCAATACCGCTACCATGAGGGCTGGCGGATGGCCCGGGACCTGGCGAAGTTCGAGCGGATGACCGCTTTCGGGCGGGCCCTGCCCCGTCTGCGCCGCCAGGTCGAAGGCGACCTCGCCCGCCGCGGCCTGCCCCGGGAAAAGGTCCTGGCCGCCGTGGTGCGCCTTCTGGAGACCACGCTGATCCGGGTCGGCAATGACGAGTACGCCCGGACCAACAGGAGTTATGGCCTGACGACCCTGCGCGACCGACATGCGAGCATCAACAGCCGCGGCGCGGTGTTCAGCTTTCGCGGCAAGAGCGGCAAGGACCACGAGACCGGCTTCCAGGACCGTCGCCTCGCCCGGGTGGTCAAGTCGTGCCAGGACCTGCCGGGGCAGCGACTGTTTCAGTATGTGGATGAGGACGGCGCCCGGCGCGCCGTGGAGTCGGCCGATGTGAACGCCTATCTGCGGGATGCGACCGGCCTGGAGATCTCGGCCAAGGACTTTCGCACCTGGGCTGCGACGGTCTCCGCCGCCCGCGCCCTGGCTGGCGGCGAGCCGTCTGTCTCCGAGACAGAGGCCCGTCGACAGGTGGCCATCTGTGTCAAGGCGGTGGCCCAATTGCTGGGCAATACCCCGGCGGTCTGCCGCCGGGCCTATATCCACCCCTGGGTGCTGGAGGCGTATGAGACGGGCGTTCTGCCCCTGAAGGCCAGGGATGGGCGCGCCTTCGAACTGGCGGTCATCCGGTTTCTGGAGGCGGCTCCGACCGCAGCCCGTCCTGCGGTGCGATAAGAATACCACTGGTATGCGAACAAATTCCCGCCAGATAGGCTTGGTGCGTCGCTACTATACATTGTTTTTATAGTTTTTTTTCCCGCCCTTTAGTCGCCTGATTACTTCATTATAAGAATCATATGGACTGAAAGGCGCCTGCGGGCGCCCTCGGATTCGTGACTGTAAGAAAGGATTTCCATGCGCAATCGCCTCCCCACGTTTGCCGCCGCCGCCGCCCTCGCCCTTGGCGCCGGCTCCCTCGCCCACGCCCAGACAGCCCCCGGCCCGGCTGCGGCGCCACCGGCCGCCGAGGCGAACGCGGCGATCAGCGACGACCAGGTGAACAGCTTCGCCCTGGCCATGAACGAGATCAGCACGCTGAACCAGAAGTACGCCCCGCAGATCCAGGGCGCGACCGACGACACCGCCCGCACGGACCTGCAGCGTCAGGCCGCGACTGAAATGGCTGCGGCCGTGGAAAAGAGCGGCATCAGCGCCGAGCAGTACAATCAGATCGCCCAGGCCGCCCAGGGCGACGCCGAACTACGCGCCCGCATCGGCGTGGCCATGCAGGCCAACGGCGTCACGCTGCCGGCCAACTAGACGCAGTCCAAGCCTCACGGCTGGAACTATGATCGCCGAGGCCGAAGGGTCTCGGCGATTTGCGTTTGAGCGCTTTAGCGACGCAGGGCGTAGCCGATGCGCAGGGTGCGCGGCGCCCCCAGGGTCAGAAGACCGTCCCCGGCCCGCGCGGTCTCGATCTCGGCGTCAAGGATGTTGTCCGCCGCCAGATAGAGCTCGGCCTCCGGCGCCAGACGCCAGCCGACCCGGAGGTCCAGGGTCGTGGCGGCCCCCAAGGTCCGGCTGTTGAGATCGTCTTCGAAACGGGGCCCTTCGTGCCGGAGGTCAGCCGATAGCCGCAGGGGCTCCGACACCCGCCAGTCCAGCCCCAGGCTGGCGGCGAACTCCGGTGTCTGGGCCGGACGCAGGCCTGTGAGTTGCGGGGCCGCCGAGCCGCCATCCACCTCGGCCCGGGTGGCGACGGCCGCAGCGCGCAGCGTGACCGGGCCAAGGTCGCCGGCCGCCGACACCTCCAGTCCCACAGCCTCGATCGCGCCTGCATTCTGGCGCTGTCGCAGCACGCCGCCGGCAGGAACAAAGCCGGCGATGGGGAAGGTCCCCGGCCCCCGACCGATAGTCACGTTGGTGATCGGCTCCTCAAGGCGATTGAAGAACAGGCTGGCCGACCAGGCTAAGGCGCCCTCCCCGCCGATCCCGGCTTCCACGCCATAGAGGCGCTCAGGTTCAAGCTCGGGATTGGCCTCGGTGATGTCGTTGCCGACCCGGAAGGGACGATGCAGCTCATTGAGGGTTGGGGGACGGAAGGCCGAATAGGCCGCGCCGCGCAGATAGACCTGCTCCGACAGGTCCAGCCGGGCGCCCATGCGGGCCGTGGGCGTGGCGCCCGATGCGTCCGGGGCTCGGGACTCGAGAACGACGGCGCCGCCGTTCAGGTCGCGCTCGATCCGGCGGGCGTCCCTGGCCGACCAGCCGTCCAGTCGCACCCCGCCGGTCAGCAGCAGTCCGGCGCGATCATAGGTGGCCTCGCCATAGGCCCCACCGACGGTCGTCCGTCCGCCGGCCACCCGCCCTCGGGTGAAGCCCGCCCCGAGGTCGCGGAAGAATTCCCTCGTCTCGCCCTCGGCGACTCGCAGATCACCGCCAAGCTCCCAGGTCCAGGCGCCCGAGACCTGCCGCCAGGCCGCGTTCATTCCATAGCCCAGGGCTGGGGTCGCCAGCTGCTCGGCGGCGGGCCGGCTGGCGGCCCGGCCGGCCTCTACGGCCGCAAAACGATTCTTGAGATCGCTGCTCCGCAGCCACGCCTGGGCGCGCCAGCCGCCGGATCCGGCCGCCTGAGGCTGGGCCAGGGATAGGGTCGCTGAACCGCCGCTGGCCTCTGACCCGACGCCGACCACCCCGCCGCCGCGGCGCTCCTCGAAAGCGTCGAGCCGGAAAGCGGCCCGCACCCCGCCGATCTGGCCCTGCAGGCGGGCGGCGGCTGAGACCTGGTTGAGGCCCGCGGGTTCATCGACAGCGCCACTGCCAGGGCCGCGAATCGGGGTGTAGCCCTCGGTGGTGGAGCCGGCGACCACCGCCAGCAGGTTGGCCGTACCCAGCGCCGCCGCCGCCCGGTAGGTCCCGCGGGATCCCGCCGAGATATCCAGCGCAGAGACTCCCTCGACGGGGTCACGCTCCGTCAGCGCCACCACCCCGGTCAGGGCGCCGGCTCCATAGGGCCCTGCGCCCGCACCCTTGATGATCTGGGCTCCGTTCAGGCCTTCGGGCGGCAGGGCAGACCAGATCACCCAGCCGCCGAAAGGATCGTTCTGCGGCGCGCCGTCCAGGGTGACCAGGGTGCGGCCGGCGCCGGAGGGGGCGATCGCGCGCAGGGACAGGCCCTGGATGGTGGGGTTGGCGACTTCGCTGCCCGAGCGTCGGAACAGGGCGACCCCAGGCTCTGAGCGTAGCGCCTCATCGAGCCGCGGCGCTTGCGCCAGGTCGTCGGGACGCAGTCGGACAATGGCGAAGGCCCGGTCCGCCGGACTCGGCGCCAGCCTTGGCGCGGTCACCTGCACTTCGTCGACCAGGGGCGGCATGTCGGGCATCAGGGCCTCATCGGGGTCAGGCGGAGGGTCACATGTGGGTGACAGTCCGAGGATGTTAGCAATTCGTTGCGGGCTTGGGGCCAAACCTAGGGTATTGAAGTCGTTCTGTTTCCAGCGTGTGAGCGTAGATGGCCGCCCCCGACGCCAATAGTATTGTCACCAGCCTAGTCACCGCCTCCCGGTGGTGGGGTGGCTCGACCATCACCTACAGCATCCCGCGAGAGGGTTCGACCTGGCCCGGCTACGGCACGGCCGATGAGCCCAATATCGCCGGTTACAGCGTCCTGAACGGCGCCCAGGGCCAGCGTCTGATCGCTGCTGTCGAGACCTGGGACCGGCTGATCGCCAGCCGCTTCGTGCAGACCGACGACCTCGCCTCGCCGGGCCAGATCCGCGTGGCCTTCACAGATGTCGCCGCTGCGGATGACGATGACGACGGAGAGCCAGGTTGGGGTTTCGCCTACTATCCCCCGAGTTATGGCGGAGCGGGCCAGCCCTATATGGGCGATATCTGGATCAGTCATGAGAAGGCCAGCGCGGACTTCGCCGCCGGCAGATACGATTTCAGCGCCCTGATCCACGAGCTTGGGCACGCCATAGGCCTGAAGCATCCCTTCGAGGATGGGGCGGTGCTGCCGGCCGCCTATGACACCACCCGCTACACGGTGATGTCCTATACCGGGGCGGTGGACAGTCTGCACTGGCAGGCCGAGGCCACAGCCACTGGGGTGCGGATCACGCCGACGCGGGTGGCGCCCGAGACGCCCATGGTGTTCGACATCCTGGCCATCCAGGCCCGATATGGCGCCGATCCGACGACGGCGACGGGGAACACCACCTATAGCTGGGACCAGAACAGGCCCTTCTTCCAGTCCCTCTACGACGCCGGCGGGATCGACACCTTCGACCTGTCGAGCCATACGCGGGGGTCGTTCATCGATCTGACCCCGGGCGCCTATTCATCTATCGCCCAGTTCTCGGCCGAGGCGCAGATCGCCGAGATGCTGGTCAGGTTTCCATGGGCCCAGAGCTTCTTCAACGAGCACATCCTGACCGCCGAGACCTACACCTGGACCGACAATCTGGGCATCGCCTACAACACGGTGATCGAGAACGTCATCGCAGGCTCGGGCGCCGACACCATCCTCGGCAACAGCGCCAACAACGAAATCCGCGGCGGGGACGGGCGCAGCTATCTTCGAGGCATGGACGGCGCGGACCAGATCTGGGGCGGCCGCGACTTTGATGACCTGCACGGCAATGCCGGGAACGACACCCTGTGGGGCGGCGCCGGCGATGACTGGGTCGTGGGCGGCAAGGACAATGACCTGCTGCATGGCGAGGCTGGCGCCGACATCGTCTACGGCAATCTCGGCAATGACACCGGCTATGGCGGCGACGGAAACGACCTGATCCGCGGCGGCCAGGGCGATGACGTCCTCTATGGCGGCGGCGGGAACGACTGGATTTCCGGCGACCGAGGCAATGATACGATCAGCGGCGGCCCCGGCGCCGACATCTTCAACACCTTCGGCGACGCCGGAATTGATCGGGTGCTGGACTTCAACAGCGCCGAGGGCGACCGGGTGCGCTTTGACCCCGGCACGACCTGGACCCTGGGCTTCTCCGGCGCCGACACGGTGATCGACATGGTCGGCGGCGCCCAGATGATCCTGGTGGGGGTGACGTCCGCCACTTTGGGCGACTGGATGCTGGCCTGAGGCCTTAAGCCGGCGCCAGCGTGTGCTACATACGTTCTCATGCCTGCGCCCGATTCAGTTCCCGTCCCCGCCCCGAAGATCAGCGACCTCGCCCGTGTGGGCGGGGCGGGGTCTGCGCCCGACTACCTCCAGGGGCTGAACCCCGAGCAGCGCGACGCGGTGGAGACGGTGGAGGGCCCCGTCCTGGTCCTGGCCGGCGCCGGCACTGGCAAGACCCGGGTCCTGACCACGCGGCTGGCCCACATCCTGACCACCGGGCGCGCCAAGCCCTGGGAGCTGTTGGCCGTCACCTTCACCAACAAGGCCGCCCGCGAGATGCGTGAGCGGATCTCCGCCATCATCGGTCCCCAGGCCGAGGGTCTGCGCTGGCTGGGCACCTTCCACTCCGTCGCCGCCCAGATCCTGCGCCGGCACGCCGAGCTGGTGGGCCTGAAGTCCAGCTACACCATTCTCGACACCGATGATCAGGAGCGGCTGCTCAAGCAGTTGCTGGAAGCCGAGAACATCGATGCAAAGCGCTGGACGGCCAAGGCCCTGGCGGGCCTGATCGACCACTGGAAGAACCGCGGCTGGACGCCCGACCGCCTGCCGCCGGCCGAGGGCGCGGCCTTCGCCAACAACCGCGGCCAGGCGCTCTACCGGCTCTATCAGGAGCGGCTGCGGGTGTTGAACGCCTGCGACTTCGGCGACCTGCTGCTGCACAACCTCACCATCTTCACCTCGCAGCCCGACGTGCTGGCCGAGTATCACGACCGCTTCAAATTCATCCTGGTGGACGAGTACCAGGACACCAATGTCGCCCAGTACCTGTGGCTGCGCCTGCTGGCCCAGAAGCGCCAGAACGTCTGCTGCGTCGGCGATGACGACCAGTCGATCTATGGCTGGCGCGGGGCCGAGGTGGACAACATCCTGCGCTTCGAGCGCGACTTCCCGGGCGCCAAGGTCATCCGTCTGGAGCGCAACTACCGCTCCACCAGCCATATCCTGGGGGCGGCTTCGGGCCTGATCGCCACCAACAAGTCGCGCCTGGGCAAGACGCTCTGGACCGAGGCCGACGGCGGCGACAAGGTGGTGGTCCGCGGGGTCTGGGACGGCGAGGCCGAGAGCCGGCTGATCGCCGACGAGATCGAGCGCGCGCGCAAGGGAACCACCGAACGCGATCCGCGGCGCTACAAGGACATGGCCATCCTGGTGCGGGCCTCGTTCCAGATGCGCGCCTTCGAGGAGCGCTTCGTCCTGCTCCAGATTCCCTACACGGTGGTCGGCGGGCCGCGCTTCTTCGAGCGGGCGGAAATCCGCGATGCGCACGCCTATCTGCGGCTGATCCAATCCGAGGATGACGACCTGGCCTTCGAGCGGATCGTCAATGTGCCCAAGCGTGGGATTGGCGAGACCACGGTCCAGAAACTGCTGCAGATCGCCCGGTTGAACGGGGTCTCAGCCGCCACCGCGGCCCGCCAGATCGTGCTGACTGACGAGCTGGCCGCCCGCACCCGCACGTCCTTGGCCAACTTCCTGCGCGACCTGGATCGCTGGCGGGCGCAAGGCGAGACCCTGCACCACAGCCGGCTGACCGAGCAGGTGCTGGAAGAGAGCGGCTATACCGACGCCCTTCGTCTGGACAAGACGCCGACGGCCCAGACGCGGCTGGAGAACCTCAAGGAACTGGTCCAGTCCATGAGCAACTTCGAGACTCTCAGCGCCTATCTGGAGCACGTCTCCCTGGTTATGGATCTCGATCGCGGGGCGGGCGAGGACGCCGTCCAGATCATGACCCTGCACTCGGCCAAGGGCCTGGAGTTTCCCCTGGTCTTCCTGCCCGGCTGGGAAGAAGGCGTCTTTCCCTCGCAGCGCTCCATGGACGAGAGCGGCGAAAAGGGTCTCGAGGAAGAACGCCGCCTGGCCTATGTGGGCATCACGCGCGCACGCGAGCAGGCCCATGTCTCCTTCGCCGCCAACCGCCAGGTCTATGGCCGCTGGACGAGCCAGCTTCCCTCGCGCTTCGTCGACGAACTGCCCCTCGCCCACGTCGAGGCCGCGTCCGACACGGGCTATTATGGCGGCGGGCCGGGGATGCAGCAGCACGGCAGCCGCTGGGATGAGAGCCCCAGCTTCGGCTCTGGCTATTCCTCGCCCGGCTGGCGTCGCGCCCAGGACCGCGGCTATCAGGGCAGCCATCCTGGCCGGCAGCAGGTCATCGAAGGTGAAGGCCGCCTGGTGGCCGTCTCAGACCCCTCAGGCTCCAGCAGCGCCTTTTCCCGCGGCGAGCGGGTGTTCCATCAGAAGTTCGGCTACGGCCAAGTGCGCGCCATCGAGGGCAACAAGCTAACCGTCACCTTCGACAAGGCGGGCGACAAGAAGGTGATCGACTCCTTCGTCGAGAAGACGCCGGCCGCCTGATCAGCCTCAGCGCCAGGGTTCGCCCTTGCGCCGGGCCAGAAAGCCGGCCAGCACGGCCACGCCCCCGGCCAGCAGGGCGGCGGCGCCGCCCACCACGGCGGTGGGCATGACCAGCCCCGCGCGTTTCGCGGCCTTGACCTCGGGGTCGATCTTCGCCTCAGGCGCGGCCTGGGGCGTTGTGGCGCTGGCGGGCGCAGCCATGTCCTGATCGCGCTGAAAAACCACCGTCTGGGCGGTCCGATCGATATCCATTACGCGCCAGCCGGGCTCGGTCCAGGCGCTGTGGTGGGACTTATCCCCGCCCCGCCACCAGGCATTCTGCTCACGGGCGCTCTTGGGCAGCGGGAAGCCCAGCACGTCCTCAAGCTCGGCGAAGCTCGCCGTCCACAGGTCGGCCTCGTGCCGCGACAGGCGGTCGGACAGGGGTTTGTACTTGCTCATCAGACTCCTCCTTCGGACGGAGCCTAGCACGTCAAATCGCCGAACGGCGCAGGCCGACTAGGCCGGCGCAGGATACGCGTGAAACCCTCTGGGCCCTGATGCGCTTAAGCCCGGCACGGAGGCGCAGATGAAGTCACTTTTTCATGGCATCACCCTGGCGGCGGCGAGCGGACTGCTGCTGGGTGCGGCGTTCAAGCCGGACATCACCTATGGCGAGGCGGTGCTTGGCCCGCAGATCAGCTACAGCAGCGCCCCCGTCACAACCTCCCCGCCGCCGGTGCAGGTCGCGGCCCTGGACGCCCCCTAGTCCTTCCCCCCTCGCCATCCGGGCTTTGCGCCTCTAGAGGAGGCGCATGACTCACGACCCTGTTCAGATCATCGCCCGGGGCCCACGGAAGCTCGCCGAAGGCGCCGCCGAGGCTATCGACGCCCAGTCGGGCCTGGAGGCCGTGACCTACTCCATCCTGGAAGAGGATGAGGACCACGACGTCTGGCGGATTGACGCCTATCCCACCGAGCAGGCCGAGGCCGACGCCCTGCGCGATCTGCTGGAGAGCCATGGCGGCCTCACGGTCTCGACCGAGGTGCTCGCCGACGCCGACTGGCTGGCCATGGCCCTGTCGGGCCTTCCGCCGGTGCGCGCCGGTCGATTTTTCATCTATGGGGCTCATGATCGAGGTCTTGCGCCCCCTAACGCCGTCAACCTGCGGATCGAAGCCGGGGCGGCGTTCGGCACCGGCCACCACGGCACCACCGTGGGATGCCTGCAGGCCTATGACGCGCTCTTGAAGCGGACGCACTTCAACCGGGTCCTCGACGTCGGCGCCGGCACGGGCGTGCTGGCCATCGCCGCGGCCAAGACGGGAACGCCGGTCGCCGTCGGCACCGACATTGACAGACCCTCGGTGCGCATCGCCCGGGAGAACGCCATCCTGAACCAGGCCCGCGCCCGTTTCGTCCACGCCTCGGGGCTAGGGCACCGGCTTGTGAGGGCGCACGCCCCCTATGACCTGGTCTTCGCCAATATCCTCGCCGCTCCGCTCGTCATGCTGTCCCAGGACATCAAGGGCGCGCTTCGACCGGGGGGCGTAGCGATCCTGTCGGGGCTGTTGCGGTCCCAGGCGCGTCGGGTCCTGGCGGCCTATCGTTCCCGCGGTTTCGTGCTCGTCAGACGGCTGAACCGCGACGCCTGGTCGACTCTCGTACTCAAGCGGAGCTGACCTGGCGGAACCGGCCTGATGGACCGGCGTTCTCTTCGGCACCCAGACATGGTCAAGCCTGTCTGACTGAGGAGAGAAACCAATGACCTACGATCCCAACACTGAGCGTCGCGACCCGCCCCCGGTTGAGCGCGAGGTCGTTCACAAGAGCGGCGGCTCGGCCGCCTGGTGGGTGGCCGGCATCGTCGCCATCGTCGCCCTGGTGGGCATGTTCTTCATCTTCGGCAACAACGGCGATAACACCGGTGACCTGGAAGCCGCTCGCGACACCGGTCGCGCCGAAGCCATGGTCGAGAACGCCGCGGCGAGCGCTCAGAACGCCGCCTCCGAAGCTGCGGAGAGCTCGCGCGCGGCCGCTGACAGCGTGGCCCAGAGCGCCGAAGCCGCAGCTGACCGCACTGCCGCCGCCACCGAGGAGGCTGCGTCCAACACCGCGAACGCCGTTGACGAAGCTGGCGATCGCGCGGGCATGTAGGCGCTGAGCCTACGGCCCCGACATCAAGGGCGGCGCCTCCCGGCGTCGCCCTTTTTGTTGCGGCGGGCCCGCTTCGACGAGGCGCGGCCCGAATAAAAGCATCCTGCCTGTGGTCGCATCCGTACCATCGACAGGAAGCCGAACGGCGCCATCTGCGGAGACCCAGTCGTGAACCCGCCTGCCCTCATCCTCCTGAGCCGCCGAAGCCTTCTGGGCGCCAGTCTTGGCGCCCTTGTCGCGCCGGGCGCCTTGGCCGCGGTCCCCTCCAATGGCCGCCTGGCCTTTGCGGTGTTTCGCGGGAAGGACAAGGTGGGGGAGCACCTGATGCGGTTTACCCGCAGCGGCGGCGTGACCACGGTCAGCACCGAGGTCGAGATGCGGGTCCGCCTGGGCCCCATTCCCGTCTTCCGCTATGCCCACACCGCCACGGAGCGGTGGCGGGGCGACAGCTTTGCAAGCCTGACGACGCGTACCGAAACCAACGGCAAGGTCGAGCAGGTCGAGGCCGAGGCCTCGGCGTCGGGGGTCGCCATCGAAGGTCCGGGCGGACGCCTCGCCGCCCCGGCATCAGCCGCTCCGCTGACGCACTGGAACACCGCGGCCTTTGCCCGGCCCCTCTTCAACCCGCAGCTGGGCAAGCTGATGCGGATCCGCGCGACGCGGGTCGGCGCTGATAGCGTCCAGCTCGCCAACGGCCAGTCCGTCCCCGCCACCCGCTGGACGCTGCGGGGCGAGGCTGAGATCGACAACTGGTATGATTCCACCGGCGCCTGGGCGGGCTTGCGGGGCAAGCTCGAGGACGGCTCGACCATGATCTACCGACGGATCTAGACCTCACGGCGCCTTGATCCGCCGCCGTTCAAAACTGCTTTAACCTGACCCTCATCGGAACCGGAGCATGCCATGCGAAAGACCTTGATGATCGCCGCCGCCGCCCTCGCGATGGCCGCGGCTCCCGCCGCCAGCCTCGCCCATCACGGCTGGAGCTCCTATGACGCCAGCCAGACCGTCAGCGTCACCGCGACTCTGAGCGACGTGACCTGGGGCAATCCCCATGGGACCGCCAAGGTCGCTCACGCGGGCAAGACGTGGGATTTGATCCTGGCCCCGGTCTCGCGGATGGAGGCTCGCGGCCTGACCCGCGCCATGCTCGGGCCCGGCCAGACCGTGACTATTGAAGGCTATGCCCGCCGCGACGGTACGGCCGAGCTGCGCCTCGAACGCATCACGGCCGGAGGCAAGACCGTCGAGCTGCGCTAGGCCGTGGAGGCGCTGGCCGCCCTGCTGGAGGCCTCGGCCCTGGGCCAGTGGGCGCGCGGCTCGGCCGTGGCCTATCCGGTCGCCAATGTGGCGCACCTGCTGGGGCTTGTGCTCCTGTTGGGCGGTATCGGGGTGGTCGATCTCAGGCTGGCGGGACTTTGGCGCGGACTTCCCGTCCAGACCCTGTCTCGGGCGCTGACCCCATGGGCCGTGGGCGGCCTCATCCTGCTGGCGGCGAGCGGATCAGTAATGTTCGCCGCCGACGCCGGCCCCATGGTCAGTTCCAACATCTTCCGCGCCAAGGTGGCGTTGATCGTCGTGGGCCTGCTCCACGCGGTCCTGTTCCACTGGGTTTGGCGCAGACGCATGGCGGACTGGGAAACGTCCCCGCCCCTGGCCGGGCGGCTGATGGCGGTGGGCTCGCTGGGCGTCTGGCTGACCGTAGGCGCCCTCGGGCGGCTGATCGCCTACGCTTGAGCCCGCATGATCCCCATGGCGCTCCGGCCCGGCCGGGCCTATTTCTAGTCCATGCGCCAGACCTTTGATGAGACCACCGAGCGCGCCTTTGGCGCCCGCCACCTGCCCCTGATCCGCCAGGCCATGGCCGATCAGAAGCTGGACGGCTTCCTTGTCCCCCATGAGGACGAGCATCAGAACGAATACCTGCCCGAGGCCAATGACCGTCTGGCCTGGGCCACGGGCTTCACCGGTTCAGCCGGGGCCGCGGTGATCCTGAAGGACAAGGCCGCCGTCTTCGTCGACGGCCGCTACACCCTGCAGGTCCGCGACCAGGTGGATGAAAGCCTGTTCGAGATCCGCGACCTGGTTGAGGGTGGGGTGCCCGCCTATCTGGAGACCGCCGCGGCCAAGGGCCAGGCCATCGGCTATGACCCGCGCCTGCATAGTCCCGACGCCCTCGCCAGGGTCCGCGCCGCCGTGGAGAAGGCCGGCGCCGAACTGAAGGCCGTCGGCCTCAATCCCCTGGATGCGGCCTGGGGCGCGGCGCGCCCGGCCCAGCCCCAGGCCCCGGTGGTCCCCCATCCCCTGGACTATGCCGGCGAGGACTCCGCCGCCAAACGGGCGCGGGTAGGACAATCATTGGCCGCCAAGGACGCCCAGGCCGCGGTGCTCACCGCACCCGCCTCCATCGCCTGGCTGTTCAACATCCGCGGCGGCGATGTGATCCGCAGCCCCCTGCCGCTGGCCCAGGCGATCCTCGACGCCAGCGGCCGGGCGCGGCTGTTTCTCGACCCCGCTAAGGTCAGCGAAGACCTTCCGGCCTGGCTGGGCAACGAGGTCAGCCTGGAGACCCCCGAGGCCCTGGCCAGCGCCCTTGCCGATCTGAAGGGCCAGAAGGTGCTGGTCGATCCAGGCCAGTCCTCGGCCTGGTATTTCGACACGCTCGAGGCCGCCGGGGCCCAGACGATCCGCGCCGATGATCCCTGCGCCCTTCCCCGGGCCTGCAAGAACCCCGTCGAGATCAAGGGCGCCCGAAAGGCTCATGTGCGGGACGGCGGGGCGCTGGCCCGCTTTCTCCACTGGCTGGCCACAGAGGCCCAGACCAGCCTGCCCGATGAAAAGACCGTAGTGCAGACCCTGGAGGGCTTCCGCGAAGCCACTGGCGCGCTGAAGGACCTGTCCTTCGACACCATCGCCGGCGCGGCCTCCAACGGCGCCATCGTCCATTATCGGCCCACCGAGCGGCTGAACAAGCGTACCGAGGCGGGGTCCCTGCTGCTGGTGGATTCCGGTGGCCAGTATCTGGACGGCACCACAGATGTGACCCGCACCGTGGCCATCGGCGACCCCAGCCGGGAGATGGCCGAGCGCTTCACCCTGGTGCTGAAGGGCCATCTGGCCCTGGCCCATGTCCGCTTCCCGACCGGGACAAGCGGCTCAGCCCTCGACGTCCTGGCCCGTGCGCCCCTGTGGATGGCCGGACTCGACTACGACCACGGCACCGGCCACGGGGTGGGCAGCTATCTCGGCGTCCACGAAGGTCCGCAGCGCATCTCCAAGGCGCCCAACAACGTGGCCCTGCAGCCCGGCATGATCGTCTCGAACGAGCCCGGCTACTACAAGACCGGCGCCTATGGCATCCGGATCGAGAACCTGCAGGTCGTCACGGCCGCCGACGAAATCGGGGGCGGCGAGCGGCCCATGCTTGGCTTCGAGACCCTGACGCTGGCGCCCATCGACCGCCGCCTGATCGTGGTCGAGATGCTGTCTGATGAGGAACGTCGCTGGATGGACGTCTATCACGCCCGGGTCCTGCGCGAGATCGGGCCGCTGGTGGATGGCGAGGTCCGGTCCTGGTTGGAAGACGTCTGCGCGCCGCTGTAGGGCCCACTTCTACGGGGCGAACGTCCAGTTCTTTCCACGACAACGCCGTCATCCTGGGCCTTGTGCCCAGGATCCCTCGTGACGCTCCCGACCGCCCTCGACAGGGATGTTCGACGCGGGCGAGCATGACGATATGAGTGGACCGAGGCGGGCCGCCCCTACCCCTGAGCCACCAGCTTCAGCCAGTCGTCCTCGGTGATCACCTCGATGCCAAGGTCGGTGGCGGTCTTGAGTTTTGAGCCTGCGCCCGGGCCGGCGACGACAAGGTTGGTCTTCTTCGAGACCGAGCCGGAGACCTTGGCGCCGAGGGCCTCGGCCTGGGCCTTGGCCTCATCACGGGTCATCTTTTCCAGGGCGCCGGTGAAGACGATGGTCTTGCCGGCCACAGCGGTATCGGTTTTCGGGCGCTCGGCGGCCTGGACCTGCAGTTCAGCCAGCAGGTGATCGACCATGGCCCGGTTGTGATCCTCACCGAAAAAGCCGGCGATCATGCTGGCGGCCACGGGGCCCACCCCGTCGACGGCGGCCAGCTCGGCGAAGTCCTCCCCGGGGGCCTGGGCGACGGCCCCCTGGGCGGCGGCCTCAAAGGCTGACCAGTCGCCGAACCGGCGCTCCAGGGCCTCGCGGGCTGTCTTGTTGAGCTTGGGGACGCAGGCCTTCAATCGCGTATCGAAACTGGCCCCCTCTGGAAGCATCACCTCATGGGGCGCGGACGCCCAGGCGAGGATGGCGTCGAGCGCCGTGGGGCCCACCCCGTCCAGCTGAGAGAATCCATCGTGCGCCGCGCCAGCCTGTTGGGCCGACGCGGTCCGGGCGGCGGCCAGGAACGCCTCCACCGTCTCGAAGTGACGGGCCAACGCCAGGGAGGTGGTCTCGCCTATATGTCGGACCCCAAGGCCATAGATGAAGCGGTCGAGCGGAATGTTCCGCTTGGCGTCGATGCCGGCCTTGAGATTGGTGACGCTAGTCTCGCCATAGCCGTCTGTCGAGCGCAGTTCGTCCAGCCTGGCCTCGTCCTTGGCCAGGCGGAAGATGTCGGCGGGTTCCTTGACCCAGCCCTTGTCGAAGAAGGCCTGAAGCTGCTTTTCCCCCAACCCCTCGATGTCGAAGGCCCGGCGGGAGACGAAGTGCTTGAGATGCTCGACCCGCTGGAACGGACAGGCCAGTTCGCCGGTGCAGCGGCGGACCACTGTCTCGGCGCCTGAGGCTGTGGTCTCTCGCGCGAGCGGCGTCCTCAGCGGACAGGGGCAGTGATCGGGGAAGACATAGGGTACGGCGCCCTCGGGGCGCGCATCCAGCACCGGCCCCACCACCTGTGGGATCACGTCGCCGGCCCGCTGGACGATGACCGTGTCGCCGATGCGCACGTCCTTGCGGGCGATCTCATCGCCGTTGTGCAGGGTGGCGTTCTCCACCACCACGCCGCCCACGGTCACGGGCGCCAGCCGCGCGACCGGCGTCACAGCGCCAGTCCGGCCCACCTGGAGGTCAATGGCGTTCAGCACCGTGCGGGCCTGTTCAGCGGGGAATTTGCGGGCGATGGCCCAGCGCGGCGAGCGCGAGACGAAGCCGAGGCGCTGCTGCCAGTCCAGCCGATCAACCTTGTAGACCACACCGTCGATGTCGAAGCCCAGGCGGGGCCGCGCCACCTCCATGTCGCGATAGGCGCCGAGCAGGCCCTGAGACCCCTCGACGCGGCGCGACTGCGGATTGGTCTGGAAGCCCCAGGCCTTCAACGCCTCCAGGGCGGCCCACTGGGTTTCAGCGAAAGGCTCGCTGACCAGGCCCCACGCATAGGCGAAGAAGCGCAGAGGCCGCTGGGCGCTGATCTTGGGGTCCAGCTGACGCAGGGAGCCCGCCGCGGCGTTGCGGGGATTGGCGTAGGCTTTCTGGCCTGCCGCCTCGGCCGCGGCGTTCAGGGCCTTAAAGCCCTTGTGCTCAAGATAGACTTCGCCGCGGATTTCGATGACCTCGGGCCAGCCGGAGCCGGTCAGGCGCTCGGGAATGTCGGCCAGCGTGCGCAGGTTGGCGGTGACGTCCTCTCCCACTCTGCCGTCGCCCCGGGTGGCGCCGCGGACAAGCCGGCCCTTCTCATAGCGGACCGAGGCCGACAGACCGTCGATCTTGGGCTCGGCGGTAAAGGCGATCGGCCCGTCGTCCAGGCGCAGGAAGCGGCGCACCCGCCCCTCGAACTCGAGGGCTTCCTCGTCCGAAAAGGCGTTGTCGAGGCTGAGCATGGGCACGCCGTGCTCGACCGGCGAGAACTGGGCCGAGGCCGCGGCGCCGACCTTCAGGCTGGGGGAATTCTCACGCACCAGGTCGGGAAACACCGCCTCGATCTCGGCGTTGCGGCGCTTGAGGAGGTCGTAGTCGGCGTCGGAAACCTTCGGCGCGTCATCCTGGTAGTAGGCGATGTCATGGGCCGCCATGGTGTCGGCCAGCCAGGTCAGCTCCTCGGCGGCCTCGGCCTCGGAGAGGTCCCCCGCGGGCTTGGAAGCAGGGAAGTCAGGCATCCATCAGCGCCCTGGCCGCAGCGCGGGCCGCATCGGTGATCTGGGCGCCGGCCAGCATGCGGGCGATCTCTTCCTCGCGATCGGTCACAGACAGCACCTCGACGGCGGTCCGCACCAGATCCGCGTCGCCGGCCTTGGAGATCCGCCAGTGGGCGTCGGCCCGGGCGGCGACCTGCGGGCTGTGGGTGACCACCAGGACCTGGGCGGCGGACGCCAGGCGGCGCAGGCGCAGGCCCACCGCATCGGCCACCGCGCCGCCGACGCCTTGATCCACCTCGTCGAAGATCATCAGGGGCTGGGCGCCCTGCGCCCGGCCGGCCAGGGCCGCCTTCAGCGCCAGGGCCAGGCGGGCGAGCTCGCCGCCCGAGGCGATCTGGCCGAGCTCCCCAAATGGCGCGCCGGGATTGGTGGAGATTTCAAAGGCCACCCGGTCCTGTCCCTGAGGGCCAGCCTTTTCAGGCGCCAGGCGCTCAACCGTGGCGCGGAAGCGGGCCTTGTCCAGTTTCAGGGGACCAAGCTCGGACATGACCGCCTGGGCCAACCGCTCACCCGCCGCCCGGCGGGCTTCACTCAGGGTCTCGGCCGCCGTCAGGTATTCAGCCCGGGCCGCAGACACCGCGGCGTCCGCCGCTTTCAGGTCCTCGCCGGAGGTTTCCGCCGCCCGCAGACGTTCGGCGAACCGAACCCGCAGGACGGGCAGTTCCTCGACGCTGACATTGAGCTTGCGCGCCATGCCGCGCAGTTCGAATAGCCGTTCCTCGGTCTTCTCCAGGCGATCGGGATCAAAATCGAAGGCCTCGGCGGCGCCGTCGATGGCTGCCTCAGCCTCCTGAGCCTCGACCAGGGCGCGGTCGATGGCGCTGGTCGCCGCAGCCAGCCGGGTCACGGTCGGGCCCGTCTCGGCGGCGCCGGCATGGACGGCGCGCTCGCGAGCGCGGTCCAGGGCGCGGACGGCCTGGGCCATGCGAGGGGCGAGGCCGTCAAAGGCTTCGCGGGCCGAGGCGATGTCGGACAGCGCCTTCTCGGCGGCGCCCAGCATGGCGCGGCTTTCGGCGAGGTCGGCCTCCTCCCCTTCCCGGGGTTCGAGGCGATCGAACTCGGCGAGACGGAGATTGAGCTCCTCCATCTCGAGGGCGGCCTGCTCGGCGGCGGCGGCGAGTTCGTCACGATGGGCCTGGGCGGCCCGCCACGTCTTCCATAGGGCGCCCACCTTGGCCAGGGATCCGCCGAGTTGTCCGAAGGCGTCCAGCAGGCCCCGATGGGTGCGGGTGTCGAGCAGGCCCACGGTCTCGTGCTGGCCGTGGACCTCCATCAAGAGAGCGCCCAGCTCCCGCAGGACGCCGACGCTGGTGGCCTGGTCATTGACGAAGGCGCGGCTGCGGCCATCGGCGCTGACGGTGCGACGCAAGACAAGATCTTCGGTGGGGTCGTAGGCGAGGCCCTTGTCCTCCAGCAACGCCCAGGCAGGGTGCTCAGGCGCTGGGGCGAACAGGGCCGTGGCCTGGGCCAGGATTGCGCCCTGGCGCACCAGGGCGGCCTCGGCCCGCGCGCCGGTGGCCAAGCCCAGGGCGTCGAGGATGATCGACTTGCCCGCCCCCGTCTCTCCGGTCAGGGCGGTGAGCCCCGGCCCGATGGGCAGGTCGAGCGCTTCGATCAGCACCACGTCGCGGATCCACAGTCCGATCAGCATGGGGTGCAAGATTGCCTGGAATCACCTCGGGCGAAAGCCCGCCCGTTCGCCTTAGGTTCTATTCGCTCGCCGGGGGGCGCAGGGTTGTCCCCTTGTCGCGTTCCAGCTCATCGGAATTCCGTCCGCCAACGAAGGGCAGACGGGACAGGAAGCCACCGCCCGAACGGGCTTCTGGGGCGTTGGCCGGCCGTAGGCCGCGGCTGTTCAGCAGCGCGTAGGCGTCGCGGTACCAGACGCTGCCCGGATAATTGAAGCCCAGAACCGCGCCATTGCGCTTGGCCTCTTCCGCCAGACCGAGGGTCAGATAGGCCTCCACAAGACGGTAGAGCGCCTCTGGGGTGTGGCTGGTGGTCTCGTAGCGCTCAACGACGGTATTGAACCGGCCAATGCCGGCGAGAATGTCGTTGTTGCGCAGATAATAGCGACCGACGGTCATCTCCTTGCCGGCCAGCTGATCACGGACCATGTCGATCTTCAGCCGCGCATCCTTGGCGTACTCGCTGTCGGGATAGCGTTGAACGACTTCCTGCAGGGCGTTCAGCGCCTGGCCGGTGGCGGCCTGGTCGCGACCGACATCGACGATCTGTTCGAAGTAGCAGATCGCCTTGAGATAATAGGCGTAGACCGCCGCCGGATTGCCGGGCGCCTGGGTCAGGAAGCGGTCGGCGCTGGCGATGGCCTCGGCATAGTCATTGGCCTGATACTGCGCATAGGCGGTCATCAGGATCGAACGACGGGCCCAGACCGAATAGGGATGCTGACGCTCGACCTCGGCGAAATAATCCACCGCCTGATTCCAGAGGCCGCGATCCAGCCGATTGGCGCCAGTGTTGTAGAGCAGCTCGACCGGCCGCTCTTCATAGGCCAGCCGGGGACGCTCTTCGCGTCCGGCGCAGGCCGTCAAGGCCAGGGCGGCGACCAAAGTCGCCAGGGCGGGACCCCGAAGGGAATTGTGAAGCAGAGACACCTTCACCTCAAAAGGACCAACGCGCGCCCCCGCGCCGCGAGCCCCCGCTTCTACACCACGCGGGCGGCGGCGCAAACGGAAGCTCAGACCGCCAGGGCCAGCTCAGGTGCGAAGGTGCGGATCCGCCAGGCGTCAGGCTGGGCGACCAGGGCCCGGACGAGCTGGTTATTGATCCCGTGACCGGCCAGGCGGCCCTCGAAGCGGCCCAGGATCGGCGCGCCCAGGACATAGAGGTCGCCAATGGCGTCCAACGCCTTATGGCGCACGAATTCGTCAGGCCGGCGCAGGCCCTCCGGATTGAGGATGCGATCGCCCTCGATGACCACGGCGTTTTCCAGCGAACCGCCCCGGGCCAGACCCATGGCGCGCAGGGCCTCGACCTCATGGGCGAAGCCGAAGGTGCGGCAGTTGGCCAACTCGGTGCGGAAGGCGTCCTCAGTCATGATCAGGTCAACCGCCTGACGGCCAATGACCGGCGAATCAAACACGATCTCGAAGGCCACCTCGAACTGGCCGCTGGGCAGCAGACGGGCGCTCTTGTCGCCATCGACCACCTCGATCGGCGCCAGGATTTCGATATAGCGGCGCGGCGCGTCCTGCACGCGGCGGCCGGCCTGATCCAGAATCTGCACAAAGGGCTCCGAGGAGCCGTCCATGATCGGCATTTCCGGACCGTCGAGCTCGACAACTGCATTATCCACGCCGAGCGTGGCGAAGGCGGCCATCAGATGCTCGATGGTCGAAACCGTGACGCCGGCGGCGTTGCCGATGACCGTTCCGAGCTGCGTCTTGCAGACAGCCTCGGCCGAGGCTGGAACACGGTTGTCCTGTTCGGTGATGTCCGTGCGCACAAAGACAATGCCCGTGTCCGCCGCAGCCGGTCGAACCGAAACCCGGACGTGAGCGCCCGTATGGACACCGACTCCGGCGAAGATCGCGGGGCCAAGCACAGTGTGCTGAAGGACGGAGGCGGTGGGCGCGTTGGCTGCGGGCACGAATAGAACCTTGGTTGACCGAGACACGAGGTTGCAGGCGCGGAACGACCGCAGTCAGCCCCAGGACACGGTTAAAACCTGTGCAATGGCGCCGCAACACAAGTCCTGTTTCTGAATGTTTCGCCTGAACCAGGCCCGACTTTAGTGTTGTTTTTCAGGCGGCTATACGGCCGAGGCCGTTAAGGTTTGCTCATGAAAACGGCCGGCCCCAGAGGGACCGGCCGTCTCAGTCGCATGTCACGGGACGCCCCGTGGCCGAATGTCGGCCTAGTTGGCCAGGCGCCGCAGGAAAGAGGGGATTTCAAGATCCTCGCCGCCGTCACGTTCGACCTCGGCCGACTCCGCCGGCTGGGCGCCGCCGCGACTGGGGGCCGATGACCGGGCTGGCGCCGGGGCCGCAGCGGGCGGCGCGTCATAGCGGGGACGGCCCCCAAACAGGCTGAGGAACCCGCCACGTTGGCGACGATCATCAGCAAAGGCGCTGTCGCCGAACAGGGGCTCGTCCTCTTCATCGGCGACCATCGGGTCGACGATGCGGGTGATGGGACGTTCGGCTGGCGCCTGAACGGGCGCGGGCGCAGGACGAGCATAGAGATCAGGCTGCGGCGCCTGAGCCTCAAAGGCCGGGGCCGGCTGAGGCTCGGACGCCCTGGCCTGGACGTGCGGCGCGGGCGGCGGGGCATAGGCCTGAGGGGCCGGCTCCGGAGCCCGAGCCGCGGGCTCGGGCGCATAGGCCGCCGGCGCGGGGCGCTCGACATAGGCTGGCGGAGGCGCGGCCTGTCGGACCGGCTCGGCCTGGCGGACCGGCGTGTGCATGGGTTGCGGCGCCGGCTGAGCCGGACCCTGCGGGCGTCGAACCTCGGCCTTGGGCTCAATGGCGGCGATCGAGGCGCCGTCCATGCCGGTGGCCACCACCGAAACCCGGATCATGCCGTCCAGCGACGGATCGAAGGCCGCGCCGAAGATGATGTTGGCCTCGGGATCGACCTGCTCGGAGATGGCGTTGGCGGCCTCGTCGACCTCCAGCAGGGTCATGTCCAGGCCGCCGGTGACATTCACCAGCACGGCCTTGGCGCCCTTGAGGGAGACTTCGTCCAGCAGCGGGTTCTGAATGGCGTTCTGGGCGGCCATCAGGGCGCGGTCATCGCCGGAAGCTTCGCCGGTGCCCATCATCGCCTTGCCCATCTCGGTCATGACCGTGCGGACGTCGGCGAAGTCGAGATTGATCAGGCCCGGCAGCACCATCAGGTCGGTGATGGAGCGCACGCCCGAATGCAGCACCTGGTCGGCCATGCCGAAGGCTTCGGAGAAGGTGGTGCGCTCATTGGCGACCCGGAACAGGTTCTGATTCGGAATAACGATCAGGGTGTCCACATAGCGCTGCAGCTCGGCGATGCCGGAGTCCGCCAGACGCATCCGGTGACGCCCTTCGAAGTGGAAGGGCTTGGTCACCACGCCGACGGTCAGGATGCCCCGCTCGCGGGCGCACTTGGCGATGATCGGCGCGGCCCCGGTGCCGGTGCCGCCGCCCATGCCAGCGGTGATGAAGATCATGTGGGCGCCGTCGAGGTGCTCGCCGATCTCGGGGATCGACTCCTCGGCGGCGCTCATGCCGACTTCAGGATGGGCGCCGGCGCCCAGCCCTTGAGTGACTGTTGCGCCCAACTGGATACGCCGATCCGTCTTCGAGAACGCCAGCTGCTGGGCGTCAGTGTTGGCGACCACGAACTCCACGCCCTCGAGGTGCGCCTCGATCATGTTGTTCACAGCGTTTCCGCCTGCGCCGCCAACGCCGAACACCACGATACGCGGCTTCAGCTCGGTCTCGCGCGGCGCCGTCAGTGCAATAGCCATAGGACCCACCGTCCTCCGCAAATCTGTTGAAGCGCACGCGACCCGCCCGCTGCACGCTCCGATTGGGATGCGGTTAACTTAACGACCATCATCCTTAATCGAACGTAAACCGCTTACATTGAGTCGGAGGTCCGTCGACCCAAGCCGAATGCATTTTTTTGTTGCGCCATAAGGCTTAATTGCGATTTTGCGGCAAAGTTGAGGCCCGAACGCGGTTGAAACTGCGGCGGCATGGCGCAGGTCCCGGCGAAAGAACACCGGGAGCAGGTTAACCTTGACCTCAGGTCGACTAGACTTGGCGCTAAAGGTTTTCGCGCAGCCAGGCTGCGGCCTTGGTCACCGGATTGGCCCGGGGGTCCAGGTTCTCCCGGCGGATTCGGGCCCCGGACATCGACTTGGCCGAGACCGCCTCACGCGGGCCGAAGGCCGCTCGATGGAGGACGCCCGCCGCCGCACAGAAGGCTGGCCCTGAGGCCGCGTCGGCCAGGTGCGGCACCCGCCGAGGCCGGCCCAGGCGCACCGGGCGATCAAACACCCGCACCGCCACTTCCCGCACCCCGGCCAACTGGCTCGCGCCGCCGGTCAGGACCAGGCTGGCGCCCGGCTCCACAGGCGCACCCGAAGCCTTGAGCCGGTCGCGCAGCAGTTCCAGGGTCTCCTCGACCCGCGGCGCGATGATGCCCTTGAGCAGGGAGCGCGGCGCGATCACCGGACCGGCGCCGGCGTCGTCCCCCCGGGGCGGCGCCTCGATCATCTCGCGGTCCTCATTAGCTGAGGCGATGGCCGAGCCGTGCAGGGTCTTGATGCGCTCGGCGCCGGCCATGGAGGTCGACAGACCTCGGGCGATGTCGGCGGTCACATGCTGGCCGCCAACCGGCAGGGTCTCCACATGAACCAGGCTGCCGGCGGTGAACACCGCAGCCGAGGTCGAACCGCCGCCCATGTCGATGCACACGGCGCCCAGGTCCATCTCGTCCTCTTCCAGGGCCGCCAGGGCCGAGGCGAAGGGGGCGGCGACGACGCCCTCGAATTGCAGATGGGCGCGCTCGACGCAGGCCCCCAGGGTCTGGAAGGCGGTCTCGCTCACCGACACCACCAGCAGTTCGACCGCCAGGCTGCGCCCGAACATGGCCCGGGGATCGCGCACGCCGCTCTGGCCGTCCACGCGCCAGGCGATGGGCAGAATATGGACCGGCCGCCGCTCGGGCAGCTTGACGGGCGTCAGGGCCGATTGGATGGCCCGGACCAGGTCATGGTCGGAGATCGGGCGGGCGCCGAGGCTGACACGGCCGGAAATGCGGTGGCTGGCCAGCTGGCCGCCGGCCATGGCCACGGTCACGCCCTGCACATTGACGCCGGCCACATTCTCGGCCCGCTCCACGGCCTGGGCGATCGCGTCAGAGGCCTCGTCCAGATTGACGATGGAGCCCCCGCGAATCCCCCGGGACTGGACATAGCCGACCCCGGCGGCCGTGAGGGTGCGATCCCCACGGCGCACGCCGTCGGGCTTCATGATGAAGCAGGACACCTTGGAGGCGCCCAGATCCACCGCAGCCACCAGGGGCTGACGACCCAGGGCGGCCTTCAGGCTTTCGCGACTGCTGTTGCGATCGACCGTTTTGGTCCCGAACGGCACGGTTCTTCCTTCCACCACCTAGGCGCCATCGGCGATCAGACCGCTGGAGCGGACCTGATCACGCGGCCGCACCGCCACCATCGTTGGATCGCGCAGATCGATCCGTGCAAATCCCAGCTCGAGAATCCGTGAGCGCTGGTCGAGCTGTTCCAGCTGAATCAGGGCCGCTTCTTCGTCGACCGCAGGAAGTTGGACGAGAGACCCGTCCTTCAGGCGAAGGTCCCAGCGCCGGTCGTCGACCCGCACCAGGGCTTCCACCCGGTTCATCAGGCGAGGCCGCGCCGCGATCCGAGGCAGGATGGCCGCCGCATGCTGGTCAGCGCCCTGGCCCACCACGAGGGGCAGGTTGGCCGATCCCAAGGGATTGGCTTCGGGGATGACCCGACCCTCGGCGTCGATCACCCGGCTCGTTCCGTGGTGCTGCCACACCGCCAGCTGGCGGCGTTCGGAAATGGCGATGATCAGGGTGTCAGGCAGCAGGCGCACGATGCGCGCCTCCTCGACCCAGCCGACGGCCTCGACCCGTCCGCGCAGAGCCTCAAGGTCGAGGCCGAGCACCGGCTGATCCTTGTAGACGCCGGCCGCGCTCAGAATGTCGGCGGTGGCCGCAGGCGAAGCGCCCTGAAGATGGACGGCGTTGAGCCGGAAACCCAGGGCGGCGAACTGCTGGCCGATCGCGGCCTGCACGCCCTGCCCCAACCGCTCAGCCCGGTCGCCCGTGGCCAGAGCGACCACGGCCATGGCGGCGAGCACGCCGCCGGCGGCGAGTAAAGCATGGGCCGGGGACAGGCCGATACGACCCGCCGCGCCCAGCTTGCCTGGCGCATAGCCCGCCTGGGCCTTTGAAGGGCCGCGGGACTTTCGGGGACTCGAGGGCGCTTTGGCCCGGGGCTTCGCCTTAGTCCGCGCTCCCCCCCGCAATGCCGCGGGCATAGGCGTCCTCCGTAATCCAAAGCACCAATTGGTCGAAATCCACCCCAAGCTTGGCCGCCTGCTCGGGGACGAGCGAGGTCGGCGTCATGCCGGGCTGGGTATTGACCTCCAAGAGGACCAGAATGTCGTTAATGTCGTCATAACGAAGGTCGGACCGGGTGACTCCCCGACAACCTAGGGCTGCGTGCGCCCGCTCGCTAAGTTCCATCGCTTTATCAAAGACATGAGCCGGAATTTGAGCTGGAATGACGTGGTCGGAGCCGCCCTCCCCATACTTGGCCTCATAGTCGTAGAAACCTGTCCTGGGTACGATGTCGGTCACCGTCATGGCCTTGCCGGCCATAACGCCGCAGGCGAGCTCTTTTCCGCGAATATAGGGCTCGATCATCACCTCTTCGCCAAAGGTCCAGCCAGGCGCGACCAGTTCCTGCGGCGGTCGATTCGCCCCCTCAAAGACCAGGAAGACTCCCACCGAAGACCCCTGGCTGTTGGGCTTGACCACATAGGGCGGGGCCATGACGTGGTCGGCGGCGGCCTCGAAGCGGTTGAACAGGCCACCGCCCGGTACGGTGACGCCGGCGGCGGCCAGCACGGCCTTGGCCTTGGCCTTGTCCATGGCGAGCGCCGAGGCCAGGACGCCGGAGTGGGTGTAGGGCAGGCCCAGGGTCTCCAGCACCCCCTGGACGCAGCCATCCTCCCCCCACTCCCCATGCAGGGCGTTGAAGCAGACGTCCGGCTTGAGTTCAGTCAGACGGGCGGCGAGGTCGCGGCCGGCGTCGACGCGGCTGACGCGCGCGCCCAGGCGCTCAAGGGCGTCAGCACAGGCGGCGCCTGAAACCAGGCTCACCTCGCGCTCTGGAGACAGGCCCCCCAGCAGGACGGCGACATGTTGACCGGCGATGGAAAAGGCCATGGGGCTCTCTGGCTGCGACGGGCTGCAAGCCTCCCCCTTCGTCGGCCCGCCCCCCCGCGTCAAGCACCCTCGCCCAATCAGATCATCGGCGCGGCGCCGGGAGCGACGATCTGCTCTTCGGCCATCCCTTCGGGCTCCCCGCGGCTGAGCAGCCAGTACATGACCGGCGTCGCCACCCGCGAGAGGACGGTTGAGGTGACCAGCCCGCCCATGATGGCGATGGCCAGCGGGGAGTAGAGGCCCGAGTTCTCCAGGGCCAGGGGGGTCAGGGCGGCGATGGCGGTCACCGAGGTCAAGAGCACCGGCAGGAAGCGCACCTCACCGGCCCGTTCGATGGCCGGACGCAGGGCCATGCCGGTGCGCCGAAGCTGTTCGGTGAAGTCCACCAGCAGGATCGAGTTTTTGATCTCGATGCCGATGAGCGCGATCATGCCGATGGTGGCGGTGAAGGACAGGGAATTGCCCGTCAGCCACAGGGCGCCCACGGCCCCGAACAGGCCGAGCGGAATGATCCCGGCCACCACCAGGGCGGTCTTGAACTTACCGAACTCAAGCACCAGCACGGCCAGGATGCCGAACACCGCGATCAACACGGCAGCCCCCAGGCCCGCAAAGCTGCTGGACTGAGCCTCGGCTTGGCCGCCCAGTTGCAGAGTGTAGCCCAACGGCAAGGCAAGCTCCGCCTCCAGGCGCTCCACCGCGTCGGCGGTCACCGCAGAGGTCAGGAAGCCGGTGCCCACATTGGCGGTGATGGTCACGGTGCGCTGGCGGTCGACCCGGTCGATTCGGGCGGGGCTGGAGGTCAGGACCGGATTGGACACCGCCGCCAGGGGCACGGCCTGACCGGTGGTGGAGGGCAGATAGATCTCCTGCAGGGCCGACACCTCGTTACGAGCGCCCATGGGCAGGCGGACATTGACGCTGTAGTCGTCGCCGTCGGGATCGCGGTAGCGGGCCACCGACTCTCCCGACAGGGCCAGTCGCGTCACCCGGCGGCCAGCCCCTGCCGGAACGCCCAGGGTCGCGGCCTTGGCCTCGTCCAGGCCAAGGTCCAGGTCGGTGCGGTCCAGGCGGATGGGGTTGTTCACGTCCCGGGCGCCCGGCGTGGCCTTCAAGATCGCTTCAGCCTGAGCGGCCAGACCTTTGAGAACACTGAGGTCCTGCCCCTGGAGACGAACGGCGATGGGCGCCTCGATTGGCGGGCCGTTCTCGAACACGATCACCCGAATGCGCGCGCCAGGATAGCGGTCGAAGTCTGCACGCAGGGCGTCGAGTAAGGCAGGACTCTCGCCCGGCTCCCAAGAGTCGAAGGCGGCGTAAACCTCAGCAAAGTTGGGCTGTGGTTCGGCCTGGGTGGAGTTGTAGAAGATCTGCGGATTACCGCGACCGAGATTGGCCGCCTGCCAGACCACGGACTCCTCCCTGGCCAGCCGCGCCTCCACAAAGCGAAGAGCCTGATCGGTCTTTTCCAGGGATGAGCCCTGCTGGGTCTCAATCTTCACCAGGAACTGCGGGGTCTCAGCCGGGGGAAACAGGGATGAGCCAATGGCGCCCAGCATGGGGACGGTGGTGGCGCAGATTGCCACAGTGATGCCCAGCGCAATCCATGGCCTCGCCAGGGCGCGGTGCAGGATCGGGCTATAGAAGCGGTGGATCGCCCCATTGATCGCCTGCAGCAGGGCGTTGCCCTCGGGGTCTTCATGCCGTGAGAGGATGCGGCTGGCCAGGAAAGGGATGATGGTCAGCGACACGAGCAGGGACGCCGCCACTGTGGTCAGCACCGCCACCGGCAGGGACCGGATATAGGCGCCCGACCCTTCCGGCAGGAACATCAGGGGCAGGAAGGCGAGCATCAGGGTCGCTGTACAGCCGATCACCGCCAAGGAGATCTGGCGCGTGCCGTTGACCGCCGCAGATATCCGATCCTCGCCAGCCCGTAGACGCCGGGCGATGTTCTCGGTGACGACGATAGAGTCGTCCACCAGCAGGCCCAGGCTGAGCACGAAGCCGGCGATGGCCAGCTGGTTGAGGGTAAAGCCCAGCCCCTGCATCACCGACAGGCCGATCAGCAGGGACAGCGGTATAGACATCATCACCACGACGCCCGCCCGGATACCCAGGGGCAGAAGGGTGATCAGAACCAGCCCCAGGGCGATGCCGAAGTCCCGGAACAGCAGGTTCAGTCGGTACTTCACGTTCTCCGCCTGCTGGAAACCCCGCTCCAGGCGGACCCCGGGCGGCAGACTGGTTTCAAACTCATCCAGCGCGGCGTTGACGGCGGTGGTCAGGGTGGCGACATCGGCGCCGTCCCGCTGCTTCACCGTCACGAAGACAGCTCGGTCGCCATTGAACCGTGTCAGGTGAGTCGGCTCGGCCTCAGCCCAGGCCACCGTGGCCACGTCCTCCACTCGTACAACACGCCCGTCGACGGCGCGAACAGGGGTCTGGGCGATGTCGTCCAGTTCGCGGAAGGCGCCGCCGGCCTTGACGTTAAATCGCCGATCTCCGGCGTGAACCGCCCCCACGGGGGCCTCTGCGCCAGCCGCCGCCAGGGCGTCGGCCACGGCGGTAGGCGGCAGCTGCAGAGCCGCCAGCCGCGGCAGGTCCAGGGAGACCCGAACCTCGGACGCCGGCGCTCCCCAGTATTCCGCCTCCCGGACCCCCGGGGCGCGGGCCAGCCGTTCGCGCAGTCGCTCGGCCACCTTTTCCAGTCGCCGCATGGGCAGATGGTCGCTGACCAGGGCCACCTGAACCACAGCCACCTCAGTGGTCCGCGCCCGGTTGACCTCCAGCAGGACAAGGCCGTCCGGCAGCCGGGGGCGCAGGGCGTTCACCTCGCGCACCACCTCGTCAAACTTGCGGTCGGTGTCCACATCCCAGTTGAACTGCACCTGGACCACCGCGGCCCCGTCCTGGCTGGTGGAGCGGATCTCATCCACATCGTCGAGGCCGTCGAGGACGTCCTCCAGGGGATCGGCGATCAACTGCTCCATCTCGGTCGGCTCTGCGCCAGGCAGCACGGCGCGGACGATCATGAGCGGAATGGGGAAATGCGGGTCTTCTGACCGCGGCATGCTGGCGAAGGCGTTCAGACCCAGCATGGTCAGGAGCGCGAAGGCGACCAGGGTGAACTGCCAGCGACGAACCGCAAAGCCGGCGGGATCAAAGTTCATGGCGCGGGGCTCTCAGCAACCGCACCCTTGGCGGTTGCGGCTGAAGTCTGGGCGATCAGGGCGGCGGGGTCGATCACCTGCACCTTGTCGCCGTCGCCGACGAAGCCGCCGCCGGCGGTGATCACCCGGGCGCCCGGGGCCAGACCCGCCACCAGGGCGTCGTCGCCGTCGAAGCCGCCAAAGGTCACCGCCGTGCGCCGCGCCACATCCCCGTCGAGGCGCAGGACGAAGGCCCGGCCGTTCTCCGCCTCCTGGATGGCTTCAGCGGGAATGCGGGAAAAGCCATCGGCTGTCCGGGGCGCCGAGGCCGCAATCTGCGCCCGGCCCACCTGACCACTGCGCAGGCCAGGGGCCGCGGCGATCTCGATCTCCACATCCACGGTGCCGGCGCCGGCCGCGCTGGCCCCACCGATCAGGATGACCCGGCCCGGCAGGGTCTGGTCGCCGACCTCGACCTGGGCTGTGGCGCCCTGGGCGATCCGGGTCGCCTGCCGGTCGGGGACCGGAACCCGCAGCACGAAGGGGGAGCCCGCGTCGGCGATGGTCACCACTGCCTGGCCCGGCTGAACCACCTGCCCGGCCGCTGCGGCGCGCGACAGCACCACGCCGGCGGTGGGCGCGGTCAGGGTCGCCCAGCGGCGATCAAAGGCGGCGGCGGAATAGGCGGCCTCTGCGGCTGACAGGGCGCTCTTGCGGTCGTCGATCCGCTGGCGGCTGACAAAGCCCTTGTCGAACAGGGCCTGATCCCGCTCCAGGTCCCGGCGGGCGCGGTCCAGGGCGGCCTTGGCCTGCTGGCGGCCCGCCTCGACGGCGGTGGGATCAAGCTGGGCGATCACCTGGCCGGCGCGGACCACATCGCCCTCGTCCACGGTCAGGCTGGTGATGACGCCAGGAACCCGGAAGGCCAGCTGCGCCTCCCGCTGGCGAGCGAGCGCCCCGGTGGCGGTGATCAGGGTCTGGGCGCTGGCGGCCCGCACCGCGGCGGCCTCCACCGCCGGCGCCGGCGCCTGAGCCGCAGGCGGCTCAGCCCCGCCCCCGCAGGCCGCCAGGACCGAGGCGAAACCTGCGATGGCCGTAAGCTTGATTGTGCGCCTAAGCTGCCCGTCGCGACCCTGCATAACGCCACCCCGTTCCCCGGCTGAACGGCAATCTAAACAGCGTTAGCTTACGTTGTAAACAGCAAGGATGCTCGACGGAGAGTGAGCTCGCTGGATCGCTTTTGGGTTGATTTCATGAGGGGGCGGTGTGGATGCGAAGTCCTAATACAAAGCCGCGCGACCACGCTCCCGCGGCCTAGACCCTTCAGCCCGGCCGGCCGATCCGCTTGATTTCCCAGTCGAGCGACACCCCCAGCTTCTGCGCCACCTCAGCCCGCACCGCTTCGCCGAGGCCCTCCAGGTCCGCCGCCGTGGCCTCGCCGGTGTTGATCATGAAGTTGGAATGCAGGGGGGAGAACATGGCGCCGCCGTGGGGCTTGCCGCGCCAGCCGGCCGCCTCCACCAGCTTCCAGGCCGAGTGGCCCGGCGGGTTCTTGAAGGTGGAGCCGCCGGTCTTTTCGCGGATCGGCTGGGTGGTCTCGCGCCGGGCGGTGATCTCATTGATCCGGGCGGTGATGGCGGCGGGCTCGTCGGCCTGCCCCTCATAGACCGCCTGAATCCAGATGATGTCGGCGGGCGCCTGACTGTGGCGATAGGTGTAGCCGAAGTCGGCCAGGGTGAAGTCGCGCCGGGCGCCTGTGCGATCGATTCCCCAGGCTGAGACCAGCACGTCCTTGGTCTCTGCGCCGTAGCAGCCGGCGTTCATGGTCAGGGCGCCGCCGATGGAGCCCGGGATGCCGGCGTAGAATTCCAGGCCGGCGATCCCGGCCTTGGCCGCGGCTCGGGCGACCATGGCGTCCAGGGCCGCAGCGCCAGCGGTGACCCGCAGGCCGTCCGTGGTCACCTGGCCAAAGGCCTTGCCGGCCAGGCGCACCACCACGCCCTCGATCCCGCCGTCGCGAATAATGACGTTTGAGCCGACGCCAAGCACGGTGACAGGGACGGCCGGGTCCAGGCCCCGCAGGAAGTCGGCCAGATCCTCAGCGTCGGCCGGCAGGAAGAGGACGTCGGCGGCCCCGCCCACCCGGAACCAGGTGAAGGGCGAAAGCGGCTCGTCCCGCAGGATCTTGCCCCGGGCCGCCGGCAGGCGATCACGCCAGGTCATGTGGCGTGGCTGCGCAGGGCGTCCAGCTGTTCAGGCAGGGCGTAGGCCCAGTTGGTGATGTCCCCGGCCCCCAGGCAGACCACGAGGTCGCCGGCCTGTGTCTCCTGCAGCACCAGTCTCGCCAGATCCTCAGGCCCAGACAACGGCAGGGCGCGGCGATGGCCATAGCGGCGCAGGCCATCGACCAGCGCCTCGCGGCTGGCGCCGTCCAGGGGGGCTTCGCCGGCGGCGTAGATGTCGGCGACGATCACCACGTCAGCGTCGCTGAAACAGGCGCAGAAGTCCTCGAAAAGGTCCTTCAGGCGCGAATAGCGGTGCGGCTGAACCACGGCGACGACCCGGCCGCTGGTCACCGCGCGGGCGGCCGTCAGCACCGAGCTGATCTCGACGGGATGGTGGCCATAGTCGTCGATGATCCGCACCTCGCCCGAGGTCCCGGTGGTGGTGAAGCGCCGCTTGACCCCGCCAAAGCCGGTCAGGCCGGCGGCGATGGCCTCAGGCCCCACCGACAGCTCCCGGGCCACGGCCACGGCGGCCAGGGCGTTCAGCACATTGTGCATGCCGGCCATCGGCATGTGCAGCTTCTCCATCCGCACCGGCTCGCCCTGGAGGGGGCGGATCACCACGTCGAAATGGGCGCCATCGGGGCCCATGGAGATCTTCTCGGCCCTAACCTCGGCCTGGGGATTGACCCCATAGGTGACCAGCCGGCGGTTCTCGACCCGGGATGTGAGGGCCAGGACCTCGGGATGGTCCGTGCAGACCGCGGCGAAGCCGTAGAAGGGGATGTTCTCGATGAAGTCCTGGAAGGCCTTCTTGACCGCTTCGAAGTCGCCGTAGTGGTCCAGGTGCTCGGGATCGATATTGGTCACCACCGCGACCGTGGACTTCAGCTTCAGGAAGGTGCCGTCACTCTCGTCGGCCTCGACGACGATCCAGTCCCCCTCGCCCACCTTGGCGTTGGTGCCATAGGCGTTGATGATCCCGCCATTGACCACGGTGGGGTCCAGGCCGCCGGCGTCCAGCAGTGAGGCGATCATCGAGGTGGTGGTGGTCTTGCCGTGGGTGCCGCCGACGGCGATGGAGAACTGCAGCCGCATCAGCTCGGCCAACATCTCAGCCCGGCGGACCAGGGGCAGGCGCCGTTCCCGGGCCGCCTGCATCTCCGGATTGTCCTGCTTGACTGCGGTGGAATAGACGACCGCCGAGGCGCCTTCGACCTGGCTCGCCTCATGGCCGATGAAGATCTTCGCCCCCAGCTTTTCCAGGCGCTCGGTATTGGCGCCGGCCTTGGAGTCCGAGCCCTGCACCGTATAGCCGATGCGCAGCATGATCTCGGCGATGCCGCTCATGCCGATGCCGCCAATCCCGATAAAGTGGACGGGGCCGAGTTCGAAGGGGACGGGGCGACGGCGGTTCATGGGGCGGCGGGGCCTGTGGCTGGAGGACGAGGGGCCTAGCGGCCCTGAGCGGCGGTCTGTTCGACGAGATCAGCCAGGCGCTCAGCCGCGTCGGGCCGGGCGATGGCGCGGGCGCCGGCCGACATGCGGGCCAGGCGTTCGGGGTTGGTCAGCAGCTTTTCCAGGGCGTTGGCCATGGACTCGACGGTCAGCTGGTTTTCCCGGGCGATCACCGCGCCGCCGGCCTCGACCATCACCTGGGCGTTCTGACCCTGGTCGTCGTCAAGCGCGATGGCCAGCGGGATCAGGATCGAGGGCCGGCCGGCGATGGCGAACTCGCACACTGTGCCGGCGCCGGAGCGACCGACCACCAGGTGGGCCTGGCGCAGACGCGTGGCCATGTCGCGGAAGAAGGGAGCGATCTCGGCCTCGACCATGGCGTCGGCATAGATGCGCCGGGCGATGTCCATGGACTCCTTGCGGGTCTGCTGCTGCACCCTCAGGCGGACGCGGAGGTCCTCGGGCAGGGCGCGGATGGCCTCGGGCATCAGTTCCGACAACAGCCGTGCGCCCTGGCTGCCGCCGGTGATCAACAGGCGCAGGGTGCCGCCGTCTTCCGGGGGCAGATAGGGCTTGTCGGCCAGGTCGCGGATTTCCTGGCGAACCGGATTGCCGACGACCACGGCCTTGGCGGCGGCCTTGGGCGGCGCCTTCTGCAGGCTCGGAAAGGCGCAGGCGACGGCGGTGACATGGCTGGCCAGGCGGCGGTTGGCTCGGCCCATGACCGCGTTCTGCTCGTGGATCACCGTCGGACGACCCTGGGTGATCCCGGCCAGCAGGCCCGGCACCGACGGGTAGCCGCCAAAGCCGACGACGACGGCGGGGTCCAGGCGCTTGAAGGCCGAGCGGGCCTGCATCACCCCCTGGAGGATGGCCAGGCCCGCCTTGGCCATGCCGATGGGGTCGCCGGACTTGAAGGTGCTGGCCGACAGGCCGATGCGCTCCTCGGCGGGGAAGCTCTCGGCGAAGGCCGCGACCCGCTCGTCAGACGCCAGCGCCACACGCCAGCCACGGGCGATCAGCGTCTCAGCGAGCGCCTGGGCGGGAAAGAGATGGCCTCCGGTTCCCCCGGCGGCGACCACGGCGAGCTTGCGCATAGGGGCCCGTTTAGGCGAAGGCGCCGGCCTTGGCGAGCCCTTCGGAGGGGGCATAGGCGCCCGGCCGACGACGGGTCAGGGCCAGGGCCAGGCCAAGGGTGAGGCCAGACGCGATCAAGGACGACCCGCCATAGGAGATGAACGGCAAGGTCATGCCCTTGGTGGGGATCATGTTGAGGTTCACCGCGATATTGATGATGGCCTGCTGCCCGACGATCACGAACAGACCGGCGGCGGCCACCTGCTCGAAGGTGTTGCTGAGCTTCATTGACCGGTGAAGGCCGCGGGTGACGATCAGGGCGAAGAGCCCGATGACGATCAGGCTGAAGACCAGGCCGTATTCCTCGGCGGCGACCGAGTAGACAAAGTCGGTATGCAGGTCGGGGACGTGGCGCTTCATCACCCCCTCCCCCGGCCCGCGGCCAAACAGTCCGCCGGCGGCGATCGCTTCGGCGGCGCGGTCCACCTGGTGAGTGTCGGCGGTCTCAGGGTTCAGGAAGCGGTTCACCCGGTCGGCCACGTGGGAGAAGACGAAGTAGATGGCCACCAGTCCCGCCACGGCCACAGCGCCCAGGCGCATGACCCAGGAGAGCGGCACCCCGGCCATCCAGAAGGCGGCCCCAAAGGCCACTGTGATCAGGACGGTCTGACCTACATCGGGTTGAATGAGCAGCAGCGCGACGGAAACGGCGTAGAGCGCAAAGGCGATCGTGACGCCGGGGACTCCCTCGCCCTTCTGGCCCTCGGAAAACATCCAGGCCACCAGGATGATCAGGGCCGGCTTCATGAATTCTGACGGCTGCAGGGTGAAGCCGGCGAACTCCACCCAGCGGGTGGCGCCCTTGGCGGTGTGGCCCAGGAACGGCAGGGCGACCATCAGGGCGATCGCGCCGACAAAGATGAAGAAGGACAGGCGCCTCACCGTGCGCACCTCCAGCATGGAGGTGACCACCAGCACCGCGGCGCCCAGCATCGCGAAGACGCACTGGCGCAGGGCGAAGTGGAAGGGATCGCCGACATTCATCCGGGCCGCCGCCGCCGGGCTGGCGGCGAAGGACAACAGGATGCCCAGGCCGATGAGCACCGCCGCAGCGCCCAGTAGCCAGCGGTCAATGGTCCACCACCAGACCCCCAGGGCCGAGCGATCGCTGCGGGCGAAGGCGTGCGCCTGGCTGGGCTTGGTCAGATGGTCGGCGCTCATGCCCGCGCGCCCTTCTGGACCGGCGCCTCAAGCCCCTGCACGGCGGACCGAAAAGCCTCCCCGCGGGCCTCGAAGTCAGCGAACTGGTCAAAGGAGGCGCAGGCCGGCGACAGCAGGACCACCGCGTCCTGTCCGGTGGCGGCGGCGTCAGCATAGGCCCGCTGCACCGCACGCTCCAGGTCGCCGCACTCGGCGACGGGCGCCTTGCCGGCCAGCGCGTCGGCGAACACCGGCGCGGCCTCGCCGATCAGATAGGCCTTCTCGATGCGGGGAAAGAGGTCGCTGAGACTCTCGATGCCACCGGTCTTGGCCTGACCGCCGGCGATCCAGAAGAACTTGGGATAGCTGGACATCGCCTGGCGGGCGGCGTCGGCGTTGGTGGCCTTGGAGTCGTTGACGAAGCGAACCCGACCCAACTGGCCGACGGTCTCCATCCGGTGGGCGAGCCCCGGGAAGGTCATCAACCCCTCGGCGGCTTCTTCTGGCGTCAGGCCGAGGCCACGGGCGGCGCTGTAGGCGGCGGCGGCGTTTTGCCAATTGTGCCGACCCGGCAGGGATCTGGCGCGCAGCAGGTCAGCGATCTCCACGGCCCGCTCGCCGGTGGCGTCATAGAGCAGGCCCTGCAGCACATAGACCCCGCGCCCGATGGCCTTGGACGAGGAGATCGGCACGATGGTCCGGCGATTGGCGGCCACCACCTCGGTGCAGATCCGTTGGCCATAGGGGTCATCGACGCCGATGACGGCGGTGTCCCCCTTGCCCTGGTTCAGCAGCACCCGGCGCTTGGCGGCCACATAGCCGTCCATGCCGCCGTGACGATCCAGATGATCAGGGGTGATGTTCAGCAGGATCGAGACGTCAGGCTTGAGGCTGGTGGTCAGGTCGAGCTGATAGGACGACATCTCCAGCACGTAGACCGCACCGCCATGCATGTCCTCCAGCCCCAGAACACCGAAGCCGAAATTGCCGCCGATGCGGGTGTCGCGGCCGGCGCTGGCGCAGATGTGGGCGATCAGGGCGGTGGTGGTGGACTTGCCATTGGTGCCCGTGATGGCCACGACCTTGGGCCGCTTGTGCTCTGGCGCAGCGTTGACCGCCCGGGCGAAGAGCTCGATGTCGCCGAGGATCTCGACCCCGGCCGCCTTGGCCCGGTCGACGGTCCAGTGGGGCGTGGGATGGGTGAGCGGCACGCCGGGCGACAGTAGCAGGGCTGAGAAGCTCCACCAGTCGGCTGACGACAGGTCGGTCAGTTCGAAGCCTTCGGCCATGGCCGCCTCGCGGGCGGCGGGACGCTCATCCCACAGGGCCACATTGGCTCCGCCAGCCTGCAGGGCGCGCGCCGCCGCAAGCCCCGTACGGGCCAGGCCGAACACCGCCACTGTCTTGCCTTCGAAACCACGGACGGGGATCATGGTGTGAGCGCCAGCCTCCCTATCGCAGCTTCAGGGTCGCGAGACCCAGGAGGGCGAGCATCACCGCGACAATCCAGAAGCGGATCACCACCGTGGATTCCGACCAGCCGAGCTTCTCGAAGTGGTGGTGGATCGGCGCCATGCGGAAGACGCGGCGGCCCGTGAGCTTGAAGGAGACCACCTGGATCATCACTGACAGGGTCTCCAACACGAACAGGCCGCCGACGATGGCCAGGACGATCTCGTGCTTGGTGGCCACAGCCACGGCGCCCAGGGCGCCGCCCAGGGCCAGCGAGCCGGTGTCGCCCATGAAGATCTTGGCCGGCGGGGCGTTGTACCAGAGGAAGCCCAGGCCCGCCCCGATGATGGCCCCGCAAAGCACCGCCACCTCGCCCACACCGGGCACGAAATGCAGCTGTAGATAGTTGGCGAACAGATAGTTGCCGACGAGGTAGGCGATCAGACCAAAGGCGGCCGCGGCGATCATCACCGGCACGGTGGCCAGGCCATCAAGGCCGTCTGTGAAGTTCACCGCATTGGCCGCGCCGACGATCACCAGGGCGCCGAACACCAGGTAGAGCCAGCCGAGATCCAGCAGAAAATGCTTGAAGATCGGGAAGGCCAGGGAGGTGTTCAGGTCCGGCGATTCCGCTGTGCGCGCGCCATAGATGATCAGGACGGCGACCGCAGCCAGGGCCACTACCACCTCAAGAACCAGGCGCACCCGGCTTGAGACGCCGGCGGTGCTCTGCTTGGTCACCTTGGCGTAGTCGTCGGTGAACCCCAGCACGCCATAGCTGGCGGTGACGAACAGGACGACCCAGACATAGATGTTGGACAGGTCCGCCCAGAGCAGGGTGCCGATGATCAGGCCGGCCAGGATCATCACCCCGCCCATGGTCGGTGTGCCGGCCTTTTCGACGATGTGGCGCTCGATGCCGTCGGCGCGGATCGGCTGGCCCTTGCCCTGCTTGGCCTGCATCCAGCGGATGAAGCGCGATCCCATGAGGATCACCACCAACTGGGCGGTGAACAGCGCCATGCCCGTCCGGAAAGTCAGGTATTTCAGCAGGTTGAGAAAAGGGACATGTCCCTCGGCCGCCATCTGCGTGTAGAGCCAGTAGAACATCAGCCCTGCCCCCCTTGCGCACGCCCGAGCTCTCCCAGGGCGGCCGCGACCACCCCGGCCCGAGAGCCGTTCGAACCTTTAACCATCACCAGATCGCCAGGCTCTACGGCCTGGGCGACCTGCGGCCCAATTTGAGCTGCGCTTTCGGCGTAGCCGCCCCGACGAGTCGAAGGAAGGGCGTCCCAGAGGGATTTCATCAGCGGCCCGGCGCAGAACACCAGGTCCACCCCGGCTGCGTCCAGGGGCTCTGCAAGGGCGCGATGGAAGGCTTCGGCCTCGCCGCCGAGTTCCAGCATGTCGGTCAGCGCGACGATCCGCCGCCCCGAGGTCTTGCGCGCCCCGAGGCTAGAGATGGCTGCGGCCATGGAGATCGGATTGGCGTTGTAGCTTTCGTCGATCAGGGTGAAGTCGCCGCCGGCCAAGGCCACCTGCCGCTCGGCGCCGCGCCCGGCCAGAGGCTCAAAGGCGCCCAGGGCGATCAGGCCGTCCTCGAGGGTGACGTCGAGAGCCTGGAGCATCAGCAGGACCGCCATGCTGTTCAACCCCCAGTGGAACCCTGTCTGAAGGATTGGGAAGTCCAGGGCCTGTCCCCGCAGTCGGGCCCGGACAATCGCCTGACCGGGACCAGGATTGAATCCGAGGAGGCGGGCGTCGACGCCCTCGCCCGTCCCGAAGGTGGCCACCCTGGCGCCAGCGGCCTTGGCTGCGGTGGCCAGGTCGCCGAACCAGACATTGTCAGCGTTGAGGATCGCCACGCCGCCCGGCTCCAGGCCGTCGAAAATTTCCGCCTTGGCGCGGGCCACGCCGGCCTCGCCGTCCGGGAAGTTCTCCACATGTACGGGGCCGACTGTGGTGATCAGGGCCGCGTGGGGGCGGACCATCCTGGAGAGGGGCGTGACTTCATCGGCGTGGTTCATGCCGATCTCGAACACCGCACGCTCCGTGTCCCGGGGCATCCGGGCCAGGGTGAGCGGCACGCCGATATGGTTGTTGTAGGACTTGACCGACGAATGCGCCTTGCCGGCCAGGGCAAGGCCAACGCGAACCGCCTGAGTGACGCTGGTCTTGCCGACCGAGCCGGTGACCGCGCCACGGCGGACCTTGGTCGCCCGGTCGCGCGCCGCCTCGCCCAGGGCCTCCAGGGCCTTGAAGGTGTCGGCCACCACCACGGCTGGGCCGCCTTGAGGGCGCGAGACCAGCGATCCGGCGGCGCCCTGCCCGAGGGCCTGGGAGACAAATTCATGGCCATCGCGTACGCCCGCCAGGGCGATGAACAGGTCGCCAGAGTCTACGGAGCGGCTGTCGATGGACAGGCCGCTCACCGCGAAGTCGCCGCCGACGACCTCGCCCCCGACAGCCTGGGCGATCTCGGCCGCGGTCCAGAGGGGCTCAGACATGGACCGCCTCCAGAGCCTGGGCGGTCACCGCCACGTCGTCGAAATGATGGGCGGCGCCGGCGATGGTCTGGGTCTGCTCATGGCCCTTGCCCGCGACCACCAGGACATCGCCTTCACGCATGAGGGCGACGGCCGCGGCGATGGCAGCGCGGCGATCGCCGATGTCCTGGGCCTCAGGCGCGCCAGCGCGGACCTGGGCGCGGATCTGGGCGGGATCCTCGCTGCGGGGATTGTCGTCGGTGACGATGGCGATGTCGGCGTGTTCGGCTGCAGCCTCCCCCATCAACGACCGCTTGGTGGGGTCCCGGTCGCCGCCGGCGCCGAACACGACGATCAGACGCCCGCGGGTGTGCGGGCGCAGGGCCGAAAGAGCGGTCTTCAGGCCGTCGGGGGTATGGGCATAGTCGACATAGGCCTCCCCACCCCGGGGTCCGGACCCGATCCGCTGCATCCGGCCAGGGGCGCCCTCCAGGCGCTCCAGGGCGGCCAGGACGGTCTCGATGCTCTCGCCCGCAGCCAGACAGAGGCCGGCGGCGGCCAGCGCATTGGCGGCCTGGAAGGCGCCGGCCAGGGGCAGACGCAGATCGAAGGTTCGCCCGTCGTGGGACAGGCTCATGCGCTGGCCATCTGGCGTCAGCTCCCGGCGGTTCAGCCGCAGGCTCTGTCCGGCCTCGCCCACCGACAGGATGGCGTGGCCGGCCTGGATCGCGGCCGCTGCGAAGGGGGCGAAGGCGTCGGAATCGGCATTGAGCACGGCCGTCCCGCCCCGGGGCAGCAGGGCCTCAAACAGGCGCAGCTTGGCCGCCCGGTAGGCGTCCATGTCGCCGTGATAGTCGAGGTGGTCCTGGGTCAGGTTCAGGAAGCCCGCGGCCTTCAGCTTCACGCCGTCCAGGCGGCGCTGGTCGATCCCGTGGGAGGAGGCCTCCAGGGCCAGATGCGTGACCCCCAGCTCTGCAAGGCGCGCCATCAGCTCCGCCATATCCCCGGCGTCGGGGGTGGTGAGGCCAGGTGGGGTGAGCTGTTCGTTGAGGTCAGGGCCCGAGGCCAGGACGCCGAGGGTGCCCATGCTGGCGGCCCGCCGCCCGGCGCTGGCGAATATCTGCCGGCAGAAGGTGGCCACAGAGGTCTTGCCGTTGGTGCCCGTCACCGCCACGCAGACCGGCGGCTGCGTCCCCCAGAAGGCGGCGGCGGCCAGGGCGTAGGCCCGGCGTGGATCGGCGACCGTGACCACGGGCGCATCAAGGGTTCCCAGCGCCTCACCGGCGATCACCGCGGCGGCCCCGGCCCTGACCGCCTGTTCGGCATAGGCAGCCCCATTGGCCTGCACCCCCGGCAGGGCGGCGAACAGGAAGCCCGGCTGGACCTTGCGGCTGTCAGCGGTGACCCCTGTGATCTCCGGGTCCTGGTCGAGGTCTTGGAAGAGAAGGCTGGAAAGACGCGGCATCAGCGGGCCTCCGCCAGCACGGTCGGGGTCGAAGCCAGACGAGGCTGGTGCTCCATCGGGCCGATGTGGCGCGAAATCCCCAGGAAGGGCGCGATCCGGGCGATGAGCTGACCGGTGGCGGGCGCAGCGACCCAGCCGCCCGTGGAATAGCCAAAGGTCTGCGGAGTCCCGTGCGGCTCATCCAGCAGGATCAGAACAAAATAGCGATCGTTCTCAAGGGGGCCATCAGTGGGAAAGACGGCCGCGAAAGAGGAGACCTGACGCTTGCCGTTGTAGCGTCGGATCTCTGGATCATACTTCTCGCCGGTGCCGGTCTTGCCGCCGACGCTGAGCCCTGGCGCGTCGGCCTTGCCGCCGCTGCCGCCGGTCACATTGGCGCGCATGATCTGCAACATCTGAGTCGAGGTGGTTTCCGACAGCACCCGCTTGGCCTCCGGCCGGAAGCCGGGCGCCTGGCGACGGATCGTCAGGGGGACCAGCTTGCCGCCATTCAACAGGGGCAGCATGGCGCGGGTGAGCGCCAACGGCGAGATGTTCATGCCATGGCCAAAGGAAGTGGAGGCGACCGCATCCTCATTCCATACCTTGGGCGTCAGGGGCGAGGCCGATTCCTTCAGCTCGACCTTGGCCGCCGTGGTCAGTCCCAGGTCGTCGAAATAGCGGCTGAGGCGCTCAGGGCCCACCCCAACGGCAAGCCTGGCGGTGCCGATATTGGAGGAATGCTGGAACACCTCCACGAGGCTCAGCACCTTGCGAGAGGCGTGGTAGTCGCTGATGGTCCTGTAGCCGAGCTTATAGGGCTCGCGGGCGTCGAAGGTCGACGCCATGGTCGCTACGCCGGTATCGAGGCCGATGGCGACCGTGAAGGCCTTGAAGGTCGAGCCCATCTCAAACACAGACGAGGCCGCACGGTTGAGCCGCGCATCGGCGCTGGCGGCGCTAGCGGTGTTGGGGTCGAAATCCGGATAGCTGGCGAGACCGAGAATTTCGCCGGTGTGGACATGGGCGACGAGGCCCACCGCCCCCTTGGGGCCATAGGTTTCGGCCGCCTTTCGCAGCTCGTCTTCGAGCGCCCCCTGGACCCGCAGGTCGATCGAGAGGGCCAACTCGCCGGACTCCCGCGCCAGGGCCCGAAGCTCATCATTCAGGGCCAGCTCAGCCCCCGCCAGCCCCTCGCCGCCCGTGTCCGAGAAGCCAATCAGATGCGAAGCGGTATGGTTGAGGGGATAGACGCGCTTCTGCTCGGGCTCGAAGGAAATCCCAGGCAGGCCCAGTTGATGGATGGCCGACTTCTGGACCGGCGTCATGCCCCCCGCCAGGAACGTACGGCGCTCAGACTTCAGGGCGCGGTCCAGACGCTCAGCCGATACGGTCGGCAGCGCCTTGGCCAAGGCCTGACGGGTGGAGGCGGCGTCCCACACCTCAGCGGGATCCACATAGAGGCCATAGTGCAGGAGGTCGGCGGCCAGAAGGCGGCCCTCCCGGTCGACAATGTCGGCCCGAGCCTGGGGCGGAAGCCAGCCTGCGCCGCCGCCGCCGCCTGAGCCGGAGAACAGCGCGGCCTGGGTCGCGCCCATGGCCAGGGCGCCAAAGCCCAGGCCGAAGAACAGCATGACCATGAAGATTCGGATGCGGGCGTCATCCTCGACGCGGCCAGCCGCCCGGGCGCGCTCAAAGGCATGTTCCAGACGCCAGAGGGCGGCGCCCAGCCAGCGAAGGCCGAAGGGAAACCTGCGGGTGACGACGCCGGCAAGGCTCACGGGACGACCTCCAGCTTCGGGGCCGGAGCCCGAGCCGAAGGGGCCTTGGGCGGCGCCAGGGCGGCCAGGGAGTCGGCCGTCGTCTCCCGCGTCACATCTACAGGGCCCATCTCCAGATAGAGGGTCGAAAGGCGCTCAATGCGGGATGGCTGTTCGAGGTGGGCGACCTCGGCTTCAAGGAGGCGGATCTGCGCGCGCTCAGCGGCGATCTGACGTTCCACAGAGGCGATTTCAGCCCGCTCCCGGCTGGCGATGGTCTTGGCCAGATAGACGCTCATGATCAGCAGGACCAGCAGGCCCAGGGCGATCACATCGACGAGGCGGAACCCGCGAATGCGGCGATTGAGCACGCTCATGCCGCGGTCCTCCAGACGGGCGCCTCGGTGCGCACGGCGGCCCGCAGCTTGGCTGAACGCGCCCGGGGGTTGGCGTCCAGCTCGGCCTGGCCCGAGGTGCGGGCGCCGTTGAAGCTCAGGGCGAAGCTGGGGGCGCGGGCGTCCTCGACGGGGGGCAGATGGCGCGAGCCCGATGGCGTGCGCCCAGCGCGCTCAGTGAGGAAGGCCTTCACGATCCGGTCTTCCAGAGAGTGGAAAGTGACCACGGCCAGGCGGCCGCCGGGCTTCAGGACGCGCTCTGCCGCAGCGAGGCCCGCCTCAAGTTCGGCGAGTTCGTCGTTCACCGCGATGCGCAGGGCCTGGAAGGACCGGGTGGCGGGGTGGGCCTTGGCGCCGCGACGGCCGCCCAGCACGCCCTCAATGAAGTCGGCCAGCTCGGCCGTGCGGGTGAAGGGTTGCTGGACGCGACGCCGGGCGATGGCGCCGGCGATCCGACGGGACTTCTTTTCCTCGCCATAGACCCAGAGGATCCGGGCGAGATCTCCCGGTTCGGCGGTGTTGACCAGATCGGCGGCTGTTTCGCCCTCGTCGCCCATGCGCATGTCGAGGGGACCGTCGCGCAGGAAGGAAAAGCCGCGGTCGGGCTCGTCCAGCTGCATGGACGATACGCCGAGATCGAGGGCCACGCCGTCGGCGCCGCCCTCCCCCAGAACCTCGTCCATCTCGGAGAAGCGGGCGCAGACCAGGGTGAAACGATCCGTCGGCAGATCAGCGGCGAAGCGCGCCGCGGTGGGGTCGCGGTCAAAGGCGGTGACCTTCGCGCCCGCTGTCAGGAAGGCGCGGGCATAGCCGCCGGCGCCAAAGGTGCCGTCGACGACGACGTCGCCCGGCGCGATCACCAGGGCCTCGACAACTTCGCTCAAGAGGACGGGAAGATGGGGCGCGCTCATGAACTGGCCCCCAGGCGGGCGGCGCGCTGATCGGCGCGCATCTGGGCCAGGCCCTCACGGGCCAGTTCGCGTTGGGCGGCGCGATGGGCCTGGAAGGCTTCGCGGGCCCAGATCTGGAACCGGTCACCGAGGCCGACAATGACCACCCAGTCGCTGAGGCCAAACAGGTCGCAGAGGGTTTCGGGCAGGGTCACACGGCCCGCGGTGTCAAAGGATAGGCGCGCCATGCCCCCGAGGACGGAGACTTCCAGGGCTGAGCGCAGCGGGTCGCCGAACTCCAACTCCCCGATCACGCCCGTATAGCGGTCGAGCAGGGCCTTGCCGCCCCCCTCGATGCAGTCGGCCTCAATCGAAGGGAAGCAGACGACGCCGTCGAAGGGACCCGACACGAGGGCGCGGAACTCCTGCGGCACCACGAGGCGCCGCTTCGCATCCAGCTGCTTCTCGAAGGTCGAGACAAACATTCGCGCCCGACGCCCTCATCTGCGACCCCCACAGGCCGCCGCCCCAACCATCCCGTCGGCTCGCCAACGGAGTCCGCCAACCCCCAGCGAACAGGAAATGGGTTAACATGGGATGGATTGGGTCGCAATGACTCTGAAGCCCATAATCCCCAGAATACAAAGATGTCGCATGAGACTTATGGTTAACGCACGTAAACACTCCACAGAACATACACGGAACATGTTAAGTATAGTGGGGGTCGAACGCTCCGGACGGTTTGTGTCGAAAGGGCGGCGGCGGATCAGACGGCCTATAAGCCGGGTTCTGTGCCACCCGGGCCAGGGCGAACCCCAGCGCCGGATGCGGCGACCATTCCTCTGGACCGGCCCTTGCGGGACGGTTCTCGCGACCAACCCGGACGCCTCAGGCCAACGACGGCCCTACCGACTTTCGCCGGCGCGGAATCCCTATTCGGTCTTGCTCCTGGCGGGGCTTGCCGTGCCATCGACGTCGCCGCCAATGCGGTGCGCTCTTACCGCACCCTTTCACCCTTACCCCTCCGAGGAGAGGCGGTTTGCTTTCTGTGGCGCTATCCCTGGGGTCGCCCCCGGCGGGCGTTACCCGCCGCCATGTCGTCGTGGAGCCCGGACTTTCCTCGACCACCGAAGCGGCCGCGGCCGCCCAGCCGTCTGATCCGCGGCGATCAGTGAGGCCCAAGGCGCCGGTGGTCAAGGGTGTCAGTCGGTGGGATTGCGTCCCATTCGCTGCGCGATGGGATGGTCGCCAAGCGCGGTGGCGACCCGAGCCCGCTCATCGGCCGCCTTGTTCTGCGAGAGCTTGAACGTGCCTTCCAAGCGATGGGGTCGCAGACGGAAGCCCTGGATGCCTGCGAGCATGGCTTCAAAGCGCCCGGGCGACATCTTCTGGCGCGTCCAGGGAGGCTTGGGCGCGAGCCTCGCTTCTTCCTGGGCCGACAGATCCTCCAGTAGGGCGACAAGCCCCGGCTCATCGAGAGGCGTCACCTCACCTTCAGCCTCAATGGTGAGGTAGTTCCAGGTGGGGACCTGGTCGGCTGCGGCATACCAGTCGGGGCTGACATAGGCGTCCGGTCCCTGGGACACCGCAAGCGCCGCTGCGCCCCTGTCGAAGGCCGCTGTCAGGGCGTTGTTCCGCGACAGGTGAAAGTCCAGCACGATGTCCTCCCGATCCCGGCGCGCCACGACCGGCGCGTGGGCCACCCGAAGCCCGGCCTCACAGACGGCGAACAGGGCCACGAACGGATAGGCCGCGAGGTGCGCAAGAACCGCCTCGGGGTCGGCCGCCCGGAAGGGCGCAGCCGGATGCATCAGGCCTGGGCCCGCAGGAGGGCGATCAACCGCGCGCGGGTCTCGCCGTCGGCGATCCCGTCCACCTGATGTGGCCGCCAGTGGCGCTGGAACGCGCTGACCACGGTCGTCGTCACGCTGTCGAAGTTCCCCGAAGGCGGGCACTCATAGCCCAGCCGCGTCAGCCCGGCCTGGAAGGCGAACACTCCCGCCCCCTCCTCCCCTTCCGCCAACGGCGCGCCCGGCACGGGGGGCGGCTCGACCCACAGGCCGTGGCCAGCCTCGGCCAGGGTCTTCCAGGGGAAGAGTTCGCCGGGGTCGATCTTGCGGCCAGGCGCCACATCGGAATGGGCGATGATGTCGCCGTCAGCGATCATCCAGCGGGTGCGGATATCGGCGGTGAGCGCGATCACCGCGGCGATCTGCGCGTCGGGAAAGGGTCGGTAGCCAAACTCTTGACCGGGATTGACGATCTCGATCCCGATGGAGCGGCCGTTGATGTCGCGTTCCCCCTTCCAGAACGAAACCCCGGCGTGCCAGGCCCGCCGTTCTTCAGCCACCAGGGTGAAGATGCGGCCGTCCTCTTCCACCACATAGTGGGAGCTGACCTTGGCCTCGGGGTCGCGCAGGCGGGCGACGGCGGCCTCGCCGCTCTCCATCCCCGTATAGTGCATCACGAGAATCTCGGGCGGGCCAGTCCGTTCGTTGAAGTTCGGCGAGGGGGCGGGAATGATGTCCATGACCCTATTCGGCGCGATTTCGCCAAGCGAGCAAGAGGGGGGCGACCTGATTGGGTCGCAGGGCGATGATCAGCACCCCCGCCAGGGCCACAGCCGTACCGATCGCCATGCGCGGGCCAAAGGGGTCGCTCATGATCGCCACCCCGAGCGCGATGGTGGCGAGGGGCGTCATCAGGGTCAGCGGCGAGATCAGATTGGCCTCGTAGCGCTGGATGAGGCCGTAATAGGCGGTGTGGGCGGCCACCGAGACCACCACGGCCGAAAACACCACCGCCACCAGGAACGGCCAGCCAGCGGCGAGGCCCGCGGCGACCTGGCCAGGCTCCAGCCACAGGGACAACACCGCCAGGGGCCAGAAGGAGGCGAAGCCAACCCAGGCCTGAAACTGGAGAGGCCGAACCCCGCCCATCTGCTTCATCATCACCGCGCCAAGCGACCCCAGGAAGGCGGCTGCGACCACAAACAGCAGGCCGGTGGAAACCACGAAGCCGCCGGGATCCCACATGACCAGAAGGGCGCCGGCCAGGGTCAGCGAAATGCCGATGCCCCGGCGCCAGCGCACCTGCTCCCCCAGCATGACCATCGACAGAACGGTGGTGATCGGCACGCCGAGCTGGATGACCACAGCCGCAGCCGAGGCGGTGGCGGTCTGCAGGCCGATGAACAGCAGGGCGAAGTTGCCGCCGCCCATCAGCAGGGCCACCACCAGCAGCCTCCAGCGGGGGCGCGGCATGGGCAGCAGCCAGGGCAGGGTGATCAGCGCCACAAGGGCGAAGCGCACGGCGGCGTAGAACAGCGGCGGCACAGCCAGATCGGCCACCACATATTTCGAGATGATGTTGTTGGTCGCCCAGATCAGACAGACGAGGACGATCAGGGCGAAGTCGCGCAGGGCCATGCGGTGGCCTTAAGCGCGCTTCGCAGGCGCAAGGCAAGGCGAATGCGCGCCGCCCGGGGGCGAACCGGGCGGCGCGCGGCCGTTCAACCTCAGGCCGCCTTGCCGAAGGACAGGGCCTCATAGCGGGCCAGGTGATGGTCGGTGGAGCCAAAGACCCCCTCGATCATGGTGGCGCGCTTGAAGTAGTGGCCAATGGCCATTTCGTCGGTGATCGCCATGCCCCCATGCAACTGGACGGCGTTCTGGCCGACGAAACGGCAGGCCTTGCCGATCTGGACCTTGGCCGCCGAGATCGCCTGGGCGCGCTCGTGGGCCTCATCCGACAGCCGGATCGTGGCCATGTAGGTCATCGAGATCGACTGCTCGAGCTGGATGAACATATCGACCATCCGATGCTGCAGCACCTGGAAGGACGAGATCGGAACCCCGAACTGCTTGCGCGTGCGGGTGTACTCCACCGTCCCTTCCTGCAGCCTGCGCAGGACGCCGCAGGCCTCGGCGCAGGTGGCGGCGATCGCCTCGTCCATGACCTTTTCGACGAGCGGCAGGCCGTGACCTTCGGCGCCGATCAGGGCGTCAACGCCGACGGAGACATTTTCGAAGGTGACCTCCGAGGCGCGCTGACCGTCCACGGTGGGATAGTCGCGGGTGGTGACGCCCGGGGCGGACTTGTCCACCAGAAACACCGAGACCCCTTGGGCGTCGCGCTGGCCGCCGCCAGTGCGGGCGGTGACGATCAGATGGGTGGCCCAAGGCGCGCCGACGACAACCGCCTTCTGGCCGTTGATCAGATAGCCCGTGCCATCCTTGGTCGCCGTGGTCTTCAGGTCCTGCCAGGTGTAGCGGGCCTGGGGCTCGGCATAGGCGAAGGCGAAGATGGCGTCGCCGGCGATGATCTTTTCGATCAGGTCGGGGGCCCCGGCGTGGCCGGAATGCTTGAGGAAGCCGCCGCCGATCACCACCGTGCCCATATAGGGCTCGACGACCAGGGCTTTGCCGAACTCCTCCATGACGACCATGTTGTCGACCGGGCCGCCGCCCAGACCGCCCAGTTCCTCGGAAAAGGGCGCGCCGAGAATGCCGAGTTCCTCGGCGAAGGCCTTCCAGACCTCAGGGCGCCAGCCGGCCTCGCTCTTGATCGCGGTACGACGGGCGTCGAAGGCGTAGTTGTCAGCCAGATAGCTCGCGACCGTGTCGCGGAGCATCGACTGTTCGTCTGTGAAGCTGAAGTCCATGGGTGGTCCTCTTCAGAACCTGTCCGCGCGGCGGCAGGCTTGGAAACTTGGATATGGGGCAGAGAAGAGCGCCCCCTCCCCGCCAGAGGGAGGGGTGTCTTCGGGCGTCACAGACCGAGAACCATCTTGGCGATGATGTTGCGCTGGATTTCGTTGGAGCCGCCATAGATCGAGGTCTTGCGGCCGTTGAAATAATCTCCGGCCACGCCGTCGGCATAGCTGGGGCCGATATTGGCGTTGTGGCCCAGATCCCTCAGGAAGGGCGCGCCGTAGTGGCCGGCGGCCTCCAGGGCGAGTTCTTGCAGGCGCTGCTGAATCTCCGTGCCCTTGATCTTGAGGATCGAGGATTCCGGGCCAGGCCCCTTACCGCTGGATTCTCCGGCCAGGGTGCGAAGCTCGGTGAACTCCAGCGCCGTCAGGTCGATCTCCAGTTCGGCGACCTTGCGCTTGAAGAAGGTGTCCGACAGCAGCGGACCACCCAGGTCGCTCATCTCCGTGGTCGCCATCTCCCGCAGACGCTCCAGGCCGCGCTTGGAACGCGCGACCCCGGCGATGCCTGAACGCTCATGGGCCAGCAGGGCCTTGGCGCAGGTCCAGCCCTGGTTCTCGTGGAAGATCCGGTTCTCCACCGGCACCTTCACATTATCGAGGAAGACGTCATTGACCTCATGGCCGCCCTCCAGGGTGATGATCGGGCGGACCTCGATGCCGGGGCTCTTCATGTCGATCAGCAGGAAGCTGATGCCCGCCTGCGGCTTCACGTCCGGATCGGTCTTCACCAGGAAGAAGCCCCAGTCGGCGAACTGACCCAGGGTCGTCCAGGTCTTCTGGCCATTGACGATGTAGTATTCCTTGCCATCGTCGCCGGTCATCCGCTCAGCCTTGGTCTTGAGCGAGGCCAGATCAGACCCGGCCCCCGGCTCTGAGTAGCCCTGGCACCACCAGACTTCGCCGTTGTAGATGCCGGGCAGGAACTCTTTCTTCTGCTCCTCGGTGCCGAAGGTGTAGATCACCGGTGCCAGCATGCTGACGCCGAAGGGCAGCACCGCGATGGTGTCGGCCCGGGCCTGTTCTTCAGACCAGATATATTTCTGAGTCGGCGTCCAGTCGGTCCCGCCGAACTCCTTCGGCCAGGAGGGCGCGACCCAGCCCTTCTTGGCCAGCACCTTGTGCCAGGCCAGATAGTCGTCCTTGCCCAGCGGCTCGCCGCTGTCCTGCTTGGCGCGCAGGTCCTTGGGATAGTTCTCGGCGATGAAGGTCCGCACTTCCTCGCGGAAGGCGACGTCCTCGGCGGAGAAATCAAGATTCATGGGGCGCTCCCTGGCTGCTCCTGGGTCGGTGAGACTGTCGCCGACGCTCGGAGCCGAACAATAGGCGCACCGGGGGCGAGAGAAAAGATGACGCTAACGTCAACGTAACTAACATCGCTTTTCGACGGCGTCCCGGCCTTGCCTGACCGGCCACAGGCGCGCAGAACACGCGGCCAATGCCCCGTATCCTCACCTACAATGTTCATCGTTGCGTCGGGACCGACCGTCGGCTGGACGTCTCTCGCGTCGCCGACGTTATCGCCGCCCTGGAGCCCGACATCGTGGCCCTCCAGGAGCTGGATGTCGGCCGGATGCGCACCAATGGCGTCGACCAGGCGCACGAGATCGCTCAGCGCCTGGAAATGGCCTTCCATTTCCACCCGGCCATGAAGGTGGAGGAGGAACTTTACGGCGACGCCATTCTGACCCGCCACCCGGAGCGCAAGATCAAATCGGCCGCCCTCCCCGGCCATGAGCGGGTTTCTCAGCTGGAGCCGCGGGGCGCGCTCTGGGTCTCGGTCGACCTGGAAGGGCGGGACCTGCAGATCTTCAACACCCATCTGGGACTGGTGCCCCGTGAGCAGCAGAACCAGGCCGCCGCCCTGGCGGGCCCCCAGTGGTTGGGTCACCCGGACAGCAAAGGCCCGACCATCCTGCTCGGTGACTTCAACGTCACCTCGGCCTCCCAGGTCTACAGGATCCTGAGTGAAAAGCTGCGGCCGGCCCGCCGCCATGCCCAGAAGAAATCCCCCTCGGCGACCTTTCCCTCAGTCCTGCCGGTCCTGCGGATCGACCACCTGTTCGTCAGCGACGAGGTCCGGGTTCTCGATGTTTTCGCCCCCTATGACCCGCTGACCCGGATTGCGTCAGATCACTTGCCGCTGGTGATGGATTTCGAGCTGGACTGAAGGGCCTGGGCCCGACCTTCGGATATCGTCTGGCTGAGACGCCGAGAGGCGGCGTAGAGCCGGTCTCGTCTTTTGAAAATTCGCCAGGAATCGGCCACGTCGGCGGGATCGCCGATATGGAAGGCGGCGATCACCTTGCCCAGATGGGTCATCTTTCGCGGACCCAGGGGACGCAGGCGTCGGTCTTGGTTGAGAACGGAGATCGCCGCGCCCAGTCCGCCGCGTTCAAGACGGGCCTTGGCCACGGCGTCACCCGTATAGCCGATGAAGTGGCCGACCAGACGATCACGCAAGGCGGCGATAGCCAGCCGATCGTCGTCGTCCTGGGCCTCAACGGCGATCTCACATTCAGTGTCGAAGCCGCCCGACCGGTTGTTCAGATTGGCCGAGCCGACCCGCGCAAGGCGGTCGTCAATGATCGTGACCTTGGAGTGGACAATCACCTCCTGACCCGAACGGGTGACGGGCCAATAGGCGTGCAGGCGCCCGAAAATGTCGGCGGCCTGAAGTCGCCAGAGCATGTTGTTCCGCGCCTCGTCCATGGTCAGCTGATCAAACCAGCTGGGGCTGTAGCCCGTGGAGATCAGCACGACCTCGGGTCCGTCCGGCTCGGTCAGGCGGGTGGCCAGGGCCTCGGCGTAGATCGGCGAGGTGAAGTACTGGTTCTCCAGGTAGATCAGCTCCTTGGCCTCAAGGATGGAGGTCAGGGTGAGGCGGCGGATTTCCTCGACCATCCCCTCGCGTTTCCAAGCGGGCTCGGTGCGGGAAATCCCGATCTGGACATTCTGCATGTGGGCCGGGACCCGCGTCGGCCACGGATCGACCGTTGAGGGCGTCGCCTTTGGCACGACTTCGTCGGCCGAGCGACGCCAGCGCGCGCGGAACAGATCCCCCAGCGCGCTGGCGGCCGCGCCGTCCACCATCATCATCACTTCGTGACGGGGCGGGTGATACGCCTGGTCGGGCATGATCCGCCGCTCGTCATCATCCAGATGCCCAGCCGTGTCCCAGCGGTCCACGGAGATGTCCCCGCCGCCGCAGATGGCCACGGCGTCATCGACGATCAGCACTTTCTGATGATGGCAGGCGCCCAGGGGGACAGACTCGTCCAGCCGCAGCTGGACCGTCGTGCCCCGGAACCAGCGCCGGCCCCGGTGCGGAAAGAAGTTCTGGCTGGCGCTGATCGGCAGAGCCGACTTCCAGATCAGCAGGCGGATATCCAGCTCCGGCCGTCGGCGGGAGAGCTCGACCAGAATGCGCCCGATCTCATCGGGATCATCGGGACCATCGACCCCGTCGGGCGCCAGACGGGTCCGCGGGTCGAACCCCCAGCCCAGGAGATAGATCGACTTCTGCGCCTTCGGGAGGATCTCGGCCAAGGCGTTGAAATAGGCCTCGGTGTCGACGAGAAAGGCCGCGCGCGTCGCCGGCTCACGCCGCCAGCAGGTGTCGCCTGGGGTCAGAATAGTCATCGCCTATAGGTCATGCACGGCCAAGCTCACCACGGCAATAAGGCCTGTCCCTTGCCCCGGTTCCCTCCGTGGCCCTAAAAAATTGACGGGCGCGCCCAGGAAGGCGCGCCCGCAATGCGGCGGCGGCTCGATGGTGGATCAGTCGGCCGAAGGGGTGTTGGCGCGGGCGGCTTTGACGCTCTCTTCCCCGCCCAGCCAGACCTGACAGGCGCCGGCCACCTCGTTTCGTACAGACGTCTGGACGGCCTCATCCCCTGACCGCGCCTGCCGGGCGGCCCGGCTGCGCTCGGTCTTGGCCCGCTCCTGGACATGGGGGCTGCGACCATAGCGCTGGTCGCGCACCAGGGCGTCGATGGCGTTGGTGTCAGCCTGGATCAGGGACGACCCGGCCAGGGCATGGCAGCGGACAGCCTGCAGATACTCTATATCCTTGATTTCCAGCGCGCTGGCGGAACCAGCGGCGGCGATGGCGGCGACAGCAGAAATAATGGCGATGAACTTCATGGCGTTTCTCCCTCGAAATCGATGGACACACACTGGTAGATGTTGCGCCTAAGCTCAAATGAACCTTTGGAAATGATTTCACACCAATATTACGGTGCCGTAAGGTTCATTCATTACATAGATTTCATGAACAACGTTCGGTCAGCCCGGTGACCGACCTGGGCTGGCGGGAGGCCCGGTTCGGCCCTATTCTGGGCTGATGACCGATAAGCCTCCGCCCCCCATCAAGACGCCCTGCATCAAGGTCTGCGTGATCGACGGGACCAGCGGCCTGTGCCTGGGATGCTATCGGACCCTGGCCGAGGTCGCCGGATGGGGGCGGCTGAGCGCCGAAACCCGCGAGTCGGTGATCGCCGAGCTGCCAGACCGGCGCAGCCAGATCGCCCCGGAAAAGCTCGCCATGTTCTGAGCCCGCCGGATCCTCGCCTGATTCACCGGATGCAAACCCGCACGCCCTAGGGTGGCCTCACAACAAGGCCGAAACGGCCGTTTGCCTTTGGTGAGGCGGGTGTCGACATGTTCAAGTTTGCTTTGATGACCCTTGTGGCCGCCGTCTCCGCCGTGGGGGCGGCCCAGGCGGTCGTCGCCCTTGATCCGTCCCGGGGGGCCTCGGCCCTTGTGGCCACCCTGCGCGAGGGCCCGGCGCCGGTGGCCGCGGGACACGCGACGGCGATCAGCAAGGCCAGTGATGGTCACTATTGGGCCGAGGGCGATGTCAACGGCGCCCGGGTGCGCTTCCTGGTGGACACCGGCGCCACGGCGGTGGCCCTGACTCTGGAGGACGCCCAGCGCCTGGGGTTCGACCCTGACCAGCTCGACTACCGGCAAAAGGTGATGACCGCCTCTGGCGAGACGCGCGCCGCCGTCGTGCAACTGGCGGCCGTCTCCGTGGCCGGCGCCCGGGTGACCAATGTCGACGCCCTGGTCATCGAAAAGGGGCTGGAAAACTCCCTGCTGGGCATGAGCTATCTCGGTCGGCTGACCCGCTTCGAGGCCACCCGGACCTCGCTGATCCTGCGGCCCTGATGGCAGACCTCGTCCTGCGCCCCATGGCGCCGCAGGACCTGGCCGACGTCCTGGCGCTCCAGGCCAGGGGCTATCCCCCGGCCCTGCACGATTCCGCGGCCGCCTTTCTCAGCCGGATGGCCCTGGCGCCAAGCCTGAACCTGACCGCCTGGCGGGACGCAGCCCTGGTAGGCTACCTGGTCAGCCATCCCTGGGCCGCTGGCGACCCGCCGCCGGTGGACGCCCTGCTGGCGCCCGGAACGCCCGCTGAGTGCTGGTATGTGCATGACCTTTCGGTGGCCGAGGGCGCCCGCGGCCTGGGCCTGGCCCGCACCCTGCTGGTCGCTGGCCGAGACGCAGCACACGCCTTGGGCCTGTCGCGCGCCGAACTGATCGCCGTAGAGGGCGCCGCCCCCTTCTGGTCGCGGCACGGCTGGCGCGCGCCGAAAGCTGTCGCACCGGCGCTGGCGGCCAAGGCGGCCGCCTATGGGCCATCCGCCGCCTTCATGACCCGCGAGGAGCTGGTGACCCTCTAGGCGGCGTCCCGCGACTCCCGCGCCTGGGTCACGGCGGCCAGGGCGGCGTCCACCACCTCAAGCCCGGCCCCAGGCTTCACGCCCTCCACCGTCAGAATGCGCCGCCAGGCCCGGGCGCCGGGACGGCCGTGGAACAGACCCAGCATATGCCGGCTCATGGCCGCGAGCGACGTTCCCTCCTGGAGGCGGGCGGCGAGATAGGGGCGATAGAGCTCCACGGCGGCGGCGGAATCGATCACCTCGCCCTCGCCGAACACCTCAGCATCCACGGCGCCCAGGATTTCCGGCGTGTGATAGGCCGCCCGGCCCAGCATCACCCCGTCCACCTGCGCCAGATGCGTGACGGTCGCCGCCAGGTCGGGAACGCCGCCATTGAGGACGATGGTCAGGTCAGGGCGCTCGCGCTTCAGCTGGTAGACCAGGTCGTAGTCCAGGGGCGGGACATCCCGGTTCTCCTTGGGCGAAAGGCCCTTCAGCCAGGCCTTGCGGGCATGGACGACAAAGCTGCGCACCCCGGCCTGAGCGCAGAGGTCGACCAGGGTGAACAGGCTCTCTTCCGGGTCCTGGTCATCCACCCCGATGCGGCATTTGACAGTGGCCGGCACGTCCACGGCGGCCCCGATGGCGGCCATGCACTCGGCCACCAGGGCCGGCTCGCGCATCAGGCAGGCGCCGAACCGCCCGCTCTGCACCCGGTCGGAGGGACAGCCGACATTGAGGTTGATCTCGTCATAGCCCAGGTCCGCGCCGATCTTGGCGGCCGCCACAAGGTCAGCCGGAACAGATCCGCCCAGCTGCAGGGCCACGGGATGTTCGCCCGCGTCGTAGCCCAGCAACCGCGCCCGATCCCCATGCAGCACCGCGCCGGTGGTGACCATCTCGGTATAGAGCAGCGCCCGCCGCGACAGCACCCGGTGCAGGCTCCGGCAATGCCGGTCCGTCCAGTCCATCATGGGGGCGACGGACAGACGATGGGGTTGGAAGGGCTTTGTGAGGGTCAAGGGCTCTTAAAGTCCGGTGGGGTTTGAGCGCCCTATACACCGGACCGTTCCACCTTTCGACCACTGACCCCTACGGCCCTCCTGCCCCCGGCGGGACTGGCCTACCGCCCCGCTCTCACCCGTAGCGCCTGCAGCCCCACCGGGGCCAGCAGGGCGATCCCGGCCAGGGCGAGCATCGGGGCGGCGTAGCAGGCGGCGCAGTGGACGAGCGGCCCTTCGCCGCAGATCGCGCCGTAGAGCGCCGCGGTCGAGCGGGCGTGCAGCCAGGCGTACTCCGCGCTGAGCGCAGCGCCGACCCAGGCCGCGACCCCGGCAATGATCCGCGAATCCCGATCGTGCAGAAACAACGCGCGCATGAACTGACTCCTCTTTGGCCCTTGTTCGCCATAGCCGCCAAGCCTGGCCTTGAGATGGATCAAAGCCCCCGGTGTTGCAGCGCGTCAGAGGTGATCGGTCTTTCGCACCGAGTCGCTGGGGAACATGAATCATTCAATCACCGAGCCGGATCGAGCGCCCCTCGACGCCGTCCTGCTCTACGTCCTCACGGGGCTGCTTGCCCTGGGGGCGATATTCGCGACCGCGTTCTCAGATGATCGCCTCTTCCGTTTTCACGGCTATCTGCTGATCGCCGCCTTCACGCTGGCCTTCGCGCTGCTGACGGTGGCGATGAGCTCAGGACGGCTGCGCAGCCCCCCTGGCCGCTATGCCGACGGGGTGATCCGGGCCGGTGTGATTGCGACCATGTTCTGGGGGGTCGTCGGCCTGCTGGTGGGGGTGGTGATCGCCGCCCAGCTCGCCTGGCCCAACCTCATGTATTTCCCCGAGCACGGCTGGCTGAACTTCGGCCGCCTGCGACCCCTGCACACCTCCGGCGTGATCTTCGCCTTCGGGGGCAACGCCCTGATCGCCACCTCCTTCTATGTGGTGCAGCGGACCAGCAAGGCGCGCCTGGCCGGCGGCGTCTGGCCCTGGTTCGTCTTCTGGGGCTACCAGCTGTTCATCGTGCTCGCGGCCACAGGCTACCTGGCCGGCATCACCCAGAGCCGGGAATACGCCGAGCCGGAATGGTATGTGGACCTGTGGCTGACCGTGGTCTGGGTCGCCTATCTGCTGGTCTTCCTGGGTACGCTCTGGAAGCGCAAGGAACCCCACATCTACGTGGCCAACTGGTTCTACCTGGCCTTCATCGTCACCATCGCCCTGCTGCACGTGATCAACAACCTGGCCATGCCGGTCGGGGCGCTGCATCACCGCAGCTACTCCCTGTTCGCCGGGGTCCAGGACGCCCTGACCCAGTGGTGGTACGGGCACAATGCGGTGGGCTTCTTCCTGACCGCCGGCTTCCTGGGGATGATGTACTACTTCGTGCCCAAGCGCGCGGAGCGGCCGGTCTATTCCTACCGCCTGTCCATCGTCCACTTCTGGTCGCTGATCTTCATCTACATCTGGGCTGGTCCCCACCACCTGCACTACACGGCCCTGCCGCAGTGGACCCAGACGCTGGGCATGACCTTCTCGATCATGCTGTGGATGCCGTCCTGGGGCGGGATGATCAACGGCCTGATGACGCTCTCAGGCGCCTGGGACAAGCTGCGCACAGATCCGGTGATCCGGATGATGGTGGTGGCCATCGCCTTCTACGGCATGTCGACCTTCGAGGGTCCGCTGATGTCGATCCGGGCGGTCAACTCCCTGTCCCACTACACCGACTGGACCATCGGCCATGTGCATTCCGGCGCACTCGGCTGGGTCGGCTTCATCAGCTTCGGCGCCATGTACTGCATGGTCCCCTGGCTGTGGAAGAAAGACAGGCTGTATTCGAACCAGTTGGTGGAGTGGCACTTCTGGATCGCGACCACCGGCATCCTTCTCTACATCTGCGCCATGTGGGTGTCGGGCATCATGGAAGGCCTGATGTGGCGCGAATACACGTCCCAGGGCTTCCTCGCCAACGCCTTCGTCGAGACGGTCGCCGCCAAGCACGTCGAGAACGTCATCCGGATGGTGGGCGGCCTCATGTACCTCTCGGGCGCCCTGATCATGTCCTACAACCTGTGGCGTACGGTCCGCCTGCCGAGTCCCGTCTCGGCGGCCACGACCCCCGCCCCTTCGCTGATACCGGCCGAGTAAGGGGGCTCTGATGAAAAATATCTGGAAAAAGCACGGCGTTCTGGAACGCCGCTCCATCCTCCTGACCGTCGCCATCCTGGTGGTGGTCTCGGTCGGAGGCCTGGTGGAGATCGCCCCGCTCTTCTACCTGGAGAGCACGATCGAGAAGGTGAAGGGGGTTCGCCCCTACACCCCCCTCGAGCTGGCGGGTCGCGACATCTACATCCGCGAGGGCTGCTACAACTGTCACTCACAGATGATCCGCCCGCTCCGCGACGAGGTGGAGCGCTACGGCCACTACAGCCTGGCGGCCGAGAGCATGTACGACCACCCCTTCCAGTGGGGGTCCAAGCGTACAGGCCCCGATCTGGCCCGGGTCGGCGGCAAGTATTCCGACGACTGGCACCGCGACCACCTGATCGATCCCCGCTCGGTGGTGCCGGAGTCGGTGATGCCGCCCTACGCCTTCCTCTCGGGGCGTGAGCTTGAGCTCAAGGACGTCCAGGCCAAGCTGGCCGCCATGACCAAGGTCGGCGTGCCCTACACCCAGGACATGATCGACAACGCCAAGGCCGACCTGATGACCCAGGCCGACCCGTTCGCTCCGGCCCGCGACTTCAAGGGACGCTATGGCGAGGCGGTGCTGCAGCGGGACTTCGACGGCGACCCGGCCCGTCTGACCGAGATGGACGCCCTGATCGCCTACATGCAGATGCTCGGCACCCTGGTCGACTTCTCCACCTACGAGGCCGAAGCCCCGGAGAACCTGCGATGAGCGGCCTGACCTACGAAACCGTGGCGATGTTCGCCCAGCAGGGCGGCACCCTCTACTTCGCCGCCATCTTCGCCGCGGGCGTGGCCTACGCCCTCTGGCCCAAAAACGGCGAGGCCTTCCGCCGCGCCTCCATGCTGCCCCTCGAGAAGGATGAGGACGACAATGTCCAAGCGTGAGACCGACGAGGTCACCGGCGTCGAGACCACGGGTCACGAGTGGGACGGCATCAAGGAACTGGACAATCCCCTGCCCCGCTGGTGGCTGTGGGTGTTCTGGGCCTGCGTCGCCTACGCCATTGTCTACTGGATCCTGATGCCTGCCTGGCCGGGCATCAATGGCTACACCAAGGGCGTCATGGGCCACTCCGACCGCGCCCAGGTGGCCCGGGAGCTTGAGACCCTGCGGGAGGTTCGCGGCGAAGGCGCCGCGCGCCTGACCAACGCCACCCTGCAGGAGATCGAGGCCGACCCCGACCTCCAACAGTACGCCCTGGCCGTCGGCCAGTCGGTGTTTGGCGACAACTGCGCCACCTGTCATGGGGTGGGCGGCGCCGGCGCCAAGGGCTACCCCAACCTGCTGGACGACATCTGGCTCTGGGACGGCACGCTGGACGGCATCCATCAGACCCTCCAGGTGGGCATCCGCTCCGGGGCGGAGGGCGCCCGGTTCTCGCAGATGCCGGCCTTTGGCCGTGACCAGCTGCTGACCTCGGCGCAGATCAACGACCTGACCGAACTGGTCATGGTCCTGTCCCGCCGCGAGGCCGACCAGGAGGCCGTGGGTCGCGCCCGTCCGATCTACGCGGAGCAATGCGCCTCCTGTCATGGAGCGGCGGGCCTGGGCGATCACACGCAGGGCGCGCCAAACCTCACCGACGCGGAGTGGCTCTACGGCGCCTCGCGCGAAGAGATCCGCACCCAGATCTGGTCGGGCCGCAACGGCGTCATGCCAGCCTGGGCTGGACGCTTCGACGATGAAACCCTGAAGGCCCTGGCCGTGTACGTCCACGCCAACGCCGGCGGGCGATAGGACTGAGCCATGACCGTCGTCATCGACCGCACCAAGCCCCCCGAGGGCGACCCGGCCCCCAAGGGGCCGCGGTCGGCCGCCGCGCGGGCGCGGGGAAAGGGTGACGCCGGGGGCGGGCTCTACAAGCCGCGCACGCCGATCTATCCCAAGCTGGTCCAGGGTCGCTGGCGGAACATCAAGTGGATCCTGCTGGTCCTCACCCTGGCCGTCTATTACGTCACCCCCTGGATCCGCTGGGATCGCCCCGGCGACCTGCCGGACCAGGCGGTGCTCGTGGACTTCGCCGGCCGGCGTTTCTACTTCTTCTTCATCCAGCTCTGGCCCCAGGAGGTGTACTTCATCACCGGGCTGCTGGTCATCGCCGCCCTGGCCCTGTTCCTAACCTCGGCCCTGTTTGGCCGCCTGTGGTGCGGCTACGCCTGTCCCCAGACCGTCTGGACTGACCTCTACATCTATATCGAGCGGATGTTCGAGGGCGACCGTAACGCCCGGATGAAGCTCGATGCCTCCCCCTGGTCGATCAACAAGGCCTGGCGCAAGAGCGGCAAGCACGCCACCTGGCTGGCCGTGGCGTTTGGCACCGGCGGGGCGTGGATTTTCTACTTCCACGATGCGCCCAGCCTGCTGCGGGACTTCTGGGTCGGCCAGGCGCCGATGACCGCCTATGTCTCCTGCGCCATCCTGACCTTCACCACCTACGCCCTGGCCGGGGCCATGCGCGAGCAGGTCTGCATCTATATGTGTCCCTGGCCCCGCATCCAGGGGGCCATGCTCGACCAGCACTCCCTCCAGGTCACCTACCTCTCTGATCGTGGCGAGCCCCGGGCGCCGCACAAGAAGGGCGCATCCTGGGAAGGTCGGGGCGACTGCATCGACTGCAACGCCTGTGTGGTGGTCTGTCCCATGGGCATCGACATCCGCAACGGTTCCCAGCTGGAGTGCATCAACTGCGGCCTGTGCGTCGACGCCTGCGACGAGATCATGGTCAAGGTCGGCCGGCCCAAAGGCCTCATCGCCTATGACACCGATGCGGCCGTCGCCGCCCGGTCCTGCGGGGAAAAGCCGGTCTACAAGCTGATCCGCCCCCGCACCCTCTACTATGCCGGCGCTCTCGCCCTGGTGGGGGGACTGACCCTCTGGGGCCTGGCCACCCGCAGCCCGCTGGACGTCCACGTTCTTCGCGACCGCAACCCCACCTTCGTGCGGATGCAGGATGGCGACGTCCGCAACAGCTACACCCTGAAGATCGCCAACCGGACCTTTGAGCCGGTCACCGCCCAGGTGGCGTTCAGCGGCGTGGCCGGGGCGCAGATCAAGACACCTGGCGCCGACGTCACCCAGGGCCCCGTGGCCCTGAGCGTCGAGCCCAATCAGGTCCGCGCGGTCCGGGTCTTTGTGACGGCCTCGCCCGAGGCTCTGCCCCAGACCAACATGCCCGCCACCTTCACCGTCCAGGCCGCCGGGGCCACCCAGGCCGTGACGACCACCTTCCTCTCTGGAGCCGCGAACGCGCGATGAGCCTCATGGAAACCACAGACGCAGATCGCACGGATGGGTTTCGCATCCGCGGCTGGCACGTGCTGGTCGCCATGATCATGTTCTTCGGGGTCATCACGGCGGTCAATGCGGTGTTCATCACCGCCGCCCTGCGCACCTTTCCCGGAGAAGTCTCCGTCACTCCCTATGAGGATGGCCTCGCCCACAACGCCAAGCTCGCCCGCCAGGCGGCTCAGGCGAAGCTCGGCTGGCGCGCCGCCGCCGGTGCGGAGCCCGACGCCGTGGCCGTGCGTCTCCTGGACGCCGAGGGCGCCCCGCTGCGTGGCCTGTCCCTGGTTGGAAAGCTGCAACGGCCCGCCACCGGCGCAGGCGCCCTTACGCCGCGGTTTCGTGAGACCGAGCCTGGCCTCTACGTCGCCCGCCTGGGCGGCGTCACCGGGGCCTGGGACCTCACCTTCCAGGCCCAGGACGCCAAAGGCCAGCTGTTTGAAGCCGAGCGTCGACTGACATGGCCCTGACCTACGATCTGGCGCGCGCCCCTGACCTCTCGGCCTTTCTGCGCCAGGACAAGGACGGGACCGCCAACCTTGAACTGTTGGTCAAGGGGGCCCGATGCGCGGCCTGCATGTCCAAGATCGAAGCCGGCGTCGCCGCCCTTCCCGATGTCGCCGCCGCACGATTGAACCTCACTGAAGGGCGGCTTTCAGTGCGCTTTGCCTCGTCAAAGGGCGACGCTGGCCGCGTTATCGCCACCCTGGACAAGCTCGGCTATCCCGCCACCCCGTTCGACCCGGCCAAGGCCGTGGAGGCCCATGACAAGGAGAGCCGGCGGCTGATCCTGGCCCTGGCCGTCGCGGGCTTTGGGGCGGGCAACGCCATGATGTTCTCCGTGCCCGTCTGGGCGGGCCTGTTTGGCCAGGAGCTGGGCCCCGCAACCCGCAGCGTGATGCTATGGCTGTCGGCCATCGTCGCCACTCCGTGCGCCATCTATGCGGGCCTGCCCTTCTTCGAGTCCGCCTGGCGCTCGCTGAAGGCTGGCAAGGCCAATATGGACGTGCCGATCTCGGTCGGGGTCATCCTCACCCTGTTCATCAGCTTCGTTGAGACCTTCCTGAACGGCCGGGACGCCTATTTCGACGCCGCTGTCTCGCTGCTGTTCCTCCTGCTGATCGGTCGCTGGCTGGATCATCGCCTGCGGGCCCGGGCCCGCAGCGCGGCCGCCGACCTTCTGGCCCTTCAGGCGCCCGCCGCCACCGTGCTGGGTCAGGACGGCCTTGAGCGGGTCAAGCCGCTGGGCGAGGTCGCGGTCGGCGAGCGGATCCTGGTCCGCCCCGGCGAGCGCATCCCCGTCGACGGCTTTGTCGAGGACGGGGTCTCCGAACTGGACAATGCCCTGCTGACCGGTGAAACCGCGCCAGTGGACGTGCGCCCTGGCGACACCTGCCGGGCGGGCTCGGTCAATCTGACCGGGCAGCTGCGCATCCTGGCCATCGCCCGGTCTGAGGACTCCGCCGTGGCGGCCATCGCCCGTCTGGTGGAGGCCGGCGCCCAGAACAAGTCCCTCTATGTCCGCCTCGCCGACAAGGCCGCCGCAGTCTACGTGCCCGTAATCCACTCGGTCGCCGCCATCACCTTCCTGGGCGGCCTGGCCTTCGGTCTTGGCCCCCGCGAGGCCCTGCTGCGGGCCGTGGCCCTGCTGATCATCACCTGTCCCTGCGCGCTCGGCCTGGCCGTACCCGCGGTGCAGATCACCGCCTCGGCGCGGCTGTTCCGCAAGGGGGTGCTGGTCAAGTCCGGCGCAGCCCTTGAGCGCCTGGCGGAGGTGGATCATGTGGTGTTCGACAAGACCGGCGTTCTGACTGAGGGCCGTCCCAGCCTGATCGACGCGCCTGCCCAGGCCCTGGCCCTGGCCGCGCCGCTCGCCCGCGCATCGGCCCACCCCCTGGCCCGGGCCCTGGCGGCCGAAGCGGGCCCCGGTCCCCGCGCGACCGATGTGCTCGAGACCCCTGGACAGGGCGTCACGGGCATTATCAACGGCCGCCGGGCCCGCCTGGGCCGGGCCAGCTTTGTCGGGCTTGAGGCCGTCCGCGCCGGTGAGACCGAGCTCTGGTTCGCCTATGAGGGCGACACCTGCGTCCGATTCCGCTTCTCAGATCAGCTACGTCCCGACGCGGCGCAGACCATCGCCGAGCTGCGGGCCCTGGGCCTCAGCGTCGAAATCCTGTCCGGGGACCTGGAGGGTCCGGTGGCGCGGGCCGCCCAGACCCTCGACATCGATCACTGGCGGTCTGGCCTGACGCCGCAGGACAAGGCGGCCGCCATCGACGCCCTCGCCGCCCAGGGCCGCAAGGTGCTGATGGTGGGCGACGGCCTCAATGACACCGCCGCCCTGGCCAAGGCCCATGCCGCCATGGCGCCTGGCGGCGCCCTCGACGCCAGCCAGAACGCCGCCGACCTGGTCTTCTCCGGTGAATCGCTGGGCGCTGTGTCCGACTCCATTCGGGTGGCCCGCGCCGCCCGCAGCCGGGCCCTGGAGAACTTTGGCTTCTCGGCCCTCTACAATCTGGGCGCCATCCCGCTGGCCATGCTTGGCTTCGTCAATCCGTTGATCGCGGCCCTGGCCATGTCCGGCTCGTCCCTGGTGGTGACCCTCAACGCCCTGCGCATGCAGGGAGCCGGGAAAGCCTGATGGGTATCATCCTGATCCTCGCCCCCATTTCGGTCGCCATAGGCCTGGCGGGCCTTGGCGCCTTCTGGTGGACCCTGCGCAGCGGCCAGTACGATGACCCGGACGGCGACGCCGCGCGCATCCTGATGGACGACTCCGACAACAAGATCGGCTGATCACCAGCGCAGCAGGCGCGCGCCGATCATCGCACCCAAGGCGCCCGTCGCCAGCACCCCCAGGCCATACCAGACCACCAGGAAGCTCACGGCGGTCTCCGAGCAATGCAAGCCATAGGCGGTGGCCGCGAGCCCCCCTGCCAACAGGCCTGTTGCGGCGCCGGCGGCGGCGGGCTTCAGCGGCGCAAAACCCCTGGCGGCCAGCATGGCTGGGGCGAGCGTAAAGAGGCTCAGAATCAGTATCGCCAAAGGGCAGATCAGGGCCGATTGCCCCATCAGCTGCGCGTACCGCGCCCCGGCGGGCGTGAGCGCCAGGTCCACTCCCGCGGCCGCCAGGCCCCCCACGGTCAGGAGGATGAACGCCATCCAGGCGCGTCGAGCCCTCGCCCCCGGTCGCCCCAGACGATCAAGCAACCACAGCCCCACGACCGCCAGGGCCAAGGTATAGCCTGCCTTGCCGATGAAATTCGCCAGGCCGGGCCCCTGCATCAGGTCGGCGCGCGCACCCATGGCGACCACAACAACCCCGGCGGCGGCCAGGGCGCCCAGGCCGCTCCAAAGCGCGATCTGGCGGCGCAGGCGTCCAGGGCCCGGCCCGCGGGACTCCAGGGCGAGGACCGCGATCAGGTCATCAGTCTTCATCGATGGCCACGCTGGCGGACAGGGACTTCATGGTTCGGTGCAGGGCGACCTTGGCCGCGCCCTCCGTATAGCCGTATCGCGCGGCGGCTTCGGCGATGGTCAGGCCGCGCAGCCGGACGTCCTCCAGCAGGCCACGCTGCCGGGCTGGGAGCTTGGCCAGCAGGCGGTGGAGGTCGGCGCGGGTCGCGCCCGCCTCGGTGTCGGATACGGCGAGCAGCACGCCCGCCGCCTCCAGGGGCACGTGACGTCGGACACCACGACGGCGGAAATGGTCGATAAGCTTGTAGCGGGCGATCCCATAGACCCAGGGCGCAAAGGCCAGCCTCGAGTCATAGGTCGCGCGCTTGGTATGGATGGCGATCAAGGTCTCCTGCACGAGATCCTCCGCATCGGCGGGGTCAGGCAGACGCCGGCTGAAATAGGCCCGCAGGCGCGGCGCCAGCAAGGCCAGCAGCCGTGCATAGGCCGCCCCATCGCCGGCCAGGCTGAGCGCAATGAGGCTCTGTATCTGCAGATCGATGTCTTCCACGCCATTCGACCCCAGGTTCGCGTCCCTGTCCCCCAGGGTTACAAACCCTACGGCTGGCGCCGACACACGGATGGCGGCGCGCCCGGAACGGGCGTGCGCCGCCCGCTGGAATGCGACCTGGACCCGGGGAGATTCAAAGGTCAAGGTTCGCCGTCCGTCCGCAAACTGGAGCCGCTCATGCGCCCCGTCCTCGTCCTCACCCTTGGCGCCGTCCTGCTCTCCAGCTGCCAGGCGGGCTCGGAGGAGCCGTTCGTCGGTTTCGGCGCCGAACCGAACATTCCCGCGCCTGAGGACAGTCTTCTGCCAAGGGTCAATCCGGCCAAGGCGGTCGGATGGTCAAAAGGGGCCGCGCCCACCGCGCCTGACGGATTTGTCGTCACCCGTTTCGCTGGGGACCTGATCCATCCACGCTGGCTGCTCGTCTTGCCCAACGGAGACGTGCTGGTGTCCGAGGCCAGTTCGGAACCTAAGCCGCCGGAAGGCCTCATGGACCGCATCGCCCAACGGATTCAGGCCTATGCCGGAGCCCTCAAGCCTAGCCCCAACCGGATCATGCTGCTGCGGGACGCCGACGGCGACGGGCTTGCCGAGGTGCGGGAGGTCTTCGCCTCAGGCCTGAACCGCCCGCAGGGCATGGCCTTGGTGGGCGAGACCCTTTACATCGCCAACACCGACGCCCTGGTGGCCACCCCCTATCGCGAGGGTCAGCTGCGTATGGAGGGGATCCCGGAAAAGATCGTCGACCTCCCCGCCGGTCCGATCAATCACCACTGGGTCAAGAACGTCATCGCCTCTCCAGACGGCCAGCGGCTGTTCGTCACCTCCGGCTCCAATTCCAACATCGCCGAGAATGGTCTCGCGGCCGAGGAGAACCGCGCCGCGATCCTGGAGGTGGACCCTGCGGCCCGCACCCTGCGGCTCTATGCGTCAGGCCTGCGCAACCCCAACGGCATGGCCTATGAGCCCGTGACCGGCGCCCTGTGGACCGCCGTCAACGAGCGCGACATGCTCGGCGACGACCTGGTCCCCGACTATATGACAACGGTGCAGGAGGGCGGCTTTTATGGATGGCCCTACGCCTATTTCGGCGACACGATCGATACGCGGGTGGAGCCGCAACGCCCTGATCTTGTGGCGGAGTCTATCCGCCCGGACTACGCGCTTGGCCCCCATACCGCCTCGCTGGGCCTCACCTTCTACACGGCGCAGGCCTTTCCCGACCGCTACCAGGGCGGGGTCTTTGTGGGCCAGCACGGCTCATGGAACCGTAAACCCCTCAGCGGCTACCGCGTGGTCTTCATCCCCTTCGCAGGCGGCGTTCCACGGGGCGAGCCCGAGGCCTTCCTGACCGGCTTCCTCAATGACCGGGATCAGGCCATGGGCCGCCCTGTCGACGTGGCCGTCGACCGTCGCGGCGCCCTGCTGGTCACTGACGACGCCGGCGGCGCCGTATGGCGGGTGGCGCCGGCGGCTCAGGCCGCCGAACGGTAGCGCCCCGATCCCGTGGTGGCGTCGAGAACAAATCGACCCACCAGTCCGTTCAGCTGATCGGTTTCCCGCCGCAGGGAGTGGGCCGCGGCGGTGGCCTCCTCCACCATGGCGGCGTTCTGCTGGGTCACATGATCCATTTGGTTGACGGCGGCGTTGACCTCGCCAAGCGCCCGGGCCTGCTCTTCGGCCGAGCCGGCGATCTCCGCGACGCTGCGATCAATTTCGACCACCCGCTCGACGATGCGCCGCAGGGCGTCACCGGTCTCGGCGACCAGATTGACGCCGGACTCCACCTGGGTGGCGCTCTGGGTGATCAGGTTGCGGATCTGCTTGGCGGCCTCCGAGGACCGCTGCGCCAGGGCCCGGACCTCTGAGGCGACAACGGCGAAGCCACGGCCCGCCTCGCCGGCGCGGGCAGCCTCCACCCCGGCGTTCAACGCCAGCAGGTTGGTCTGGAACGCGATCTCGTCGATCACGCCGATGATCTGTCCGATCTCCTTGGAGGAGCCATCGATCTGGCCCATGGCCGCGACGGCACGGTCGACAACCTCACCTGAATGAACCGCCTCGCTCTTTGCAGCGCCGACCATGCCGGACGCCTCACGCGCGCCGGAGGCGGCCCTGCGCACGCTTTCGGTCAGCTCATGGAGGGCCGCAGCGGTCTCTTCCAGACTGGCGGCCTGCTGCTCGGTGCGGCGCGACAGATCATCAGAGGCGGAGCCGATCTCGTCGGCGCCCACGCGGATGCTTCCAGACGACTCCGACACCAGGCGCATGGCGTCATAGAGCTTGCTGACCGCGGCGTTGAAGTCATCCTGCATGCTGGCGAATTGGGGGGCCAGGGGGGCGTCCAGCCGGCTGGTCAGATCGCCGGCGGCCAGTTTGCGCAGGGCTGTCGTCAGGGCGCCCATGGCGGCGTCCTGCTGCTCTTCGACCTGCAGCCTGGCGGTTTCGGCTTTGATGCGTTCGGCTTCCTGGACATCAAGAAAAATCGAGATCGCCAGGTCCATGTCCAGGAGCGTGGCCTTCACCAGAACCGAGACGGTCGCGGCTACGTCATCTGGCTTGGTACGGCGGGTCAGGGTCGGCCAGTTCTTCGCCAGGGCCGCGTGAATCAGCTGCTCCAGGACCAGGGCGTAGCCGCCGATGTACCACTGGGGCTCCAGGCCGAGGCGGGCATGGGTCTCGCCAATGGCGCGGACGCCGCTGGCGTACTCCTCGCCAAACTGTCCCTCGGCGATGATCCGCCAGTGGTTGGCCTGCCGGGACTGGGCGCCCGACATGTGGCTGTCGCCTTTAAAGAATTTCTGGACCTGGGGGGTCTTGCGGACCTTGCCGTAGAAGATGTCCAGGGCTGGTCCAATCGCCTGGGCGACGAGGCCGCGGAGGCCGCGGAGCTTCTCGATCGACGTCGAGTCCAGGCCGATGAAATCCAGCCGCTCTTGGATATCGGCAGGCTTCTTCATGGTGAGGTCCGAATTCTACATAGCGCCGGTATACCTGTTCAGGTAGCCGGCCAGTTGGGCAGTAGATGCGCGGGCACAGCTAACGAGAGCTTAACTGTGCCAGTAGACGAGCGCTCGTCCGGAGGTGGCGGATTGACGCAGTGTCAGACGCCCATCCCAGACAGCCGGGATGAGCGTCGATCCGCTGTCGACCTAGTTGAAGCGATAGGTCACGCCCAGACCCCACATGCGCCCCCTGCCCGGGTTGCAAGACAACTCTGTGAAGCTCGGCCGCAACGGGAGATTTCGGGCGTACAACCCTCGGACCTGTTGCTGTCTGGCCGCGGCCTGACGCCGGCGTCGTGGACCTGCGTTACCCGAAGGTCTTGCGCAGTCGCACGAAGACCGCGCGCCCGTACTCCAGGTCGCGGACATCCACATAGGCCAGTCGGCCGTCGGACCTTGGCCCCACATAGATCTCACGGATCCGCTGCACGTTCCGCTCGCCCAGGTTCTGCAACTCCAGCCGGAGAATGACATCGCGGCGCGGCTTGTACTCGGCGAAGACCACCACCCAGGTTCCAACCTTGCGCGTCTCCACCTCGCTCAGGCGGAAGTAGCGTTCCCGATAGCCGCCCAGGACGTCGACGCCCCAATTGGTCCGCAGGGCCGGGAGATCCTGAGTGAAATGGGCCTCCCATTCGACCGGGCGCAGGCCGGAAATCTCCCGCGGCTGGCCGGTCAGGGGGTCATCGACCTCCGTGCGCCGCCAAGTTCCCTGCCCTCTCAGCTGCCCGCCGCGGACACCCAGGCGGTCCAGGGGCAGGGTCAGGTTGATGATCGCCTCGCGCCGGATCCCGTCTCCCAGGTTCCCAGGGGCGTCGGCCACGGCGACCCCACGAACGAAGATTGGCGCGCGGTCGATGACGTCGGTGAGGTCAGACGCCCGCAGGGTGGCCACCAGCACGGTCCCGCCCTCGAACCGCTGCTCGAACGCAGCCTCGCTCACCCAGGCTTGCTGGGGGCGGAGGTCGGGATTGCCCGCGAGCACTGCTCCGGTGCTGACCGCCGAGGAGGAGGCGACGAAGTCATCAAAATTGAGCTGGCCCACCTCGCGCTCGAGCCGCAGGCGCAACTGTCGCCCGCCGCCGGCCGACCAGGCCAGCGACAGCCGCGGCTTGGTGAAGGCCAGAGATTTTTCCAGCGTCACGTCACCCGTCGAGGCGATGGACGAGGTCTCGTGGCGTATCCCGCCCTCCAGGGTCAGCCCCGGCCCCCCGCGCCAGGTGACCGTGCCGAAGGCCTCGCTGCGGGTTTCCTCCACCTGCACCTGAGCGGCGGGGATCGGAACCGCGCGCCCATTGAGGGTGAAGGCGGTGTGGCTCTCCAGACGATTGAGCGCCCCTTCTCCACCGAACTCCAGGCTCAGGGTTGGGCTGAGGGGTCGCCGCAACGTGACGCGCCCCACGGTTTCGGTCACCGCCTTGTCCAGGTCGAAGTCGCGGCGCAGACCCGGAGCCTCAAAATCGGCCCGGGTCTCCACGTCGTTCCACTGCTGGAAGGCCACGGCCTCAAGGGTGGTCCGCGCCCCTAGGCTGCGGCTGTAACGGCCCCCCAGCTCCCGCTGAAGTCGGACATTGGTGTAGTATTCGTACTCCTTGCCCCCGCCCGTCAGCCGGTCGGTGATCTCGCCGCTGGCGGGCGTCCGCATATAGGCGCCGTTCACCCGCAGTCGGCCCCCCGCCAGGGGGCTCTCCATAGCGCCGGTCGTCCAGGCCCGCAGGCCCCCAGCGTCACCGTCCACCACCGACTCGATCAACACCTCGCCATTGGGGCCAAACCTGATCCGCGGACCGTCGCCCAAGGTGTCATCGGGGCCCTTGCCATAAACCAGGGAGCCCTCGAACCGACGGCCAGCCCACTCGGCCTGGCCCTCGGCCCGCAGGCTGGTGAGCACCCGTCCGTCATTGATGAAATGGACCGAGGACATGACCGCGCCCTGGGCGCCGCCTGTTCGGGCGCGCACCACGTTGGCGATCACCGAGCGCCCCTGCATATCGACCCCCGGCGCGCCGCCTCGGATCAACTCGATTCGCGCCACCGCCGAGGCGGGGATTCGCTTGAGCAGTTCGTCCAGGGCGTCGTTCTTGGAGACTGGCGGCTGGCCATCGATCAGCACATTGCCGCCAGACCCGGCCAGCCCACGCACCACCGCGCCCTTGTCGAAGGCGAACCCCGGCAGGCGCAGCACCATGTCATAGGCGGTGTCCGGCGCAGCCTCCGCAAAGGCGCTGGGGGGATAGGAGATCACGCCCTGCTCGGCGGGCGGGCGCTCAGGGTCGGGCGCCGGCGCAGGCTCTGCCTGCGCGACGACGAGGCTGGCCGCGCCTGCGGCCAGGATTGTGAGGATCATCCCGCTCCTCCCCGGAGCTGTCGTGTTCTGGTTTTTTGACAGCTTGGCGGGAAATGGCCGGCAGGAGAAGGGGGCTCAGCCCCTGATTTCGGTCTGCTAGGTCTCGATCTCGAAATAGGCCCGGTCGCCACCTTCGGTATGGGCGACCATCAGGATGCGGAGGTCGGACCCCTCGGCCAGCTTCAGTGTCAGGCGGCCGTGACGGAAGGCGTCGCGCATCAGTTCCGGGGCGCCGATCAGTTCGCCCTTGCCGATCTTCATCTTCTCGTCGCTCTGGATCTCGTAGCCCACCTTCTCGATGACGCCGGCGTACATCAGGACGCCATCGTCGGCGCTGGTTCGGGAAAGCTTCATCAGGACAGGGTCTCCAGGGCCTTGCCGCGCCTGGGCCAGGATCTGGCCGGCGACGTGCGGTCAATGGGAACGCGCAGCCCTTCGGAACGTTCCGAAAAGCCCTTAGGTCCGGCCTGTCACCGGGATCAGGGCGCCGGTGACCGCGCGCGCCTCGACCGACGCCAGGAAGAGGATCACCTGCGCCAGGTCGGCCGGCGCGACCCAGGCGGAAAAATCGGCCTCTGGCATGTCCGCACGGTTGGCCGGGGTATCAATAATCGATGGCAGGACCGCGTTGACGGTGACCCCGTCAGCCTTGAGCTCCTCGGCCAGACTCTCGGTCAGCCGGTGGACGCCGGCCTTGGCGGCGGCATAGGCGCCCATGCCAGCGCCGGCCTTCACCGCCCCCGCCGCCCCGACATTGACGATGCGGCCTGCTGGGCTGGCCTTCAGCAGGTCCAGCGCTGCGCGACTTGTGTTGGCGGCGGTCTTTACATTGGTGGCGTAGAGCAGATCCCACACCGCCGGGTCGCCCTGCGCCAGGGTCTGCCAGCGGAAGCCGCCTGCAATGTTGATCAGGACGTCCAGCTGACCGAACCGGGCCTTCACCGCCGCCATGGCGGCCTCCGCGCCTGCGGGATCAGCCAGGTCGACCCCGGTCAGGACCAGGGCGTCGAGGCCGCAGGCCTCGACCAGTCCGTCAGGCGGGACCATGCTGTGATCGATCAGCGCCAGTCGGGCGCCCTGGAGGGCGGCGGCCGTGGCGACCACCTCCCCCAGGACCCCGAAGGCGCCGGTGACGGCTATGATGCGCGGGCTCATGCGCCCAAGCTTATCAGAGCCGCTCGATGATTGTCACATTGGCCATGCCGCCGCCTTCGCACATGGTCTGCAGGCCATAGCGCTTGTTCTTGGCCTTGAGACCGTGGACCAGGGTGGTCATCAGCTTGGTGCCCGATGCGCCCAGCGGGTGGCCGAGCGCGATGGCGCCGCCGTTGATGTTCATGTTTTCCGGATTGGCGCCGGTCGCCTTGAGCCAGGCCACGGGCACAGAGGCGAAGGCCTCGTTGACCTCGAACAGATCGATGTCGTCGATCTTCATGCCGGCCTTTTCCAGGGCCCGCTGGGTGGCGGGCAGCGGGGCTTCCAGCATGATGACCGGGTCATGGCCCATGACCGACAGATGGTGAATGCGGGCCAGGGGCGTCAGGCCGAATTCCTTCAGCGCCTTTTCCGACACGATCATCACGCCCGAGGCGCCATCACAGATCTGGCTGGAGGTGGCCGCCGTGATGGCTCCGCCCTCGACCAGCAGTTTCACGCCGCGGATGCCGTCGAGGCTCGCGTCAAAACGGATGCCCTCATCGACCGTATGCGCGCTCTCGGCGCCGGCCTCGTCCTTGATCGTCAGGGCGACGATCTCGTCCTTGAAAGCGCCGGCCTGGGTGGCGGCGATGGCCCGCTGGTGGCTGTGATAGGCGAACTCGTCCAGCTGATCCTTGGTCAGGCCATACTTCTTGGCCATCATCTCAGCGCCCATGAACTGGGAGAACTGGATGTTGGGATAGCGCTCCTCCATCCGCGGGCTCTTGTACTGGCCCATGCCGGCCTTGGCGGCCAGCGCGGCCGAGGAGCCCATGGGCACGCGGGTCATGCTTTCGACGCCGGCGGCGATCACCACGTCCTGCGTGCCGCTCATCACCGCCTGGGCGGCGAACTGCAGGGCCTGCTGGGAAGATCCGCACTGGCGGTCGACGCTGGTGCCCGGCACGCTTTCCGGCAGCTTGGAGGCCATGACGGCGTTGCGCGCCACATTGATGGCCTGCTCGCCCACCTGCATGACGCAGCCCATGATCACGTCCTCGACCCGGGCCGGGTCCATGCCGGTACGGTCGACCAGTTCATTCAGAACCACGGCGCCCAGATCCACCGGATGCCAGTCTTTCAGCTTGCCGCCCTTGCGGCCGCCGGCCGTGCGTGTGGCTGCGACGATATAGGCTTCGCCCATTGTTCCGCTCCCTTGCCTGGACCCTGGCCTGGCCAGATGGTGTCATCTGCGCCGGGCGACGGATCGATCTTCTAAAGCTTGCCGCGCGCCCTCTGGCGCGTCGAAAACAAGTCTATTCAGGCGCCGCGAGGTAAGCCAACCGGGCGTTTTGGGGCGGTTTTCGCTCAGATCGGAAGGACGGCCCCAGGCTGCCCAGGGTCCAGGCGGAAGGTGGCCGGCAGGATCCGCTCATGGGCCTTTTGCAGTTTCAGGGCCTTGGCGCCACGGGCGAGAACCAGCTTGCCCAGATTGGCCGGACTGACCCCGTCGCTCAGGCGCGGCCGCAGGCCCGCGCGGCGGCGCATGACGCCGTTGGCATAGATGACATTGGCCCGCAGCAGGGCCTGGGGCGTCATGAACTCCATGGACAGGGAGACATTGAGCATCGCCCCGTTCTCGATCCGGTGCGGCGCGTTCTGGGCCCAGGTCACCATCTTGCCGGGGGTGAGCTCAACCTCCTGGGCGCCGGTGTCCCAGGCCGGGTCGAAGGCGAACTGCTCGGCGCTCTCCCGCAGGACGATCTTCTCCAGCGCCTCTTCCCCCACATAGGGGGCCTTGGGCGGATAGACCCAGACGCGCTTGGTCCCGCGGATCTGCCACAGGGACACGAGCGGCACGTCCAGATGATAGAAGACCTGGGCGTTGGCCGACGAGATCAGCACGCCCAAGTCACGCTTGAAGGTGCGCAGGCCGGGCGCCATGGCCTCCTTCTCAGCGAAGACCTCTTCGGCCAGATCGCCGTAGGGCTTCAGATAGAGGTTAGCTTCCCGAAGGTTGAGCCAGATCCGGCCCGCCTGGGCCGACTCCAGGAGCTGCGCCCCGCTCAGGCCATCGGCCGAACCCTTGCGCCAGGTGGTCCAGTCCCGGGGATCCTTCCCCATGGTGAAGACGCCAAGCTTGGCCCTGGGATAGGCGTCGAGGGCCTCGGCCAGGCCCTCGTCGGTGAACATCGGCCGCTGGTGCAGGTCGTGGGCGAAGGTCAGGGTCTGCTTGCCGAAGGCTGCAGCCTTCTCAGCCGTCCAGTCTTGGATGATCATTGCAGGTCTCATGGTCAGGCGGCGCTTCGGCCGTAGAATTCGATTTTGAATGGCCCCCACCACAGGGTCTTCCCCAGGCCGCGGGCGGCGCGGTCGAGGGTGAAGGCGAGGTCTGGGGCGCGGATTAGCCATTTGAAGCCCGCAAGGAGCCCGAAGACCCCGGCTTGAACCAGCCCCTGCGCCATCCAGAAGACGAGGCCGGGATAGTTGGGCGGGGTGGCGGCGGCGCAGGCGGCTGAGGGCCCCTGGCCATAGGCGAAGGCGCGGCGGATCGTGTAGTCCAGGCTAAGCCGGTTCAGGACCGGGTCCTCCCAGACAAAGGCCTCCGCCGACCAGGCGAAGCGAGCGCCATGGGCCTTCATCTGGCCAAACAACAGGTCGTCCTCGCCGCCGGTATGATTGCGCAGGGCCGAAAAAGGCGCATGTGGGTCAGGCAGGGCCGCCCGACGCAGCAGACTGTTGCCGCACCCGTAGTAGCCCTCAATGAGCCCGGATGAGGGCGGACCCAGACGGGAAAAGAAGGTCTCCAGATAGTCCCGATGGCGGGTGATCTGCGGCGGGGCCCGGCCGCGCACCGGGCCAAAGACCACATCGGCGTTCAGGGCGGAGCGGGTGGACAACAGGTCGGCCAGCCAGCTCGACGGCGCCTCCTCGTCATCGTCCAGAAAGGCGATCAAGTCACCCTGGGCGCGGGCCATGGCCGCGTTGCGGGCGTTGGCGACGCCCGGCTCGGGCTCGTGGACATAGACCACCGGGAAGGGGGCCTCCACCGCCAGGGCCTCCACGGTCTCCCGGGCCGAGGGCTGCTGGTCGTTGTCGACCACCACCAACTCCAGGCGCGAGCGCTCAACGCCCTGCTGGGCGAAGAGGCTGCGCGCGGCCGTGCTCAGGCCCGAAAGCCGCCGCTGGGTGGGGATGATCAGGCTGATCTGTTCCGACATTTCGCTATCACCCCTCGATCTCCGCGCTGCTGCGACGCGCCTTGGACGCGACAGCGTTCGCCAGGCCGCGCACGCGGCCGCTCAGGGTGACTTCTACGTCCGAGATGGTTTCGAAACGGCGCCGAACCCGGCCAGCGATCGGGCCGCAGCCCGCGCCAGCCAGGCGCCAGGCGCCCTCACCCAGGCGCGAGCGCCAGCCGGCGGCGCCAGCGGCCAGGGCGGTGCCTTCGCCAATCTCGCGCTGGGTCAGGGCATAGGGCGCCTTGTAGTGATCGTGCCCCGGGCCGAGATCATAGGTCCGCAGGCCAAGCTCGGGCATCGCCGCAATCGCCTGCAGCAAAAAGAGCTGCCCCACCGAATAGGCGCCCGCCTCAGGATCGGTGGCGGCGATCCAGGGATGATAAACATCCCCCAGCCGCACGCCGAAATGACCCGCTACGACCCGGCCATCGACCCGCAGGGTGAGCATGAGGCCTCGGAAGTCCCCTTCGGTAGTCGCAAACAGGTTCATCATCAGCGCCCGGGTCCAGTCCGGCGCCAGGAAGTCGTGCGCTCCAGTGCGCTGAAGCTGCTCTCGCTTCCAGGCGATCAGCTGGTCAAAGGCTGCGCGGTCTTGGTCCGGGGCGCTCAGGGTGAGCTCCCCTAGCTCGCGGGCGATCTTGCTCTGCAGGCGGCGATAGTTCTTGAACCGCTTGGGGCTCTGGGCGCGCAGGTCCTCAAGATAGGCTTCGGCGTCGCTTTCGAGATCGATGACATAGGCGACACGCCGGGCCCGGACCGCGCTGGCGAACACGTCGTGGGGATCGACAAGACCCGTGAACCGCAGAGCGCCCAGGCCAGCCTCAGCCAGGGCCTCTCCCGGCGCCAGCGGCGCGCGGCTGACGAGGGCGTGATAGTCGGACAGGGGCGCGCCGATGGGACGCGCCAGGCCGCCTGTCTTCAAATGGTGCGGCAGAAAGCCCACAGCTTGACCGTCCCGCCGCCAGACCGCCACACGCGCGTCCGGCCTCACGGCGCCCACGGCCAAGGCGAAGTCTGGCCCCAGCAATGGCGAGGCGAAGGCCGGTTCGGCCGCAGCGATGGTCCGCCAGGCAGCGATGTCGTCGCTGCAGAGATTGGCCGGGTGCAGGGTTTGGCTAGGTGACATCAGTGAATCCGCTCGGGCCGTCCCGGGGAGAGACGGCTGGTGGAAACGCTGCAAGCCTCAGGCCGTTCTCGCTATGGAAAACGCTTTATGAACAATAGTTTGCAACCAGGAGGCGTCCATCTCGTCGAAGGCCGACTTCTGGTCTGAATCGACGTCAAGCACGCCAATGAGACGGCCCGCGCCGTCGAACACTGGAACGACGATCTCGCTAGCCGACCTGGCGTCACAGGCGATATGTCCAGGGAAGGCGTGGACATCCTCGACGACCTGGGTCTGGCCGGATTCGGCGGCCGCTCCGCAGACGCCACGACCAAAGGCAATGCGCAGACAGCCGAGCGTGCCCTGGTAGGGGCCCACCACCAGTTCCCGGGGCTTGTCGGGGTCGACCACGTAGAAGCCCGTCCAGAAAAAGTGGTCGAAGCTGGCGGCGAGCATTGAGGCCACCGTCGCCATGCGGGCGGTGAGATTGGGTTCGCCGTCGAGCACCGCGGCGATCTCCTCGGCGAGGAGAGCATAGCGCTCAGCCTTTTCAGCCGGCAGGATCAGATCGTTAAAAGCTTCAGCCATGCCCCCTCCTAGACGAAGGCATGCGCCAGGGCGAGATCAGGCCGCAAGGATCTGGCGGGCGGCGCGCTTCCGGCGGATCAGAGCCTCTAGTCCCCGCACCTGCTTGGCCGCGCCGACCGCGTCATGATCGTCGCCTTCCAGGATCTGGCCCAGAACCGAGAGGTGGGCTTCAACGATATCAGACTCACAGTGCTCCATCCCACCGACCTCGGCGGCATAGGCCAGCAGGTCGTCGGTGGCGCGCTCCAGCATCCGGTCACGTACCTGGCGAGCGCGGAAGCGGGTGTGCTGCATCACCCGATAGGTCATCTGAAGCGTGGCCCGATCGACGCCACCGCGCGCGGCGATCAGCCGACGCATGGCCTCCAGCTCGACGCTGATGGTTTCACGCGCCGCCTGGCGCTCCACCACGTCCACCACCTCATCGGGGTCGCTGGTCCGCCGCAGGGGCCCAGCATAGCTGATCTCGGCCTTCCGGCGCCGGTCAGGCCCCAGATAGTTGGCGCTGACGATGAAGCTGCGGGGCTGGGTCAATACCGCCTGGAGCCGCGACAGCAGGGCCGCCGGGGTGAACGGCTTCATCACGAACTCATTGACGCCAGCCTCCCGGGCGACCTCGACCTCGGCGGCGCTTCGATGGCCGGTGACCATGATCACCGGGATGGCGGGGTTTGGGACGCTGCGATCACGGGCGACCGCCGCCGCGCGGATGGAACGGGTGAGCTCCAGGCCGTCCATCAGGGGCATACGCCAGTCAGTGAAGACGACATCGGGTTCTTCCCGGGCGAGCACCTGCCGGGCGCTCAACCCCTCCGCCGCGGAAAACACCGCGCCGATCCCTGCCGCGCGCAGCACGTCGACAATCAGGCGGACCGTGTTGGTGTGATCGTCGACGACCAACACCTTCAGGTCCGACAGATCATCAGCCTTGAGGTTCGCGCTTGGTAGATGCCGCCGAGTGTTCATCAAGCCCCCTGTCTCGCCGAAAATGGCGCGGAGGGCTTGAGATGCGGTTTATGGTCAAGGTTAACGCAGGGCGATCAGGTCGGGCGAACCTTGTCGCGAAACTCATCCTCGGTCCGCTCATAACGCTCGGGATGGCGATACTCCTCCCGCGTCGCCTGCTCGGTGATGGCGTCGTTGCGGCGGTCTCGACGGGCGTAGCGAAATAGGCCGTAGGCGATAGCGAGACCCAGTAGGGCCGCGCCGATGGGGAAGAAGATCTCCCAACTCAAATTTAACATGGTGGTCTCCTTTCAAACCCAACGGTCCTGAAAGGTGCAGAGTTCCGCTGAAACCCTACCAGTCGATGGCGGTGCGGAGGGTCAGCAGGGTCTCGTCCACAGGCGCGGCGCGCAAACGCTCGATCCTAGCCTGGATTAGATTGGCCGACAGGCGCAGCCGGGTGATCGGCAGCCAGTTCACCACCAGACCGTAGGTCGTCATGCTGCCGCCATCGACGGTCTCGTCCGCAAGATCGAGGTGGCTGACCCGCAGGCCGGTCTCCAGCGCGCCGAAGCCCCCCTGACCCAGCGGCCGGGTCGGCCTGATCCGGCCAAAGACGCCGTTTTCGATATCGTAGGGGCGGGACTCACCGGTCCAGCGCCAGGCAGCCTGGGCTGACCACCCCCCGAAATCAGGGCCGGAGATCGCGCCGGCATAGTCGACGCCGCCGCCCTCGGCCTGCAGGGTCAAAGGTCCGGACCCGTACCCAAACTCAAGGCCGGCGAAGGTCCCTTCCTGGGCGATGAAAGCGCCGGTGTCCAACACCCGCGGGGCGCGCCCGGTCTCGGGGCGCACCCGAAGCCAGACCCCCGGTCCCCGGTCCGGCAGCCGGGTATGATAGACCGACAGCCCCAGGTGGAGGGCAGGCTCCCCGCCCAGCAGGTCCACATAACCACGGGCGGCCGCCAGCCAGGCCTCCTCCCGCTCGGTGTCGAGGTCGCTGTCTTCGGTCTCTCCAAACAGACCGCCGCTGACGCCCCACTGTTCACCCCAGGCGCGGGCGGCCACGCCCACGCGCCGCCCCGGCGCAAAGGTGGAGGCGTAGGCCGACCGCTCCAGGAAGACGGTTTCATTGCTGGAGGTGAGCTCATCGAGGGTGATCGGGGGCTTGAAGTATCCGACCGAAAGCGTCCTGCCCTCCGCCAGTTCATAGGTCAGCATCACGTCCTGGAGCGACACCTCGGCCCCGCCGAAGTCGGCCTCGGCCACATAGGACAACTGGTCGCTCAGGTCGCCCTTGGCCCCCAGGCGAAACCGGCGCACCTCGGTGCCCGTGCTCTGCGAGCCTTCGTCATTGTTGTAGACCAGGGCGTCGAACTGGGCCCGCCCTCGCATGGTGGGCGGCGAGAGGCCTGCCGGCTTCGAGGCGACAGCCGCCACCGGCGAGTCTGTTCTCGTGGCGAGGCCGAGCGGCGCCGCCGCCTCTGCGGCGACACTGGGGGCGGGCTCGGCGACGAGGGCGGCCACGTCCCTGCGCGCTTCCAGGCGGGCCAGCCGCGCCTCCAGGTCTCGGATTTTCGCCGCCTGAGCCTCGATCAGGGCGGCGACCTCCGGGGACAGGGCGCTCTGGGCGCTCGCCTCGGCGGCGATGAGGCTGAGAGCGGTGGCCATCCAGATGGCATGAACAGATCTGCGGGCGGGCATTCCTCCCTATACTGACGGCCATCCGCCAGCGCCATACCTGGATCTGGGCGCGGACCTTCTCCGTGTCAGCCCTGGTGGATTTCTGATCCGTGGCGGCTCGCACGGGCGAGACGGGCATGGCGCGTTGCGTCCCTGCACCGAGCCGGATAGTTGAAAGCAATTCGCAACCGCACCCCTGTCGCAAGCTGCCGTATGACCCGAAACACCGTCCGCACCTGGTCTGTGGTCCATAAGTGGACCAGCCTCGTCTCGACGGCCTTCATGCTGATGCTCTGCCTCACCGGCCTGCCGCTGATTTTCCATCACGAGATCGACGAGGCTCTCGGGACCCACGGGACCTATGAGGCGCCGCCGCTGGGCGCCCCGACCCTAAGCCTCGACAGAATGCTGGCTGTCGCCCTGGCGGCGCGGGAGGCTGAGGTCCCCCTCTATCTCAGCTTCGACGAGACCCGACCCGTGGTGAGCATCACCACAGGACCCAGCCCAGACGCCGCAAATGCCGACATGCACTTCGCGTCCTTCGACTGGACCAGCGCCAAACCGCTGCCGCCGCGCCCTGAGGGCGGCCTGATGGATGTCCTGCTGACCCTGCATATCGAGATGTTCATGGGCCTGCCCGGCATGCTGTTCCTAGGCTTCATGGGGCTCGTGGTGTTCGCCGCCATCGTCTCCGGGGTGGTCCTCTACGCGCCGTTCATGCGCAAACTGGACTTCGGGGTGGTGCGGATCTCGCGGTCGACCCGCGTCATGTGGCTCGACTATCACAACCTGCTCGGGGTGGTGACCGTGGCCTGGCTGAGCGTCGTGGCGCTGACGGGCACGATCAACACCCTGTCCCAGCCGATCATTCAGCTTTGGCAGGCCGACCAGCTCGCCCAGATGACCGCCCCCTATCGAGATCTGCCCCCGGCCCGCGCCGAGGCGTCGATCCAGGACGCCATCGACACCGCGCTCGCCGCCGCCCCGGGCATGCGCGTCCAGTTCGTCGCCTTTCCAGGCGTGGCCTATTCGACCCAGCATCACTACGCCGTCTTCATGCAGGGCGACTCGTCGCTCACCAAGCACCTGCTGACCCCGGCCCTGATCGACGCCCAGACCGGCGAACTGACCGCCATCCGTCCGATGCCCTGGTACGCCCAAGCCCTGTTGTTTTCTGGCCCCCTGCACTTCGGCGACTATGGGGGTCTGCCCCTGAAGGTTCTCTGGGCCCTGCTCGACATCGCCGCCGTCGTGATCCTGGTCAGCGGGATTTATCTCTGGCTGAGCCGGCGGCGCGCCCCTGCAAGCGATCCCGTGGTCGCCCAGCTTCGCGACAAGCCCGCCATGTCCCCAGCGGAATGCGCATGAGCCGAACCTCCGGCCGCGCCAATCTGTGGCGCACCTTCGCCGCCCCGCTGATGATCCTAGTAGCCAGCGGAGTCGGCCTCATCGCCGCCCTGATGACCAATGGTCCGGGCGACTGGCTCTCCTGGGCTGCGCTGAGCATTCCCCTCGCCGCCGTCGTCTGGGGCCGCCTCTACCGAAGACGCTAGGCGCTCAGGCCGATGTCTCGGGGAAGACCCGGGCCAGGTCAGGATCGAGGCGCACGGTGACGCTCTCGCCAGCCTCAGGAGCGCCCCCGGCGAGGTGCATGTGGGCCCGGTGGCCGTCCGCCTCCAGCTGGATTTCGTGGTAGCTCCCGCCGAACCGGACGTGGGCGACCTGCGCGGCGGCGCCCTCTTGGACGAGCTGAAAGCCCTCCGGTCGCACCATGACCACCGCTGGACCATCGGCGCAGCCGCCCGCCGGCATGGGTCCGAAGGGTGTCTGGGCGACGCCGGCCACAACCTGGCCGGAGATCAGGTTCACCTCCCCCAGCAACCGGGCGGCCTCGGGAGATACGGGGTCGAGATAGCAGGCCCGGGGGGCGCCGGCCTGGATGATCCGACCCTGATGCATCAGCACCAGGTCATCGGCCATCAGCAGGGCTTCGCGGGCGTCGTGCGTGACCACCAGGACGGTGGCCCCGGCCGCCCGCAGGGCCTCGGTCAGCGACAGACGCACCTCCCCCTTCAGGTGGGCGTCGAGGCCGGAGAAGGGTTCGTCCAACAGCAGGATGTCAGGACTCCGGGCCAGGGCCCGCGCCAGGGCCACCCGCTGTTGTTCCCCGCCAGACAGGGCGTGGGGCCAGGCCCCGCCGCGGGAGCCTAGTTGAACGGCCTCGAGCATCGCCTGGGCGTGGGCCCGACGCCTCGCCGCCGGCAAGGCCCGCAACCCGAAGGCCACGTTCTGCAGGGCGGTCATGTGCGGAAACAGCGCATAGTCCTGGAAGACCAGGCCGATGCCACGGTCTTCTGGCGGCACGGCCCATCCAGGCCCTGAGAGCGGTCGGCCGCCGGCCTCGATCTCCCCGGCGTCAGGGGTCTCCAGACCTGCGATCAGGCGCAGCAGGGTGCTCTTGCCGCAACCCGACGGGCCCAGCAGGCAGGTGATCTTGCCCTGGCGCAAGGTCATGTCGGCCGCCGTGACCGCCGACCGCGCCCCATAGGCCTTGGACACCCCCCGGACCACGAGGGCTGCGGCGTCGCTCATGCGCCATCTCCTGGCCGGGAGGCGGCGATCTTGCGGGTCAGCCAGATCACCGCCGGCAGGGCGATCAGCACGATCAGCAGGGCCGGCCAGCCGGCGTTCGCCAGGCGCTCGTCCCGGGCATAGTTGTCGGCGATCACCGCCAGGGTGTCGAAGTTGAAGGGCCGCAGGATGAGGGTCGCGGGCAACTCCTTCAGAATATCGATGAACACCACCAGGCCGGCCGTCAGCAGAGCCCCGCGGGCGATGGGAAGCTGCACGCTCCACGCCGCACCGGGCGGACTACGCCCCAGGGTCCGGGCGGCCTGCACCATGGAGGGGGTCACGCGGGACAAACCGGCATCAATGGGCTCCAGGGCCGCGGCCATCAGCCGGGCGGCATAGGCGTAGACCAGCATGATGAGGCCCGCGCCAAACCCCTGGGCGGCGCCCGGGGCCAGACGCCAGACCAGGGCTGCGGGGACCAGCAGGCCGATGGCCATGACGGCCCCGGGGGTCGCATAGCCCAGACTGGCCAGCCTCGCCAGATGCGGGACACGGGCCGCACCAAGGGCCAGGGCTGTGGCCAGCGCCACAGTGACGCCAGCCCCTACCAGGGCGAGGGTCAGGGAATGGGTCCCGGCCTGGATCAGCCGCGGCCAGTCAGGGCTCACATTCAGAAAGGCGATAGCCAGCCAGCCTGCCGGCAGCAGCAGGCCGAGGGCGATAAGGGTCAGACAGAACAGAGCGGCCAGCGCCCCCTTGCCGCCCCTGAGGTCGGTCAACGGCAGCGGTCGCCAGCGGGCGTTGGCGCTCTCATAGCCGCGCCCGCCCCGCCCCCATCGCTCGATCCATAGCAGCAGCGCCGCGGCGCCCAGCAGCGGCAGGGCGAACTGGGCCGCAGAGGTAAGGGAGCCGAACACGAACCAGGCCCGCACCACGCCGGTGGTCAGGGTCTGGACGCTCAGGAACTGGACGGCGCCATAGTCGGCCAGGGTCTCCATTACGGCCAGCGCCACTCCCGCCGCCAGGGCCGGGCGGGCCAGGGGCAGGGCCACGCGCAGGAAGGCCTGCCGCGAGGTGCAGCCCAGGGCCCGGGCCGCCTCCAGCGCCTGCGCCGACTGGTTCACGAAGGCCGCACGCATGGCCAGATAGACATAGGGATAGAAGGCGCAGGTCAGGACGAAGGCCGCGCCGGGAATGCTGCGCATTTCAAACGGCAGATCGAAGCCCAGCGCCGCCCGCATCCAGATCCGCAGATCACCGGCGACGTCGAACAGGTCAGCATAGGCGTAGGCCACCGCAAAGGCCGGCGCCGCCAGCGGCAGGGCGAGCGCCCAGGCGAAGATGTCCCTTCCGGGAAACCGGTGCATGACCACCAGCCAGGCGGCGAGAGACCCCAAGGCGCCGGTGGCCGCAGCCACCAGGGTCGCGAGCACCGCAGAGGTCATCGCATAGCGGGCGATGTCCCGGGCCGGGATGGCGGCGGTCTCACCGCTCAGCGCAGCGGCGGCGACGCCGACCAGCGGCAGGATAGCGACCACAGCCGCCAGGCCCGCCAGCAGGCTGAGCAGTCCCGGTCGCCGCGCAGGCCTGCGTGGCTCACGCCCTGGGGTCGAGGTCGTGGCTATCGCCACCCCGCCGCCGTCATCAAGGCCTGGGCCTCAGCCTGGCGCGGCCCATAGGTGGCCACGGACATGGGGTGGGCGGTAAAGTCGGCATAGGCGTTGGTCGGCGCCGGCACGGCCACGCCGGGGCTGGCGGGATATTCGCCGTTCTCCTGCGAGACCAGCGTCTGGGCTTCAGGCGAGGCCAGGAATTCCAGGAACCGAATCGCCGCCTCCCGGTTCGGGGCGTTCGCCGCGACGCCGCCGCCGGAAATGTTCACATGGGCGCCCTGGCCCTCGAGCGACGGGAAGGCCAGCTTGACCTTCTCGGTCACGCTGCGATCGCCCGCGTCATCGCCAGCGGCCATACGGATATAATAGTAGCTGTTGGTCAGGGCGATTTCGCACACCCCGGCGCCGACGGCGCGAATCTGGTCGCGGTCTCCGCCTTCAGGCTGGCGGGCGAGGTTTGCGACGATGCCCCTGGCCCACTCGGCGGTTTTTTCCGGGCCCCAGGCCTCGATCAACGCCCCCACCAGGGACAGGTTGTAGACGTTGTCTGACGAGCGGACACACAGCTTGCCGCGGAACCGGGGGCTGGCGACCGCCTCGTAGGTTTCGATCTCGGCGGGCTGCACCTTGGCGGCATCATATGCCACGACCCGCGCCCGGCGCTGGAAGCCGAACCAGCGACCCTCCGGTTCCCGCAGGTTCTCCGGCACGGCGGCGTTCAAAGCCTCGGAGTTGACGCTCGCCAGAAGTCCGGCCTCTTGAGCGCGCCACAGGGCGCCCGCATCGGCGGCGACAAACACGTCGGCAGGGCTGGCCGCCCCCTCGCTCTGCATCCGCGCGATCAACTGCGGCGCTGAGCCCTCGATCCGATTGACCCTGATGCCGGTGGCCTCTGTGAACATCTCATAGATCTTCTGGTCCACGTCATAGTGGCGGGCGCTATAGACATTGACCTCGCCGGCCGCCGCGGCCTGACCGTCTGCCGTCGGCTCCGGAGATTGGCCGCAGGCCGATAGCGCCAGAGTGGCGGCGAGTGTGGCGAAGATGGTCAAGCGTGGGGTCACGGACATGGCTCCTCTGATCGGACAGAGACTTAGAGCCATTGAGAACCCTTCGCAATGACCCCTTGCTCCGCCCTCGCCGCTGGGCGGAAATTCTCGTAGGGATGGGCCACCCGCCCCGGAGCCAGCCAGCATGACCCAAGCCAGCCCGATCCGGCCGCCGACAGGTCCTGTCCCCTTTTCAGAGGCTCTGAAGGTCTGGAGCCGCATCGCCGCCCTCTCCTTCGGCGGACCGGCCGGCCAGATCGCGGTGATGCATCGCATCCTGGTGGAGGAGAAGCGCTGGCTGGGCGAGCAGCGATTCCTGCATGCGCTCAACTACTGCATGCTGCTGCCAGGCCCAGAGGCGCAGCAACTGGCCATCTATATCGGCTGGCTGATGCACAGAACCCTGGGCGGCCTGGTCGCGGGCCTGCTGTTTGTCCTGCCAGGCTTCGTGGCGATCATGGGCCTGAGCATCCTCTATATGATGCTGGGCGAGGTCGGCCCTGTGGCGGCGATCTTCTTCGGATTGAAATCGGCGGTTCTGGTGATCGTCGTCCAGGCCTTGCTGCGGATCGGCGGCCGGGCCTTGCGCAATAGAACCCTGATGGCCGTGGCCGCGGCCGCCTTTCTGGCCATCGCCGTCTTTGGCGTCGCCTTCCCCCTGATCATCCTCGCCGCCGGCCTGATCGGCTTCTTCGGGGCGCGGGCCGGGCTGCCCGGGTTTTCCATCGGCGGCGGTCATGGGGACGTGGCGGCCGGCGGCGTAGCCGACATCGAGACCGTTCTGGGAGAGTCCCAGCCAGAGCATACCAAACCCAACCTCGCCTGGGCCCTGCGGATGGCGGCGGTGATCCTTCTGCTATGGCTCGCGCCGGTCCTGGCCCTGGGGCTGACGCTGGGCTGGGACAACGTCTTCACCCAGATCGCGGTGTTCTTCACCAAAATGGCCGTCGTCACCTTCGGCGGCGCCTATGCCGTGCTGGCCTATGTCGCCCAGGAGGCGGTGCAGACCTATGGCTGGTTGAGGCCCGGCGAGATGCTGGACGGCCTGGCCCTGGCCGAGACCACGCCGGGCCCATTGATCATGGTCACCCAGTTCGTGGGTTTCCTTGGGGCGGCGCGCAACGCCACCGGGCTCGATCCGCTCTGGGCCGGCGTGCTGGGCGGTATGCTCACCACCTGGGTGACCTTTACGCCCTGCTTCCTGTGGATCTTCCTCGGCGCGCCCTTCGTCGAAGCCCTGCGCAGCGCCCGCGCCCTGAACGCCGCCCTGGCGACGATCACCGCGGCGGTCGTCGGCGTGATCCTCAACCTCGCCCTCTGGTTTGCGCTTCACGTTCTGTTCGCCCAAATGCGCGACGCCGGGCCGTCCTGGGTCGCCTTGAACCTGCCTGTCTTGAGCTCCGTGAACCTGGCCAGCCTGGGGCTGACACTCGCCGCGGCCGTCGCGGCTTTCGCCTTCCGGATCGGCGTCGTCCCGCTGCTGCTGGGCTGCGCGGCCGCCGGCCTCGCCCTCTATGGAGCAGGCCTGCTGACCTGACCGGCCCCGCGACTTTAGTGCAATTGCACCTAAAGCGCCCGGCCTGCTAAGACAGGATCACCATGACCAATCCCCACCCCCCATCGAGTCTCAGCGCCGGCCTTCGCTGCCGCTGTCCCAACTGCGGCCAGGGCAAGCTCTTCAAGGGCTATCTGACCTTGGCCGAACGCTGTGACCAGTGCGGCCTGGACTATGGATTCGCTGACCCGGCCGATGGCCCGGCCTTCTTTGTGATGAGCGGCGTCGGTGTCGTGGTGACGACGCTCTGGGCCATCTGGGCGGTCATGGCCCAGCCGCCGATCTGGGCCCAGATCGCCGTGGCCTTTCCGGCCATGATCGGCGGATGCCTGGGCACGCTGCGCCCCGTCAAGGCCTGGCTGGTGGCCGAGCAGTTCGTGCACAAGGCCGGCGACGCTGAGTTCGTCAGCCTCGGCAAGCACGGCGAAGGCGGCTTCACCCGCGACCGCCGCAAGGCCTCCGGCGGCTAATCCGCCTCAGAAATTAACCCCCTGTTTGGCAAAGCGCCCCACGGCTCTGCCCATGGGGACAGATGACGTGACCTTGGAAGACCGGTTCTGTTCGGCGGTGCGCCGGGCCTATGACGCGGCGGGCGTGCGCCTGCAGGATCACCACGCCCGGTCCCTGGCCAGCGTCTACGCCCGCTGGGCGCAAGGCGCCGATGAAGACCGCGTGGTGGCCCGGGTCGAGCGGGCCCTGGCCGCCTCCCTGGGTGTTCGGGCCTAAAGAGAACTCAGACCTTGATGCGATCAGACAGAGCCGCTTGAGGTTCAGTCTGTGGCTGGACGCCCTGGCGTCGCCAGAATTTCCACCTCTCCGGCGTAGCCCATGGCGCGGACGGCGGCGATCTGGGCCTCGATCTCCGGGACCGGCAGGGCCGTGGGCCGGCTGAACATGTAGATCTTCTCAAAGCCAGGCTCCGCGGAGACGAACCACTGACCATCCGGCGCATGGGCGATGACCCGGTAGGTGCGGCTGGGTCGGAAGGGGCCAAAGCGGTAGCGAACGGCAAGCTCGGCGTTCTGGCCCGGGTCCTGAATCACCCCGACCCCAGACAGGGCGCGCTCTCGCCCCTCCGCCCCACCCTGGCGGCAGGCGTCGGTGACGGCGATCTGGCCTTCATCTGTCCGGCCATAGGTGGTGGTGGCGTGTTCGCAGCCACGGGTCAGGCTGGTGGGGGTGCGGGCCTGTTCATACCAGACACCGGAATAGAAGCCGTCGACGGACAGGGGGCCAGCGGTCGGCGGTTCAGTGGCGTGGCCTAGGGTTGCTGACCCAACAACAATCAGACTGGCCATGGCGGCGGCGGAAACAGGTTTCACGATAGGGGCTCCTGGGGGCACGGGGTCGCAGTAGTTACGTCGACGCCGACGCCCTGGCTTCACGCCCTGGCTCCAGCCTTTCCCACCGCCTGCGGGGCGCCTCCCAGGTTGAGATAGCGCAGGATCAAATGCACCAACTCGTCCTCCAATTTCTGACGGTCCAGGTTGTGCGGCTCGCTGACCGCTGCGCTGACCACGCCTAGCACCGCGCGCGTCAGAACAAAGGCGGCCTCGTCTGAGAGGGACTGGCGGAGCGCCAGGTCACGACCAAGTCCCGCGGTAAACGCCTTCACCTCTCGCATGAGATCGGCTCGAGCCACATAGCGAAGCAGCAGCGGAAACGCCGCCTGGCGATCAGGAGGCGCATCCCAGAAAGTGCGGAGAATTATCCGCACGACAGGCCTCGCCCGAGAGCCTTGAGGAGACGCCTCGAACGCTCGGGCGACGCCTTGAAGCAGCTCTGAAACTTCCTGCCGGGCCATGGCCTTGAGCAGTTCGTCCTTGTTGCCGAAGTATTGGTAGAGGGTGCCGATGCTGACCCCGGCTCGTTCGGCCACTGCGGTGGTGCCGAAACGCTCTGGTCCGTCTCGCTCTAGAATCTGAAATCCGGCCTCGATCAGGGTCGCCACGGTTACGGCGGCGCGCCTCTGTTTCGTCTTTTTTCTTGTAAATTCAAAAGCTTTCGACACGGGCGAATCCTAGTGTCGAGGAACGGCAAAAGCGAATGCAAACCTGAGGATTTCTCAATTATCGTCTGCGGCGGTCCATCACAAGGGTCGTGCCATGTCTACCATCCTGCTGCCCATCGTCGGCGTTCTGGTCCTGGTGGCCATCGCGGAGGGTGTGATCTGGAGCCTGCGCCGGGGAGACTATGACTGGCGCGCGTTCGGGGTCTCGATGTTCGACCTGGCTGGCACGATCCTCATGCGCTTTGTCGCGCCCGTAGGCCTGGCGGCGCCGCTCCTTGCGTTCGCCTACGAGCACCGGATCCTCGACTTTGAACTCGATCGGTTGTGGCAGTTTCCCCTGCTCTTCCTGGGCCAGGAGTTCTGTTACTACTGGTTCCACCGGGCCAGCCACCGCATCCGCTGGTTCTGGGCCACCCATGCCGTGCATCATTCCCCTGAACAGATCTCTTTCGCTGCGGCCTTCCGGTTGGGCATAACCAGTCGCATCGCGGGGGCCACAGTGTTCTACGTCCCCCTGGCCTTCCTGGGCTTCGACCCGGCGGTAGTGCTCTTCAGCCTCACCTTGAACCTGCTCTATCAGTTCTGGATTCACTCCGAGACGATCCCGCGGCTGGGGCCTCTGGAATGGGTGCTGAACACGCCATCGCACCATCGGGTGCACCACGCCCGCAATCTGAACTATCTCGACGCCAACTATGGCGGCGTCCTCATCATCTTTGACAGGCTGTTCGGGACCTTTGTACCCGAGCGGGACGATGAGCCCTGTGACTTTGGCCTCGTCACCCCCCTGCGCTCCTACAACCCATTTTATGTCGAGTTGCATGGCTGGATCGGACTGATCAAAGATCTTCGCAAGGCGCGCTCCCCGAAGGCGGTGGTGGGCTATCTTTTCGCCGCTCCCGGCTGGGCGCCTGACGGCGGCGCCACGACTGAGGACCTTCGTCGGCAGGCCGGGACCGTCGTCGCGGCCGGGGTCTCCGCTCTCCCGAAGCCCCTTGCTACCGCAGCGGATGCATAAGTAGCGCCGAGGGGCTAAAGGGAGCGGGATGCTGCGGATCTCCGAACTCAAACTGCCCCTGGATCATGCCCCAGCCGCCCTGCCGGCGGCCATCGCGGCGCGGCTCGGCGTGGAAGAGGCCGATCTGAAGAGCTGGTCGGTCTGGAAGCGGGCCCATGACGCCCGGCGCAAGTCAGCGATCCTCAAGGTCTATATCGTCGACGTGGACGTGAAGGATGAAGCCAGCATTCGCCAGAGACTGGCCGATGACCCGCACATCCGGCTGGCGCCCGACACCAGCTATCGCCACGTGACCTCAAGCCCGCCCCCAGGGCGCCTGCGCCCCGTGGTCATCGGCGCCGGACCCTGTGGCCTGTTCGCCGGTCTGATCCTGGCGGAGATGGGATTTCGGCCCATCATCCTGGATCGCGGCAAGGTGGTGCGGGAGCGGACCAAGGACACCTGGGCGCTCTGGCGGCGCAGCGAGCTGAACCCCGAATCCAACGTCCAATACGGCGAGGGCGGGGCCGGCACCTTTTCCGACGGCAAGCTCTATAGCCAGATCAAGGACCCCCGCTTCCTCGGCCGCAAGGTGCTCACCGAGTTCGTGGCGGCGGGCGCGCCAGCGGAGATTCTCACCGAGGCCCATCCGCATATTGGCACCTTTCGGCTGGTGACCATGGTCGAGGCCATGCGCGCCAAGATCGAGGCCCTGGGTGGCGAGTACCGCTTTCAGCAGCGGGTCACCGATCTGGAGCTGGATCGCGGCGCTGATGGCGGCCATCGGGTGCGGGGCGTTCACCTGCACACCGGCGAGTTTCTGGAGGCCGATCAGGTGGTCCTCGCCATCGGCCACTCCTCCCGCGACACCTTCCAGTCGCTCTACGACCGGGGCGTTCACATCGAGGCCAAGCCCTTCTCGATCGGCTTCCGCATCGAGCATCCGCAATCCTGGATCGACCAGGCGATGTTCGGACCCTGCGCCGGCCATCCAGACCTGGGGGCTGCGGCCTATTCCCTCTCGCACCCCTGCGCCAATGGCCGGACGGTCTACAGCTTCTGCATGTGCCCTGGCGGCACTGTGGTGGCCGCGGCCTCTGAGCCTGGGCGTCTGGTCACCAATGGGATGAGCCAGTATTCGCGCAACGAACGCAACGCCAACGCCGGCTTCGTGGTCGGGATTTCGCCGGCCGACTATGGCAGCGACCATCCCCTGGCCGGAATCGAACTTCAGCGCGACCTGGAGGCCCGGGCCTTCGTCGCGGGGGGGAGCGACTATTTCGCCCCGGGCCAAAGGCTGGGTGACTTCATGGCTGGACAGGCTTCGACCGCCCTCGGGCCCGTCACCCCCAGCTATCGCCCCGGCGTGCGGCCCACCGACCTTGCGCCACTGATGCCTGACTATGCGATCGAGGCCATGCGCGAGGCCCTGCCCGTCTTCGGCCGCAAAATCCCCCGCTATGACGACTCCGACGCCCTGTTGACCGGGGTCGAGACCCGCACCTCGTCGCCCGTCCGCATTACCCGCGATGCGAGCTTCCAGAGCCTCAACGTGCGGGGCCTGTTCCCCGCCGGCGAAGGCGCCGGCTATGCCGGGGGGATCTATTCGGCGGCGATCGACGGCATCAAGATCGCTGAAGCGGTCGCCCGGGCCATGGCTGAGACGAGCGCCGCCGCAGCCTGACCCTCGGGGTCAGGCCTGACCCAGATGACGCTTCCAGAAGGGCAGCCAGGAGTCGCGCTCATGGGCGGGAATCTCCACATGGCGCCCCGGATTGACGTGCAGGGTCTTCTCGGTCGAACCGAAGGCGTCGAACAGGGCGAGGCCCTGGTCGCGCTTCATCAGCTCGTCCTCCCACTGGTAGACGAACATCAGCGGGATCTGGATTTGCTCGGCGGCGGCCTTGTGGTCCTCAAGCCCTGGAAAGACCCCGAATAGGCCGAAGATGGCGCAGGCGATCCGGGGCTCCTCGGCCACGAACGGCACGCCGAACCGCGTCCCCATGGAGACGCCCCAATAGCCGACCTTGTGGTCTGAGCCGATGAAGTCGAGCCCCTGGGCGGCGTCCAGGGTGGCCTTCCATTCGGCGGTCACCTTGGCGACCGTCTCGGGGTCGCGGGAAAGCTTTGGCCGCTCACCGCCTTCGGGGCGCTTGCCCTCCTGGGCGGCGCGGCCGGCGGCCAGGGCTGCGGCGCGGCCCTTTTCGGCGGCCTCGCGGCTGATGCGGTCGCCATGGCCCGGCGCATCGATGGCCACGGTCGCATAGCCCAACGTCTGGGCGTGAGTGACGGCGGCTCCGGCGATATTGGCCGCCTTCTTGTGCTGTGAGCCCCCGTGGCCCAGCAGGATCAAGGGCCGCGCGCCCTTCGCGCCTTCGGGCGCCCAGACGCAGCCCGGCACCGTGTCGCCGCCCACCTGCAGGCGGAACTCCCGCCGGGTGACGCCGTCAGCCGTCTTCTCGCCAATGAAGTCCATCTCGTCCCCTAGGCTGGCGATTTCTTGTGAGGTCAGGCCGCTGCGCTGGCGGGATCGGGCAGAGCCAGAATGCGCTTGGATATGATGTTGTTCTGGATCTCATAGGACCCGGCATAGATGGTCGAGGCCTTGCCCGAGAGCCATTCGCGGGTGTTGGCCAGGGCGTCTGGATCAAAGTCTTCGCCCTCCCAGCCGAGCCCGCCCAGGCCATAGATCTCCAGCAGCAGTTCGGCCCGGGTCTGGTTCACCACCGAGGAGACGTTCTTCAGGATCGACGTCGCCGCGCTTGGTCCCGCCCCTTTGGCGTCCGCCGCGGCGCGATCCATGGTCAGGCGCAGCAGCCTGCGGTCCATCAGGTGTTCGGTGAGTCTGGGGCGCAGATCAGGGTCAGCCAGACAGCCCGCAGCGTCCAGCCCGAGAATTTCGACGGCCACCTCGTTGAGCGGTCGCGCTTCCCCCGGGCGGGCGGGCGCGTCGTCGCTGCGCTGGCGCTCGTACTGCAGGAGGCGCTTGCCCACTGTCCAGCCGCCGTTAAGCGGACCCAGCAGGTTCTCTTTGGGGACCCTCACATCGGTGAAGAAGGTCTCGCAGAAGGGTGAAGACCCCGAGATCAACTGGATGGGCCGCACCTCAATTCCCGGCGAGCCCATGTCGATCATCAGGAAGCTGATGCCCTCATGCTTCCGGGTCGGATCGGTGCGCACGAGGCAGAAGCACCAGTCGGCGTATTGCGCGCCCGAGGTCCAGATCTTCTGACCGTTGACGACGAAGTGGTCGCCGGCGTCCTGCGCCCTTGTCTGCAGCGACGCCAGGTCCGAGCCTGCGCCCGGCTCTGAATAGCCCTGGCACCAGCGGGTTTCGCCACGGGCGATGGACGGGAGATGCCGCTGCTTCTGCGCCTCGGTTCCATATTCCAGCAAGGTGGGACCGAACATCCGCACCCCCATGCTCCAGCCAATGGGGTTCCAGCCGCCGGCCTTGCGGATCTCCTCGCGGATCACCTTCGCCCCCGCCGGAGACAGCCCGCCTCCGCCATATTCCACAGGCCAGGTGGGCACGCCCCAGCCCTTGGCGCACAGGCGGGTCTTCCAGGCTTCAAGCGCTGCGGTGTCGTCAAGGTCCCGTTGACCCATGACCGGCGCGCGGCCGGCCAATTCCCTGGGGAAGTTGTCCGCCACCCAGGCGCGGGCGGCGGCGCGCAGATCGTCAAGCTCGGTCATGGCGCAATGGGTAGATTTGATTGGTGCGATCGTCAACAACGAGCCCGGCCACCGTTTGACCGCTTGACCCATGGCCCCCGCAGGGGCGCCGGTTGCGAAGCTGCCGATCTTATGTATTGGTGTCTTCGTCAAAAAGAACATGTCGAGAGGAAACCCCATGGCCCCCTACGCCAGCGGACGCGTCTTTCATGACGCCGACAGCCATGTGATGGAGCCCGGCGACTGGCTGGTCCCCCATGCCGAAGGCGCTCTGCTCGACCACCTGAAGGCGCGAAAGTCGGCCGAGCGGGTCGAGACCCAGGTAGCCGCCGCCCGGGCCCGCGCCGATGATCCCGCAGCCGCCAAGCTGGCGGCCGAGAAGTTGGTCGATGGTCCCAAGGGCTGGATCGCCTATGGCGCCTTCGACGCCGAAGAGCGCAAGCGCGCCCTCGACGAACTCGGCTTCTCCCGACAGCTGGTCTTCGCCACCTCGTCCCTGGCCCATTTCCGCGGCGCCGAGGACCCGGAGGTGCGTTTCGCCGGCGCCCGGGCGCATAACAGGGCCATGGCCGCCTTCTGCGCCGATCCGCGCCTGATCGGCGTCGGCTTCGTGCCGCTGGACGACCCCGACCGGGCGGTGGAAATCGCTCAGGAGGCCATCGATCTCGGCTGCGGCGCCTTCTGGGTGCCCTCGACGCCGGCTGGCGAGCGCTCACCGGGCCATCCCGATCTCGACCCCTTCTGGTCGCTGCTGGCGAAGAAGCGCATCCCGTTCATGCTGCACATTGGCCAGGGCTCGCGGGTCCTGCCCAAGCAGTACAATAACAATGGCAAGCCGCGGTCGCCGGACCTGCACGGGGGCGGCGAGAACCTGCGCTTCCAGGACTTCATCGTCCTGCCCTTCTCGGCCCAGATGTTCCTGGCGGCCATGGTCTATGATGGGCTGTTCGACCGCGTGCCGGACCTGCGCGGCGGGGTGATCGAGTTCGGCGCGGCCTGGGTTCCGGGCTTCCTGCGCCAGATCGATCTGGGCTATCGCAGCTTCTCCAAGACCGACCCGCAGCTCAAGGCCCTGGCCATGAAGCCGTCGGAGTACATGCGCAAGCACGTCAAGTTCACCCCCTTCCCTGGCGAGGATGTGGGCCACCTGATCGCCGACGCCGGCGCCGATCTCTTCCTGTTCTCCAGCGACTACCCGCACCCCGAAGGCACCACCGACCCCATCGGCCGGTTCGAGCGGACCTTCGCCGAGATCACCGATGATCAGCGTGAGCGGTTCTACAGCCGCAACTTCGAAGAGATGATGGGCGCATTCTGAGCGTCAGAGACAGGCTGAGCGTAAGAGACAGGGAGAGCGCCATGGGCGACACCATCCACGGCAAGATCATCGAGGGGGAATTTCGCAGCCTCCACAACGGCTTCCAGCAGGCGCCTGGCTCGATCCACAATGACGAGGTGGCCGCGAAGCTCGGCTTCAAGGGCGGCACAGTGCCCGGCTCGGTCCACATGGATCAGTTCGCCCCCATGCTGGTGGAGACCTATGGCGCCGACTGGTTCGCCCGGGGGAACATGTCCCTCCACTTCACTCAGGCGACGGTGGATCGCGAAGAGGTCAAGGCGGTGGTCGAGGCCGCCACGCCCCGTTCACGGCTGACCATGTTCAACCGGGAGGGCGATCAGGTCTGCGTCGGCACAGCGAGCGGCGAGACCCGAGACGCGGAGTCCGAGATGACCCGGCGCATGGCCACCCAGGCTCTAGCCTCGCCCGGCGCACAGCGCATCCTGGCTGGATACCAGGTCGGCGACGTCACCACCGACATCCCCATGCGGGTCGAAGTCGAGGCGCTGGACAAGGCGCTGGGCCGCGTTACCGAGCGGCTGCCGATGTACGACCAGGGGGTCCTGCCCCCCTCTCACCTCATCAAGCTGGCCCATATGAGCCGCCCCACGGTCCTGGCCAAGGTGAACCAGTCCGTGGGTCTGTTCGGCGCCTTGGAGATCCGCATCGTGGACGGGCCCCTCAAGGCCGGTCGCGACTACGTCGGTCGGACGACCATGCTGAAGCTGACTGAAAGCCCCAAGACCGAGAACGCCTGGTACGATGTCGACATCGCCGACGCGGCGACCGGCAAGGACGTGGCCACAGTCACCTTCATGATCCGGTTCATGAAGGCCTCCTCGCCCCTCTGGGCCAAGCCGGCCTGACAGGGTAAGCCTTGCGGTCATGGCCGCGCCGCAACATGAGACGATGAGTTCTGCGCCGCCCCGCCTGACGCGGGAAGCGCTCTATGAGCAGGTCTGGACGACGCCGCTTTCGACCCTGGCCACCCGGTGGGGGATCAGCCGCAACGGCTTGGCCAAGATCTGCGACCGGCTGATGGTGCCCTATCCCGGACGTGGCTACTGGAATGCGCAGAAGGCCGAGCGGCCGCCCCTGCCGCCGGCGCCCACGGGCATGGACGCAGCGATCGATCTCTCAGCCCGGGCCGGCCGCGCGCGCCGTGACCGCACCCGGCTGTCGCCAGAGGCCCGCCAGGACCAGCTGATGGCCGCGGCTGCGACCATCATCACGGTCGAGGGCCTGCATGCGGCGACCATGAAGCGTGTCGCGCGGGATACCGGCCTCAGCGAAGCCCAGGCGCACAACCTCTTTCCCCGGCGGGCCGACCTGCTGACCGCGCTGGCCCGGCGGGAGCTGGCGGCCATGAATGATGAGCGCCAGTCCGAGATCGAGCGAGGGCAGGACAATCTGACCCGCGTCACCCTCTCGACGCTCGCCTATCTGCGCCAGGTGGATCAGCGCGGCGCCCTGATCCAGCGGCTGCTCAACAGCCCCGAGGTTCGCGCGGGCTTGCGAGCCGAGCGGGAGGCCCAGAGCGGCTATTCCCGGCGGCGCATGACCGAACGTCTGCAGACCCGCTACGGCGTCGAGGCCGATCTGGCCCGTGGCGCGACGGTGGTGCTGACCGCGGTCTGCCTGCGGGCGGGGCGGCTCTTGGCGGAAAGGAAGATTCCCCTGTCCATGGCCGAACGGCTGAGCCTGGCCATCGTCACTGGCGGCAATCGCGAGATCGTCCGCGAAGGCCGTAGCTAGGGCGCCTCAGCTAGGCCGCGTCTGGCGTCAGCGCCCTAAGGGACGAGCCGATCAGGCGTGTGGTGAGTTCGCGTCCCCGCTCCTGGGTCAGATCGCCGGCATGGACCATGCGGCCAGCCTCTTCGGGGATGGTGGTCATCAGGCTGAGCGCCGCCACCGCCTCCTGGGGCGACAGGCGCAGCATCCGGCGCGCCGTGCGCGCCAGCCGCCGGGCGAGGCGGTCGCGGATGGCGGCGAGGGTAGGATCAATCTGGCCCGCCATGAAGGGATCGCGCAGGACGATGTGCGCCACAGGCCCCGCCTGGGCCACCTCCTCGAAATAGAGCGCCGCGCAGGCTTGGGCGGCCTCGAACAGGTCCGTCCGAGCCGCCGCATCCTCCAAGCCCGCAGCCAGCAGCGCCGCAAACCGGCGGGCCAGCAGCGCGTTGGCCAGATCGTGCTGGTGGGGGAAATAGGCATAGATCAGGGCCTTGCTGACCTGGGCAGCGCGAGCCAGGTCCTCCAGCGGCAGGGGCAATCCGCCATGGGCCACGAGCAAGACTTGGGCGGCGTCGAGGATCTGGCCCCGCCGCACCTCAGGGGAAAGCCGGGCGCGCCCAGGCTTCTGCGCCGTTTCGGTCCTCATGGGGGATTTGTGGGCCGCCCATGGCAGGCGTGCAAGTTCCGCTGTGCGGAAGCTGAAGCCGACTAGTGACATTCGCACCATTAGTCCTCCATATTGCCGGGGCGCGGCCATCGACGAAGACGCCATCGAGAGCGTCGCGGCCGGCAGGGAGGCCATATGACTGGACGGCTCGACGACGATTCCGCAAACGCCCTGAAGGCCGCCGCCGAACTCGGCATGGCCCCGGCCTTCTGGGCCGCCCGCCAGCCCGACAAGATCGCCATCTTCGAGATGTCGGGGCCGACCCGCACCTTTGGAGACCTCAACGCCAATGCGAACCGCATCGCCCGGCTGCTGCTGGACAAGGGGCTGAAGCCCGGGGACTCCGTCGCCCTGCTCAGCCCCAACCGGGCCGAATTCGTCGATGTGCTGTTCGCCACCCAGCGCTGCGGCCTGCGTATGACGCCGGTGAACTGGCATCTGACGCCCGAAGAGATCGCCTATGTGATCGACAACTGCGAGGCCCGCGCCCTGTTCGCCGACGCCTCGGTGACCGGCGCAGCCCAGGCCGCCGACGATTGCCCTCGCCTGACCCTGAAGGTGGCGATCGGCGGGCCGCTGCCGGGGTTCCTGGACTATGAGGACGCCCTTGGCGCCTATGCCGACGGGGACATCCACGACCCCGTCCGCGGCCACACCATGCTCTATTCATCGGGCACCACCGGCCGGCCCAAGGGCGTCTACAAGCCCAACGCCCCGATCCCCACCTACGACCCGGCCTATCAGGACGACGACGTCCACTTCTGCACGGGTCCGGCCTATCACGCCTCGCCCATGGCCGGAGACGTGCGCAAGGCCCTGGTCAACGGCGTGCCCACCGTGCTGCTGGACCGCTGGGACAACGAGACCGTGCTGGCCACGATCGAAGCCCGCCGGGTCACCCGCAGCCACTTCGTACCGATCATGTTCCAGCGCCTGCTCAGGCTGCCGGAGGAGGTGCGCGCCCGCTACGACCTCAGTTCCCTCCGCCGCATCTCCCATGGCGCAGCCCCCTGCCCGCCCGAGGTCAAGCAGGCCATGATCGCCTGGCTTGGGCCGGTGCTCTTTGAGTACTACGCCGGCTCGGAGGGCGGGGTGGGCTTCTGGATCACCTCGCAGGACTGGCTGAAGAAACCCGGCACGGTAGGAAAACGGCCTGACCCTGACGCGGCGAAGATCCTGGACGAGGCGGGAAACGAACTACCCGCCGGCCAGGCCGGCACGATCTATATGCGTTTGGCCGACCAGGGCGGGTTTGAGTATTTCAAGGACACCGCCAAGACCGACTCCGGCCGCCGGGACGGCTATTTCACCATGGGCGATGTCGGCTATTTTGACGCGGACGGCTATCTGTTCCTCACCGGTCGCAGCGCCGAAACGATCATTGTCGGCGGGGTGAACATCTATCCCCAGGAGGTCGACAACGAGCTCATAAGGCACCCCGCCGTCGCCGATTCCTGCACCGTCGGCATACCCCATGACGAGTATGGCGAGGAGGTCCGCGCGGTGATCGAACTCGCCCCGGGCTATGTTCCGTCAGAGGCGCTCAAGGATGAAATCCTGTCCTATGCCCGCACCGTCGTCGCCAAATACAAGCTTCCTCGCGGCGTAGATTTCGTCTCTCAATTGCCCCGCAGCGAGGCCGGAAAAATCCAGCGCAACAAGGTTCGTGCGCCCTATTGGGAAGGCCGCGCCCGGGCGATCTGAACCGGCGGGGAGCCTCAATCAGCGCGGGCGATGGCGTGGGAAGTTGGATCGCTGAGTCCCCGTCAGGCCGCGCCGGCCAGACCCACCAAGCCCCCGGCGGCGGCCAGCCCATCTGCGGCGCTCAGGACATCTCCGACCAGAATCAAGGCGGGCGTGGCCCCCAAAGGCGCGGCGGGGGCTGTGGCCTGCCAAGCCAGGGTGGTCAGTTCGAGGCGTGCCTGGGGGTCGCTGGCGTTATGGATGATGGCCAGGGGCGTCTGGGGCGAGCGACCCGCGGCGATCAGACGTCTCGCGATCTCGGGCGCCGCCCGAGCGCCCATATAGATGGCCAGTGTCGCCTCAGGATCGGCGGCCGCCGCCCAGTCCATGGAGAGCTCGCCGTCCTGCGTGGTGGCCGTCGTCATGACCACCCGGCGCGCGACGCCCCGATGGGTCAGCGGCAGGCCGAACTGGGCGGCCGCAGCACAGGCCGCGGTGACGCCGGGCACGACCTCGACCGCCAGGCAATGACGGCGGAGGGCCTGGGCCTCCTCTCCCACCCGACCAAAGATCGAGGGGTCGCCGCCCTTCAGCCGCACCACCCGCAAGCCCCGCCGGGCCAGCCGGATCATCAGGCGATTGATGGTCTCTTGCCGCATCGACGGCCGACCCGCCCGCTTGCCGGTCTGGATCCTGAGACAGGCCTGGGGCGCCATGGCCAGGATGTCCTGGCCGACCAGGGCGTCATAGAGCAGGGCCTGGGCGCCTTCGATGGCGCGCGCCGCCCGTAGGGTCAGCAGGTCGGCGGCGCCAGGTCCGGCGCCTACGAGCTGGACGGCGAAGAGGGTCTTGGGCTCAGGCGGCATGACGGGTCTCCGAGGCGGGCAGCATTCGGGTGATTTCGGGGCGGCAGGAGCCGCACTGGGTTCCAGCCCCAGTGGCCGCCCCGACGGCGTCCAAAGTCGAAGCCCCCTCTTCGATGGCCGCCTCGATGCGAGGGCGGCGCACGCCGCGACAGGCGCACACCAGGGGTCCGGTCTCGACGGCGACCCCTGGGGCGAAACCGATCAGCAGGGCCGCGCGATCGGCGTCGCTCAGCTGCGCCTTGGCGAATAGGGCCGCCAGCCAGTCCCGTGGGGGCAGCCGGCCAGCCTCGGCGGTCATGAACAGCACGCTGGCCAACTGGTCGTCCTGGACGAAGGCTTCCCGCAGCCGCCCCCCCTGGGCGTCCTCCAACAACAGCACCTCGCCCTTCATGCCTCGGTTCAGCGCCTTGCGCAGGGCGTCGCGCTGATCGGCGTCGCCGCGGCCTGCGAACTCATGAAGCTGGCAGCCGTCCTGGGTCATCCGCCGCCAGACGAGGTCGAGCCCGTCTGGCGGGGAAACGGCCATCCGGGAGAGGAAGAAGCCTCTCCAGGTCTCGCGATAGGCCTGAATCCGGGCCGGCGTGTGCTTGAACTCCGGCTGGCCGGAGACCGGATCGACGCGACCTGAGACCAGCGGATTGACCATCCCCTTGGGCGCGTAGGCGCGACTCCAGTGCATGGGCATGAAGACGCCCCCGGCCCGCTGGGCGTCGGTGATCCTGGCCACCGCCACCGCCTCGCCGTGAGCTGTGCGCACCCGGGTCAGCATGCCCTCAGCGATCCCCTGCGCCAGGGCGTCGACGGGATGGATGTCCACATAGGGTTCTGGCGCGTGGCGGCTGAGCGCTGCGGAAAGGCCGGTGCGGGTGAGCGTATGCCAGTGATCGCGGACCCGGCCGGTGTTCAGGGCCAGGGGGAAGGCGCCATCGGTCGCCTCGGCCGGACCCAGGGCCGGCGCAGGAACCATCCGGGCTCTGCCATCGGGCGTGGGGAACCGACCATCGGTGAACAGCCGGGCGGTTCCGCCGGCCTCGGTCACCGGCCACTGAACCGGGGCCAGGGAGTCGTAGCCGTCAGGCGAGAGGCCGACGAGCGGGCCCAGGTCCAGGGTCCGGCTGCTGTTCTCATAGGCCGTCATCCGCGCCCACTCGCGGAACACCTGGGCGTTGGAACGCCAGCCAAAAGCCTCTGCGTGCCCCATGGCTGTGGCCACGTCGGCGATGATTTTCCAGTCGGGCCGCGCCTGGCCAGGGGCCGCCAGCACCGCCCGCTGGCGGGAGATGCGGCGCTCTGAATTGGTCACCGTGCCGTCCTTCTCCCCCCAGGCCAGGGCGGGCAGCTTCACATGGGCGAAGGCGGCGGTGTCGGTCTGCGCCATGCAGTCTGAGACCACCACGAAGGGACAACTGGCGAGAGCGTCTCGAACTCTCTCGGCCCTTGGCATGCTGACGGCGGGGTTGGTGGCCATGACCCACAGGGCCTTGATGCGCCCGTCGCCAACCGCCTCGAACATCTCGACGGCCTTGAGGCCAGGCTTGCGGGCCAGGTTCGGCGCGCCCCAGAAACGTTCGACGCGGGCGCAGTCAGCCTCGGTGAAGTCCATGTGGGCGGCCAGCGTGTTGGCCAGACCGCCGGTCTCCCGCCCCCCCATGGCGTTGGGCTGTCCGGTGATCGAGAAGGGGCAGGCGCCGGGCTTGCCAATCCGCCCCGTCGCCAGATGCACGTTGAGGATGGCCAGTCCCTTGGCCACCCCTTGAGCTGACTGGTTGGCCCCCATGGAAAACAGGCTCACCGTCTTCGGCGTGGCGGCGAAGAGGTCATAGAAGGCGCGCAGATCCGCCAGTTCCAGGCCGCAGTCGGCGGCGACGGCGGCCGGCGACTGGTCGTCGCGGGCGAGGCTTTCGGCCACCGCGCCATAGCCGCTCACATGGGCGGCCACGTACGCCTGATCGACCGCGCCTCGGTCCATCAGATTGGCGAGCAACCCGTTCCAGAGTCGCACGTCGGTCTGTGGCGCCAGGGGAAGATGCAGATCGGCCATCTCGGCGGTGTCAGTGCGGCGGGGGTCGATGACCACGTGCCGCTGGCCCCGATCCCGGGCCGCCTCCATCCGCCGGAACAGCACCGGATGGGTCCAGGCGGCGTTGTGGCCGGAAAAGACCACCAGTTCGGCCAGGTCCAGATCCTCATAGCAGCCGGGCACCAGATCGGCGCCGAAGGCGGCCTTGTGCGCCGCCACAGCCGAGGCCATGCAAAGCCTTGAATTGGTGTCGATATTGGCCGAGCCGATAAAGCCCTTCATGAGCTTGTTGGCGACGTAGTAGTCCTCGGTCAGCAGTTGGCCTGAGACGTAGAAGGCCACGGAATCTGGACCGTGCCTGGCGATGGTCTCGGAGAACCGGCGCGCCACAAGGCCGATCGCCTCGGCCCAGGACGCTGCCCGACCGCCGATTTCCGGGGCCAGCAGCCGCCCCTCCAAACCGACCGTGTCGGCCAGAGCCGCGCCCTTCGAACACAGGCGGCCGAGATTGGCCGGATGATCGGCGTCGCCCCGGACCGCCAGCGTGCGGCCCTGGCTGCGAGCCGTGATCCCGCAGCCGACGCCGCAATAGGGACAGGTGGTGCGGGTCTCGAGCATCGATCGCCTCAGGTCCGGACCAGGCCGATGAACAGCCGCCCCTCTCGCACCTCCAGCGGCACGACCGGCGCGCAGCCCTTGCCGGCGTCCGCGCCCATCGACTCGCCCGTGGCCAGGTCGATCACCCGCCCGTGCAGGGGACAGGTCACCGAGGCCCCATGGACGATGCCCTGGCTGAGCGGCCCCCCCTTGTGGGGACATGCGTCCAGCAAGGCGAAAACCTGACCGTCGCCGGTGCGGAAAATGGCGATCTCCCCCTGCGGTCCCTTCAGGCGACGGGCGCCGCGGCGGGGGATGTCAGTGTCGGCGCCAACATCGATCCAGGTGATCTGGGGGTCCTTGACCAGGGCGTTCATGCGGGTTCGAACTCCAGGCGGCGGCTTAAGGGATTGAACTCATCGGCATGCCGACCCGCGACCCGCTCGGCCCAGGGGTCAGTGCGGGAAAAGCGCTGCGAATAGGCGAAGCGGTCGTACAGCGCCTTGCGGGTCTCCAGGTCCTCGACCTGGGCGCGGATCGTCTCCAGGCCGACCCTCGCCATCCACTTGTAGATGCGCTCCAGGTACCAACCCTCCTCGCGATAGAGCTGGGTGATGGCGCAGATGGTCCAGACGGCTTCGTCCTCGCTGGCGACCTTGGTCAACAGCTGGGTTCCCTGGATGTGGAGCCCCGCCGCGCCGCCGATATGGATTTCGAACCCTGAGTCCACGCAGACCACACCGATGTCCTTGCAGGTCGCTTCGGCGCAGTTGCGGGGACAGCCCGACACCGCCAGCTTGACCTTGGCCGGCGCCCAGGAGCCCCACATCAGCTTTTCCAGCCGCACGCCCAGACCCGTGGAGTCCTGAGTTCCGAACCGGCACCAGTCGGTCCCGACGCAGGTCTTCACCGTCCGAAGGCCCTTGGCGTAGGCGTGGCCTGAAACCATGCCCGCGGCGTTCAGATCGGCCCAGACCGCCGGAAGGTCGTCCTTCTTGACGCCGAGCAGGTCGATCCGCTGGCCGCCGGTGACCTTGACCGCGGGGATGGCGAACTTGTCCGCCGCATCGGCGATGGCCCGCAATTCCTGGGGGGAGGTCATGCCGCCCCACATCCGCGGCACTACGGAATAGGTGCCATCCTTCTGGATATTGGCGTGGACCCGCTCATTGACGAAACGCGACTGCTTGTCGTCCTGATAGTCGCCGGGCCAGGCGCAGATCAGATAATAGTTCAGCGCTGGCCGGCAGCTGGCGCAGCCTTCCGGGGTCGCCCATTCCAGCGCCTGCATGACCGCCGGGATCGACTTCAGGCCCTCCGAGACGATGCGTTTGCGCACCACCTCGTGGCCGTGATGGGTGCAGCCGCAGACGGGCTTGGGCCCGGTCTGGACCTGGAAGGCGTCGCCCAGGGTGACCGCCAGCAGCTTCTCCACCAGCGGCGTGCAGGAACCGCAGGAGGCCGAGGCCTTCGTGTGGGCGCGGACATCCTCGAGCGTTGCGAGGCCGAGGTCAGCGATGGCGGTGGTGATGGCGCCCTTGCACACGCCATTGCAGCCGCAGATCTCCTGGTAGTCCGCCATGGCCGCAACGGCGCTCTTAGGGTCCACGCCGCGGAGCGCCTCCGTCACCGCCTGACCGAAGATGAGGGTTTCACGCAGGTCGCTGACATCGGTCTGCGACTTCATCAGGTCGAAGTACCAGCCGCCGTCGATGACATCGCCGAACAGCACCGCGCCGGCCACCCGCCCCTGTTCCAGGACCACGCGCTTGTAGACGCCTCGGCCGGCGTCGCGGAACACCACGTCTTCGCAACCCTCCCCGCCCGAGAAGCGGCCCGCAGAAAAGACATCGACGCCGGAGACTTTCAGCCGGGTCTGCAGGACCGAGCCGCCATAGGCGCAGTCGTCCACGCCCGTCAGCACATCGGCCAGGGTGCGGCACATCTCCCAGATCGGCGCGACCAGGCCGTAGGCGACCCCCCGATGTTCGGCGCACTCGCCAATGGCGAAGACGGCCGGGTCGGAGGTGCGCATCTGGTCGTCCACCACCACGCCGCGCCCGACGTTCAGGCCGCAGTTCGCCGCGAGCGAGGTGTTGGGGCGAATGCCCACCGCCATGACCAGAAGGCTGCAGGGAATGATGCGGCCATCCTTGAGCTGCAGGCCGGTGACCTTGCCGTTCTCACCCAGAATCGCCTCGGACTGAGCCCCCAGCACGGTCTCCACACCCCGATCGGTCAGGGCGCTGCGCAGCAGGAAGCCCGCCGACTCGTCGAGCTGACGTTCCATCAGCACGTCCATCAGATGGACGACCGTGGCCCGCATGCCCCGCCTGGCCAAGCCATAGGCGGCCTCCAGCCCCAGCAGGCCGCCACCGATCACCACCGCCTCGCCGCCGGCGTCTGCGGCGGCGACCATGGCCTCCACATCGTCCAGGTCGCGGAAGGTGACGACCCCGGCCAGGTCCGCGCCAGGCAGCGGCAGCCGCACCGGATCGGAGCCCGTGGCCAGGATCAGCCGGTCATAGGCCGCCTGCGTCCCGTTACTCGCCCGCACCAGCCAGGCCTCACGGTCGATCTCGGCGACCGCGCAGCCTGTGTGCAGGGTGATGGCGTGGTCGCGGTACCAGGCCTCGTCATTGAGGACGATGTCGGCGAAGGCCTTCTCTCCAGCCAGCACGGGCGACAGCATGATGCGGTCATAGTTCACCCGGGGCTCGGTCCCGAAGATGGTGATCTCGTAGCGGTCGGGATCGCGCTTGAGCACTTCCTCCACCGCGCGGCAGCCGGCCATGCCGTTGCCGATGACGACAAGACGTTGCTTGGTCATGGGGATCTCCTGTCGAACTAGAGACGGATCGGGACGGATGAGGGACCGGCCAGCTCATGCCAGGTCCGGCGCCACTGGCCCTTGACCAGGTTGAGGGCGACGCAGGCCATCAGCGCCATCAGCGCAAAACCCAGCAGACCGGCCTGATAGGATCCGGTGGTCTGCTTGGCCCAGCCAAGGCTGGCGGCGAGATAGAAGCCGCCGACCCCGCCGGTCATGCCCACCAGACCGGTGACCACGCCGATTTCATTGCGGAACCGCTGCGGGGCGAGTTGGAAGACAGCGCCATTGCCGGCGCCCAGGGCCGTCATGGCGAACATGATCACGCCCAGGGCCACATAGGGGTTGGCCATGTGGAAGCTGGCGACAGCCAGACCGAGAGCGGCCAGCAGATAGACCACGGTGAGGGTCCGCACGCCGCCGAAATGGTCGGCCAGCCCGCCGCCCACAGGCCGGGCGAAGGAGCCGGCGAACACGCAGGCGGCCGTGAAGAAGCCAGCGATAACCGGGGTCAGCCCGTACTCGCTATTGAAATAGATGGTGAGCGAAGACGCCAGGCCAACGAAGCCGCCGAAGGTCACGCTGTAGAGCAGCATCAGCCACCAGGCGTCGGGCGTCTTCAGGACCGCCATGTATTCGGTCAGCGACTTGGGCGGAGGCTGCTCAGGCGCATCCTTGGCGAAGATCACATAGACGGTGAAGGCGATGGCCAGCGGTATGGTGGCCAGGCCCAGAACGTTCATCCAGCCGAACTGGTCGGCCAGGAAGGGCGCGAATAGGGCCGCCAGCGCCGTGCCGGAATTGCCGGCGCCCGCGATACCCAGGGCCAGGCCCTGGTGTTCAGGGGGATACCAGCGCGACGCCAGAGGCAGGGCGACCGCGAAGGAGGCGCCCGCCACCCCCAGAAGGACGCCGACCATCAGCACATGGCTGTAGTTGTGCAGCCCCAGAAGCCAGGCGACCCCGAGGCCGCCCATGACGATGAGTTGGCCGATGATCCCGGTCTTCTTCGGGCCGATATGGTCCACCAGCACCCCGGCGACCACCCGCAGCAGCGCCCCGGCGAGCACCGGAACGGCGACCATGAAACCCTTCTGCGCGGCGTCGAGGTCGAAACTCTCGGCGATGGCGACGCCCAGCGGGCCCAGCAGCACCCAGACCATGAAGCTGAGATCGAAATACAGGAAGGCCGAGAACAGAGTCGGGGCGTGCCCCGCCTTGAGGAAGGATCGGCTGATCATGGGAAGACCCGTTCAAGAGGACATGAATGGCGGCGTCGCCGTGCGGAGGCGGCTCGTCATCGAGCCTGTTCCGAAGAAGCCGCGAACGCCGTTGTCCTGGGCCTGACCCCATGAGGGGCGAGCTTGCCGGCCCCGTCACGCCTGGGATGCCGTCGTCGGTTCAGAAGGTCCGCATCGCGCGAAAATATGGCGCCTGCGAACAAAGGTTGTCGAAGTGTTGGGCGATCAGTCGCCCTGAGCGGCCAGATAGAGGTCCGGCCGCCAGGTGCGTTCGGCCACCCTGTCGATGGCCACCTCGCCGATCTGGCCCCAACGGGCCATCTGCTCCAGCAGCCAGACCGCCTGCTCGGGGCGGGGGAGATTGACGCCGGCCCCGGCGAACGCGATCTCGGCCAAGCCTGCGGTGATCGCCTCCGGCCCAGCGTCGAGGAATTCCTGGCGGGCGAGGAGCGCCACCAACTCGCGCTGATTGCGCGGATCGGCGGCCCAGACTCCCGCCCCCGCCAGGGCGCGGATCAGGGACTGCAGGATGGCCGGATTGGCCGCGGCCCAGAATTCCGTGACCCCCAGCACCTTGTCGGGCGCCTCGGGCCAGACCTCGCTCACACGGACAACCGTCTGGCCAACACCCGCCGCCTCGGCCACGGCGTTCCAGGGCGCGCCGGCGCAGAAGCCCTCGATCACGCCTTCGCCCAGCAAGTCGGCCGTGCGCGGCGGCGGAACGACGGTCAGGCGGACATCGACATCAGGGTTCAAGCCGAGGCCCGCCAGCCAATGGCGCAGCAGGTAGTTGTGGAGTGAAAAGGGATAGACCGCCGCCAAGGTCAAGGGACTGGCCCCCTCCTCCTGGCGTCGGCGAACCAGGTGGGTGAGACGCGCCCCGGCCTCGCCCTCCCCGGCGAGACGAGTGGACAGGGTCACCGCCGCCCCCCCCTGGTTGAGGGCGATGGGGGCGATCATCGCCTTGGTCTCACTGCCAATTCCCAGGCTCGAGGCCAGCACCATGGGGGCCAGCATGTGAGCGCCGTCCAGGGCGCCAGCCGCCACCTTGTCGCGCACGGTGGCCCAGGAGCCTTCGCGGCTGAGACTGACCGAAAGACCCTCGGCGGCGAAATACCCCTTCTCCTGCGCCACGATCAGAGGCGCGGCGTCCACCAGGGGAATGAAACCCAGTTGCAGGGGGCCAGATGGGCTCATGCGGAATCTCCGCCCTTCAGCACGCCGGCGAAGGCCAGCAGATCGGCGGCCACAGCCCCCAGCGGTCGGCCGGTGTCCATGGAGAGTTTGCGCAGCAGCCGATAGGCGGCTTCCTCGTCCAGGTCGCGCTCCTTCATCAGCAGGGCCTTGGCCCGCTCCACCGTCTTGCGCGACGCCAGGTCGGCCTTGGCCTTGGCCAGGTCCGCGCGCAACTGATGCATCAGGTGAAAGCGGCTCATCGCCACCTCCAGCACCGGGCGCACCCGAGCCGCTGAGAGGCCGTCAACAACATAGGCGGCCACGCCGGCGCGCACCGCCTCCTCTGCAAGACCCGGCTCAGACCGATCGACGAACATCACCACCGGGCGGGGATTGACCGCACTGGCCTCGCGCAGGCTCTCCAAGGTGTCGCGGTCTGGACTTTCCGAAGCGACCACCACCACATCGGGTTGAAAGGCGGCGGCCTCACCCTCGTGGAACAGGGCGGCGATCCGAACCTCCAGAGGATCGATCCCGATGAGACCCTCGGCCACCAGGGCGGCGCGGGCCGGGTCCGGATCAATGATGAGGACGCGCATGGATGATTGCCTAGGCGACCCGGAAGGCGAGCGAAGACGGTTTGCGCGACCAAGTGGCGCCAACACCACCAACGGCTCAAGATTTGGGCATGGCCCGCCCAATTGGGAGGCGCCTTTATCCCCGCGCAGCGCGGTGGCGAGACCTCTGGACGGGCCCGCCAAACCTGTCGAACCTCGGGCTGGGAGCTATCGGCGCGTTCACTAGCTGCGGCGCAATTCAGAGGAGACGCCGATGGGCTCAGAAAGACTTTGTGTCGTGTTGGCCGGGGGGGCTGGCCAGCGGATCGGGGGACGCAAGCCCCAGCGGCTGTTTGGGGATCGGTCGCTCGGGGCCCTGGCGCTGTCGCTTGCCGCCGGCTTCGCCGATCATGTGGCGCTGGCGGTCCGCGACCCTGCGCAGGCGGAGGGCCTTGGGCCCGCGGAGCTGCTCTTTGATCCGCCTGGTATCGAGGGTCCGCTCGCGGGGGTCCTCAGCGCTCTGACCCATGGCGCCCGAATGGGCGTGGCGCAGGTCCTGACCATTCCATGCGATACCCCGCGCCTCCCTGATGATCTGTACACAAGGCTTGCGGCGGCGCTGGAGCAGAGCCCAGACGCCTTGGCCGCCCGGGCGAGCGATGGTGCGCACGACCACCCCGCCTGCGCCCTCTGGCGCGTAGAAGCGCTAGGCCCCGTACAGCGCTACGCACACACGGGGCGCCGCTCACTTCACGGCGCGCTATCTGAGTTAAACGCCGCGACTGTGGAATGGAGCGAGCCCGACATGGATTGGTTTTTGAATATAAACACGCGCGACCAGCTCAAATCGACGACCCCTCCGATCACCGATTGAGCCCAACAGCACAACGTCGCTAGTGTGCTCCACGTCCCTCTGCAGGAACATGGACGCGAGCCCCGTTATTGAACGATGCGAAACAGACCACAATCCTGATTAGCCTGCAGTGCTCATTTGGCCGGCTCGGCCAGCAACTGGGTTAGGACTTCAGTGCGCAGTCCCTTCAACACGCTGTCAGGATGGCGGTAGGTCGCACTGTTGGCGCCATGCTCCATGCACTCCACTTCGGCGACCCAGCATCGGCCCCCTGTGGCGCTGGAGATCAGCGCGTCCGCCGTGCGCCACACAAACTGCGCCAGCAACTCGCAACTGGTCCCCGGAACGACTTGGACGCGGGCAAGACCGAGCTCTGGAAGACGCAATAGATCGTGCAGGGCTGGATCATCCTCGGCCACCAGCAAGGCGTGATCAAAGACCTCGTGCAACCATGCCCGGATCGGCCCAAAGCCGCCGGTCCCGAAATCCACCACCCACCCCCGGCGATCGAGCTGCTCGGCGGCGAAGGTGAAGCGAAAGCCCAGGGAGTAGCCGTGGATCAGAGCACAGTGGCTTTCGGCCGACCACTGTCGGAGGGCGCAGGACAGGCCGCGTTCAGCGCCATAGGTTTTCGTGGCGATCCAGGTCACGACCGGGCCGAAAGCTGGCCCCGCCAACTGACGTCGGCCTGCCCTGGGTCGAGATAGGCCGGGGGACAGAGTCCCCGGCGCAGGCCTTCTCCCTTCCTGGACATCAAGGGGGAGAGAAGCTCAGTGACCCCTCCGACGCCCCAGTCTTGCTCGGCAGGGGGCCGCCAAGCCAGACCAATGCTCATCGCCGACAGCAGGCCCGCGAGCCGCGCGTCAAGGCCGGCGCCCTCAAGCAAATCGCCATGCCAGCGCAAAATTCGCGCATCGACCTCCCCCACGAAGCCTGGCGCCTCGACCCGGAGAGGCTCCAGGCACTGAACGAGACGACGGTTGTCGTTGATCATCCCGTAGAGCTGTTCAAGGTTGGCGGTGGCGGCTGTGTTGGACGGCGCCCCTCCCGTCGGGAAAGCCACGGCGACGAACGGACGCAGGACGGAGACCGCGATGTGCGCCTTGTCACGGAAATAGACGTAGAAGCCCGCCCGCGAGAGGCCGGCCGCGTTCGCGATATCGGCCGCCCCAACCTGATCATAGCCAAACTGTTCGAACTGCCGCGCCGCGGCGATACGCAGGGCGATCATTCGACGGCGTCCTTTGCGTCGCACCCCTGGCCGCGAAAGCCTCGCCGCTAGAAGGTCGGAAAACCGCAGGTCGCCGCGCTCTGGAAGAGAACGGGTGGCGGACACGGAAAACTCCTTCAATCTGAACCCTCGCATCGCGATGATCCCGGCGCTGTCGTCACAACCGCCGCCGCCAGGCGTCTCCAATCCCAGAAAGAAAGGCGGCCCCGCGGCGGCGCCGGGGGCCAAGTGTGAGTTGTGGAGAGCCAATCGGCGCGACGTCTCCTTTCGACCGGGAACAGCACCCAAAGCGCCAATCCAGGAGAACCTAACCCCTAGGCCGCGATAGCGGATTGCTTGTTCTCAATCGAGGGCTTGATCGGTGCGCCGACGCGGCGTGACGGGGACCAAGGACAGGTCTGGCCCAGCCGATAGGCGCCGTCGCAATCTAGGCTTTCGGTTTAAGCCACGCTGGGGCGGCCCGCCGCCCATTGGGGGATCATGAGGCGGCGAAGGTTCTGCGGACTGTTTGAGCCCGACCCCTGCGAACACCCCGCTGGTGGGCCCGGCAGGAGCCCAACCGCAGCGCCAGATTATCTAAATAATACAGCCACCTTAGACGAACCGCCACTGAGGAGGTGTCGCAGCCGGGTGTCACACCTCTCGTCCAATCGGTAGCTCAAGATGCGGATCGGGCCAAGCCGTCATCCGAAGTTGCAACCGGATGCAACGCCGCCAATGTCGTGCGACACCTGGCCGTTGCGGCAGCCCACACTTGGACGAGCAGTAACTGGGTAGCTGGGTGATTTTGATCAACTATATCCGGTCACCCGTGCATCCAAACCGCCTCTTGAAAAGCCAGCAGGTTTTCTGCCAAGTCTGCACCAGTGCGCGTGAGTATGCATGGGGGTTCTGGTGCTAATCATCTATTGGCCGGTCGTGGGGTTTTTCGCCTACGTATCCTACAAGGTGCTCGAAGGCGTGCCCCCGGTCATACCGGGCTGGCAGGGAATATCGATGCTCGTTGCTGGGACTATAGGTCTGATAATGTCCCTTCCGGCCGAGGCGCAGGTTCGGCGGCTACTCAACAGAATGATCGACGAGCGCATCAAGGAGCGCGAGCGCGAGGCTCGTGACCGCGCAGAGGCCGCGACGGACCCCTAGCTAAAGCTCAGCTGTTGAATTGGCGATTATGTGGAATGCGTACCCAAGCGGAGCCGCAGGCCAGCTAGTCGGTTTTTGTCTTCTGCCGGCTTGGTGGCCGACGCCGGTCGCCGCTTCGACGGCACAACGGCCGTGAAAACCCGCTGGAAGGTGGCATCAGCTTCGTCCGCCTCCGCTTCTCGAGCCGCTTTCTCGAAGCGCTAGCTTTGACCAGTTTTAACCGGTTTCTCGCCGCGACCTCCAACAAGTTGAAGTGGGGATTGGCTAGCGGTTGGGGGCACGATGCAGTCCGCAAGTCCCTTTACGTTCATGCCGAGCCTCGCCGCGTGGGTTCGCTGGTTGTCATCATCACTGTAAAAGGCTGTCGCGCCTTCCGTGTGGGCGATGGCTACGATCTGGCGGTCGTATTTCAGCTTAGCGTAAGTGGCACCATTGGCGATCGTTCCCTTCTCGCCTTCCAGCGCATGTCCAGCCATGATCGCAACCTCGACGGCCGACTTTTCATCAAATGGGACCACCTTGAATACCGTCGACTTTTTCATGATCGCCAGCCACTGCTGACCTGCGGGAACGCCGCTTCGGATCATCAGCTCGCTCATTGCCGGCGTTCCGACGATGATGGTTGCCTTGAGCTTTTCCAGCTCGCTGACAAGTGCGGCCACCCTCTCTTTGGCAAAGGGGATCGGTTGTCCGTTTTGCAACGGGGTGCCTACCTCGCCCGGCTCCGCGAATAGGTAGAGCAGGAAGCTGGTATCCACCCCGATGATCAATGCTCCCCCCCTTCCTGATTGCGATCAGCCATCAGCGCGCCCCAAGGATCGCGTATCTCGCTTAGGTCAGACGGGACCGCCCGAAATTGTTCGATGAGCTCTCCGAGAGTGGCCCTCTCTAGAGGAAAGTGACCTTGGATGGTGAAGCGCTTCAGCGTCCAGGTTCCATTCTCGTCCCGCTGCCAACCTGCGAAGCCCTCCAGACGACGAGGCTCTCGCAAGATGAAGGCTCCGAGGTCGCGCGCGACCGCAATGGGCGCGCTGCAGGCGTGCACGGTATCCCCTGTGTCCACAAAGACGCTTACACCCTTCTCGCTGATCGTCTTCCCACCGATCCCCTGGACTGTTCCGGTGATGAAACCAGGCTGCTCTACGAGGGCGATCTCAACCGGCTTTGGGGCTTCTATGCCGGGGAAATCGAGTCCGAAGTCCGCGTCATTGGCGGCGACGGTGTACCGGGCGAACGTGTTGTCGATGGCGAGTTTCTTGTTCAGTCCACGATACGCATTCATCGCCTCCGCAGGCGCGGTCCCGTCGCGGACGCTCGCCAGCCGCGCCTCAATTTTGGGATAGGCGGTGTATTCGACGTCATGAAGAATTTGAGTGCAGCCATCCTCCAGGCGAACGAAGTGCACGTTCGCCTTCTCTCCGATCATCATTGCGATATCGGACATGTATTCCGCTAGGCGGGCCATGGGGATTTGGTCTGGCTGAAAGGCGTCGATCTTGAAGCTTAGCCGGATGGGATCGTGTGTCACCTCTAGCCTCCCTTCTAGCTTCAGATCGCCGCCGAGAGCGAGTCCCGGCATTTGCGACGCGTACCAACAATGCCAGATAACGCGCGAGACGTCCTTTCCAGGTCGTTGACGCCGTGGGCTGCCCGCTCGTTATAGCGGAAATCATTCTCCGCCAGATAGCAATGAAGGTGGCCGCCGCGTCCGAATACGCGTCTGGAACGAGATGCCCTTAAGCGTCTGAAACTCCCGCCCATTTCTTCATATGCCGTCGCGCCGGTGAGCACGCTCAAGGAGCGCGGCAATGTCGGAAACGAGCCGTCCAGGCCCAGGCCGAAACCAACCCATTAATTCGGGCCGGGCCGACTGAAGGTAGTTCAAGGTTTCATTTCGGCGCTGGTCGGCATCAACCCACGCCCGCCCCTCCTCGCTCGCACTCAGCTCATCCTCTGAAGGATGACCGTTGGCCTGAAAGTTCAGTGCCTTCTCGGTAAATTCGAGCACGCGGTACACATGCAGAAGGTAAAAGACCTCTGGATGGCCGAGGACCTCGAAACCTGGCCTTAGCCGTTTCCGCCAGACCGCGAAGTCCTTCAGGAACTGGGCCTCTACCTCCGGCCTTGGGTGGTGCCAGCTTGAAGGGCCAGGAGCAGCCCGTCTCTGCGCGACATCGTCCGCCGCCTCCCCCCGGCCAATCACGGCCGAGTAGAGGGTTTTGTACGGCATGCCCAACCGGTCGGCCACCTCCAGAATGGGCAGCCGCTCGCCCCGGAAAGGGATCAGGCGGGTGTTCGACCGATTGCGGGTCTGCGTCTTCTTATCGGCCCAGCGGACCAACTTTGGACCATAGGCGTGCAGGTTGGGGTCGATGCGATCCAGCGAGAATGTCGGATCAGGAAGGGGTCCCATGTCCCGCAGGAAGGCGCGGAAGTCGTTCCATTCGGGAGCCCACTCCCACCCCTTCTTCTTGGCGTAGGCCATCCTGTTTCTGTGGGACCCTGCCTCCTTCTTGTACTTCCGCCGAAGCTGGTCGTTCGAGAGCGTCTGTAAGTCACGCTCAAACTCAGCCTCCAAGTCCCGCGCCGACGGCGCTTTGTTTTCTGATGCTCCCACCTTCTGAACTCTTACTTAGGACTTCTGAGAACCAGGGAGCATCGATCAAGATCCACGCACCTCGCCTGTTGGCCGATGGCGATAAAGCGTAGCAAGGGCCTAGCCAAGACGCTCCGCCTCCCCTGCGACAGTACGCTCCGGGCGAAGCAACCCCGCCGACGCGCAGTACCGCTTCACGGTAGCGTCGGACAAGCCGAACCGCACCGCCGTCTGGCGAATGCTTGCGCCGTTCTCGCGCCGCCAGGAGGCCACCTCTGCACCATCGCGGGCCTTCGGCCGCCCAAGGCTGAGTTTGCCCCTGTGGGTCTTGCCCGTGGCCTGGAGCGATGCACGAGCCGCAGCACGGCCCTCCGCCGTTCGCTCCCTGATCTTCCGCCGCTCCATGTCCGCGACCTGGGCCAGGACAGCCAGGATCAACTCGCCCGCATCGCCCGCCAAGACGCCGAGGCCACGGACCTCAACGGTCACGCCCGCCCGGATCAGGTCGCGCACCGTCGTCTGAACGTCGATGCTGTCGCGACCCAGCCGGTCGACCGCGTAGACGCAGACCATGTCCCCCTTGCGCACGTGCTGAAGGAGTTTCGCGAACCCCGGCCTGTCCGCCGCCATGATCCCGCCGCTGACGCCCTCGTCGGCGAACTCCTTGTCGAACCCTCCGCCCATCGCATGACGTTGGGTTTCGACACTCTGCTCTCCCGTCGAAACACGATAGTACGCAATCCGCATGTCTAGCTCATAAGTTAGGGGCGCGATTTACCTAGCTCAATACCTGGCACAAAACCGCCTTGCAAGTATCTTCTGAGCCATAGCGCGAAACCCACAACTTGTGCGCCGCATCGCGCTGAAGTGTTAGACACGTGGTCACCGCCCCCTGCCGCAGCGCCATTGCTGCGTCAGGCCCCGATAGAACCATGCTCCCCTTCATCGCCGACATCCTCAACGGCTTGGCCGCACTTAGCGGCTCCGTCGCCGCCATCATTTGGGCGCTCCGGCGTAAGCCGTAGCAAGCTGGCCGGTGGCCCCATGGGTGTCACGAGTCCTAGGGCTCGCTGTCCGTCAGCAGGGAAAGGGACGCCGCCCCTCGTGGGCAGGCGACCCTATGGGGTAACCGCCTCCAGTATGTTGGACAGGTGGCCCCTCGCGTAAGCGCCTCGTTATCAGGTCGCTATAGATCGAGCGTTCCTTGTGACTTCTCGTCCTGCTCGACCTTAGCCTTTTTCGACCCAGACGTATCGATCCAGGGCATGTGCGGCTTCTTGCCGTCCATAAGCTCTGCAATCGTAAAGATCTGGATCTTCGGGTACGTCTGGCCAGAAAGTTTCGAGAAAGCGCTATCCGGCTTGTAGAAGCCGGCTGTGACCGCCCGCTTTATCATAGGTTTTGTCGGGGACGCGAGAGTAACAAATACTCCCATCTTCGCATTCTCATGATCAACAGTCGTAATCAAATCTTTGATCATCGTGTCGGAAACATGGGCCCCGCCCTTAATTGAGACGATGGCTTTCTCGGTCGTTTTGCCGTCCAGTTTGAAGAAGATGTACCCGTCCACGCCGCCGTCCGCGCCCTTCTTCCCTCCCTTGTAGGGCTGGGCCCCCACTAGCGAGAGCGCCCACTTCTGGAACTCATGCTTATCCGCGAGCGCTAGCGCCACCGCTGCGCCAATATCCTTGGGTACGCCGACCACCTCATACTTCACGGAGGGGAAGGCTTCGGTCAGGCGCTTCTGTATCAGTCCGACAGCTAGGTGTGTAACGTCGATGCCTAGCCATTTGCGGCCTAGCTTCTGCGCCGCGTGGATGGTCGTTCCGCACCCACAGAAGGGATCAAGGACTACATCCCCCGGCTTCGATGAGACTTCGAGGATACGCTCAAGCAATGCGAGCGGCTTCTGTGTCGGATACCCAAGGCGCTCGCTGCCGACAGGGTTGATCCGCTGAACGTCGGTCCAGATATCGCCAACGGCTACCCCCTTCAGGTTCTCCCGGTAGCGCTTGTATTGGGGCATCCCGTCGCCCTTCGGCCAGTAAAGCAAGTCTGCGTTGTCCAGCAGTTCGAGCTTTTCTTGAACGGTCAACTTCTTGGCCTTTTCCGCCCCCCCAGCAAGGGCAGCGATCACTTCCTCCGGCAAAGCCCAGTGACGGTTGATGTGCGTGGGGTCTCGTCCCTTCCAGGGCTTCCCGCTGTCGCCGGTGCGCGTGCCCGCGCCAGTGATGTCTGCGCGCCAATAAAGCCTCCCATCACCATCATCAAACTTGTAGTACTTATCGAGATATTCCTGAGTATATCCGGCTCTGGGTGCGTTCCAGATATGCTTCTTAGATTTTCGATAATACAGAATAATATCGTGAATCGGGGCAAACTTCTTAGCGCTACTGTGTGCGGGGGTGCGTTGCCAAACAATCTCGTTGGTGTAGGACGCGGTGCCAAAGATCGCGTCGAGCAGTATTTTAAGGTAGTGGCTGGCCTTTGGGTCGCAATGGAGATATAGGGACCCCTCAGGCTTTAGAACTCGATGGAGTTCTATGAGGCGAACGGACATCATAGCTAAGTAAGCCATCATGTCGTTTGTGCCGAGAAAGCTACGTACTGCAATCAGCATGTTTGCAGCTTCAGCATTACCACTCTGCACGACTTCATCGAAGGCGCGTTCGGCTGACAAGTTCCAGTGCCAGGTATCGTCAAACGCCTCAATTTGCGCGGCACTCTGTTCGCCGGACGGCGACTTGAACAGGACGTTGTATGTCGCGTTGGAATTGAACGGCGGGTCGAGGTAGATCAGGTCGACGCATTCGTCAGCAATGTGCTGGCGTAGGATGTCGAGATTGTCCCCATAGAACAACTTGTTCGCGTTGGGCGCGCTTACCATCCCCACTCCCCGTATCACCGCCCCGCAACGCTATGGCGATTGGTCACCCGAGCCAAGGGCGCTTCCCAGTCTCAGCAGCGAGTGCTATAGAGGCGCACCACACGCGGGCGAATGTCGGTCTTATAACTATCTGAAAACATTGATGATTGAGTTTCTGGCGGCCAAGAACAAGTTGGCGGTCATGGGCGTCACCGAGGCCACCCATCATCCACGGCGGGGCAGCCAACCAACCTCTACTCCTGGCGTTAGGCAGCCATTGGCGTGTTCTGGGCCGAACTTGATCCGCAACCGCTTGCGTGAGTTTGCCACGTGTGCCGCCCCCGGACGCCGCCCGAACTCGGACGCGCCCTTCCCCACCTGTAGAACGAGCGCCGCCCCGGCGGTCAACTGAGGGCGCTGGAGGGCCGTTGTTGCCGCGCAGCGGCCTCGAGCCAAGGGCCGCTACTGAGGGGCAAATGAACGCGCGTCCCATCGCTGGAGCAGCGCGCCCGTGCGAGCGTCGATGATACTGAGCGCATCCACCTTTGTGCTGATCAGACACATCCTGCGGAACTCTTCCTCGGGGAGGCTGAACGTCGCCTCAGTATAGTGGCTGAAGCAGGCAACGACAGCGCCCTTGATCGGGCTTAGCGAGCCCTCCACCCGAAGGCGCAGGTTCGGGACCAAAGCTCGGGCTTCCCCCGGTGCCATCGCGGCCGATAAGGCGAGACCTTGCCTGTCTGTAAGCGTAGGTCCCTTGGAGAACTCCGCCAGCCCATACTGCCTGACGGACTGGCTCCGAACGTCCGCCGTCCCTCCGAAGGCGTTTGTGCCGGTGTAGCCCTCGCCCTTTGTTGTGGTCTCCCAGAACACATGGAACGCGCCCAGTCGACCACCCGCCTCACTATCGAATGGCTGGGGCACGTCCCGCGTGAAATAGAGGCCCGCGCCCTCCACCCGTACCTCCAACTGCTGCCGCGCTACGTCGTAGCTCCAACCGGGTGTCCGATCTTCGGGCACGGGGAGATCGATGCGAAATCTCTTTCCAGCGAGCGCCGACTGATCTGGCGCAGCCGAAAACGCATCCTTGGGCTTGAAGTTCTCGACTGAGCGAGCCAGTGCTATCAGTTCAGGACCGCCGAGGATGCGATGATCTGAATTGAGGGGAACCTCAGCCGTAGCGGTCGCCACATTTCCCAGGAGCCCAAGGGCGACGCCCACCGCCCAGGATTTCCATCCAAACCTTGTCGGCACCTATATGCCCCCATTTGCGTGAAACCTGGCTTGGAAAGTACCAAGGCTTGGACTTGAGCCAACTACAAGTTGGGTCTCGCCCAACAGGGAGTTCCCGCCCCTGCCGCAGGCCACACGTCAGAACCGCGTGGGCGGCGCGCGTGGGCCGATTGGCAGCAACACTCGGGGCGACGGTGAAGGCGCTGCGCGCACACCGGAAAATGTCCGGGCTCAACTGGCCGAGGCTGCTCGCGTTAGCGATGAGTGGGTGCGCCCGATCGAGCGCGGTGACGGCACACCGTTTCTCGACACCGTCGAGGCCATAGCCCTGGCTCTGAACTGCACCCCGGAGGAGTTGTTCGCCTCGCCGAGCCCAGATGGTCCGGCAGTGGAAAGTTTGGTTCTTGCCGCACGGCGCATGGTCCCGAAGGAACTTGCGTGGCTCAAGGAGGCGGTAAGTTTGATGATAAAGCGACCGGGCCGCTGAGCACAGCGGCCATGAGTTGCAACCGGGTTACAAATTCGATCGAACTCACCCCCCGTCCCCCGAACTAGGCCGCAGCCTTGAACCTAGGTTTGCAACGCCGTTGCAAAATCTCCCAACGCTTCAGATGGATCAGCGGTCAAGGCTGGGGAAGTCGAGACATGACGGCTCAGCGGGAGGGTCTTGCACGCTTTCTGGCGGGTGGTAGCCTGCTACTAGTGGGCAGTCTGAAACCCCAGAAGGTCAGCTGCTGTATGGCGCTGGCTAAGACCGGCACAGCACCTCTATCACCATAGCGGCTCGCTTGACTGACCGCCGCCCAGCCACCAAGTGCCCTCGACGTCTCTTCCGACACTTTGTCGTCGCGGCAGGCTTGGCGGAAGCCGTGCCGGAAGCTGTGAAACACCAAATCTCGCCCGTCCATCCCAAGCCCTTCCATGAACCGCCCGAACCACTTCGAGAAGTCGTGCGAATAGTTGGTCTTGGTTGTCCGCTTCAAGTCGGGAAAGAGACGACCACGGGGGTCCTGTCCCTCTGCGAACGTCAGAAATCCCGCATCAATCAATGCGGAGTGCAGCGGGACAAAACGCTCGCTGGCGGCGGTCTTCAGCCGCTTGTCCGCAACCCGCTCGCCCCGCGCGTCGAACTCTGAGATGTGGAGACACTTGACCCCCTCGACATCGACGATGTCCTCTGTCCGAAGCTGACAAATCTCCCCCGCTCGCGCGCCAGTGAAGACCGCCAGGGCGGGCACCCAGTATTTAGCTGGGTCGGTCGTCCTGAAGGTCTCGAGCGCCGCGAACAGTTTCCGTAGCTCGTCGGGGTTGAAGTGCCGCCGTTTGACCTCAGGCTTACGAGTGGCGACCAGGCCGCGAGTGTTCACCTTCACGCCCCAGTCGCCATTCTCCGCCCACCGGAGGATCGCCGTAAGGCCCTGCATGTATGAGCCCACCGTGTTGCTGGCGAGACCACCAAGCCCCTTGGCCTCGCCGCGTGCGATGGCCTGCGTCAGGGTCAGTCGAGGAAACCTCTTCATGGCGTTGGGCGGCAGACGCTGGAGGAAGCTCAGAACCTCGATACACTGCTGACGGCCAATGCTCTGCACTGGCATATCCGCTCCCCAGACCTCTTCCATCACACGGAACAGGAGGCCGTACTTCCGCGCCGTGCTTTCCTTGCCGCGCAACGCCTCGCGCTCCTTGCGATACTCTGCGATCAGGTCTCTGACAGTCCGCGCCTCGGCAGCGCCACGCCTCACACCGGTCGGATTGAAGAGCCTGTCCTGAACGGCGTCCTGCCGGGCAAGCAAATGGTCGCTAGCCAAGATGCTCTCCTGCCGCAACGCGCGGCCGACAAGTTCGCAAAGATAGCGGTACTGCTCGGTATTGCGATCCACAGCCGGATCGAGGGAAGCGGTTCGCATTGTCCCGACGCGACGCGGATAAGCAGCTACACCCGCCCCAACCAGCAGTTGATCGGCCATGCGAACGGCGATGTCACCCCTCTCGCGCATCTGCTCGGCCTGATGTGCTGCTTCCTCTTGGATCGACGTTACGAGCTCACGCGGGTCAGTGAACTCATCGACCTCCGGCTTGCGCAGGCCCTCGCGACCGCCCCACCATTCTAAGACGAGCTTCTCCACTTCAGCCCGCCCCAGGAGCTCAAGGCGACCAGTCTGGAGGGCCGTCTTGATCGTCCCCTGTGCTCGGAGGTCGGCGCGGAGCTTTTTGAAGCCCTCGGCAATCTCCGCCATCTTCAAGTGATACCTCTCGGCCGCCTCTCTGCGGTCCGAGGTCTTCAAGCTCAGCCTGACTTGCCGTCGCTTTTCGATGTGCCGGAGGTCAACAGGGACCACTTTCCGAACGCACCAAACGCCACCACGCTGATACAAACCAGGATATTTCGCCACGTCGAACTCACTCATATCGGCACACTAAGGTGTCACAGTCCGACTTGAGAAGCTGTTTCTAGACAGGGACTTGAGACAAATCAGCCCCTTGAAAGACCGCTGGTGGGCCCGGCAGGACTCGAAGTTAAGGCATTTTCCACCTTTGATTCAGCCACTTAGTCAGCGCCACATATCCGCATACCTACTCCGCTACCCGCAGGCCCCTCAGGGCGTGCTCCCCGCGGGGGGATCCCAGGCAAAAAGCGGAACGAGTCGAAGAGTGACCACTTCGCAGCACAACCGGCGCCGCGGAAAGACCCCCGCGGCTCGGACGTTCCGCCGAACATGGCCGTTGGTCTCTCCCCTGCCCTTTCGGGACGTCAGGTCGTTGAGCGACCGATTGCGAGCCTGGCTGCGTCGCAGTACAAGTCTCGCGTGTCCAAGCTCCGCCATCATCTGGCCCGCCTTGTTGGCGTGATGCTCGTGATGCTCGCCATCGCCACTCCGGCATGCCTGAGGGGAGCCCCCGCGTAAAAGCTGATGCCAAGAGCGCCGGTAACCAATGGATTGTTGCAGAATCGAGGATCGGCTGTCGCGTCCAGCACCACCATCACCCCTTCCTGGCGGATGGCGTAGTCGCAGAAGGCCACATCACGACCGGTTTCCGTCGCATCAAGCCCGACGCGCGACTTGAACCACTGGCGGTCGGCGTCCACCAGCGAAACAACGGCCGTCGGCACCCCGAATGTCATCGCAGCCAGCCGGGTGATGTGATCGAAGATCGCCTCAGGGGGCGTATCCAGAACGCCCATCGCCCGGAGCACCGCTAGGCGCTGTGATTCTACTTCGCGCACGTTCCGGTCATCCAATGAGGCAGCGATTTCGGCAGCGGAGCACTATCGACCTTGCTGGGCCGTTAACCGCACCCCTATCAACCTGAGCGAAGGACATTGCGTCGCTGGCCCGCGGCCGCGCCGGCCAGGGCGTCCTCGCCTTCTTGCGGTGATCACAACATCTCGTAGGAGCGACAGCATCCATGCCCATGCCGCCGTCGCGTCCTGATCATCCACGAGATGGCGGCATGGCGGCGGCGACACAGAGAGGTGAAATTCGTTGACTTCCCCCGGCCCTAGGCTCATACTCGGTCCATCATGCGGCGCCTGTTGGTTACATTGGCCCTCATAGGCCTGATGCTCAGTCCGGCTGCAGCCTCGGCTGCGTCGATGCGCTGCGTGCGCGAGCATGGCGACATGGCCATGGTGATGGACGCTGGTGCAGCGGTTGCGGAAGTGGCCGACGCTGCTCATGCGTGCTGCGATGAGAACCTGCAGTCATCCGAACATGATCGCGGCGCCTGCGCCCAGGACTGCATCGCAATGGGCGGAATCAGCGTCGCCCTCTTGAGCGCGCCGGGGCTTGCGATTTTGCGTCTCGACCGCGCCACGCTTGTTCCGCGGACCGATGACAGTATCCGTCCGTTTGCGCCGCCCGGCTTGAAGCGCCCCCCTAAAGCCATCGCCTGACCAGCAGACGCTGAGGCCAGCACATCTGTTCGCCTGTCGTCGCCTGACGGCACGCGGCTGGTGGCTGTAGCTCCTTGCGACGTCGCCCTCGTCCCTTACCCCGCCAACTCGGCAGACCTGCGGGCCTGCCGAACCACGGCTGGCGTCGGTCCCGTAGCCAGGTCGCTGGCCGCGAGGCTCTATGCGCCGCCAAGCGAGATCAAATGCGAACGTGGATTCCCCTGGCCGCAGCGCTGCTCGCCAGCACCGCTCAGGCAGACCCCCTCACCTATGACGCCGCCCTGCTACTCGCCGAGAGCGCCGCGCCCACCCTTCAGGCGAGCGCCCTCCAGGTTGAGGCGGCGCGCGCCGCCGAGCGGGCGGCGGGGCGGTTGCCCGATCCAAAGCTGTCCCTTGGGATGGAGAACATCCCGGTCTCTGGCCCCTACGCCGGTCGCTGGGACGCCGCCGAAATGACCATGGCTCGGGTCGGCCTGATGCAGGATATCCCAAACGCCGCACGCCGCCGGGCCGCTGCCGCAACAGCCCAGGCCGAAACCCAGATGGCGATGGCTGACACAGACCTGCAGCGGCGGGAGGTGCGGGTCGCCACCGCGCTCGCCTGGATTGACCTGGCTTATGCCGAGCGCCGGCTCGCGGTGCTCGACCAGCTCGTTGAGGGTTTGAGCCCGCTCTGGGAAGGCGTGCCAGCGGGGGTCGAGGCCGGATCGGCGCGGCCGGCGGCAGGCCTTGAACCGGCCCGGCTCGAGGCGGAATTTGACAACCGACGCAGCCAGCTGGCGGCCGACGTCGCCCAGGCCCGCGCCAACCTCACCCGCTGGACAGGCGCCTTGCACCCGAAGACCGCCGGAGCGCCGCCACACGTGGAGATCACGCCCGCGGACCTACGGGCAAGGATTGCCGACCATCCGGCGCTGCAGGTTCTTTCGGCAGCGACGCAGCGCGCCGCAGCTGAGGTGGCAGGGGCCCGCGCCGCCCGCCGCCCGGACTGGGGTCTTGAGGTCATGTACGGTCGTCGTGACCCGATGTTTGGAGACATGGTCTCAGCCGCCGTCACGGTCAGCCTGCCGCTGTTCGCCAATCAGCGCCAAGATCCCATGATCGCCGCGCGAACCGCCCAGGCCAGCCGCGCCCGACTACTGGAGGCCGACATGCGGCGCGAACTTGCCGCATTGCTTGAGGCCGACCTGGCCGCCTACGCGGCCAATCATGAACAGTGGCGCCGCGCAACCGACGTGCTGGTCCCCATCGCCGAGCAAGTGGCGCAGTTGGAGACCTCCAGCTACGCGGCGGGCCGCGCCGACTATTCCGACCTTGTCGAGGCCTTCACCGACCTCGCCGACACCAAGCTCGCCGCGTTGGACCGCGAGGCGCTGGTCGCCCGCGACGGCGCTCGCATCCTGCTCACCTATGGGAGCGACAACCCATGACCCTTCCGACCTCCAACCGGGCGCGGCTCGCCCTGGGCGCCGCTGGCGCTGCGGTCCTCCTCGGCCTCGGCTTCGGCGCAGGGCAGCTCTTTGACGGCGGCCGCGGTCCCGCGCCAGCAGGGGAGCAGGCCAGCGCTGGCGAGCGAGAGGTGCTCTACTGGTATGATCCGATGGCGCCGGGGCAGCGGTTCGACAAGCCTGGCAAGTCGCCGTTCATGGACATGCAACTCGTACCCAAATACGCCGACGAGGTCGCCGAGGGCGGCGGCGTGCAGATCGACCCGGCGGTCACTCAGAACCTCGGGGTCCGACTAGCGACCGCGGAGACGGGATCCCTGCCGAGCGGCCTCACCGCCACGGGGATGGTGGAGTTCAATGACCGTGATGTAGCGGTCATTCAGGCGAAGGCCGCGGGCTTCGTCCAGCGGGTGTATGGCCGGGCGCCGGCTGATGTTACGCCGGCTGGCGCGCCCCTAGCGGACCTGCTCTTTCCGGAGTGGGCCGGGGCGCAGGCTGAATTCCTTGCGGTGGTCCGCACAGGCGATCCAGCCCTGATCAGCGCGGCGCGAAATCGTCTGCGCCTGCTCGGCATGACGTCCGAGCTGATCGACGCGGTCGAACGTAGCGGCCGTGTTCGCAACGTCGTGACGGTGACCACGCCCAGCCGCGGCATGATCAAGATGCTCGCCGTGCGCAACGGTATGACCGTGATGGCCGGCCAAACCCTTGCCGAGGTGAACGGCCTGGCCCGGGTCTGGCTGAACGCCGCCGTGCCCGAAGCCCAGTCCGCTCAGGTCCGGGTGGGTCAAACCGTGCAGGCCAGCCTCGCGGCCTATCCGGGCGAAACCTTCAGCGGCCAGGTCACTGCTATTCTGCCTCAGGCTGACACGGCCAGCCGCACCCTGACCGCACGCATTGAGCTGGCCAATCGCGACGGTCGTCTGCGGCCGGGCATGTTTGCTACGGTCGAGTTCGACGGACAGTCCCGATCGGCCCTGCTGGTCCCCTCAGAAGCGGTCATCCGGACCGGCAAGCGCGCCCTTGTCATGCTTGCCAAGGACGGTGGCCGCTTTGTGCCTGCGGAAGTCCAGATTGGCCGTGAAGCCGAGGGAAAGACCGAGATCCTGGCGGGACTCGCCGCCGGCGAGCAGGTCGTGGCGTCGGGGCAGTTCCTGCTGGAGTCGGAAGCCAGTCTGACGGGCGTTCAGGCCCGGCCGGTCACCGGCGCCGCACAGGCCGACGCCGCGCCGACCCTGTACCGCTCGCAGGGACGGATCGAGGAGATCTCGCCGACCTCGGTCACCCTGTCCCATGAGCCCATCCCCGCGTTGCAGTGGCCTGCCATGACCATGGCCTTCAAGCTCGCCTCGCCGCGGCAGGCGTCCCAGGCAGAGATCGGCGACCGCGTGAGCTTTACGTTTGAACAAACGCCGGCCGGTCCGGTCGTCCGCGATCTGGCCAAGGTAGGCGCACAATGATCGGGGCCATCATTCGCGCCTCGGTCAGGGGTCGCTTCTTCATCCTCCTGGCGGCGCTCGCCCTGACGGTGGCCGGCGTCTGGGCCGCACGGACCACGCCGGTGGACGCCCTGCCCGACCTGTCAGACGTTCAGGTGGTGATCCGGACCACCTATCCCGGCCAGGCCCCGCAGATCGTCGAGAACCAGGTCACCTATCCCTTGACCACCACCATGCTGTCGGTGCCTGGAGCCCGCACAGTCCGCGGCTATTCCTTCTTTGGGGACAGCTTCGTCTACGTCCTCTTCGAAGACGGCACAGACCTGTACTGGGCCCGCTCGCGGGTGCTGGAATACCTCAATCAGGTGCAGGCCCGCCTTCCTGCAGGCGCGGAGTCATCTCTGGGGCCGGACGCCACCGGCGTCGGCTGGATATTTGAATATGCCCTGGTGGACCGGAGCGGCCGCAACGACCTCGCCCAGCTTCGGAGCCTGCAGGACTGGTTCCTCCGCTATGAACTCACGACCGTGCCAGGGGTTTCGGAGGTCGCCAGCATTGGCGGCATGGTGCGGCAGTATCAGGTGGTGCTCGATCCGGTAAAACTGGCCAGCTACGGCGTCACCCACCAGGAGGTGGTCGCGGCGATCCAAGGCGCCAATCAGGAGGCGGGCGGCTCAATTCTGGAGCTGGGCGAGGCCGAATACATGGTCCGCGCCGACGGCTATCTCAGTGACCTCGATGACTTCCGCGCCATCCCCCTGCGCACCGCGGCCGGGGGCGTTCCCATCCGGCTCGGCGATGTGGCTTTCGTCCAGATCGGGCCGGAGATGCGCCGCGGCGTCGCCGAACTCAACGGCCAGGGGGAAGTGGCCGGGGGCGTCGTCATTCTGAGGTCCGGTGAAAACGCCCGGGCGACCATCGCGGCCGTGAAAGACAAGCTGGAGAGCTTGAAGCCCAGCCTGCCCCCAGGGGTGGAGGTGGTCACCACCTATGACCGCTCACAGCTGATCGACCGCGCCGTAGCGAACCTCAGTCAGAAGCTGATTGAAGAGTTCGTCGTCGTCGCCATCGTCTGCCTGCTGTTCCTCTGGCACGCCAGATCGGCTCTGGTGGCGATCATCACCCTGCCCCTGGGGGTCCTCTTCGCCTTCCTGCTGATGAGGGTGCAGGGGGTCAACGCCAACATCATGTCCCTGGGCGGCATCGCCATCGCCGTGGGGGCCATGATCGATGCGGCGATTGTGATGATCGAAAACGCCCACAAACACCTTGAAGCCTGGGCCAAGAAACATCCCGACCGTCGCATCGACGAAACGACCCGCTGGCGGCTGATCACTGACGCGGCGGTTGAGGTCGGGCCCGCCCTGTTCCTCAGCCTGGTGATCATCACCCTGTCGTTCATGCCGGTGTTTGCGCTGCAGGCTCAGGAAGGCCGGCTCTTCTCGCCCCTGGCCTTCACCAAGAGCTACGCCATGGCCGGGGCGGCGATCCTGTCGATCACGCTCGTACCTGTGCTGATGGGCTATCTGATCCGTGGGCGCATCCCCGCTGAGGACGCCAACCCGATCAATCGCGGGCTTACGCGGGCCTATCGGCCGGCCATCGACTGGGTGTTGCGCAAGCCCAGGACGGTCCTGCTGCTGGCGCTCGTGGTGTTTGCGACCACGGCCTGGCCGTTGAGCCGGTTGGGGGGTGAATTCATACCGCCCATGGACGAGGGGGCCCTGCTCTACATGCCCTCGGCCCTGCCGGGGATCTCCGCAGCCAAGGCGGCCGAACTGCTGCAGCAGACTGACCGCCTCATCAAGACCGTCCCAGAGGTGGAGACCGTCTTTGGTAAGGCCGGACGGGCGGAGACCGCCACCGACCCGGCGCCTCTGGAGATGTTCGAGACCACGATCCAGCTCAAACCGCGCAGCCAGTGGCGAGCCGGCATGACCCCAGAGAAGCTGGTCGAGGAGCTGGATCGCGTCGTCCAGGTTCCCGGCCTGGCCAATGTCTGGGTCCCACCCATCCGCAATCGTATCGACATGCTGGCCACGGGCGTGAAGAGCCCGATCGGCGTGAAGGTTGCGGGCCCCGACCTGGCCCAGATCGACAAGGTCGCCGCAGAGGTCGAGTTGATCGCCAAGGGCGTTCCTGGCGTGAGCTCGGCCCTGGCCGAACGCCTGACGGGCGGACGCTATATCCAGGTGGACATCGATCGGGCGCTGGCGGGCCGCTACGGGCTGAACATCACCGATGTGCAGGCCATCGTCTCCGGCGCAGTCGGCGGCGAGAACATTGGTGAGACGGTGGAAGGGACAGCCCGCTACCCCATCAGCGTGCGCTACCCACGGGAGCTTCGCGACAGTCTCGAAGGCCTGCGGACTCTGCCGATCTACACGTCGTCGGGGCAGCAGATCACCCTTGGCACGGTGGCGCAGATCGAAATCACCGACGGTCCGCCCATGTTGAAAACCGAGGACGCTCGCCTATCGACCTGGGTCTATGTGGACGTCCGCGACCGCGATCTGAGTTCCGTCGTCGGCGATCTGCAGAAGGCGATCGCAAAGGATGTGGAACTGCCGCCGGGGGTGTCGATCGCCTATTCAGGCCAATTCGAATACCTGGAGCGGGCGGCCGCCCGCCTGAAGCTCGTCGTGCCTGCGACGCTCGCCATCATCTTTGTCCTGCTCTACCTCACTTTCGGGCGTTTCGATGAGGCCGCGCTGATCATGGCGACCCTGCCATTCGCGCTGACAGGCGGCGTCTGGATGCTCTACCTGCTGGGCTACAACCAGTCGGTGGCGACCGGCGTCGGCTTCATCGCCTTGGCCGGGGTGGCCGCCGAGTTCGGTGTCGTCATGCTGATCTATCTGAAGCACGCCCTGGCCGAACGGGGCCCCAACCCTACCCGGGCCGAGGTGGACGCCGCAGTACGCGATGGGGCGCTCCAGCGGGTCAGGCCGAAAGCCATGACGGTGGCCGTAATCCTTGCAGGGCTCACCCCGATCCTGATCGGCCACGGGGCGGGCTCGGAGGTGATGAGCAGGATTGCGGCCCCCATGATCGGCGGCATGCTGAGCGCCCCGCTTCTCTCAATGCTGGTCATACCCGCCGGCTTCCTGCTGCTGCGACGACGGCAGGCCAATCGACATCAACAGCCTTCAACCCAAGGAGATTCCCCATGAAGCGCGTTCTGACTATGGCGGCCGCCTTCGGCCTCGCCATGACCCTGGCGGCCTGCGGCGGCCAGACCGATACTGAGACGGCCGAGGTCGCGCCGGCGCCAGCCCACAACATGGACGAGATGGACATGACGTCAGCCCATGGCATAGCGATCCAAAGCAGCGGTACCGTGACGGCTGTCGATCAGGCCGCCGGCACCGTGACCATCGACCATGCGCCCATCCCGGAGGCCAATTGGCCCGCCATGGTCATGGGCTTCAAGGCGAGCCCCGCCGTGACCCAAGGCGTCGCGGCCGGCGACAAGGTGAGCTTTGATCTGAAGCTGGAGAACGGCGGCGGCGAAGTCACCGCGATCAGGAAGCAATAGCCCTGCGCTGAACGTCGGACGCCAGGGCGGCGTCCGACGTCTGTATCGTCGAATCATTCGATGACTTCGGTCATCCGCTTCCGGTCCCCACCACGGGCCGCCCCGCCGTACTCCGATGGCCAGTAGCTAACCGAACAAGAGCGCCATTGGCCTCGCCAGGGCGACCAGCGGGCGGCGCTGCTCCCCTAGGCCTTCCGATGTCCGCCAGAGACAAACTTCGTGAACTATCGCGTCGGCCTGGGCGGCGGTGTACCCCGCGCGTCGGAGTTCATCTCGAGCGAGGAGGGCATCGAAATCCTCCTGCCTGCTGCGCTTGACGATCACCGCAAAGGCGTAGGCCGCCGACGTCGAAAGGCCTTTGGCGGCGAGTCAGTTGGCGGAGGCTTCGACATCGGCGAAGTCGTTGGGACCGGGATACTGGACGCTTGAGTTCATCATAATCTGCCTGGACTTAGTTAGTTGGGAGTGGGGTGATTTCGTTCGTCAGACCGCTCTGCGCGCCCGGCATGGGGCGAGTTGCTGCGCTTGCCTCACAGCCATCCCGGGGCCGCACCGCTCGCGCCGCCATTATCGGGTTGGACTAAGCGAGCCGCATTGATGGTTCGCCATCCGGGGAAACAGCGCCTCAGGCCACTGACCGGGTGAGATCACTTGTTGCCGACGCCCGTCCTTCACGCCCAGACGCCAGGGCCCGATCCTCAGGATGTTGAGGCGGCGAAACCCAGGCTCGGTGGGTTCAGGCGGCCGGGGCCGCTGACCGTAGTAGATCCAGAGCTTCTGGGCTTCCTCGCCGACGCGGCCCAGCTTGAGGAGCGACTCATGACGCCAGCGGCTGTCGATCTCGAAGATGATCGGCGGCTGACCACCGGGCCGCGTCCATGCGACGTCAAAGCGCCCGGTCTGCACGTACCTGCGGTAGCCGGTGGCCACCTCAATGGCTGAACCATAGCCGAGACGGCTGCCGAGCTCGGCCAGACGGCGCTGCAGCGTATTGTGTCGCTGGAGCTTCGAAATGCCGTCCGGCAGCGGCCGGGTCAGTTCCTCGTCGATCCGGTGAACGAGGTCGCCGTCAAGGCGCCAGCCGGCCTCATAGGCTGGCCAGAAGCAGGGAGGAGATGCGCCCATGGGGATGGACCTTTCTTGAGAGCTAACGTCGCTCTCCCCTCCCCTTCCTCTCTTCTTTCATCCCAAGACCTAATGCCCACGCTGAATGTCCGAGCTCCCCGCCGATTCAGCCCCCCGCACATGGAGCGGTATGAGGCGGCCGCTTGGGGCTCAAAGCGGCGGTTGGGGATGTCCGCTTCTCGGCAAGCTCCGGAGCCCCATCCAAAGCATCCGCATTCTGCGCCGCCCCCAGTTTTGTGGCAGAAATGGCGCGGGCCGCTCGGAGTGAATTACACGTTCGGCGATACCTCAGCCGGGTCGCGTAGCTCCTCAAAGCCAGCTAGCGCCACGGGCGCCATGCCTGGCAGGCTGATACGAATCTCGACCGTGCCGCCCGCGGCCTCGACGAACCTACGAAGGGTTGAGACATAGAGGTCGGTTTGCTTCTCCATCTTCTGGACGGAAGGTTGCTTCTTACCCAGCGAAGCTGCGATTTGGGCCTGGGTCTTTCCGGCGAGCTTGCGGACGGCCGCCAGCCCATCGACCTCGGCGATCATCTCCTGGGCGCGAGCTTCGACCTTTGCGCGCCGATTCGGGGGCAGGGTCGCCAGAAGGTCTTCAGTCGTTCGAGCCATTAGCCCTTCTCCTTTGCCAACCATTTTGCAAACCGCGCTTCTGCCTTCTTGATCAGAGCCTTGTAGAAGCGCGTCTCGGAAACGCCCGATTTATCGCCGCCGCAAAGCACAATCGCCCGTTGTTTCGGGTCGAAAGCGAAAGCAAACCGCCAGACGCCATCGTCTGCCTTGAACCTGATCTCCTTCAGGTTCTTCATCTTCGTGGCGTTCAATGTGTCGATCAGTGGCCGCCCCAGTGACGGCCCCCGCTCGCCCAGCGCCAGCATGGCGGCCAACAACTCGTCCCGGACTTCGTCCGGGAGTGAATCGAACTCCGGGTCGAAGTCGTCGTGCGTGGTCACTGTCCAAACCATGCGACAAAATATAGCTGCAAGGCTATTTTGTAAATAGCTCTTCGGCTATGTTTGTCTCGTCAACTCGACCTGTCTCGCGCCAACCTCAGCGGAAGGTCGACCCGATCTGGCGGTGGCTAAATGTCTGCAACATGGCAGTGCGCCAGCTCCCGCAACTGGCGCGAGGGAGACCTGAGCGGTCACAACGCCGAGGTGGAGTAGCCCCATTGGGGAAAGTCGATCAATACGCCACGGCCTAGACATGCCCATGCGCCTGGTGCTGCAAGGCTCAAGAGCGAAGGCCCGTACGTGTGTGAGATGGGCCTTGCGGAGGTCCATTCAGGACGATGACGTAGGTAGGTCGGCGAGGATTCTGCTGCCGACTTGAGGGCCAGTAGGAGGCGCCAGGCGACCTACAGATCGAACACTTTGATGAGTACCTGGGCGACAGCGAGAATGCCCGCACCGCCGATCACAGCTCCCATGATCCTGTTGCCGAGCTCGACCTTCAGGAGGCTAAGCGCGTGGTCCAGGTCACCCCTGGTGACATGTTCACGACTGGAGGGAGAGGTCTCAGTCACAATGGCCTCCGCGTGGTCTTCGACGATCCCGGTCGCCCTCAGTCGGGGCGAATCGTCCAGGGTGCCGTAAGCAGGGATACTCATCACGGTTCCTATCTTACGGTGTCTCAACTGATGCGCCAAGCGCGGCGACCTGCGCAGTCGGCTTGGATGCACGCCCCGCGAAGGGGGCCCCTCCAAGGGGTCTGGGATGAATCCTGGCTTCCGATCCACGCCCCTATTGAGGTGGCGACCATCGGCAATTGCACATGTGCAATTCCAGCGCAGTCGGCGCGCCCCCGGCGCGGCTAGCAGAATTGATTCGAGGACCATTGATTCGGCGAATCAGAGCGCTCAACCTGCGAAATCAGGTCCGGGGGCACAAATTGTGAGAAAAAAAATTCTCGCCGGATCGGCGGCGATCTCAAGCCAGCCAGAGGCAATCTCGGCGCGCTCGGCGGCGCCCCCTATAAGCAATACCTATTAGCTAAAACTCTAGTCGCGCGCGAGCAGTTCTATCTCCGCTAAACTCGTTACGAAACTGTTGATTTTAGAAGATTTTTCAGAATGTACACGTAACGTTCTGTGAACATTTGCGCGTGATTTTCGCTGTTGCCGCTGATTGAGCGGGCAACACATGGAACGTGAATGACCCAACAGACGAAGAAGAAGCTCATCGCCTGGAAAGCCGTCCGGCCGATGGTGGGCGACCTTGGCCGCACGACCTGGTGGCGGCTCGTCCGCGACGGCAAGGCGCCGCAGCCAGTGCAACTGACACCGGGGCGGATCGCCTGGGTGGAGTCCGAAATCCTGGACTGGATTGATCACCGCCAACCTACCAGCGCCAAGGCAGCGGCACATGTCCTCCCGGAGACGCCTGAACGGATCATCCGCAGGTAGCTGGGGCGGCTTGCTGAGCCTCCCCTCCACACACATCGCTGAGGCAGGCGCGTCGACGTCAGAGCTCTGACGTCTCGCGCCTGCCGACCGCCCCCTCCCCCGTCGGACGAACACCCATGTCTCAATCCTATCCGATCCAGGTACGACTACCCTCTGAGCTCTTCGTCGAGCTGAAGGAGGTCGCCTCCTCCACGAACCAGACGCTCCCCGCCGTGATCAGGGAGCGCTTGGCGCTGGCCTCGTTTTTCCATCAGACGGTCCTGTCTCTTCGCGCAGACCTGGCGCTATCGGGCGCCCTGCCGTCGGCCCGCGGACTAGCAGGACATCAACCCCTTCATCCCGCGGTCCTCGAAGGGATGCTCGCGGAGATCCTTATGACCCTGCGCTACCTGGCCAGTCCCCAGAAGATCCGGGAGGCCCAGGCCTCGGTTGAGTGCGGCGGGCTGCCGCTCTGGAAGCCTCGGTGATCGTCCCCCCGTGCTGAGTCACAAAGTCCTTACCCGAGCCGATGTCGGTGCTGTTGGCGCCTACTATGCCGACGGCGCCGACGACTATTTCGCCAAGGAGGGCGAGAGCCAGGTCTGGCAGGGACGGGGCGCTGAGATGCTGGGGCTCTCGGGGCAGGTCCAGGCCGGTCGGTTCCAGGACCTCCTGGCTGGGCGGGTCACGCCCGGTCAGGCCCCGGCTCGCGGATCAACCCGGGCCGACAGCAAAAGCCGGATCGGGATCGACTTCACCTTTTCCGCTCCAAAGAGTGTCTCCATTCTCGCTCTTGTCGGTGGCCATTCAGTCCTTGTGGAAGCCCACGACAGGGCCGTCACCAAGGTCATGGAGTTGGTCGAACAGCAGGCGCGGGCCCGGCAGAAGTCGGCTGGCGCCACCCATGAGGAGCGTACGGGAAACCTGATCATCGCCAAGTTTCGGCACGAAACCACGCGAGAGCAGGATCCGGCGCTTCATACCCACGCCGTCATCATGAACCTGACGCGACGCGCCGACGGCCAGTGGCGAGCCTTGCGCAACGAGGCGATCATCAAGATGACCGGCTACCTGGGCGTTCTGTACCGCGCCGAACTCTCTCGGGAGCTCCAGGATAAGGGATATGAGCTGCGCTTTGGGCGGGAAGGCACGTTCGAAATCGCGAGCGTCAGCCGCACCCAGATCGAGGGGTTCAGCAGGCGCAGCGGGCAAGTGGAGGCGGAGCTCGCCAAGTCCGGCTTAACCCGCGCCACGGCCACGACGGCCCAGCGTCAGATGGCGACGATGAAGACGCGGCAGAGGAAGTCGCCGGAGATGGATCGCGAGGCTCTCCACGCCACTTGGCGACGGCGGACTAGTGAGCTCGGGATCGAGTTGGGCGATCGCGCACGCACGGCGCGTCAGAAAAGCTCAATCATGGCCCTCTTCAAACCGCCGGCCGCCATCGCCGCGTCCCGCCATGCCACAGCTGCGGTCCGCTATGCCATCGGCCACCTGTCGGAACGCGAAGCCGCATTCACCGGCGCGAGACTGATGGAAGTGGCGATGCAGCACGGGGTCGAGGGTTCGACTCTGGAGGCCGTGTTGGCCGCAGTGCGTCGCGAGGTCGATCAGGGACGATTGGTTCAGGAGGAGCCGTGCTACGCGCCGGCCAAGGAGCGCAGCGCGACGGGACGCACGTTCTCGCAGCTCGTCGGTGATCTTCGAACGGCGGGAGAGCCGGCCAACCAGGCCCATGAGCGCGTCTATCAGGCCATTGCCGATGGCCGTCTTGTGAAGCTTCCGCCCAGGTTCACGACCCCATCGGCCATAGAGAACGAGCGAGAGATCCTGCGGATCGAGCGAGAGGGACGTCGAGCCATCCGTCCGTTTCACAACCCCGAAAGGGCGGCGCATAGGCTGCCGCACAACGAACTCACCACTGAGCAGTGGAAGGCGGCAGTCTTGATGCTCTCGACCTCTCACCGCGTGGTTGGGATCGAAGGCCTGGCTGGGACCGGCAAGAGCCACATGCTCCAGGCCGCCAAAAAGGAAATTGAGAAGGCCGGCCACGAGGTCAGGGTCCTCGCCCCGTATGGCGCCCAGGTGAAGGCGCTGCGTGAACTCGGCGTCAAGGCGAACACAGTCTCGTCCTTTCTCGCGGCGAAGTCGCGCGAGCTGTCGGCCGCGACCGTCCTCGTTGTCGATGAAGCTGGCGTGGTCCCCACCCGACAAATGGCGGCGATACTAAAGCTGGCCGAGACGGCGGACGCCCGCGTCGTCCTGATCGGAGACCGCCAGCAGACCAAAGCTATCGAGGCGGGCAGACCCTTCGATCAGCTCATCAAGGCCGGCATGGATTTGAGCCGGATGACCGAAATCCAGCGCCAGCTCGATCCAAAGCTGAAGGAGGCTGTCGGCCTCGCGGCCAGCGGAAAGGCCGCCATGGCGCTGGAGCGGATCAAGGACGTCTACGAGATTGGGAATCCGCAGGCGAGGCGTGAGGCCATCGCAGATGCCTATGCGCGCCTCTCACCGGCGGAGCAGCAGCGGACACTGATCATCTCGGGCACCAATGAGGCCCGCCGCGAGATCAACGCCAACGTCCGGCGGGCCCTGCGCCTCGATGAGGGCGGCGTCCCCGTCGAGTTTCTGGTTCGCCGGGACACCACCCGCGAAGAGCGGAAGTTCGCCAAGAACTATGAGGTCGGAGACCGGGTTCAGCCGGAGCGGGACTATCCAGCCCAGGGTCTGAAGAAGGGCGTCGCCTACCGGGTGACCGATATCGGCAAGGAGGATCGCCTGACCGTCGCCGACGCAAGTGGCCGCAAGATCGTGTTTAGGCTCGGGGAGGCGCAGGAGCTCTCGGTCTACAGCGCTACGAAGGCTCAGCTGACAAAGGGTGATCTGGTCCGGATCACGCGCAACGACGCCGCCCGCGATCTGGCCAATGGTGATTGTCTCCGTGTCGAGGCCATCACAAGCCAGTCCATCTATCTCAGTGACGGTAAGCACGACGCTCTACTGCCCAGGAAGGATCCGCTTCACCTCGACTATGGCTACGCCCGGACCGTCCATGGCAGCCAGGGCCTGACCGTCGACCGGGTCATCTACGAGGCTGAAGCCGGCAGCCCCACCACAGCGCAGGACACCTTCTACGTCGGCCTTTCGCGAGCGCGTCTCGAAGTTCAACTCTTTACCGACGATTCGAAGCGCCTGCCCGGCGCACTCCAGCGCGAGCGCAACAAGACCGCCGCCCTCGACCTTCAGCGCGAGCGTGATCTTGAGCGCACCCAACGCGGCATCGGCGGACGCGAGCTCGGCTGAGCAGGGAGGCCGCCCGACTCTCTTGAACAGGCCGCCGGGAGAGATTTGGAGGCGCGTTGCGCCGTCTCCGACCCACTGTACAGGTCACTACGTGGCGTCCGACATTCTTGCGGAGAAAGTCATCATCTTTTCAGCAACTTGCGCAGTCCCGCGCCGACACCTCTGTAGTGATCCCCGACCCGCCCAACTCACACTTTCCCCTATATTTACAAACACTTGCGCGGCACCCGAAGGTGCGTCTGGTGTATAGGTAAATTAAGGACCGAAATGGCAGGCGATCGGGTCAGAACAGAGACAAAGCCCAGAAGCATTAGGCGCGGTGGTAGCATCAAGAGCAGGAAACGAAAGATGTGATACGGACATGAGACCACTGTAAGACGGATGCGAGACGGATATGGGATCATGGAGGGACCAACGTGAGACCATCATGAGCCAAAGGTGAGACCAACCTTGGACTGAGCTGATACCCAAAGCCGATATCGGGAATGTTCAGGAATATCGCGCGACCTAAACCCGCCGTTATGCCTGAACCTGAGACACTTTTGGGGACCGAGGCCAGGGTTGGGCCAGGCCCCGGCGGATCTTGCGAGGCGCGATAGTCCCGCAAGCCAGCGCGGATGTGAGCAATGAGCAACGGAAGAAGTCTGCCTCAGAGTTGGCCCGGTCTAAGCGCAGCCGCGAGGCTGCGGCTGGTCCTCCCGGAAATCGAGGCCTGGGCGAGAGAGTACGGGAGTCACGACGTGATCGTCGCCGACCTGGCCGACCGCGGCCTCGTCGTAAGCAAGGCGCTCCTACGAAAGGAGTTGCTAAAGTACCGGCGAAAGATGGCCGCCACGCCTGGGGCCGGGAGCTCAGCGAAACCCCTCGCGCCGCACGTGACCTGCCCCCCGCCGCTCCCTCGATCATTGTGAGAGCCCAGGGGGTTGACAGTTGCTCTCCAGCGTCGGCGGTAGCGGCCGGCCGGTGGAGCTGATCAAGTTGCGCAGCCGGCCGGCCGCGGGGTTCAGCCGCACGGCTTCCGGCGTAAGGCCGCCATGCGCCGAGTGCGGCCTGACGTGGTTGTAGTCGAGCCTCC
>NZ_JAUXSP010000005.1 GCF_030679875.1 Phenylobacterium sp. | reverse complement strand
CCGCAGAGCCGGCCCGGCGCAAGCCCCGCCGCCGACGCCGAGCGCCGCGTCCCGGAGGCGCGGCATGAAGCCCGAGGCTCCTGAGTCCCCCGACACCTGCCGGATCGATGTCTGGCTGTGGCGGGCGCGCTTCTTCAAGACCCGCACCCTGGCCGCGGCCTTTGTGGAGAACAAGCGCGTGCGCCTGACCCGGAGCGGCCAGGAGAACCGGCTGGACAAGCCCTCGCGCACGGTGCGGGCCGGCGACCAGCTGGTCTTCGCCATCGGGGGGCGGGTGACGGCGGTGACGGTGGAGGCCATGGGCGAACGGCGCGGCCCGCCGGCCGAGGCCCGAACCCTCTATTCACCCTTGCAGATATACTGAGGCGCGCCACGGCCAAAGACGCGCTAAGCCCCCCTGGTTGACAAGGCGCCCCCGCGCCGTGAAAAACCCGCGCCTTCCAAACCCCGCGCCCCTGCTGGTCGCGACCGGAGCTATTGTCCCGATGACCTACATCGTCATGGATGCCTGCATCAAATGTAAGTTCATGGATTGCGTGGAGGTCTGTCCGGTCGACTGTTTCTATGAGGGCGAGAACTTCCTGGCCATCAATCCGGACGAGTGCATCGACTGCGGCGTGTGCGAGCCGGAATGCCCGGTGGACGCCATCAAGCCCGATACCGAGGACGATCCCGACGGCAAGTGGCTGCGGATCAATTCAGAATATTCCCGCGTCTGGCCGAATATCACGGTCAAGGGCGAGCCGCCGGCCGACGCCGAACAATACGAGCGCGAGACCGGCAAGCTGGACAAGTATTTCAGCGAAAAGCCCGGCCGCGGCTCCTGACCGGCCACGGGCGCGCTGCGATAGGGGTGATCGGGGTATCGGCACGACACATGCCCGAACCAAAGCTCCCGCCCAGGCCCTGAAGGCCCCAAGCCTTTCTTTCGGCTCATATTTATGGTACGGTCATACTTGGCGTGGAGGCAGACGGCTGTCGTCTGTCCCGTCGTTCAACAGAAGAGCCGTCGCCGGCCGATCACGCCCGCACAGGGCGAGGGTGTCTAAAGAGGTTTTCACCGCTCCAGAGATGTCGGACTTCGCGCCTGCCGCGACGAGGACCGGTTCGTCCCTGTGAGCGTCGCCTCCGTGACTCCAGATTGGCCGCCCGGCGCATTTTGAAGGGTCTCGCAATGAGCAAGAACGGTCTGGATTTCCAGGTTGGCGACCATGTCGTCTATCCGGCGCACGGCGTCGGGCAGGTGCAGGCTGTCGAGACCCAGGACGTCGCCGGTCTTTCGCTTGAAGTCTATGTGATCACCTTCGACCACGAGAAGATGACCTTGCGCGTGCCCACCGGCAAGGCGCGCAGCTCGGGCCTCCGCTCCCTGGCCGAGGGCGACGTGGTCAGCCAGGCGCTGAACACGCTGAAGGGCCGCGCCCGGGTGAAGCGCACCATGTGGAGCCGCCGGGCCCAGGAATACGAAGCCAAGATCAATTCCGGCGACCTGATCTCCATCGCCGAGGTGGTCCGCGACCTGCACCGGGCCGAGAACCAGCCCGAACAGTCCTATTCCGAGCGCCAGCTCTATGAATCGGCCCTGGACCGCATGGCCCGGGAAGTCGCCGCCATCGAGCAGATCGACCGCGACGCCGCCATCGTGATGCTCAACAAGTCTCTGCTGGTGAAGGCCGCCTCCGCCGCCGCCTAAGCCCGCAGGTCCTGATACGATCGAGACGCCCGGCCCAGCGCCGGGCGTTTTTCGTTGGCCATCCCGCGACCCCGGGCGCCTCAAGGGGCTTGGCGCCGCCCCCCGCCCCATGGCATCGCTCAGACCCAAGCCGGCCCGGTAGCTCAGCAGGACAGAGCAGCGGTTTCCTAAACCGAAGGTCAGGGGTTCGAGTCCCTTCCGGGCCGCCAGGGTGTCGCGGCAATTTAAGTCCGGCCGCAGAACCACTTAAGACAGGCCATGCTGGAGGCTGGCGGAGACCTCTCCGCTGAGCACCGATGGCGTTGAGACCGCGCCAGGACGGACATTGCGCCTCGCCGCCTCGCCAGATTTTGGACAGTCGTTCGAGGTCTGTTTTGCAGCGAAGCGACCAGGGCTAGGGCCAACCCTCGACGGACATTCTGGCGTGTCGAACGCGCCCTGTTGCTTTACGACGATGCTCCCCGCCCAGAATCCGTTGCAGTCGCACCTTCCTGCGTGACGTTTTCGTCCGGGTTGCGACCTTGGCTGCGATCAAACCAGCGCATGACGGGGGTCACGGTGACGCCATGCAGCAGGATGGACATCAAGCAGATCAGACCTACGAGCGCCCACAGCCGGTCGCCGCCCTCAAACGGTGCGGCGTTGAGCCCAAAGGCCAAGTAGTAGAACGACCCGACGCCCCGGATTCCGAAGAAGGCCAGGATGAGTTTTTCGCGCATCGGCCGCTTCCAGCCAATGAAGCCGATGAGTCCGGTCAGGGGACGGACCACCAGCACGATGATTACCGCTGCGGCGACGTCGATGGGCCGCAAGGGGCCAAGCAGCCCAGAGACCAAGGCCCCGCCGAACAGCACCAGCACCACCATCATGGCCATACGCTCGATCTGTTCGATAAAGTCGTGCATCTGAACATGGAAGTCGTGGTCGCGGTCGGCGTGACGGAAGGCCAAAGCGGTGATGAAGACGGCTAGAAAGCCGTAGCAATGAAGCATCTCCGTCACCGAATAGGAGATGAAGGTCGCGGCCAGGACGATGAAGCCATCGCGAGTCGCAGCCAGACGGGTGCTGATAGGAATGGCGAATGTCAGCCAGCCGAACAGCCAGCCGACGACCCAGCCGACGCCCAGCCCCGCCCCAATCTCCCACAGCACGCTGACGGTCAACCACTCCACAAACCAGTCGGTCTTCTGACCCGAGGCGACGAGCGCGAGCGCGATGGCGAGGTTGACGAACGGAAACGCCAGGCCATCGTTCAGACCGGCCTCTGACGTCAGGCCGAAACGCACTGTGTCCTCTCCGCCTTCTCGGGGGGCGCCGACTTGGATGTCGGAGGCCAACACCGGATCGGTGGGGGCCAGGCTTCCCGCGAGCAGGATCGCCCCCGCGAGCCCCAGCCCCAGGACACCCCAGCCCAGCAGAACGATGGCGGCCACCGACAGCATCATGGTCACCCCCAAGAGCCGCCAGGTGACGCCCCAGCGCCGCACGTTGAAAATGCGGTCAATTTTCAGCCCCGCCCCCATCAGGGCGATGATGACCACGAACTCAGTCATCCGCTCGGTTACGTCCGGGTAGATCTGAGGCATCGGATCGAACCCCACTTGGGGTAGGCTGAAGATGGCCGCCCCCAGGACCACGCAGACGATCGGCAGAGACAGTGGCGCTCGCCGAAAAATCAGTGGCAGCCACGCCACCAGCGCGATCAGCGCACCGACCACGAACAGGATCAGGATGTAGGGATCGGGCATCGGGGTCCGGACAATGTGGCGGGGAGATGCACCAACGCGCCAACGGGCTCGAAGTCTATTCAACTGAACCGTTTAGGCAGCCATGACGAATCTGCGCCAAACGGCAGAATTGGCGCGTCGCGTGATGACGGTTCCCCGGGGCCAGCACGCGGCATGCATCTGACTGGTGCGTCCCCAGCTAGATTGGACAACTGAGACACGGGCCACCGTGCCGTCCACTGGCCAGCAAAGTGGTGCGCGTCCCTATGTCGACATTCGAGGAGCCCGCTTGGCGCGCGTCGGTTGGGCGGGCCTTCAACGCCACGGGGATGGGCCAGGCTTCCGCAGCGTTAAGTGCGGATTAAGCCTATGCCGCTCACATGTCCCCTGGCCGGCAAACTCGGGGGCGTGCGTGGGGGCGATCGCAATGGAGCAGGCCACACCACCTGGATATGGCGCGGTGCTGGAAGCGCTGGCCGGCGAGATCGAACTCGCAGGCGCCCGGTGCATTCTGCTCGATAGTCTCATTGGCGGCGTCATGCCGGATCTGCCCCCGGCGGCGAGCGAGAAGCTCCAGGCCAGCCTTCAGGCGATCGACCTGCTCAGCCAGCATTTGGCGGGCCTGTCGGCCTTCGCCCGGCGTCTGGGTATGGAGACCGAGGATCTCTGCGAGGCGCCCGTGGCGCTGGCCTTGCAGGATGTGTCGCTCGGGGCCCTGGCTGATCGATTGCTCACAGCGCTAGGCGGCGAGAGCCAGGGCGTTGAGGAACGTGATCAGGCCGGCGATCTCGATCTCTTCTAGGGGGTGTCAAGCTCATGTCTCGGACGCCTCGCATCGTCGTCGCCGATAGTGATCGGGCCCTGCTGGAAATGCTCCAGATTCGGCTCAATCTGGCCGGCTATGAAACCCTCATCGTCAGAACGGGCCCGGCCGCACTGGATCTCGTAAAGGTGGCGCGGCCGTGTGTTCTGATTTCAGAAATCCAGCTTCCTGAACTCGACGGTTTCGGCCTGTTGGAAGAACTCCGTCTCAGCCATGATCTGGACTGCTGCCAGGTGATGATGATGGCCCGTCGGCTGGCGCCTGAAGATGTCCGCCGGGCCGCCGTCTTGGGCGTCAAGACCTGCGTCGCCAAGCCGTTCAGCGGGGCTGACATGCTTGATCGGGTGGCGAAGCTCTCAAACAGAAACGCCCCCGCGCCGGCTACGGCCGTCGTCTGGGTTTAGCGACGAGGCGCGGGCGCTCTGAATGGCGGGCGAGGCCACATCGGCGCCCCTCACATCGCCAGCATCCATACCGCCATGGCGATCATCATCAGGTTCTCGGTCAGGGAGAGGAAGCCGAGGGGAACGTTGCTGTCGCCGCCGACGCAAGCGCATTTCAGCTCCCGCCGGTCGAGATAGACGGCCTTGAACACTGAGACCGCGCCGATGGCGCCGATGGTCAGGGCGACCGGGGCCGAGAGCCAGGTGAACAGGCCCGCGGTCATCAGGGCGCCGGCCCCGAACTCGGCGAAGGGATAGATCTTGCCATAGGGCGGCCAACGCCGGGCCAGCAGGTCGTAGTTGAGGAACATGGTCGAGAAGCTCTCGATGTTCTGCAGCTTGAGCATGCCCAGGACCATCATCGACAGGGCGATGAACCAGACGGCGGTCTGCTGCGTCAGGATGGTCCCGAACACCGCTAGGCTGATCATGGCCGCCATGATGGCGGTGGTGGCGAACACCACCAACACCGGGGTGTAGGTCGTGGCCTTGGGGTCGCGGACCTTGAGGCCCAGATGGCGGCGCAGGTCGTCATGACCGCCGATCCGCACGCCCTCGATGAACACCTGGGGGGTCGTGGCGACCCCGTGCTGCGCCTTGAAGGCGTCGGTCTCTTCCCGGGAGGTCAGCCAACGGTCATCGACCTGGTAGCCGCGACTGCGCAGCAGATGGCGGGCCTTCAGACCATAGGGACAGACATGGTCGGCCATCACCATGCGATGCAGGATGGCGGTCTTCGGGGGCTGGGTCACGGGCGGGGCTCCTTGGTCTTGTAATCCTTGAGCCTGACCCTAAGTTCCGTACGTCAGTACGGAGTCAACCATGAAAGCTCGAACCATCGCCATCCTGGCCCGCGAGGGCGGCGTCGGTGTGGAGACCGTGAGGTTCTACCAACGTCGCGGCCTGCTGCCGACGCCGGACCGCTGGTCCAGCGACGGGGTCGGGGCCGGCATCCGCCGCTATGGGGAGGAGGATGTCCGGCGACTGCGCTTCATCCGCTCGGCCCAGACGGCGGGCTTCACCCTGGAGCAGATCAAGGAGCTGTTGTCCCTGGACGCCGGCGAAGACCGGGCCCGGGCCCACGCCCTCGCCACTGAACGCCTGGCGGCCCTGGACCGGGCCATCGATGATCTGGTGGAGGCGCGCACGGCCCTGCGGCGGCTGGCCGGCGCCTGCGCCTCCAGCGACAGCGGCCCCTGCCCGATCATCGCCGCCTTCCAGGGGGAGGCGGCCTGAGGAGGCTCCGCCGAACCTAGTGGACCATGAACCGCACGGCGCCGGTCATCTCATGGCCGTCGGCGCCCTTGGCGGTCCAGGTCAGGACGTAGCGGCCGGGCGCGAGGTCCGGCAGGTCGGCGGAGACCTCGGTGGTGGCGGCCGCTGCGGCGACAGGCACGGTCTGGGCCGGCTTGCCCTCACCCGCGACCGTCACCGCTGTCAGGGTCATGGGATGTTCGAAGGTTGCGGTGAACCAGTCCGGCGCGCCGTGGGTCATCTCGCCCTCGGCCGGGCTGGTGACGACCCCGTGGGCGGCATGGTCGGCCGGCGCCGAAGGCGCCCCGTGGCCGGCGTGGTGATCCTGGGCCAGGGCCGGGGCGGCGGCGCCCAGAGAAAGGGTGCTCAAGGCGAGGGCCAGCAGAGTGTGTCTCATGATCAGGGGCTCCTTCAGAACCAGGCCCGAAGGCCGATAACAAACGCGGTGTGTTCCGGCGCGCCGCCGCTCGCCCGGGTGCGGTTGGCCGTGCCCCCCAGGTCGCGGCTCCATTCGATGCCGAGATAGGGGGCGAATTCCTTGGCGATCTCATAGCGCAGGCGCAGGCCCGCCTCGATGTGGGTCAGGCCAGAGCTCAGGCCAAGCTCGGGAATGTCAGACGCCGCGGCCTCCACCTCGATCCGCGGCTGCAGGATCAGGCGCTGAGTGAGGCGCTGGTCGTACTCAGCCTCGACCCGCGCGGTCAGGTCGCCCTGCGCCGAGAGGAAGGCCGCGGCGTCCACCTCCCACCAGTGGGGGGCCAGCCCCTGGGCGCCCAGGACCAGATGGGTCGGGTCCTCTCCATCCTCGCGGAAGTCCTGGCGCACGCCGGTCTGCACATCCCAGAATGGCGAGACCGCGCGGCTATAGAGAGCCTGGACCTCGCCCTCGACCTCGCCGCCAGATGCGACCTCACCCTCGGATTTCCACCAGAAGCGGTTGATGTCGCCGCCGGTCCAGCCGCCGACGTCCCACAGCCAGTTGGTCTCGCCGTCCTCGAACCGCGCCTCCAGCCGGTCGATGATCACGGCGGTGGCCCGCACGTCGCCGTTTTCGCGCAGCAGCCCCTGGCGGGCCTGCGCCATCCGGTCTTGGCCCCACAGGGCGTCGGCGGCGTGGGCGGGGCCAGAGCGAGCGGCCCGCGGCGGGGGGGGACGCCGCGGCCGGCCGGCGTCATCGGCGCTGGTCGGCACGTCGGGCGGCCCGCTGACCGGGGCGCCCATGGCGTGGCCGGCATGGGGATCGGCCTCAGCCGACATGGTGTGGCCGGCGTGCGGACCGGCCTTAGCCGGCATGGTGTGTCCAGCGTGCGGATCGGCCTCAGCCGGCATGGTGTGGCCGGCGTGCGGATCGGGCGGCGGCGCGCCGTGGGCATGGTCCTGGGCGCGGGCTTCGCCGGCGGCGAGCATCAGCGGGACCAGGGCGATCAGCAGGCGCTTCATGCCGGGTCTCCGTCCAGGGGGCGCACCGTCACCACGTTGAACATGCCGGCATGCATGTGCATCAGCATGTGGCAGTGGAAGGCCCAGTCGCCCGGCGCATCGGCGGTCAGGTCGAAGGTCACCTTGGAGCCCGGCGCCACATTGACCGTGTGCTTCAGCGGCTGATGCCCGGCCGGGCCGCCGGTCACCAGCTCGAAGAAGTGGCCGTGCAGGTGGATGGGGTGGGCCATCATGGTGTCGTTGACCAGCGTCACCCGCGCCCGCTCATTCCGAGCGAACGCGATAGGCTCGACGATTTCCGAAAACTTGCGGCCGTCGAACCCCCACATGAACCGTTCCATATTGCCGGTCAGGTGGATCTCCAGCGACCGGGACGGCGGCCTCTGGTCCTTGTTGGGCGTAAGGGAGACGAGGTCGGTATAGACCAGGACCCGGTGGGGAACGTCCTCGAGCCCCATGGGCCGCTCGCCCAGCCGGTTGGCCGGGTCGGGCGAGATCATGTCGACGCCGACGCCCACCGCCATGGCGGCCGGGGCGTTGTCGGGATTGCGCATGTCATGGCCGCCAGCCCCATGAGCCATTCCTCCGTGATCCATGCCCCCATGATCCATCGCCGCCCCATGCCCCATGGCTGAGTGATCCATGGCGCCCATGCCCCCCATGCCCCCCATTCCCATGTCGCGCATGGTCAGTGTCGGGACCTTGCGCAGGGGCGGAACCTCGGCGGTCATGCCCAGGCGCGGCGCGAGCGTGGCCCGGGCCAGGCCCGAGCGATCCACAGCCTCGGCCACCAGGGTGTAGGCGCGGTCCTCGGTCGGACGGACGATGACGTCATAGGTCTCAGCCACGGAGATCTGGAACTCGTCGGTCTCCACCGGCCGGACATTCTCCCCGTCGGCGTTGACCACCGTCATGGCCAGACCCGGAATGCGGACATTGAAGATCGACATGGCCGAGGCGTTGATGATCCTCAGACGCACCCGCTCGCCGGGCTGGAACAGGCCCGTCCAGTTCTCCGCCGGCCCGTGGCCATTGACCAGGTAGGTGTAGGTGGTCCCGTTGACGTCGGCGATGTCGCGGGGATCCATCCGCATGGCCCCCCACATGCGCCGCTCTTCCAGGCTCATCCCGTCCTCGCCAGACAGCAGTCCCGAAAGGGTCGTGCGCGCCCGGTTGAAGTAGCCGGGGCTCTTCTTCAGCCGGTCGAGGATTTCGTGGGGATGAAGGAAGCTCCAGTCCGCCAGCACCAGCACATGCTCGCGGTCATAGACCACCGGATCGGGGCCGGCCGGATCAATGATCAGCGGCCCATAGTGCCCCATCGCCTCCTGCAAATTGGAGTGGGAGTGGTACCAGAAGGTGCCCGACTGGATGACCGGGAACTCGTATTGGAAGGTCTCGCCCGGCGCGATGCCCGGAAAACTCACGCCTGGCACCCCGTCCATGTGGAAGGGCAGCAGCACCCCGTGCCAGTGGATCGAGGTGTCCTCATCGAGGGTGTTGGTGACCGATAGCCGCGCAGTCTGACCCTCGCGCAGGCGGATCAGCGGCGCAGGCACAGTGCCATTGACGGTGATCGCGTGACCGGTGCGCCCGCCCACGGAGAAGGGCGAATGGCCAACCCGGAGCCTGATGTCGGGCCCGCTAAGGACGCCCGGGTCGGCCCGCAGACCGCCAGCCCCGGACTGCGCCCAGGCCGGCATGAACCCCTGCAGGCTCAGCAGGCCCGCGCCACCGGCCATGCTCCGCAACAGCCTGCGTCTCTCGCGGTCGATCATCCAGACGGACTCCCTGTTTCAGACATCGACCCCGGTTATCGCCTGCGGACTATGGTACGGAGTCAAGCACGGCGAACCGGGCGCCGCCAGCGGGGGCCTCAACCGCCCCCTGCTTCGCCCTCGCCTTCACTTTCGCCGCCGGCCATGGCGGCGATCTGCTCCTCCAGGGCGCGACGGGTTTCGGGTGAGCAGTCCGAGGTGTTGGCCGCGCCCGAGGTCGGCGTCCCAGTCAGCAGATCCTCCGCCAGGCTCTGCGCGGCGGCGCGCAGCATGGGCTCTTCGATACCCGCGGCGCCGACCCGGGCCAGGGCGGCGGCGTCCACATCGGCCCAGCCACAGGTCGCTGCGGCCTGCCGAAGCGTCTGGGCCGCCCGCAGCCCCTGGCGGAGTTCGGGATTGGCCGCCTCCACCGCCGCCCAGGCCGCATTGCGGCCCACCTGGCCAAGATCGGCCTCTCCGCAGGCGGCCAGGGCCAGAGCGCATAGCGGGGCGATCAGAGCCGGATGTAGGCTCCGGCTCGGGGCAAGGCCGCGCCCTTCGCTTGACTTTCTTTCATGCGTAATAAATAACTGACACATGAAAGCGGGGTATCGATCTTGACCTCTGGAGATGAACTGGCGCTGACCCTGGCCGCGCTCAGCAACCCCCATCGCCTGCGCATCCTGGCCGCCCTGAGCGTAGGGGGACGCAACTATGTGAGCCGGCTGGCCCGCGAGATCGGGATCAGCCGGCCCCTGCTCCACCTGCATCTCAGCAGGCTGGAGGAAGCGGGCCTCGTCCGCAGCCAGCTTGAGCTTTCGACTGACGGTAAAGCGCTGAAATACTTTGAAGTTTGTCCGTTCCATCTGGAGCTGACCCCTGAAATCGTCGCCAGTCTGGCGCCGACCCTGTCTGAAAAAACCGAGAAATAGGGACTGACATGCACGCGAACATCTACCTCCTGACCCTCGCCATCCCGATGGCGACCATCGCGCTGGTCTTCGCCATGCGCTACGGCGCCGCGGTGATGCAGGCCCGCGCCGCCCAGAGGAGCGGCGCCTCCCAGCAGGACCTCCTCGATGGCCTGTCCGAGATCAAGGCCCGGCTGGCGGCCATCGAGACGGTCCTCAAGGCGGTGGACTGAGAGGCTCGCGGGGCCCCTCAGTCGAAGATGTCGAAGATCGAGGGGCGCTTCTTGCCGTAGCGGGGGCCTTGGCCGTACTCGCCCCGCTCGCCCCGCTCTCCGTATTCGCCGCGTTCACCCCGCTCCCCATAGCCGCCGCCCCAAGGCTGCTGAGGAGGCTGCTGAGGCGGTCCGCCATAGGGCGCCGCGGCGGGCGACTGCGGCGGCGGCGCGGCGCTCTGGGCGGCGGCCTCCATCAGCTTTTCAAGTTCGCCACGGTCGAGCCAGACGCCCCGGCAGGTGGGGCACATATCGAACTGGACGCCGGTGCGCTCCACTGTCTGCATGGGGCTGTTGTCATTGGGGCATAGGAGCAGGGGCATCAGGACTTCCTTCTGAACAACGGAGGCCGATGGCGATGGCGGACCCTCAGACCTCACGTGGCGACGTGATGCGTCCGACATCGTGCGCCGACCAGGGTCGGCATCACCAGAGGGGCCCGGTCCGCAACGGCAAGATGGGCGCCTGTCCGCGTTGGGACAAGGGCTCCGTCCAAACCGCTTGCGGCCCAGCGCGGGGGCGCCGGAAAAGGCCCCGTCCGACCCGCGAAGGAGACCCGCCCATGATCCTGCTGCCCGACGTCCTTTCCCCTGCCCAGGCCGGCAAGGTCTGTGAGGGCCTGGCCGCCGCCCCCTTCCGGGACGGCCGGGCGACTGCGGGCGACGCCGCCGCCCCGGTGAAGGACAATCTCCAGGCCCACGGCGACGATCCCGCCGTCATCGCCCTGGCCCGACAGGTGCGCCTGGCGCTGGACGCCCACCCGACCATGCGCCGGCTGGCGCGGCCGGCCCGTTGGTCAAACCTGATCTTCTCCCGTTATGGCCCGGGCCAGCAGTATGGCCTGCACGCCGACAACGCCGGCATGAGCGACGAGCACGGCTGGCCCCTGCGTACAGATCTTAGCTTCACCCTCTTCCTCTCTGACCCCGAGACCTATGAGGGCGGCGCCCTGGTGATCGAGGACCTGGCCGGCGAGCGGGCCTTCCGCCCCCCGGCCGGCGCAGCTGTCCTCTATCCCACCGGCCGCCTCCACCGGGTGGCGCCGGTTACGGCGGGCGAGCGCCTGGCCTGCGTCGGCTGGGTGCAGAGCCAGATCCGCAACGCCGACCAGCGCGAGGCCCTCTATGACCTCGAGCAGGTCCGCGACACGCTTCCGCCCGGTGAGGGCGCCCTGCGCCTGGACAAGACCATCGGCGCCCTACTGCGCATGTGGGCGCAGGATTGAACGCATCTGGCGCCGGGCCCCGCCTGACGCCTGGTCAGTCGCCGGTTGTAGGTGGGGTTGGCGAACATCCGCCCCGTAAGCGCCCGCTTAGACCCCGCCTTGTAAGCGCCCCTGCACTGGGCGGGGCCACACGGGCGGCTGAACTGACGGTCATTCCGATCAAATGGAGCCGACCGTGCAAAAATCTCAAACCCGCCGCTGGGACCCGTTGGTCCAGCTGACCCACTGGGGGGTCGCCGCCGGCGTGGTGGCGAACGGCCTGTTCACCGAAGACGGCTCAGAGCTTCACCAGTGGGTGGGCTACGGCGTCGCCGCCCTGCTGATCCTGCGCTGGATCTGGGGGCTCGTGGGCTCGCCGGAGGCCCGGTTAACCGCCTTTCCGCCCAGCCTGCGCCGCGCGGGGGTTCACGTGCGGGAGATCACCAGAGGCGAGAAGACCCATCACCGGTCCCATAATCCCCTCGGCGCCCTGATGGTCTACGCCCTGTGGGGCAGTCTGGCGGTGGTCATTTCCAGCGGCGTGGCCATGAGCGGCCTGCCAGGCGCCTCGACACCGGTCGCCGAGGCGGCGTCTAATGCGTCGTCCCCTTCTTCGACGATGGAAGAAGAGGGCGACAAGAACGAAGACGGCGACGCTCATGAGGCGGACGAGGGGCGCAGCGAGGCTGGCCTGATCGCCGGAGTGGATGAGGACGTGATGGAGGAAATCCACGAGATCGCGGCGAACCTGCTGTTCGTGCTGGCTGGTCTGCACCTGCTGGGCGTGGCGTTCGAGACGCGCCGCAGCGGGCGCTGGGTCTTGACCGCCATGCTGCCGGCCTTTCTCACCGGCGGCCGCAAGCCGCCCCGCCCAGAGTGAACCGTCGCCCGCCACGTGTCCTGGAGCCCCGCGCAGGCGCCGTGGCGGGCGTCGTGGCGCTCCAGGCCCTGGCGGTGACCTTCTTCATGCTCGATGCGGCCGCCGACGTCGCTGCGGACGGCCTCAGCCTGCATGTCGCCGTCGAGACCGTCGCCGCCCTGGGGCTCCTGGCCGGGGTGGTGCTGGGCCTTTTGCAGCTTCGCGGCCTGCTGGCGGCGGGTCGGCGCAAGACCGCGGCCTTGGCCATCGCGGCCGGCGCCCTGAGCGAAGTCTTCGAGGCGCGAGCCCGGGAATGGGGCCTGACGCCAGCTGAGGCCGATGTGGCCATCTTCGCCCTGAAAGGCTGCGAGGTGGCTGAGATCGCCGAGTTGCGCAACGCCGCCCCGGGCACGGTGCGCGCCCAGTTGACTCGGGTCTATCAGAAGGCCGGGGTCAATTCTCGAGGGGCGCTAGCAAGCCTCTTCCTGGATGAGCTTATCATCGCGCCAGCCCCCGCGGCCGCCCGGCGGCGTATTGGCTTGGCCGCCGAAAACTGACAGTTCTGCAGCCCTTGGAACCGCGCCAAAAACCCTAAGGGTCCCCTTCATGCAGTTTGATGACGTCATCCTCGGTCGCCGCAGCATCCGCGGCTACAAGCCCGACCCGGTTCCGAAAGAACTGATCGAGGAGATCCTGAGCCTGGCCATGCGCGCGCCCTCGTCCATGAACACCCAGCCCTGGAACTTCTACGTCATCGCCGGCGAGCCCCTCGACCGCATCCGGGCCGGCAACACCGAACGGATGGTGGCCGGCGTGCCGCAGTCGCGGGAGTTTCGCACGGGCCAGGCCTTCGAGGGCCCGCACCGCGACCGGCAGGTGGGCGTGGCCAAGCAGTTGTTCGCCGCCATGGGCATCGCCCGCGAGGACAAGGAGATGCGCCAGGACTGGGTGCTGCGCGGCTTCCGCCAGTTCGACGCCCCGGTCTGTGTGATCGTCACCTATGACCGCGTGCTGGATGGCAGCGATGACACGCCCTTCGACTGCGGCGCAGTGACCACGGCGCTGGTGAACGCCGCCTGGTCCCGGGGCCTGGGGGCGGTGATCAACAGCCAGGGCATCATGCAGTCGCCGGTGGTCCGCGAGCACGCCGGAATCGCTGATGACCAGGTGATCATGAAGAGCATCGCGCTGGGCTGGCCTGACGAGACCTTCCCCGCCAATGCGGTGGTCTCCGAGCGCAAGCCGGTGGCCGAGGCCGCCATCTTCGTCGGCTTTGGCGACTAGGCCGGAACCTTTTCGAGATTCTGTGAAACACCTTGGGGTCTTCGAACGCTCTAGCTTGGGAAGCTGGAGGGAGACCCGGTCATGGCGAGCCATGCTGCAGAACTGAGACACACCGAACGCCGCGGCTGGCGATGGCTGTATCTGGCCCTGGCGAGCCTGACCGGCGTCCTGGGCCTTGTCATGGCGGGCCTCGGGGTCTGGCTGATCGCCCTGGGGGGCTCGGTCTACTATCTGCTGGCCGGCGCCCTGCTGGTTCTCGGCGCAGTCCTCGCCTGGCGGGGCCGCGACAAGGTCGCCCTCGGCCTGTTCGCCGGCGCCTTCCTGATCACGCTGGCCTGGTCGCTGATCGAGATCGGCGGCAAGGGCTGGCTGCCCGCCTGGGGCATAGATCTCGCCGGCCGGGCGGGTCTGATGGCCGCGCTCTTGGCCGCCGTGGCCCTGGCCTGGCTCATGTGGGCCAGCCCCCCGCGCTCGACGCCCCGTCGCGCGGCCCTGGCCGGCGTGGCCGGTGGCGTCCTGGCCGTGACCCTCGTCGTCTTCGCCAGTTGGGAGCGGACCGAGCCCGCCACCGGCGCCGCGGCTCCCGCGCAAGGCCCGTCAGCACGCCCTGGCGCCGCGCAGGAGGCCGGGGCCGACTGGACCGCCTATGGCGGCGTCCTCGGCGGGCGTCGCTATTCCACGCTCAACCAGATCTCCACCGCCAATGTCGGCGAGCTGACCGAAGCTTGGACCTTCCGTAGCGGGGACCTGAATCCAGAGGCCGGGCGGGTCTTCTATTCGTCACAGAACACGCCGATCAAGGCTGCGGACTTCCTCTACACCTGCACGCCCACCAACAAGGTGTTCGCCCTTGATCCTGGCACCGGCGAGGTGCGCTGGAGCCACGACCCCAAGGTTCCGGCTGAGACCATGGAGTCCCTGTTCACCGCGGCCTGCCGCGCCGTGGGCTATTTCGATGACGGCGCGGCCGCTGGTCGCCCTGAGGTGATCGCCGCGATGCCGGCGGTTCCCGGGGTGATCGGCCCCGTCCCCCGGGGCGGCAGTCAGTGCCACCGGCGGGTCTTCGTCGCCACGGCCGATGGTCGCCTCATCGCTCTGGACGCCGTGGGAGGGTTCCCGTGCCAGGACTTCGGTCAGGGCGGCGTCGTCGACATGACCGTCGGCATGGGCCTGCGGGAAAAGGGCTTCGCCTCCAACACCTCAGGCGCCACCGTGGTCGGCGGCTTGCTGATCCTTGGCCAGCAGGTGAGCGACAACCAGCGTCGGGACGCCCCGTCGGGCGTGGTGCGCGCCTATGACGCCCGCACCGGCGAGCTGCGCTGGGCCTGGGACGCCCTGCGGCCCGACGCCCAGGCCGCCCTGGCGCCCGGCGAGATCTATCCTCGCGGCACCCCCAACGTCTGGAACATCATCTCGGCCGACGAAACCCTGGGCCTGGCCTTCCTGGCCACCGGCAACGCCGCGGCCGACCAGTGGGGCGGCAACCGGACGGCAGAGGAAGACCGCTTCACCGACGCTGTCGTGGCCGTGGATCTCCAGACCGGCGCCACCCGGTGGGTCTACACCACCGTCACCCACGATCTGTGGGACTACGACCTGGGCGCCCAGCCCATGCTGGTCGACGTCACCATCGAGGGGGTCAGCCGGCAGGCCATCATGCAGGCCAGCAAGACCGGCAACCTCTTCCTGCTGGACGCCGCCACCGGTCAGCCACTGCGGCCCGTCGAGCAACGGCCCGTCCCCCAGGGGGCCGCCCCCGGCGACTGGGTGGCGCCGACCCAGCCCCAGTCGGTCTTCTATCCCAATATCGGCGGCGTGCCGGGTCGAGAGCCCGAGCGGATCGACGCCCGCCACGCCTTTGGCCTCACCCCCATTGATGGCGCCCTGTGCCGCATCAGTTTTCACCGGCATCGCTATGAGGGCATGTTCACCCCGCCCACGACCGACAAGGCCGGGATGCTCCTGTTCCCGGGCACGGTGGGCGGGATGAACTGGGGCGGGCTGGGCTTTGATCCTGAGCGCCGCCTGATCATCGCCAACAATTCCCGCCTGCCCAACCTGGTCATCCTCCACCCCCGTGAGACGGTGGACGACAAGGCGGTGGGATCTGGCGGCGCCAGACCTGATCAGGCCGTGGCCCCGCACCAGGGCACGCCCTATGGCGTCACCCGCCCGATCTGGTGGTCAGCGCTCAAGGTGCCGTGCATCTCGCCGCCCTGGGGCTACATCTCGGCCACCAACATCGATACCGGCGAGGTCGTCTGGTCCAAGCCCCTGGGAACGGGCTTCGATGTCGGTCCCCTGGGCGTTCCGACCTTCCTGAAGATCGCCACTGGCACGCCCAATCTCGGCGGACCGCTTATCACCGCCGGGGGGCTGACCTTCATCGGCGCGGCCCAGGACGACTTCCTGCGGGCCTTTGAGACAGCCACCGGCAAACTGGTGTGGGAGGCGCGCCTGCCCGCCGGTCCTCAGGCTGGCCCCATGACCTATGAACATGAGGGCCGGCAGTACGTCGCGGTCTCCGCCACCGGCCATGCCCGTTTCGAAACGACACCGGGTGACTATCTAAAGGTCTACGCCCTGCCCGAATGACTCCCTCTCGCACAAAGGTTTAGGCCACCTCCTGGCGCCGCGGCGTGACCGTGATCCAGGCTGTGACTATCGTTTCGAACAGATGCTTGACCTCCTCCCCTACTGGCAGCAGCTGGCTGTCTACGCCCTTGGCGCGTCCCTGCTGCTGACCCTCCTGCCGCGCCTGCCCTATGTGGGCCAGGCGCTGCACACCGTCCTCTCGTTCGGCCTGCTGGCCCTGTGCGCCTTCTTCCTGTTGCAACAGGCGCCCTACCAGCCCTGGCTGGCGCCGTGGCTTGATCGCGTCGGCGTCGACAGCCAGGAGGTGACCGGCGAGGAGGTGCGCCTGCGCATGTCGCCGGACGGCCACTTCTGGGCCAATGTCACCTTGAACGGCGTCGAGACCCGCATGCTGGTCGACAGCGGCGCGACCCTGACCACCCTGTCAGTGGAGACCGCGCAGCGCGCCGGCATCGATCCCACCCCGGGGCTCGCCCCCATCTTCGCCCGCACCGGCAATGGCGTGGTCCAGGCCCAGGCCGCTTCGGTGGATGATTTCAGGTTGGGGGGCCTCACAGCCACAGATCTCAAGGTCGCCATCTCCCCGAACCTGGGCCCGGTCGACATCCTGGGCATGAACGTCCTGGTCCGCCTGACCAGCTGGCGGGTCGAGGGTCAGACCATGATCCTGACGCCAGAGCCCCCCGCCGAGACCGATGCGTCCTGACGCGCAGAAGACCTGTCGATCGAGGTCAGGAGACTGGTGTGCCGGCCAATTCGCCGACCGAAACCGCCATGGCAGCCCTCAAAGGCCGAGCCAAGACACCACCGAGCCCTTCTTGCTCCATGCGCGGCGGGTCCAGCCGTTCACGTTGGCGAATGCTCCTCAGCCTCGTGACGCTCCAGGTTTGCGCCTCGTGACTCAGGACTAAACGGCGCGGGAGTGCCGTAGTGCGTCCGGCTGAAGATAGGTGTCGAAACATGCGCTGATGGAACGCACCAGGGGGCGACCCGCAGGAAGCACCTCGATGCGGCCTCCCTCGATACTGATGAATCGATCATCCAGAAAGGACCGCAGCTGAGCCATGGCGCCTTCCAGTTCGAAGGTGCTCCTGCCCTGATGGCGGCCACACACCGCCTCTAGATCAACGGCGAAATCACACATCAAGCGCTCAATGATCTCGGCTCGGAACCTGTCGTCCTCAGATACGGCCACCCCACGGGCGACGGGTGGCTCGCCACGGTCGATGGCCTGTCGCCAGGACAGTTCCTGCGCGTGGTTCTGCACATAGCCGCCTGGCAGGGCGCCGATGGCCGAGGCGCCGAAGCCGATCAGCGTTCGCGCAGCGTCGGTCGTATAGCCCTGGAAGTTGCGCCGCAGTCGGTGATCGGCCTTAGCGCGGGCCAAGTCGTCATGCGGTAGGGCGAAGTGATCCAGGCCAATGGACACATAACCCTCCCCGACCAGCTTCTCCTCCGCCGTCAGCGCCTGTTCGAGACGTTCGGCCGGACCGGGCAGCGCCGACTCCGCGATCAGTTTCTGATGCGATTTCATCCACGGGACATGCGCGTAGCCAAACAGGGCTAGGCGCTCGGGACGAAACTTCAGGACTGCGTCGATCGTCGACAGCACGCTTTGGGTCGTCTGGTGAGGCAGGCCATACATCAGGTCGAGATTCAGGGATCGAACCCTGATCGCCCGCAGCGCCGCCACGCACTCTTCGATCTGCTCGAAGGTCTCGGTGCGGTTGACCGCCGCCTGAACTTTTGGGTCCAGGATCTGCACCCCGAGACTCGCACGGTTCAGTCCCAAGGCTCCTGCGGCCTCGACCCAAGATCTGGTCAGGCTTGCTGGATCCAGCTCGGCGGCGATCTCCATGTTGTCAGCAAATGCGAATTCGCGGCCCAGGGCGTGAAAGACCGCCTGAAGTTCCTCGACTGTGAGCGTGTTGGGCGTGCCTCCCCCAAGGTGCAGCGCGGTTGCAGATCGCCGGCCCTCGAGTTCTCTGGCGACCAATTCCACCTCCCGAAGGAGGTAGCGGACGTATTCGCCGATCGGCTCAGGTCGATTGACCACCCGCGTATTGCAGCCGCAGTACCAGCAGAGCCGGGTGCAAAAAGGCACATGGACATACAGGCTGACGGCCATCTCCTGTGGAAGGCCGGCCAGCCAGTCACAATATTCGCTTACGCCGACTTCCGTAGAAAACTGCACGGCGGTGGGGTAGCTCGTGTACCTCGGAGCTCGCCCGTCGTGTTTCAGCACCCTTTCAATATCAGATTCAAGGGACGGAACGACCTTGGCCAGGGCCATGATAGCCTTCTTTGACTGCACTATTGCCCCAATAGCCTAGGGCTCAGACGAACTTCGGGAATAGGATGTTGTTCTCGATGTGCATGTGCTCACGCAGATCTTCATCCAGCTTCCGGCACATTTCATAGAGGGCGCGCCAGGTGGTGCATGCGCCCTCGGGCGGCGTGAAATCGGTTGTCAGCCGGGCCAGTTCGTCCAACTGCTCGCCAACATCAACGTGCTCAGCCAACATCCGCGCGATGGGGAAGCGGATCATCGGCGCGCCTCCCTGCAGCATCATGGGAAACAGGACCGCCTCTTCCTTGTGTTGATGGCCCTGCAACTCATCAAAGATCAGCGCCAGGTGATCAGCCAGACCATGCGGACAGTCAGCCTTGGCCCGGTGAACCGCCTCGACGCGTCGCGCCAGGCGCAGGGCCTCGGGCAACTCCGCCATGTGGACGTCGTGATACCGGCTGATGATGTGAGAGATCAGGCCGTCCGGATCAGCGGGCAGGTCGCCGTGACCAGCCGCAAGGTCGTTGAGTTCGGCCTGCAGCTCCGAGACTGACAGGCCCCGTTGAAGGGCGGCTTGCCAAAGCGAAGCGCCGCCATCGCCGCAGAAGTCGATCTTGTGTCGCCGGAAGACGGCCGTCGCGCCAGGGCGTTCAACGGCGATGTCGCGGATGGTGGCGTCTTGAGAAATCATGAGAACCTCCGTTGAGTTCTCTATAGGGCGATAGGCCGCCGCCCCCTTTGGCAGGCGCCCGCGCGCGCCTTGATCTTCGTCACATCGCCGCCTGCACGTCGCCTTCGATCAGCTCAGCCGACAGCGCTGCGCGCGCGGCTTGAAAGTGCTGGAACGGAAACTTGATCGGCACGCCCTCGAGCGCTGCGGCCAGCATCTCCAGATGGGCGTCCCAGCCGGCCAGCGCGCGGGCCGGATCGTCGGCCTCAGGGGTCGTCACAGACAGAAGAAGCCGTGTCTCTGCAGGACCCACAGCCCGAAGACGCCAACGCAAGGGCCGTTCCGGCTCCCCCGGCCCGCTCCAGGAATAGTCCAGCGCCTGCAACGGGATGACTTGTGTCACGGGGCTGTCGATGGCCGATCCGCTTTGGCCGAAGTCCAGGCGCGCAAACCCGTCGAGCCTCGGCTCAACCCGCCCCTCCGCAAGCCAGAGCGGCAGAAACTCAGGGGCGATGAGATGGGCCCAAACCCTTTCGGCCGGGTGAGGGAGATCCCGGGCCAGGACTCCCTCTACTCGACCATCAGCGCGCCTGAGCGCGCGTGCGCCCACAGGAAGCCTCATCTGTTCACCGTTCTGCTCGCCGATCAGGCCATCCAGCCTGCGTCAGCGCGACGCCAGGACGCGGACTTGCAGGGGAGCGGCCTCAGCGAGGTTTTGCGCCCGAAGCTTCGCATAGGTGCGCAACGTCCGCGCCGTCGCCTTGTCGCGGCACCATTGCCGATCCATGGGCTCCAGTTCGCCGTAGATCAGCGCTGCGTCGCACACGACGCCTGCGGCCTCTCGGACGTCCAGCCGCACCGCCTGAAGAGTCCTTCCGGCATAGGGAATGGTCACTGTCGTCGGGGCCCGGCCCATCACGGCGAGGTCGGCGACCGATTCAGCTTGGGCGGCGCCCGCGCTCAGGCCGACGGACACCAGGGCAAGCGTAGCCGAGATCGCCGCAGCGGCAGTGGTAAGAGATTCGAGTCGAACATTCAGACGCATGACAGTCCTCCTTAGACTTGCCACAACTGTACCGCCCGTCACTCCCGATCACATTGCCGCGGTTAAACCGCTCAATTGATAATGGTTCAGTCGGCAAATGACATTGAGCGATCCGATATCGACGGTCGCAGGCTAACTAGTGACGCAGGCGGGGTCGGGATGTTGCGCACGACAGCTCTCGGCGAGCCGGACTGATACAGCGCTAGCGCCGCGAGAATTCACCCTCCGGCAAGTCTTGCGGCCTCGAAGGACGAACAATGCCAGATGTCATGTGGAAGACGCCCCGGACGGTGGAGGCCAACACAACTGTTCTCTTCTTCGGCGCTGTCAGCGACCGACTGGGGCGCAGCCACCGAGTGCGTGTGCCGGATGGCGGCGTCTCGCTGGATGATCTGAAGGCTTTGATCACCGCCCAACTCCCTGACGCCGCCGCCGCCGCCGCCTTTGCGGCGCCTGGGATCAGGGCGGCCGTCGATCAAGTGCTCCTCATCGATGGCGCGCATATCCATCCCGGCGCCGAAGTCGCCTTTTTCTCTCCGTTTTCTGGAGGTTGATCCCATGAAGCATGGCCTTGATGAGAGCCTGCCGTTCTATCCGCTTCGCATCGCGGTTCTGACCATCTCCGACACCCGCAACGAGACCACCGACACCTCCGGCGCCCTGCTCGCTGACCGGCTGTCCAACGCCGGCCATGAACTGGCCGGCCGCGCCATTGTGCCCGATGAGGTTGAGGCTATTGGCCGTCAGGTCCGCCTTTGGTCGATTGACCCACAGGTGGACGTCATCTTGACCACCGGCGGCACTGGCTTCTCGCCGCGGGACGTGACGCCCGAGGCGGTGCGCCCGCTGCTCGGCCGCGAGATGGACGGGTTCTCCGTCGTCTTTCACCAGGCCAGCTATGAAACGGTCGGGGTGTCGACCCTGCAGTCGCGGGCCCTGGCGGGCCAGATCGGGGATACCTTCATCTTCTGCGTTCCAGGCTCCACCGGCGCCTGCCGCGACGCCTGGGATCTGGTGCTCGCGCAGGAGTTCGACAGCCGCTTCCGCCCGTGCTCCCTGGTCGGACAGGTCCCGCGCTATCGGGGCGTCTGTGCATGATCAGCTTTGACGAAGCCTGCCTCCGTCTGGCTGATCTGGCCGAGCCCCTGGACCCCGAGACGGTGGGGCTGGAGGATGCCGATGGCCGGGTCCTGGCGCAGGACATCCTGGCCGCCTGCGACAGCCCTGCCCATGCCGTTTCGGCCATGGACGGCTATGCGATCCGCGACTCCGACCTGAAGGCAGGTCGGACCGTCTGGCCTATCTGCGGCGAAATCTACGCCGGCGACGCGCCCCCCGGGGAACTGCCGGCGGCGGTCTGCGCGCGCATCTTTACAGGTGCGCCTTTGCCTGCCGGCTTCGACCGGGTTGTGCCCCAAGAACTGGTGCGAACCACGGTCGAGGGCGTCACGCTGGATCCCGATCAGCTCTCCAGCTCTCACATTCGACAGGCGGGGTCTGACTTTCGGGCTCACCAAGTCCTGTTGAGGCGGGGGCGGGTCATGGATCCGGGCGCCCTCCTGCTCGCTGCAGCGGCAGACAGGCCGCAGGTCTCAGTAAGCCGACGGCCGCGCGTCGCCATCATCTCCTCGGGCGATGAGCTCGTCGCGCCTGGAACGGCGCTGGATCGACCCGGGCGTGTTCCCGATAGCGTGTCCTACGGCGTGGCCAGCCTGGCTCGCCGATGGGGCGCGGGCGTCGTGCGGCGTCGTCGCGCTCCCGACGACCTGGCCATATTGCGCCGCACGGTGTCGGAGGAGCAGGCGAGCGCCGATCTCATCGTGATGACCGGGGGCGCCTCGGTCGGCGAGAGGGACTTCGCCAGAGCCGCCTTCGAGCAGCTTGAGCTGATCGTCGACAAGGTGGCCATGAAACCGGGCAAGCCGGTCTGGATTGGCCGGTCGAGGGGGCGGCTGGTGGTCGGTCTCCCCGGGAATCCCACCGCCGCCATGGTCACGGCGCGCCTCTTCCTCGCGCCCCTGCTGGCCGCGCTGGCCGGCCGCTCGCCGTCAGAGGCCTGGGCCTGGCGCGATGTGCCAGCGGGCGGGCCCTTCGCTCCCACCGGGGAGCGGGAGGTGTTCGTACGGGCCAGCATGGACGTGGCCGGCGCGCATCCCTGCGACAATCAGGATTCCAGCGCCCAGGCGGTGATGGGAGAATGGACGCTACTGGCGCGCCGAGATCCCGCCTCACCGGGTTTGCCGACGGGAGCCCCGGTCAGGATTCTGGCTCTCTAGCTCTCAGGTGCGCCCCAGAAGGACGGCGGCGGACGGAGTCGCCAGCACCCAGGCCATCGCATGGAGCCACCGCACGGGACGGCTCGGCGTGGGCGCGCAGGATGGAGCCGACGGGGTCTGGGTCTGACGGTCGTCATCAGCCAGTGGCGGGCGGCGGGCGAACTCCCGCTCGACGATCTGCATCTCGGAAAGCATTTGGGCGATCTCCTGAGTGAGAGATCATCATGGGCGTGGGCGCCAGGGGGCGCATTGAAGCCGCCGGCTCCGGGGCTTGATGTCCATCACCTGGCCGACCGCAGGAATTGGGCGCCCTGCGACACCGTATTGGCCCTGTCGCACGCCGCAGCGAATCGAACAGCCTGGACGGCCCACCCAGGAGACAGGCTGATGGCGTTCGACAATCCTCTCGCCCAGGAAATCTGGTCCAGCAAGTATCGCTTCGCACCCACCTCGGGCGCGGAGGCCGACGACTCCATTGAAGCGACCTGGCGCCGCGTCGCGGTCGCCCTCGCCGAGGGGGAGGCGCCGGATTTGCGCGCAGCTGCGGCCGGGCGGTTCCGGGCGGCCATGGAGGACTACAAGTTCATTCCCGCTGGCCGGATTCTGGCGGGGGCCGGGTCCGGTCGCGCGGTCACGCTCTTCAACTGCTTCGTCATGGGCAAGATCCCCGACAGCCTGGAAGCCATCTTCGGCCAGGTCCGTGAGGCGGCGATCACCATGCAGCAGGGGGGTGGGGTCGGCATGGACTTCTCCTCGATTCGCCCGTCTGGAGCTCCCGTCCGGGGGGTGGCCGCCGACGCCTCCGGTCCCCTCAGCTTCATGGATGTCTGGGACTCCATGTGCCGCACCATTATGTCAGCAGGACAGCGCCGTGGCGCCATGATGGGCTGTCTGCGCATCGACCATCCGGACATCGAGGCCTTCATCGACGCCAAGCGTGATCCGCTGCGGCTTCGGAACTTCAATCTCTCCGTCCTGGTGACAGACGCCTTCATGACCGCCCTGGAGGCGGATGCGGACTGGCCTCTGATGTTTCAAGGGCAAGTCGTCCGGACCGTCGCCGCCAAGGACATCTGGCGGCGTCTGATGCAGGCGACCTATGACGCCGCCGAGCCCGGGGTCATCTTCATCGATCGGGTGAACGCCCAGAACAATCTGAGCTATTGCGAAACCATCCTGGCCAGCAATCCGTGCGGCGAGCAGATGCTCCCGCCCTACGGCGCCTGCCTGCTGGGCTCGATCAATCTGGCCCGTCTCGTTGAAGCGCCCTTCAGCGCCGGCGCGCGGCTGGACATGTCTCAGCTCAGCGAATTGACCTACACGGCGGTGCGGATGCTCGACAATGTCATCGACATTTCGCGCTTCCCCCTCGAGGCGCAGGAGACTGAAGCCAAGGCCAAACGCCGCATTGGGCTCGGGGTCACCGGCCTGGCCGATGCGCTCGTGTTCTGCGGAGCGGCCTATGGGTCGGATGCGGCCGTCGCCCTGACGAGCGAATGGCTAGGTCAGATCAAGCGCGAAGCCTATCGCGCCTCGGCCGATCTGGCGGCCGAAAAGGGCCCCTTCCCGCTCTACGACCCCGCCATTCTTGACCGGCCAAACCTGCGCGACCTGGATGAGGACACCCGCGCGCGCATCGCACGTCACGGATTGCGCAACGGTTGCCTGACGTCCATCGCCCCCACTGGCACCACCTCGCTTCTGGCCGGCAATGTCTCCTCTGGCATCGAGCCTGTTTTCGCGTTCGCCTATACCCGCAAGGTCCGTCAACCTGACGGGGGCGCCCGCGAGGAGGCGGTCGAGGACTATGCGCTGGCCCTTTGGAAGCGCCTGCATGGTGACGCCGAACCGCCCGCCGACATCTTCGTCACCGCTCAGACGCTCAATCCCGCCGACCATCTGCGCATGCAGGCCGCCGCCCAGGCGCAGATCGACTCCTCCATCTCAAAGACGGTCAACTGCCCTGAAACCATCGGGTTCGACGCCTTCGGAGATGTCTATCTGGAGGGCTACCGGCTCGGCTGCAAAGGCCTGACCACCTATCGGCCCAATGCGGTGACGGGCTCGGTGCTCTCGGTGACGCCCCCTGCCGAACCCGCCGCTCAAGGCGCCCCCGTCATCGCAGCGCATGACCTCCCGGCCCGGCCTCGCGCCCTGGAGGGGGCGACGTACAAGCTCAAATGGCCAGAGAGCGCCCACGCCGTCTATGTGACGATCAACGATGTCGTCGATGAAGCTGGCCGTCGCCCTTTTGAGATCTTCATCAACTCAAAGAATATGGAGCACTACGCCTGGACGCTTGGTCTGACGCGAATGATCTCCGCCGTGTTCCGCCGGGGTGGCGAAATCGCCTTTGTCGTGGAGGAGTTGAAAGCGGTGTTCGATCCCCGTGGCGGGGCGTGGATGGAAGGCCGCTATGTGCCTTCGTTGCTCGCCGCCATTGGCGGTGTCATTGAGCAGCACCTGGCGCCGCAGCGAGGCGCCTCGGAGCCCATCGTCGTCCGGGTGGCCGACCCCGCGCCCGCCGAGCCGTCACACGCCCTTCCTGTACAGGCCTGCGCCTGCCCCAAGTGCGGCGGTTTTGAACTGGTCAAACGCGAAGGCTGCGAAAGCTGCGTGGATTGCGGCTACTCGAAGTGTGGATGAGGCGTCCCCTGCTTGATGGGGGTCAAGGCAAATGGCGCAGATGCGGCGCATTCTCATCACATGAGCACCGCATCACGCCGCCGCGCCTATGCCGGCCCAATCCTCTTCAGCTACGGCTTTAGACCGTTCTTCCTGGGCGGCGCCATCTGGGCGTCGATCACCGCCCCACTCTGGGTCTGGAGCTATCTGGCCGGGGACGGTTGGCTGACGCGTGAGTGGCATATCCATGAGATGTTGTTCGGCGCCCTTGCGGCCATCGTCGCCGGCTTCCTCACGACGGCGGTGCCCAACTGGACGGGCCGCATGCCGGTCATTGGCGCGCCCCTCGCCGGCCTGTTTGGTCTGTGGGTGGCAGGCCGGGTCGTCATGCTCGCGCCAGGGCTGTCGTCGGTGATCACCGGCGTCATCGATAGCGCCTTCCTCGTTGTCTTCGCCGCGGTAGTCTGGCGTGAGGTGCTGGCGGGGCGCAATTGGCGCAATGCCCCGGTCTGCCTGCTGGTCAGCCTTATGGCCCTGGGCAATGTCGTCTTCCATTTGCGCCCGGCCTTTTGGGACACCGATATCGCCTGGCGGGTGGGAATTGCCGCGATCGCCCTGCTCATCGCCCTGATCGGCGGGCGCATAGTTCCCAGCTTCACCAACAACTGGTTGAAGGCCCAGGGTCAGGCGCCCACAGCGCGTCCGGAGTCGCGGTTCGATCATCTGGTCCTGCTGGCGACGGCCGGCGCGCTTGCAGCCTGGCTTGTCGCGCCCGCCAGTGTTCTGGCCGGAAGCGCCATGTCAGCGGTCGGCGTGCTCAACCTCGTTCGCCTGGCCCGCTGGGGCGGATGGCGGACCCTGAAGGAGCCGCTCGTCTGGATCCTGCATGTCGGCTACGGGTGGCTGGCCCTGGCCCTCGGCCTGCTCGGTTTGGGCGTACTCAGCACTGTCGTGCCTCCGACCCTGGGCGTCCACGCCCTCACGGTCGGGGCTGTGGGCGTCATGACCCTTGCGGTGATGACGCGCGCCAGCCGAGGGCATACCGGACGTGCGCTCGCCGCTGACCGCAGCGTGCAACTGATCTACCTGCTGATCAATCTGGCGGCGGTCTTGCGCGTGGCCGCGGCGGCAGGATCGCTCAATCCGGTCCTGCTCAGCGCCTCGGTCATCGCTTGGTCGCTGGCTTTCGGACTGTTCGCCTTCACCCACATCCCGATGCTGACCCGGCCGCGCCCTATGGTCGCGGGCCAGGCTTGATGGCCGTCAAGCCGGGGCCGGGAAAGCTGAAATAGACTTGTCTTCATTGGCGGCGCTTCTCTCTCGCCGCAACGCTCCGAGCGTGTCGCCCTAAAGCCTCTGGCCACGGGCGGCTCGCCGAGCCGCTCATGGCGGCAAGGGTGAGGCCGGAAACGGTCTCGTCTCCCGTGCTTGGAAAGGGGCTCACGTGGAAACCTTCGCCGACGGCTTTGGCCGTCGATTCCGCTATCTGCGCATTTCGCTCACCGAGGTGTGCAACTTCCGTTGTGTCTACTGTCTACCCAACGGCTATCAGAAGGTCGCAGGCCCCGCCTTGATGACCCCGCTCGAGATCGAGCGACTCGGCCGTGTCTTCAGCCACCGCGGGGTCACGAAGTTTCGACTGACCGGCGGCGAGCCGACCGTGCGTCGAGACCTGGGCGAGATCATTGGACGCCTCAGCGCCCTGCCGGGCGTCAACAAGGTCGCGATGACCACCAATGGGTGGAACCTCGCCCGTCATATCGACGAATGGGCGGCCGCTGGCCTGACCAACCTGAATGTCAGCGTCGACAGCCTGGATCCCGAGGTCTTCCACCGCATCACCGGGCACAACCGTCTGAATTCGGTGCTGGAAGGCGTGGAGCGCGCCCTGGAGCTCGCCCTGCCCAACGTAAAGCTCAATGCGGTCCTGCAGCGCGATGCGATCAGCGAGGGGTTCGCGCCCTTCGCTGACTATGTCCGAACACGCCCGGTAGCCGTTCGCTTCATCGAACTGATGCGCACCGGCGACAATGTCGCCCTTTTCGAAGACCAGCATGTGCCTGGCGACCACTTGCGGCAGTGGCTTACCGAACGGGGGTGGAGCCCCTGTTCTCGAGGCGCGGATGATGGGCCCGCGATCGAATTCAGCCATCCAGACCATGTGGGTCGCCTTGGGCTCATCGCACCCTATTCCCCGGGCTTCTGCGACAGTTGCAACCGGCTAAGGGTCACCGCCGCCGGCAAGCTCAGGCTCTGTCTCTTTGGGGACGATGGGGTGGACCTGCGTCACCTTCTGGGCAGCGATGACGCCGCGCCCCTCGAGGCGCTCATCGAATCGGCCCTGCGGATCAAGCCTCGCGGCCATCGGCTGGCGGAAGGACGCACGGGGAACACCCGAAATCTGTCACAGGTGGGCGGTTAGTCGCCACCCATCGCCTCGGCTTGATACCTATCAAGCCGAGGCGCCCAGTCGATCAATCATAGCCTTGTGTATATTCTTCCATCACCATGTATTGCTGCGACATTCTGTCTGAATTGTTGTTGCGCACTGCAGCAATTGATCCGCATCAATCAGCCTAGACTATAGATCGTCCTATCCCTGGCTCACCGAGATTTGGCTCGGTCACGGCAAGGGGGACGATCGGTGAGCGCACCGACAGGCCATCAGCAGGGCGCCCAGACAGCATTGTGGATGAGCACGTTCTCATTCACGGCGTGTTTCGCCGTCTGGACCATCTTCTCGATCATCGGCGTGCAAATCCGGATCGACCTCGGTCTGTCTGGCGCACAGTTCGGCCTGCTGATCGGCACGCCCATCCTGACAGGGTCGCTGATCCGGCTGATCCTGGGCATCTGGGCCGAGCAGTACGGCGGCCGCATCGTCAACCTGGCGGTCATGCTCGCCGCGGCGGTGGCCACCTTCCTGCTGTCCTACGCCGAGACCTATCCGCAGTTTCTGATCGCGGCCCTTGGGGTCGGCATCGCTGGGGGCGCCTTCTCGGTCGGCGTGACCTATGTGGCCAAGTTCTTCCCCAAGGAACGCCAGGGCACGGCCCTGGGGATCTTTGGGGCCGGAAATGTCGGCTCAGCGGTCACCAAGTTCGCGGCGCCCTTTGTGATGGTCGCGCTCGGCTGGGAAGCCGTGGCCCAGATCTGGGCTGTCGCGCTGGCGGGGATCGCCATCCTGACCTTCCTGATCACGCGCGACGATCCAGAGCTCATTGCGCGCCGCGCCTCTGGCGAGAAGCCCGCCCGCGCTGGAGCCCAGCTCACCCCCCTGCGCAAGCTGCAAGTCTGGCGCTTCGCCCTCTACTACTTCTTCGTCTTCGGCGCGTTCGTGGCCCTGGCCTTGTGGCTGCCCAGCTACCTGGTTGGCGTCTATGGCCTGAACATCAAGGCCGCCGGCATGCTGGCCGCAGCCTATTCGATCCCAGGCTCCCTCTTCCGGGTGTTCGGTGGCTGGCTCTCGGACAAGATCGGCGCCCGGCGCGTGATGTACATCACCTTCGGCGTCAGCGTGATCTGCACCTTCCTGCTCTCCTATCCGGCGACACGCTATGTGGTCGATGGGATCAATGGACCGATCCGCTTCAGCCTCTCGACCGGCCTCATCCCCTTCGTCGTCCTGATCTTCGTCCTCGGCTTCGCCATGAGCCTGGGTAAGGCCGCCGTCTACAAGCACATCCCTGTCTACTATCCCGGCCACGTCGGCGCCGTCGGCGGTCTGGTGGGCATGGTCGGCGGCCTGGGCGGCTTCATCCTGCCCATCGTCTTCGGCGCGCTGAACGATCTCACCGGGATCTGGACCAGCTGCTTCATGCTGCTCTTCGTCCTGGCGGCGAGCGCGCTGACCTGGATGCACTTCGCCATCCGCCGGATGGAACAGAAGTCCGCCCCCCAACTGCGAGACCTGCCAGCCCTGCCTGAGATGGCCGGCATGATCCCCAATCCCACCTCCGCGCCTGGCGCCGTCGCGCCGACCGCGCGCTGACACTCGAAAGGGCAAGAAGCCATGTCTTCGGCAAAACCCGCCCGCCATGTCCTGACAGACTGGCGTCCTGAAGACCCCGAGTTCTGGAAGACCACCGGTCGGTCCACCGCCAGCCGCAACCTCTGGATCAGCGTTCCGAATCTGCTCCTGGCCTTCTCCATCTGGATGGTGTGGTCGATGGTGGTGGCCAAGCTGAAGCTGATCGGCTTTGACTTCACCACCGACCAGCTCTTCTGGCTGACGGCCCTGCCGGCGCTCTCGGGCGCCACGCTGCGGATCTTCTACAGCTTCCTCGTACCGATCCTGGGCGGACGGCTCTGGACCACGATATCCACCCTCTCGCTGCTGGTCCCGGCCATCGGCATCGGCGTGGCCGTCCAGCAACCGGAGACCCCCTACTGGGTGTTCGTCGCCCTGGCCCTGGCCTGTGGTCTTGGCGGCGGCAACTTCGCCTCGTCCATGTCCAACATCTCGTTCTTCTATCCGAAGGCCGAGAAGGGCAACGCCCTCGCCCTCAACGCCGGCTTCGGCAATCTCGGCGTCAGCGTCATGCAGTTTCTGGTGCCTGTCGTAATCGCCGCCGGCGCCTTCGCGCCTGTGGTCGGCGCGCCGCAAGTCGCCCTGGACGGCGGAGCCCGCAGCGAGATCTGGCTCCAGAATGCAGGCTTCGTCTGGATCCCGTTCATCATCGCCGCCGCAGTCGCGGCCTGGGTCGGGATGAACGACATCGCCTCGGCCAAGGCCTCCTTCTCAAGCCAGGCTGTGGTCTTCAAGCGCAAGCACAACTGGATCATGTGCTACCTGTATGTGGGCACCTTTGGCTCCTTCATCGGGTTCTCGGCAGCCTTTCCGCTCCTCATGCGGACCCTCTTTCCCGACGTGAACAGTCTTCAGTTCGCTTTCCTCGGCCCCCTGGTCGGCGCAGCGGCACGCGCTCTGACGGGCTGGGTCTCGGACAAGTTCGGCGGGGAGCACGTCACCCATTGGGTGTTCCTGGCCATGGCCGGGGGCGTGATTGCTGTCCTTCACAGCGTCGGGGCCTGGGGGGCTGAACCCTCCTTCGCGGTCTTCTTCGCCAGCTTCATCTGGCTGTTCGCCTGGACTGGTGTTGGCAATGCGTCGACCTTCCAGATGATCCCCGCGATCATGCGGGCCGACATGCCCCGGCTTATGCCAGATGCCGATGCGGTGGCTCGCCTCAAGGCCTCCGAGATGGAGTCGGCAGCCATCGTCGGCTTCTCGTCAGCCATCGGCGCCTATGGCGGCTTCGTCATCCCCAAGCTCTTCGGAGAGTCGCTCAAGGCGACCGGCGGTCCCGAAACCGCGCTCCTGATTTTCTTCGCCTTCTACCTTAGCTGCGTCGCGGTGAACTGGGCCTTCTACGGCCGCAAGACCTCCATGCTGCACGCCCCGCAAACCTCGAAACTGGGAGTCGCGGCATGAGCCACACCCTTGATCGCCTGGCGTTTTTCACGCGCAAGACTGAGCTGTTTTCAAACGGCCATGGCGTCCTCAACGACGATGACCGCACCTGGGAGCAGGCCTACCGGGACCGCTGGCAGCACGACAAGGTGGTGCGCTCCACCCACGGGGTGAACTGCACTGGCTCCTGTTCCTGGAAGATCTACGTCAAGGGCGGGATCGTCACCTGGGAAACCCAGCAGACCGACTATCCCCGGACCCGTCCGGAGCTGCCGAACCATGAGCCGAGAGGGTGCGCTCGCGGGGCCAGCTACAGCTGGTACCTCTATTCCGCGAACCGGGTGAAGTACCCGCTGATCCGTTCGCGCCTCCTGAAATTGTGGCGCAAGGCCCGCGTGACGCTCAGCCCGGTGGCGGCCTGGGCCTCCATCCAGAATGACCCCGCGCAGCGCGCCTCCTATGTGACCATGCGCGGCGCCGGCGGCTTCATCCGCGCCACCTGGGACGAGGTCACCGAGATCATCGCGGCGGCCAATGCGCACACCATCAAAGCCTGGGGACCTGATCGGATTTTCGGTTTCTCGCCGATCCCGGCGATGTCGATGGTCTCCTACGCGGCCGGCGCGCGCTACCTGCAACTGATCGGCGGAGTCTGCGGGTCGTTCTACGACTGGTACTGCGACCTGCCGCCGGCCTCTCCCCAGACCTGGGGCGAACAGACTGACGTCGCCGAGAGCGCGGACTGGTTCAATTCCGGCTTCATCATGCTGTGGGGCTCCAACGTTCCGCAGACGCGGACTCCGGACGCCCACTTCTACACCGAGGCCCGCTACCGTGGAGCCAAGTCGGTGGTGATCTGCCCCGACTATTCGGAGGCCTCGAAGTTCTCCGATCTGTGGCTGGCCGTGAAGCAGGGCACCGACGCAGCCCTCGGCATGGCGTTCGGCCACGTGATCCTCAAGGAGTTCCACGTTGACCGGGAGGTGCCCTACTTCCGCGAATACCTCCGCAAATATTCTGATTTGCCGATGCTGGTCCGGCTGGTCCCGCAGGACGGAGCCTATGTGCCCGAGCGTCTGCTGCGCGCCGCAGAGTTCGACCAGGCCCTCGGCGAGACCAACAACCCAGACTGGAAGACCGTAGCGCTCGACGAGGCTACGGGCGAGGTGATCGTGCCCAACGGCTCTATCGGCTTCCGCTGGGGCGAGGACGGCAAGTGGAACCTTGAGGAGAAGGATGGGCTTGGTCGCGAGACCTCGCTCCGACTGGGCCTCAAGGGTGTCCATGACGAGGTCGCCGCCGTCCGCTTCCCGTACTTCGGGGGCGCGGCCACAAACGGCTTCGCCATGACGGACCACCCGGACGTGCTGGTCCGCAACGTGCCGGTCAAGCGCATGAAGCTGCCCGAGGGCGAGACCCTGGTGGCCTGCGTCTATGACCTGTTCCTCGCCAACTACGGCGTCGACCAGGGCTTCGGCGGCGATCACATGCCGGCCAGCTACGACGATGTGCAGCCCTATTCGCCCGCCTGGGCTGAGGCCATCACCTCGGTGCCGAAGGATCAGATCGTCGCCGTCGCCCGCGGCTTCGCCGGCAATGCTGAAAAGACCGACGGCAAGTCGATGGTGATCATCGGCGCGGCGATGAACCACTGGTTCCACATGGACATGAACTACCGCGCCGTCATCAACATGCTGGTGATGTGCGGGTGCGTCGGCCAGACCGGCGGCGGTTGGGCGCACTATGTCGGCCAGGAGAAGCTGCGGCCGCAGACCGGCTGGGCGCCGCTGGCCTTCGCCACAGACTGGATCAAGCCCCCCCGGCAGCAGAACTCGACCTCGTTCTTCTACGCCCACTCCGACCAGTGGCGCTACGAGACCGTCGAGATGAGCGAGATCCTCTCGCCCACCGCCCCTGAAGGCGTCTGGGACGGGTCGATGATCGACTTCAACGCCAAGGCCGAACGGATGGGTTGGCTACCCTCGGCGCCAGCGCTGAAAACAAACCCGCTGGACGTCGCCAACGCCGCGGCCGCCGCAGGCCAGGACCCCAAGGCCTATGCGCTCGCCCAGCTGAAGAGCGGCGACCTTGAGATGTCCTGCATGGACCCAGACGACCCGGCGAACTGGCCGCGCAACATGTTCATCTGGCGTTCCAACCTGCTGGGCTCGTCCGGAAAGGGCCACGAGTACTTCCTGAAGCACCTGCTGGGCGCCAGCCACGGCGTCCAGGGCAAGGACCTCGGCGAAGACGGCCGGCGCAAGCCCAATGATGTGAAGTGGCACGAAGAGGCGCCGGAGGGAAAACTCGACCTCCTGGTCACCCTCGATTTCCGGATGTCGACCACGGCGGTCTACTCCGACATCGTGCTGCCGACAGCCACCTGGTACGAGAAGAACGACCTCAACACCTCCGACATGCACCCGTTCATCCACCCGCTTTCGGCGGCGGTGGACCCCGCCTGGGAGTCGAAGTCGGACTGGGAAATCTTCAAGGCCATCGCCAAGCAGTTTTCCACCGTCGCCCCGGAAGTCCTGGGCGTCGAGCAGGACGTCGTGCTCACGCCCATCCAACACGACAGCGCCGCTGAACTGGCCCAGCCGTTCGACGTCCGCGACTGGTCCAAGGGTGAGTGCGAGGCGATCCCCGGCAAGACCATGCCGCAGATCACGGTCGTGGAGCGGGACTATCCGAACACCTTCAAGCGCTTCACGGCGCTGGGTCCGCTGCTCAAGGCCAGCGGCAATGGCGGCAAGGGCATTGGCTGGAAGACCGACCATGAGGTCGATCTGCTGGCCGAACTGAACGGAAAGGTCCTCGAAGAGGGCCAGACCCAGGGCATGCCGAAGATCGAGACCGATATCGACGCCTGCGAGACCATCCTGATGCTGGCGCCAGAGACCAATGGCGAGGTGGCGGTCAAAGCCTGGGCGGCGCTCGAAAAACAGACGGGCCGCGAGCACGCCCACCTGGCCCTGCCCAAGGAAGATGAGAAAATCCGCTTCCGTGACCTCTTGGCCCAGCCGCGCAAGATCATCACCTCGCCGACCTGGTCCGGCATTGAGAGTGAGAAGGTCTGCTACACCGCCGGCTGGACCAACGTCCACGAACTGATCCCGTGGCGGACCCTCACGGGGCGTCAGCAGCTCTACCAGGACCACGAGTGGATGCGGGCGTTCGGTGAGGCGCTCTGCGTCTACCGTCCGCCGATCGACCTGAAGACCACCTATGTCCAGGGCGCCAAGCCCAACGGTGAGACTGAGATCGTCCTGAACTTCATCACCCCGCACCAGAAGTGGGGGATCCACTCCACCTACTCCGACAACCTGATGATGCTCACCTTGAACCGCGGCGGCCCGGTCATATGGATCTCCGAGGTCGACGCAAAGAAGGCTGGCCTGATCGACAACGACTGGGTGGAGGCTTTCAACGCCAACGGGGCGCTGACAGCGCGCGTCGTGGTGTCCCAGCGTATCCGTGAAGGCACGACCTTCATGTATCACGCCCAGGAAAAGATCGTGAATACACCGGGGTCGCAGATCACCGGCAAACGGGGCGGCATCCACAACTCGGTCACCCGCACGGTGCTGAAGCCGACCCACATGATCGGCGGCTACGCCCAGCTAGCTTACGGCTTCAACTACTACGGCACCGTCGGCGCGAACCGTGACGAATTCGTCGTGCTTCGCAAGATGACCAAGGTCGACTGGCTCGAAGAAGCCCTTAACACCAAGGATTTCGCCCAATGAAAGTCCGCGCCCAGATCGGCATGGTGCTGAATCTCGACAAGTGTATCGGGTGTCACACATGCTCAGTGACCTGCAAGAACGTGTGGACCAATCGAGAAGGCGTTGAATACGCTTGGTTCAACAACGTGGAGACCAAGCCGGGCGTGGGGTTCCCCCGGGACTGGGAGAACCAGAAGCGCTGGAACGGCGGTTGGGCCCGAAAGTCCAACGGCAAGATTGAGCCCAAGATGGGGGCCAAGTGGCGCATTCTGGCGAAGATCTTCGCCAACCCCGACCTGCCGGAGATCGACGACTACTACGAGCCCTTCGACTTCGACTACGGCCACCTGCAGACGGCGCCGGAGATGAAGGCGTTCCCGACCGCGCGGCCACGCTCGAAGATCACTGGCCAACGCATGGAGAAGATCGAACGGGGCCCGAACTGGGAGGAAATCCTGGGCGGAGAGTTCGCCACGCGCTCAGCCGACTACAACTTCGAAGGCGTCGAGAAGGAAATCTACGGCCAGTTCGAAAACACCTTCATGATGTACCTGCCGAGGCTTTGTGAGCACTGCCTCAACCCCACCTGCGTGGCGGCGTGCCCTTCGGGCGCGATCTACAAGCGCGAGGAGGACGGCATCGTCCTGATCGACCAGGACAAGTGCCGAGGCTGGCGCATGTGTGTCTCCGCCTGTCCCTACAAGAAGATTTATTACAATTGGGAATCCGGGAAGTCGGAGAAGTGCACCTTCTGTTTCCCGCGCATCGAGGTCGGCCAGCCGACCGTGTGCTCGGAGACCTGCGTCGGGCGTATCCGCTACCTCGGCGTCCTGCTCTATGACGCTGACCAGATCGAGGCCGCCGCCAGCACGCCTGATGATCAGGACCTCTACCAAGCGCAGCTCGATATCTTTCTTGACCCCACCGACCCGAAGGTCATCGCGCAGGCGCGCGCCGACGGCGTACCAGAAGCCTGGCTCGACGCCGCTCGGCAGAGCCCTGTCTACAAGATGGCCATCGACTGGAAGATCGCCTTCCCGCTGCATCCCGAATACCGAACCCTGCCGATGGTCTGGTACGTGCCGCCGCTCTCGCCGATCCAGAACGCGGCGGCGGCCGGCGCCATCGAGATGGACGGCGAAATGCCTGACGTCCACTCGCTGCGCATCCCGGTCAAATACCTCGCGAACCTGCTGACCGCCGGCCGTGAGGCGCCGATCGAACTGGCCCTGAGGCGCATGCTGGCCATGCGCGGGTACATGCGCGCCAAGACCATCGAGGGCCTCATCGACCACAAGCTGGCGGCAAGCGTCGAACTCTCCGCCGCCCAGATCGACGAGATGTATCGCTACCTGGCGATCGCCAACTACGAGGACCGCTTCGTCATCCCGTCCGCACACCGCGAAGTGGCGGAGGACGCCTACGACATGCGCGGCTCCTGCGGCTTCTCGTTTGGCAATGGCTGCTCCGGCGGACGCACGGAGCTCGGCCTGTTTGGACCCAACAAGCGCAGCCGCGCCAAAACCCCCATGGAGGCCTGACCCATGGCCCGCACCTATCAGGCGCTTGCGCACCTGCTCACCTATCCGACGCCCGACCTGCAGCGGCTCGCCCCTGGCGCCCTGGCGCTCATTGAGGCCGAGGCGATGGTTCCGAAGACGATCCGAAAGGCCCTGGGACGCCTGGTTGACCAGATCGCCAGCGGCGACATCTACGACCAGCAGGAGGGGTATACCGAGCTTTTCGACCGCACCCGGTCGTTGTCGCTCAATCTCTATGAGCACGTGCATGGCGAAAGCCGCGACCGCGGCGAAGCCATGGTCGCACTGGCCGAACTCTATCGCGCCCACGACCTTCACCTTTCGGCCAACGAACTCCCCGATTTCCTGCCGGTGTTCCTGGAGTTCCTCTCGACCTTGCCAGACGCCCAGGCCGCCTCGCTGCTCGGGGAGGCGACCCATGTCCTGGACGCCATGGGTGAGCGCCTTAAGTCGCGGGGCAGCGCCTATCGCGCCATCTTCGGCGCGCTCAGCAAGCTGGCCTCGCAGGCCGCCGACCCGGGCGCCTTGGCCGCACTCTTGAGCGAGCCCGATGAGGATCCCAACGATCTGGAGGCCATCGACAAGGCCTGGGCGGAGACCGCCGTCACCTTCGGCCCCTCCGACGTGGACTGCCCGAAGGCCACCGCTCTCGTGGACGCGATGATGGCCGAGCCCGGCCGCCAGCCGCGCCGCGCCGCCGCCAACGCCTGAGGTCCGCCATGCAACTCCTAAATCAATTTCTGTTCGGGGTTTTTCCCTACATTGCGCTCGCCGTCCTCGTGCTGGGATCGGTCCTCCGCTTCGACCGTGAACAGTACACCTGGCGCTCTGGCTCCTCGCAGCTCCTGCGACGCAAGCAGCTGGTGATGGGCTCGGTGCTCTTCCACGTGGGAATACTGACCATTTTCGGCGGCCACTTCGTGGGCCTCCTAACTCCGATCTGGGTGTTCGACGCCCTGGGCGTGCCGCACGGCGCCAAGCAGATTCTGGCCATTGTCGCCGGCGGCTTTGCTGGAGTCATCTGCCTCATCGGTGGTCTGATGCTCCTCCATCGTCGGCTGTTCGACCCACGGATCCGGGCCACCTCCAGCTTCGGCGACACCGCCATCCTCTCCCTGCTGCTGCTCCAGCTGCTCCTGGGTTTGGCGACCATTCCTTTGTCCGCTGGGCACCTGGACGGCCATGAGATGCTCAAGTTCATGAGCTGGGCGCAGGGGGTCTTCACCTTCCGGCCGGGCGTGGCGGCCTACGTCGCCGATGTGCATCCGATCTTCAAGGCCCACCTGGTGCTGGGGATGACCATCCTGCTGGTCTTTCCGTTCACCCGCCTTGTCCACATGCTGTCGGCCCCGGTCTGGTACCTGAACCGCCGCGGCTGGCAGTTGGTGCGCACCAAGCGCGCACTGCCCCTGCGTCGGGTCGCCGCCGCGCCTGTCTATCCGACAGCGCCAGTGTCGCCTCCGGCGCGCAGCGCATCAATCCAAGCTGTCCGCCCCGAAGCCCTCAAGACCGCCGAGTAGCGCCATGACCAGCACCCTCGTTGTCGAAGGCGTCGAAATCCCGGAGTTCCTCATCGCCGAGGAGGCCCAGCACCATCCAAGCGCAAGTCCGATGGAGGCTCGAATCGCCGCGGGCAAGGCGCTGGCGGTCAGGGCTCTGCTCCTTCACAGAGCCGACGAACTTGGCCTGGAAGCCCAGCCGCTGCTGGACGACAACGGCCGTGAGGAGACCCCCGAGGAGGCGCTTATCCGCGCCGCCCTTGACGCCGAAGTGGAAATCGAACCCCCGGGCGAGGCCGAATGCCGACGCGTTTACGACGCGCAGCGACATCGTTTCTCGACGCCCGTCCTGACAGAAGCCGCGCATATTCTCATTGAGCCGAAGTCTGATGATGCGGCGGGATGGGAGATTGCCCGGCAGGCTGTCGAGGCCATACTCGATCAGCTCGCGGTCAAGCCGGACCTGTTTGGCAAACTTGCGAAGGCGTCGTCTGACTGTCCCTCGGGAGCTGTGGGCGGCTCCCTGGGTCAACTCGGCCCAGGCGACCTGGTGGGGGAGGTCGAGCGCGCGCTCGCAGGTCTCAAGCCAGGCGAAATCCTGGCCACCCCGGTCCGCTCACGCTTCGGCTGGCACGTTCTCAAGCTTGACCGACGGATCGAGGGGAAGGCGCTACCGTTCGAGTATGTTGAGGACAAGATCAGGCTGCATCTTGAGAGCCGGGCCTGGACGGCGGCGGCGGCCCGCTATGTCGCTCAGCTCGCCGAACGGGCCCGAGCGGAGGGCGTAGCCTTCAGTCTGACGCAGGACGGGCGGTTTTCTAAAGGCGCCCCGTCCCTTGGCGCAATGCTGTCGGACGGCGCCTCGGCCGACCGGCTTGAAGCCTGGATGGATGCGACGGACACCGACTTGGCTGGCCGCGTCAAGGCGGCGGCGGCGGCAGAAAATCTCCAGGTCGCAATTTTCGTGCGTCGGGCGGTCCGGCACTTCGTCGATCACGCCACCGATGAGGCGTGGACCCAGCTCATTTCCGCTACCCAGGGAGCCGCCGATCCAGCGGTGGCGGCGATGGCTTCGCTGCTGAAGGCGCGGCTGACACCCAAGCCCGAGCACAAGCACACCTACACGCTCATCAAGCGGAGATAAGCCATGCGGTTGACCACTGTCGCGTTCAGTCTGGCGATCCTGGTCGCCCCGGGGCTTGCGCGCGCCTCGGAGGCGCCGACGCTCATCCTCGAGACCCGTCTTCGGCATGAGGCGGTCGATCAGAGCGGACTGAACAACACCGCCTCGGCGCTCACCTTGCGCACCCGTCTCGGATTCGAGACCGCGGCTTGGGAGGGCGTTCGGTTCCTGATCGAGGGCGAGAATGTTGTCGCCCTCAGCGACGAGTACAACTCCACCACCAACGGCAAGGTCGCCTATCCGATTGTCCCTGATCCGGAGACGACCGAGCTCAATCGGCTGCAGATCTCCTGGACAGGCGACAAGGCCGCCGCCGTCGTCGGGCGCCAGCGGATCATCCTCGGCTCGGCCCGGTTCGTGGGTAACGTCGGGTTCCGACAGAACGAACAGACCTTCGACGCCGCCCGACTGGACTTTAAACCGACCCCAGAGTTGGCGCTCACCTACGCCTATGTGGACCGCGTGCAGCGCATCTTTGGCGATGATCACCCACAGGGCGACTGGCGCTCTGACAGTCATCTGGCGCAAGCCGACTGGAAACCCGCCTGGGGGCAGGTCACCCTTCACGGTGAATGGCTCGACTTCGCCAACGCCCCTGCCCAGTCCAGCGCAACCTTGGGCGCAGGCCTGCGCATGGAACGGCCGCTTTCGGCGGGCGGGCTGAAAGGGAGCCTTGAGGCGGCCTACGCCCGGCAGGCGGACTATGCTGGCAACCCTGCAGACTTCGATCTGGACTACGCCGCGCTCACCCTCGGCCTTCGGCAGGGAGACACCTGGGCGAGCGTCGGGGTGGAGCGCCTGGATGGTGACGGGGGTCGCGGCTTCGCCACGCCCTTGGCCACGCTCCATGCGTTTCAGGGCTGGGCCGATGTGTTCCTGGCCACACCGCCCGGCGGCGTCCAGGACCTCAACGCCAAAGTGGGCGCCACCCTCAGGCCCACAGGCCTTCCTCCCATCCGCCTTGCCGCAGCGGTCCACCGTTTCACCGCCCCTGACGGCGGCGCTGACTTTGGGACGGAGCTGGACCTTGTGGCCTCTGCCCCACTGACCAAGCAACTTGCGTTCGAAACCAAGCTCGCCTGGTTCGAAGGTGACCGCCCTGGCTACGGCGACCGCACCAAGATCTGGATCAGCCTCGACTACCGTTACTGAGCGTCCTTGGAGAGCCGGCCATGCCTAGCGCCCCGCCTGCGGACATTGAAGAGATCCCCCGAGAGTTGCTCCACGAGCCCCTCGACTGGTTCTTCGCCGAGCACTATCGCCACAGGCAGCTCTGTCGGATGATTGAAGAGGTAGCCGCCCGCCGTGTCTTCGGTCCCGGCCCCATCAGCCAGATCATCGACTTCATCCGCTACGATCTTGCCTTGCACATCATTGATGAGGAGGAGGATCTCTTTCCCCTCCTGCGCCGTCGCGCCCTGCCTGAAGACGAAATCGAGAGTGTCCTGGGTCGGCTTTCCGCAGAGCACCGCGCCGATGTCACCCAATCGCAGGTCGTTCGCGATCGACTGGAGTCCTCGCTGACAACCCAGCGGCCGCCGGCCCTGGATCCAGAGACCAGGTCGCTGCTTCTCACGTTCGCCCGGCACGAATTGCACCATCTGGCGCTGGAGAACGCCGTGGTTCTGCCGATCGCCCGGCTGAGACTGACGGCTGCTGATCTGACCGCCTTGAGCCGGCGACTGGCCGCGAGGCGGGGCCTCGTCCTCGACGCCCGGCCATGATCTCGGAGCTGTTCGACAACAACATCCGCTGGGCGGCCACCCGCGCTCGCGTCGATCCAGAGTATTTCCGGCGTCTGGCGAGCCAGCAGGCTCCCTCCTACCTCTGGATCGGATGCTCAGACAGCCGGGTGCCTGCCAACGAGATCGTGGGTCTCGACCCCGGGGAGTTATTCGTTCATCGGAACGTCGCCAATCTTGCGCCGCCGCAGGATGCGAATTTCCTCTCGGTCCTTCAGTTCGCGGTGGAAGTCCTGAAGGTCCGACATGTCATCGTCTGTGGACACTATGGCTGTGGGGGCGTCCGCGCCGCCCTCTCCGACGAGCGCCACGGCTTGATCGACCACTGGCTGACCCCGGTGAGAAGCCTGTCGTGGCGTTGTGAGCATGAGCTCTCCATGATCACCGACCCTGAGGCCAGGGTGAACGATCTCTGCGAGCGCAATGTGATCGAACAGGTTCGGCAGATCACGGCCAACCCCTTCGTACGGGACGCCTGGCGCAAGAAGCAGCCTCTAGAGGTTCATGGCTGGATCTACTCCATCCAGGACGGCTTGCTGCGGGATTTGGAAGTGTCTGTTGGCCGGGTCGAGCGGGCGCGGGCCTTGTGGGAAACCAAGAGCGGCGACACCCGTGGCGCCGTCGCAAGGAAGCGCTGATGCGGCTTTGTGTAGTGCTGGCCGGCGGGGCGGGACGCCGCATGGGCGGCGATAAACCACAGCGCCTCTATCAGGCTCGCGCTCTCGGTGAACACGCCCTGTCTCTGGCGGCGAGCTTCGCCAACCATGTGGCTCTATCGGTCCGCGAGCGGCGTCAGGCCGAAGCGCTCCCGCCGGTCCAGCTCCTATTTGATCCGCCGGAGATTCAAGGGCCCCTGGCCGGGATCGCCAGCGGCCTGGCTCACGGGGTGGCCATTGGGGCCGCTCACGTCCTGACCATCCCTTGCGATGCGCCCCATCTGCCCGGCGATCTGTACCTGAGGCTGGAGGAAGCCCTTGCCCGGGATCCTGCGGCCCTCGCCGCTTCGGCGAGTGACAGCCGCCAGGACCACCCCACCTGCACCCTGTGGCGCGTCGAGGCGCTTGAGCCTCTGTTGCGCTACGCCCAGTCCGGCCGCCTGTCACTTCGCGGGGCGCTTGCGGAGCTCAAGGCCCGCCAGGTTCTGTGGGCGGACCCACGCGAGCGCCTGTTTCTGAACATGAACACGCCAGAAGACTTGGCCGGCTAGGGGCCCGTCGACCGCACGACCACCCACATCGTCCCTGACATAGATCAAGGCTGGAACGTGCAAAGGCGTCATGCTCCACACTGACGGAGGACCATGGATGCCGATCAAAGAGGCCGATCTCGCACGCGTCAGGGAGTTGCCATTCCTAAAGGCCGCCAGCGAAGACACTTTCCGTCGCCTGATTCAGGGCGCCTTTCTTCAACGCTTTCCGGCCGGGACAACCCTGCTCACCGAAGGTGACAGCGTCGATTTTCTCTACATCGTGCTCGATGGAACGGTCGAACTCTCAGGCACCTGGAACGACAAGGAGACCATCCTCGCCCTCCTTGGGCCCCTGTCGACCTTCATTCTGGCCGCCGTTGTCCTGGACGCCAGCGCCCTGATGAGCGCCACCACTCGGGATCGCTCCGACATCCTGATGATCTCAGGTGAGACCCTTCGCCGGGTGATGCATGAGGACGCCGCCTTCAGTTTCGCCGTGTCCCAGGAACTGGCGGGCTGCTACCGCGGTCTGGTTCGCTCCATGAAGAGCCAGAAGCTCCGCGGCGGGATCGAGCGCCTGGCCAACTATCTGATCACCCAGCGCGTGCGCCAGGGGAATGCGGAGACAATCACGCTCCCCCATGAGAAGCGCGTGCTGGCTTCATTGCTGGGCATGACCCCTGAGAATCTGTCCCGCGCCTTCGCCAGCCTCGCTGACTATGGGGTGGTCGTGAATGGCCCGCTCGTGACCATCGGCCGGCTCGTGGTCCTGACACGCCTGGCCAAGCCTGACGCCCTGATCGACAATCACGCCCCTGACGACATGCGTGGTCGGGGCAAGGCCCTGCTTGAGGCCTGGCCAAACCAACCTGAGCGGATGACGGTTTGAAGCCCCCAGTCTGACCAAAGGCGAACGGCGTGTTGATGGACGACATTCGTCGTCATTCCCCCTCGCCTTAAACCTCTTCCGGGCGCCTGTTCTCGCCCGGAAAGGCCGAATATGCCGTTCTCAGCGGAGCGCTTGTTTGCGCGCGTTCTGACCGACCTGACCCTCGCCCTAAGACCTCCCGTGGAGATGCTGCTCAATCTCGCCGTCAGGCGGGCCTGGCAGCGCTCCGCCAACGCCTTCGGACGCTTGGGCCGCTTTCAGGGCCACCCCTATCTGATCGATCCGGAAGACCTCCCCGTCGCCTTTGAATTGACCCTGAATGCGCATGGCGGCGCCGTGAAGGTGGTCCGCCGCCCCCTTCAGCCCCTGGGCTACGTGGCCGAGATCTCGGGTGAACTCATGGATCTGCTGGCGCTCTTCGACGGCTCGGCCGATGCAGATGCGACCTTCTTCGCCGGCGGGCTCACCGTACGTGGCGATACGGGGGCGGTGCTGGCCCTCCATAACGCCCTGGAAGCGGCCGACCTTCGCCTCGCCGACCTGCTGGTTCCTGCCGCCCTGGCCCCCGGGCTTGATCCTGTTTTGCAGCGAATTGTTGATTGGCGCCGCGCGGCCAGGCGCACGGGAGGCAAGCCCCATGGGGTCCATTGAACTCGTCTGTCCCGCCGGCTCGCCGGCCATGCTGGAGGCGGCCATCGAGGCGGGCGCCGACAGTGTCTATTGCGGTCTGCGCGACGAAACGAATGCGCGGAACTTTCCGGGCCTCAACTTCGACGCCGCTGAATTGAGGCGCGCCGTCAACTTCGCTCATCAGAAGGGCGCCAAGGTGCTGGTGGCCATCAACACCTTCGCCCGCGCCGGCGGCGAGGAGCGGTGGCGGACCTCTGTGATGACCGCAGTCGCGGCCGGCGCCGATGCGATCATCGCCGCCGACCTCGCCGTCCTCGCCCATGTCCGGGAACTGAGCTCGACCGTGCGGCTGCACCTGTCGGTGCAGGCTGCCGCGAACACCCCTGAGGCGATCCGGTTCTATGTGGAGACGTTCGGTGTCCGGCGGGTTGTCGTCCCCCGGGTCATGTCCGCATCGGAGATCGCCGACCTGATCAAGGAGTCGCCGGCCGAGATCGAGGCCTTCGTCTTTGGTGGGCTTTGCGTCATGACCGAAGGTCGCTGCGCGCTTTCATCCTATGTCAGCGGCCAGTCCCCTAACCTCTCGGGCGTATGCTCACCCCCGGAGGCGGTGAGTTTCGAGCGCACCGCCGAAGGCATGGTGTCACGCCTGTCCGGTCTGGCCCTCGACAAGACCCCGCCTGGCGCCACAGCCGGCTATCCCACCCTGTGCAAGGGGCGTTTCGCGACCGACGGAGACGCCACCTATCTGTTTGAAGAGCCGACCAGCCTTAACGCCATGGGCCTGCTGGCCAGCCTGCGGCAGGCCGGGGTGAAAGCCGTCAAGATCGAGGGACGCCAACGCGGGAAGGCCTATGTGGCGCGCGTGACGCGGGCCTTCCGCAAGGCGATCGACGCCCTCGATCGCGGCGAGAGCACCGCGCCCTTTGAGCACATGCTGACCGATCTGGCCGAGGGGGGGCGAGAGACCGAAGGCGCCTATAACAAGCGGTGGCGGTGACATGACCTTGGAGATCACCCTTGGCCCCCTGCTGTTCAACTGGCCCGCCGAGGACATCGCAGCCTTCTATGAGCGCATGGCGTGCGAGCCTCTGGTGCGCCGCATCTATCTCGGCGAGGTCGTGTGCGGGAAGCGCGAGCCTCTGGCCGCCGCCACTCTGCTGGCGGCGGCGGCGTTGCTGCGCGACGCTGGCAAGGAGGTGGTCTGGTCGACCCTTGGCCTGATCTCCACGCCGAGGGACCGACGCCTGCTCCAGGGCATCGCGCAGCAGGATGAACTGCAGCTGCTGGAGCTGAACGACCTCGCCGCCATGAGCCTGCTTCCCCCAGATCGCACCTTCGTCGCAGGTCCGCTGCTCAATATCTACAATGGCTCGGCCGCCCAGATCCTTATCGACCGCGGCTGTGAGCGCCTCTGCGGCAATATCGAGCTGTCCCTGGCCGCGATTGGGGAAATCCATCGGGCCTGTCCTGATCTTGAGATCGAGATCTTCGGTTTTGGCCGGCTCCCCCTGGCGCTCTCGGCGCGCTGCCATCATGCGCGGCAGGCCGGACTGTCCAAGGATACCTGCCGATTTGTCTGTGATCGCGATCCCGACGGCCAGACGGTCCAGACCCTGGAGGGCGCGGCCTTCCTCAGCATCAACGGTATTCAGACCCTGTCCCACGGCGTTCACACGGTCGCCGCATCCCCTGAGGACCTGCGGACCGCCGGCGTCCGGGCCGTGCGGCTTTCGCCGCACGCCTGCGACATGTCGGCCGTGATCGCGGCGTATGGCCGCTATTTCGAGACTGGAGACCGAGGACGGCTGCTGGCTCAGCTTCGCGCCTGTGATCTGCCGGGCCCCCTGGTCGATGGCTATCTGGAGGGCGCCCCCGGCATGCGTCTGGCCGCCGACCTATGAGCCCGCCCTATGGGGCCATCATACTGGGCGGCGGCCTTGCCGGCGCATCGCTCGCCGCCGAGCTGGCGTCGCGGGTCAGCCTCCTGATCCTGGAGAAGGAAGAGCATCCCGGTCATCACGCCAGCGGAAGATCAACCGGCATGTTCATCCCCTCCTATGGAGGGCCGGCCATCGCCGCACTGGCTGAAGCCAGTCGATCCTATTTCGAGGCGGCGCCAGGATCACGCCCGCCTCTGTTGACCCCCCGCGCAGTGTTGCATGTCTCCTCCCGACGCCGCGCCGCGCCCAGCCCCACGGCCACATGGGTCAGCCAGGCGAAAGTCCGTGAACTCTGCCCCATACTCAGGACGCACAACCTCAAATCGGCCTGGTTGGAGCGTGGGACTGGCGAGCTCGACGCTGTAGGGGTTCACCAGCGGCTGATCACCACGGCGATCCGCCGGGGGGGCGCGCTGCGGCTCGGCGTCCAGCCGCACAAAATCAGTCATGACGGCGACGCCTGGCGCCTGCAGATCGAGGGCGAGGAGCTCAGCTGCTCCGCCCTGATCAACGCCACTGGAGCCTGGGCCGATGACACTGCGGCGGGCTGTGGCCTGACGCCGCTTGGGCTTTCCGCCTATCGGCGGACGGTCGTGCTCGTCGATCCGCCTGAGCCCCGCAAGCCGGTGCTTGAGGGGCCGATCGTCAAAGACATGGCGGACACCTACTACTTTCGCCCTTTCGGCCAGGATCTGCTGGTCTCGCCCTGTGACGAGACGCCGTCAGCGCCAACCGATGCGCAGCCAGAAACCCAGGATATCGCCCTGGCTGTCGCCCGGCTGAAACGGGCCACCGGCCACGAGCCCCGACGCATCAAGCATCAGTGGGCGGGATTGCGTAGCTTCGCCCCAGACCGCTTGCCGGTGATCGGTTGGGACTTGCGCGCCCCGAATTTTTTCTGGTTCGCCGGGCTTGGCGGATATGGCGTCCAGACTGCGCCCGCCGCCGGGCGTCTGGCCGCCGCGCTCTTTCTGGCGGCCAAGCCCCCGGGCGCCGGGCGGATGGGGGGCCCAGCCCCCCGCGACTTTTCCCCCATGCGGCTGGCCGGGATATAACTCTGTCGCGCTGGGGTATAGAGCCCTGCCTGGATCAGGCGGTCTCCGACAAACGCAGGAATATTGCCATGACGGACTCACACTTCGACCAACTGCTGAAGGCCGCCGCCAGCCAGCCGGAACCGCAGCGGCTGCTGTTCGTATTTACCGCCGCTGAGTTGCCGGCCGATGCGACCGAGGCTCAGCGTGAACACTTCCTCGCGGGCGCAGGGGGCACGCTGTCGCCTTTGATGTGCGTCGACAAGGCCGCTTCCGACCTCGCTGACTTCGCCGCATTGGCAGCCGAGGCCAAGCTGGCCGGCCCCCCATGGCAGATCGTTTTCGCCGCCGCTCTTTCGGGCCAGGGCGGAAAGCCCCCGAGCCAGGCGCAGGTCGAGGTAGCGCTGCAGGGGATGGTCGACGCGATCCACGTCGGTGGCGTGGGTCGATACGCCGCCTTCGACCTCAATGGGGATCCGATTCAATTTGGAGGGCGCTAGGTCGCGGACGCGATAGCCCTCCCCCGGACCAGGCCTTCAAACCTCGTGGGGGCGGCGCCAATGATCGCTGCCCGACGACGAAGCGAGTCTGGGGCGGTTGCTATTGGCGCCGATAGCGCGTCTGGTGAACGCCTCCAACGCGTGGCGTTACGGAGGCGCTCATGTCGCCTGCTGACCTCAAGAGACTGAATATCGAGCACTTCGAGCGCGTTCTTACCCGGACGACAGACGTGGCGGAGCGAGCGAAAATCGCCAGGTTCATTGTTGAAGAACTCGCCAAGCCCGATCGCGCCTACCCCGCCCATCGCCCCTGACGTGCGCCGCCAAAGGCGGAGGCAAGAGACCATTGACCCAGGGCGCATCAGGCTCGCTGCTCGCTGTCTGTAGTGTTGATTGATACGGGTCGGCAGCAGTCACCCTTGATCCTGATCACAAGCCCCCCATTCCCGCCTCTGCTACCCTGTCGACTGCTCGGCCCGAGCTGCCGCGCCCACGTGGCGCGGATCAGACCTTCAGGCTGAAGCATCACTGCCGATTGCAGGGGCTTATCCATGATGTGCGCCAGTGACCCGTCGGAGAGACCGGGCCTCTGCTTTCGCGCCCGCGCCGTCACCAGGATCTACAACTCCGGCGCCGCGACCGTTCACGCGCTGCGCGGCGTGGATCTCGACCTGCCCGACGGCGAACTGGTGGTGGTGCTCGGCGCCTCTGGGAGCGGCAAGTCGACTTTTCTCAACATCCTCGGTGGGCTGGACACGCCGACCAGCGGGGAGGTTCTGTTCCGGGGCGTCGACATAAGCCGGGCCGATCAGCGCCAACTGACAGAGTATCGCCGGCGGCACGTCGGGTTCGTCTTCCAATTCTACAATTTGATGGCGAGCCTGACCGCGCGGGAGAATGTCGCCCTCGTCACCGAAATCGCCGAGGCTCCTCTCACGCCGGAAGCGGCCCTGGCCATGGTTGGCCTTGAAAACCGGCTGGATCACTTTCCCGCACAGCTGTCTGGCGGCGAGCAACAGCGCGTGGCGATTGCTCGCGCTGTGGCCAAGCAACCGTCCGTCCTGCTGTGCGACGAGCCCACAGGCGCACTGGACTCTGCGACGGGCGTGCGGGTGCTAGAGGCGCTCAAGACCGTCAACGACAGCCTAGGCGCCACGACCCTACTGATCACCCACAACGCCGCGATCGCGGCAATCGCCGACCGCGTGGTGATATTCGCCGACGGGCGGGTGCGCGAGGTGCGCAAGAACGCCGACAAGCGGCTGCCCGGAGAGATTTCCTGGTGAACAGCCTGCCGAGATGGATGGGGGCGCTAGACCGCAAGCTGGTGCGAGAGCTCTGGCGCATGAAGATTCAGGCGCTCGCCATCGCCTTCGTTATCGCCGGAGGCGTCGCGGTCCATTTGCTGGCCGCCGGAATGTTGAGTTCGCTGCAGGAGACCCGGCGCACCTACTACGAACGCTATCTGTTTGCTGACATCTGGGCGCCCACGGTGCGTGCGCCGCAGCACCTGATCGCCGACATCAGGAGGATTGAGGGCGTCCAGGCCGCGACCACCCGCATCCGGGTTCCGGCCCTCTTCGCCATGGAAGGTATGAGCGCGCCGGCCACCGGGGAGGTGCTGTCGTTGCCGGACGTCGGAGAGGCGGCGGTCAATCGACTTCATCTGGTCCGCGGCCGTCTTCCGGCGCCGGGCCAGCGGAGCGAGGCGGTCGCCCTGCAGGCCTTCGCCGACGCGCACGGGCTCGAGATCGGCGACACGGTTCCAGCCACCCTCTATGGCGGTCGACGGCGTCTAACCGTAGTCGGGATCGCGCTGTCGCCGGAGCACGTCTACGCCATCGGCCCCGGCCAGTTCGTTCCCGATGACCGTCTGTTCGGCGTTCTCTGGATGCGCCGTGGCGCCCTGGCGCAGGCTGTCAATCAGGACGAGGCCTTCAACGAGGCGGTGGTGCGCCTCTCCCGCGACGCCTCGGAGCCAGCGGTCATCGCCGAGCTCGATCGCCTTCTGGAGCCCTATGGCGCGCCAGGGGCCTATGGCCGGGCGGACCAGATTTCGGACGCCTTCGTTTCCAGCGAGATCGACCAGCTGGCGACCATGGGACGGGTGCTTCCGCCCATCTTCCTGCTGGTGGCGGCCTTCCTGGTCAATGTTGTGGTTTCAAGGCTGATCGCTGTCCAGCGCGCCGGCATCGGCCTGTTGAAGGCCTTCGGCTACCGGGACCGCGACATCATCGGACACTATCTCAAGCTGGTCGCGGCAATCGCCGCGACGGGGGTTCTCATTGGGGGAACTGCGGGAATCTGGCTCGGCCGGAGCATGGCTGAGCTCTATATGGAATACTATCGCTTCCCCTTCCTGCTGTTTCAGGCGGACCCGGCTGACTACGCCACCGTAGTCGGCGTGGCGATGCTGACGGTGATGGGTGGCGCGGCCCTGGCGGTGCGGCGGGCCGCGGCCCTGAACCCGGCCGAAGCGATGACCCCCGCGCCACCGCCAGACTATTCCCGCACGGCCGGTGCTTGGATTACCCGGATTAAGGTCCTCGACCAGCAATCTCGCATGATCCTGCGCCAGATCGTCCGCTGGCCGTTGCGCGCCGCCCTGACCGTGGCCGGGATCGCGGCCTCGGGCGCCCTGCTCATCGGCACGATGTCAATGATGGACGGCATCGAGGTGATGATCGATTCCAGCTTCAACGTGTCGAACCCTCACGACGTCTCGGTGAGCTTCATCGAGCCCCGCTCGAGAGGGGCCTTGTTCAGCCTGGCCCGTGAGGACGGGGTGCTGGCGTCCGAGCCCTTTCGCGTCGTCCCCGTCCGGCTGCGCCACGGCGCGCGCGAGGAGCGGGTGGCGATCACCGGCGCGCCGCAAGACGGAACCCTGTCCAGGATGGTCGATCGGCACAATCGGCCAGTATGGCCGCATCCTGGCGGCCTGATCCTGTCTAGTGACCTTGCCGCCAAACTCCAGGTCAGGGCCGGCGACCTCGTGGAGGCGCAGGTCACCGAAGGCCGCCGTCCGTTGCTGTCCCTTCCCGTGGCGTCCGTCACCACCAGCTATATTGGCTCCCAGGCGCGAATGGAGTTGCAGGATCTGAACCGCGCGCTGGGAGAGGGAAGCCAGATCTCCGGCGTATGGCTGACCGTCGATGCTGATCGGACCGAGGCCCTCTATGCGCGCCTGAAGGAAACCCCTCAGATCGCTGGGGTGGGCCTCCAGGCTGAGGCCGCCAAGAAGCTGGCAGCCATGCTGGACGAAAACCTCGGCAGATCCATTTTGATCTTCGTCTTCTTCGCCAGCTTGATCGCCTCAGGCGTCGTCTACAATACGGTGCGTATCTCCTTTGCCGAGCGTCAGCGCGAATTGGCGTCGCTCCGTGTGCTCGGCTTCTCACGCGCCGACGTGTCTTACATCCTCCTCGGCGAAGTGGCCTTCCTGACGCTCCTCGCCTTGCCACTGGGCGCGGCGGCCGGGACGGGTCTGGCCTGGTATTTGGCCCACGCCATGAGTTCTGACCTGTTTCGCCTGCCGTTCGCCATCGCGCCTGCGACCTTCGGGGTGGCCGGGGCCGTGGTGGTGCTCATCACCGTCGTGGCGAGCCTGATGGTTCGGGCCCAGATCGACCGGCTCGATATGGCCGAAGCCCTAAAGACCGGAGAGTAGCGAAGTGAAAATCCCCCGGCCAATCGTTCGATTCCGGACATTGTTCTGGCTCGCCGCCGCCCTGACGCTGACGGCGGCGCTAGTTCTCACTTTCCGAACGCCGCCGGTGCAAGCGGACATCGGCGAGATCACCCGCGGGCCGCTCACAGTCGTGGTGCGCGACGAGGCCAAGACGCGAGCCCGGAATGTCTATGTGGTGTCGGCGCCGGTCTCGGGCCAATTGCTGCGCGTCGGGAATCGTGCCGGCGAACAGGTTGAGGCGGGAGCAGCGATCGCGTTTATCCAGCCGGCGCCAGCAACCTTCGTGGACGAACGGTCCCGCCAGGAAATCCGGGCCGGGGTCCGCTTGGCTGAAGCCGCCCTGGCGCTCGCGCACGCTGAGCTGGAAGGGGCCGAGGCCCGTCTGACCCATGCTCGTCTGGAAGCCAGCCGGAGCGAGACCCTGTTCGCTGCATCGGTCGCCTCGCGTAGCGCCGTTGATCGCGCTCGGCTCGACACTCGAACCGCCGCCGCGGCCGTCGGCAACGCCCGGGCGAGTGTTGATGTCCAGCAGGCGGCGCTCGAGGCGGCGCGGGTGCGTCTAATCGAACCGGTCGCCGCAAATTCCGGCGGCCGCGCGGTGACGATCCGGGCCCCGGTAGCCGGGCGAATTCTACGGGTGCTGCAGGAGAGTGAAACTGTGGTCACCCAGGGCGCTCCAGTGTTGGAGATCGGCGATCCAGGCGATCTTGAGGTGGTGGCCGAACTGCTGTCGAGCGACGCGGCGCGAATTTCGGAGGGGGCGACGGTCCTGATCGAAGCCTGGGGCGACGGCCCGCCGCTCCGGGGCCGCGTCCGAAAAGTCGAACCCTATGGCTTCCTCAAGGTCTCGGCCCTTGGTGTCGAGGAGCAGCGGGTCAATGTGATCATCGATCCTGTCGATCCGCCTGCCGCCTGGTCAGCGGTCGGCCACGGCTACCGGGTCGAGGCGGCGGTCACGGTCTGGAGCGCGGAGGCGGTGGTTCGAACGCCAGTGTCTGCGCTTTTTCGGCATCAGGGCCAATGGGCGGTGTTCAAGGCTGAGGGTGACCGAGCCCGTTTGCAGCCCGTCGAGATCGGCCAGAGCGATGGGGAACATGCCGAGGTTCACGCTGGGCTCGAGCCAGGAAATTGGGTGGTCCTCCATCCGGGGCGCTCCGTCTCGGACGGGACCCCGATCCGCGTGCGCCGGCCTGCGGCTGGCGCGGAGTGATGGCGGCAGATCTCCCCTTCGCCGGGAGATCTGACACCTGGCTCCTTGGAATGGGCTGGAAGCCCCAAACCCCTGCCCAGAAGGCTGTATCGACAGAAAATTGATGGACCTCAAGGCGCGGTCGAGAGGGCGGTCCACAGTTCCAGCCTCACAATTGAGGGGCGCCCGTCATGGCTCAGCCAAGACCACCGCCGCAGGCAGGCCGACCGAGCTACATCCGATCCTTTGGCGGCCTGGGGCTTGGAGACGTATCGCTGGTCGGCGGCAAGACCGCGTCCCTGGGGGAACTGCGCCAACTCCTGGGCTCAGGCCCCATCAGCGTGCCTGACGGATTTGCAATCACAGCCCACGCCTACCGCGACGCCCTGACAGCCGCCGGCGCCTGGCCTGACCTTAAGGCGCTGCTTTCCGGCTTTGACCCTTCTGATGTGGCTGAACTATCGCGGCGGGCGGCCCAAGCTCGCAAAATCGTCTACGCCGCGACCGGCGCCCCTGAGCTCCGCTCGCAGATTTCCGAGGCTTTTCGCGCCCTCGAGGCGGCCAATGGCGGACCGCTCAGCGTGGCTGTACGCAGTTCCGCCACGGCGGAAGACCTTCCCACCGCCAGCTTCGCGGGTCAGCATGACAGCTTTCTGCATTTGCGGAACGCAGATACTGTTGTCGAGGCCTGCCGACGCTGTTTTGCATCAATATTCACCGATCGCGCGATCGTCTACCGCCTGAACAATGGGTTTGATCACTTCAAGGTTTCGCTTTCCGTGGCTGTTATGACCATGGTCGGCTCCGACGAAGCATCGAGTGGCGTGATCTTTACCCTGGACCCTGAAAGCGGGTTCTCTGACGTTGTCCTCGTGACCGGGGCCTATGGCCTGGGTGAAGGCATCGTCCAGGGGCTCGTGGATCCGGACGAGTTCTATGTGCACAAGCCGACCTATCTGCAGGGACATCGGTCAGTCCTGAGCCGCCGACTCGGGGCCAAACAGGTTCGTTTGGCGTGGCGTGCAGGACGGGGTGGCGGATCAATCCGCTCGACTGCAACGCCAAGGATCGATCGTCGGCGGTTTTGTCTCCCGGACGCCGACGTGCTGGCCCTCGCCGGCGCTGCAATCGAGATCGAGGCTCACTATTCGAAGCAGGCCGGGCGACCGATGCCTATGGATATCGAGTGGGCGCAGGGGGAGGATGGACGGCTCTACATTGTTCAGGCGCGCCCTGAGACGGTGATCTCCCAGCGCGATCTGGACCAACTGATCAGCTACAGTTTGTCAGCACCAGGAAAGGTCCTGACGTCCGGCAAGGCTGTCGGCGAAAAGGTAGCCACCGGCGTGGTCCGGGTTGTTCGCACAGCTCAAGACATGGCGGCCTTCAAGCCTGGGGAGGTCCTCGTCGCGGCGTCGACCAGCCCGGACTGGGATCCCGTGATCAAGATCGCCGCCGCCGTGGTGACCGATCGCGGTGGCCGAACCTGTCACGCCGCTATTGTGGCGCGCGAATTGGGCGTGCCGGCGGTCGTGGGGACCAAGGACGCTACGGCGCAACTCACCGATGGTCAGATTGTCACGGTCTCATGCGCCGCGGGTGAAGATGGCTTTGTCTATGATGGCGAGGTGGCGTTCACGACCGAGCAGTTGTCGCTGGCTAGCCTGCCGAGGCCCCGAACTGATGTGATGCTCAATCTTGCCCGCCCTGATCTGGCGCTCAAGGCGGCTCAATTGCCGAGTGCGGGGGTGGGGCTGGCGCGGCTCGAGTTCATAATTGGCGAGCAGATCGGAATCCACCCCATGGCCGCGGCGCACCCCGAGCGCCTGACGCCAAAGGAGCGTGCCGCGATCACTCGCAGGCTCGGTGAGGACATCACCGCGGAGGACTATTTTGTACGGCGGCTCGCCGAAGGCGTAGGCCTCATCGCCGCGGCGTTCTACCCACGGCCCGTCATCGCGCGACTGTCCGATTTCAAGACCAACGAGTATGCGAAACTGCTCGGGGGGCGGGGCTTTGAGCCCCTGGAGGAAAACCCGATGATCGGGTTCCGTGGCGCGGCGCGCTACGCTCATCCGCTCTATGCCGATGGCTTCGCACTGGAATGCCGGGCGATGATGCGGGTACGGCGTGAGATGGGCCTCACGAACCTGAAGATCATGATCCCATTTTGCCGCAGAGTTGAAGAGGCGCGCACCGTCTTGGAAGCCATGGCTGGGCATGGCTTGGGCCGCGGCCAAGGCGACCTGCAGATCTATATGATGTGCGAAATCCCCAACAATGTGATTCAGATCGAGGCCTTCGCAGAATTTTTCGACGGCTTTTCAATTGGTTCCAATGACCTGACCCAACTGGTCCTCGGAGTGGACCGGGACTCAGAGGTGGTCGCTTTCGAGTTCGACGAGCGAGATCCAGGGGTTCTGGAAATGCTGCGCCAGGCCGTGACGGGCGCGCACGCCAGCCACCTACCGATTGGCATTTGCGGAGAGGCCCCAGCGAACTATTCGGAGGTGGCGGGTTTTCTGGTCAGCCTGGGGATCGACTCAATAAGCGTAACATCAGGGAGCCTGGCCAGGACACTTAGGGTGGTGTCCGACGCCGAGCTGGAGCGTCCCCCGACTTGAAGGCGAGATGAGAAGGATCAGGGCCGCCCCGAAGACTGCGGCTTCGGTCTTGCCGCCCCCCAAGCCGTCGCCATGCTGGCTCTCAGCGACTGCCCGCCGGTCCGGATCTCGTGCTCTCTGCCGGTTTCCATTCCGCCCGACGAGGACGCCCCGAGGTATCAGCCGCTGACCCGCGCGCCCATCCGCCTGGATGTGCGGGCGAGAACAAAACGTCGCGCCTTTAGTCATCAACTAAAAACTTAGCTTCGATTTCTAAAATTCTGTCAGAGAAACCTGATATCAATACCGTTCGCACTCAAATTTTGTCCAAATTTTTGTGCGCAAACTGCGCCTTGCTTTAGTTCGAGAAGCAATATTGGCGGCGACCGCGCTCTGGCGCAGGCCCCGAAATGCCACGCTGGGGATGATACGCCTGAGAATTTAGCTGCTGTCCGACAGGCTAGGGAAACGGAAATGACGTCTATTGTCCGCCGAATGTTTGGACAGCCCGCGCCGCTCTGGATGGATGACGAACCCATCCGCGCCGAGCTCTTCAGTGTCGAGCGGCTGGAAGATCATGCCGCAAGCCTCGCAAGGGCTCAGCCCATCGTCCCAGGGTTCGCCCGGGGGCGGCCGCTTTCCAGGCGGTTGGCGGAAAATGAAGTCGCCCTGGTCGCGGCCTATCGCGACATCGCCGGAACGGTGGCGCAGGGCGCAGCCATTACCCCGGCGGCGGAATGGCTGGTCGACAACTTCCACATTGTCGAAAAGCAGATTCGAGAAATCCGGCTGGATCTCCCCGTCGAATACTACAAGGAACTTCCGAAACTCGCCACTGGGCCCTTTGCGGGATATCCACGTGTATTCAGTATCGCATGGGCCTTTGTCGCCCATACTGACAGTCATTTCGACAAGGAAATGCTCTGCCGGTTTCTGACTTCCTATCAACGGGTTCAACCACTTACTATTGGAGAGCTCTGGGCCGTCGCCATCACGCTGCGCATCGTCCTGGTCGAGAACTTGCGGCGGATCGCGGAACGGGTGGTCGACAGCCGCCAGTCACGGGAAGAAGCCGACCGCTGCGCAGACCGCCTGCTTGGTGTCGCGGGGGAGGCGCCCCAGCCCACTCAGAAGGTGCTTGCCGCATTCGAGCGGGGGGCGTTGCGCGACGCCTTTGTCGTTCAACTGGTCATGCGCCTGCGTGATCAGGATGCCGCCGCCGCGGCCGCCCTGACATGGCTGGACGGGAGGATGTCACAACAGGGCGGCAGCGCTGACGCGGCGGTCCGCGACGAACAGCAGCGCCAGGTCAGCGCCAGCGTGACGGTGAGAAACATCGTCACCAGCATGCGGCTCATCTCTGATGTTGACTGGTCTGAATTGTTCGAGCGCTGCAGTCTCGTCGATGCGTCGCTGAGCAACGCCAGCGCCTTTGCCGACATGGATTTCCCGACCCGCAATCTATACCGCGACGCCATTGAGGATCTGGCGAGGGGATCCGATCTCAGCGAGATTGATGTCGCCCTTCGGGCGCTGCAAGTCGCACGCGCCGCTACGCATGACGTCCAGGCGGACGCCCGCCGCGCAGATCCAGGCTACCATCTCCTGGGTGGCGGACGGCCGGACATGGAGAAGGCGCTTGGCTACCGGCCGGAGCTATGGCGGCGGCCGGCGCGTTTTATCCGCAGTTTCGGGATTTCAGGCTACGTCGTCGTCGGCGGAATGGTTGCGCTGTTGCTGCTGGCGATCCCCCTTTTCCTGCTGGCCAGCATCGGGCTCGGCGGGTGGGCTCTAGCCTTGCTCACATTGCTGGGCGCCGTCCCTGCGATCGACGTTGCTGTGGCGCTGGTCAACCGGGGCCTTACTCAGGGCGTCCGCGCCCGGCCTTTGCCGGCGCTGGAACTCCGCAGCGGGGCGCCGTCGCGCCTGCGCACCCTGGTCGCCGTCCCCGTTCTGCTGACCAGTCACGACCTGGTTGAGGAACTGATCGAGCGGCTGGAAATCCACTACCTTGCGAGTTCCGAGGGACACCTCCACTTCGCCCTGCTGTCGGACTGGGCGGACTCAGCAAGCGTGGATCTGGAGGGCGACGAGGCGCTTCTTCTGGCGGCGCGAGAGGGGATCGCCAAGCTCAACACCAAGTATGGTCCCGCGCCTGGTGGCGATCGTTTCCTCCTGCTGCATCGTCGGCGGGTCTGGAGCAAGAGCGAACAGAGGTGGATGGGCTGGGAGCGCAAGCGGGGCAAGCTGCATGAGCTCAACCGGCTGCTGCGTGGCGCTCGGGACACGACATTCCTTGGGGTGAATGGGCATCCCCCCGTGGTCCCGCTCGGCGTGAAGTACGTCATCACCCTTGATGCTGACACGCGTCTTCCCCGCGACACGGTCCGTCGCTTGATCGGAAAGATGGCCCACCCCCTCAACCAGCCTAGGTTCGATCCGAACCTCGGACGCGTCGTCGAGGGCTATGCCATTCTCCAGCCGCGGGTGAGTCCCGACCTGCCTGCGGCTGGAAAGGTCACGCCTTTCCTGCGAGCATTTTCGAGCATGAGCGGCATCGATCCCTATGCCTCAGCGGTCTCGGATGTCTATCAGGACCTGTTTGGGGAAGGCTCCTACGCAGGCAAAGGCATCTATGAGATCGACTCCTTCGAGGCGGCCTTGCAAGGCCGCGTGCCTGAAGCCGCCCTACTCAGCCATGACCTCTTCGAGGGGATATTCGCCCGCGCGGGCCTCGCATCGGACGTAGAGGTCATTGAGGAGTTCCCGGCGCGCTACGATGCCGCCGCCATGCGGCATCACCGATGGGCGCGGGGCGACTGGCAACTGTTGCCCTGGATCATCGGGCGGGGCCCCCCCGGGTCCGCCAATGCGGGACATCGCGCAATTCCGGCGATTGGCCGCTGGAAGATGCTCGATAACCTCCGACGGTCGATGTCCGCCCCGAGCGCATTCGCTGCATTGGTCGCCGGCTGGACCCTGCCAGCAGGGGCGGCCTCGATCTGGACCCTCTTCATACTCGCAACGATCGTCCTGCCGACCCTTGCACCCATCTTTACCCTGGCCCCTCCCCGGATCGTGGGCATCTCGCCGCGCCGGCGGCTCCGGGCCCTGGCGGGCGATCTTCGGCGAGCCTTGATTCAATCGGCCTTGATCCTGACGCTTCTGGCTCACCAGGCCGCCCTGATGGCCGACGCGATCGGGCGGACCTTGTGGCGTCTCTATGTCACGCGCAGACGGCTCTTGGAGTGGTCACCCGCCGCACAAGCCGCGCACCTTCGCCAAAGCCCGGGGGCCTATGGTCACCGAATGGCGTCGGCTATCGTGCTGGCTGGCGTCGCCCTCATCCTGGCGCTGGCCAGTGGCCACGGAACCGTATTCCTGGCTGCGCCACTGGTGCTGCTATGGGCTGCCTCGCCGCGACTGGCCTTCGCCATCAGCCGCCCCCAGAAACTCGCCGAGGGCCTATCAGCGGTAGGCGGCGATGGGCCTGGGCTTCGACAGATCGCCCGCAGGACATGGCGGTTCTTTGAGACCTTCGTCACGGCGGAAGATCACATGCTGCCGCCGGACAATTTTCAGGACAATCCGGCCGCGGCGCTTGCCCGTCGGACGTCTCCCACAAACATCGGGCTCTACCTGCTGTCGGTCGCAACCGCGCGCCAGTTCGGGTGGATCGGCTTGCACGAGGCTGTGCAACGCCTGGAGGCCACGTTTGAAACCCTGGCCGAACTCCCTCGTTACCGTGGCCACTTCTACAACTGGTACGACACTGGCGACCTGAGGCCGCTTGAGCCGAAATACGTGTCTTCGGTCGATAGCGGCAATCTTGCCGGCCACCTCATCGCCCTGGCGAATATCTGTCGGCAATGGACAAGTCTGAACCCGTCGGACTCTGTGCGACTGGCCGGGATCGCCGACGCCTTTGCATTGACCCGTGAGGCTCTGCAGAGCCTCCGCGCGCCAGGGGACCGCCAGACCGTTGTGTGGCGCCAACTCGAAGAGGCCTCCGAAGGCCTTGTGAATTCGACACGCGCCATAGCGCCCGAGACGTCGCTCCTAGAGGTGTTGGCGGATCTGGGAGGCCGCACAGAAGCCTTGACCCAGCAAGCGCACGCTCTTGCCGTGGAACACGATGCTGCGGTGGATCTCGTGTTTTGGTCGGAAGCTGCGGCAAGGACGATCGCAGACCACCAGCGCGACCTCGCCGCCACAACCGAGGCCTCCGAAGCCCTGCATCTACGACTGGCTCACCTGGAGCAGACCGCCCGCGACATCGCTGTGGGAATGGAATTCGGCTTCCTGCTGGATCCCGACCGCATGCTGCTCTCGATCGGCTACAGGACTGCAGAAGGAGAGTTGGATCCCAGCTGTTACGATCTACTTGGGTCGGAGGCTCGCCTCGCGAGCTTCTTCGCGATCGCCAAGGGGGACGTTCCCGCCAAGCATTGGTTCCGGCTCGGTCGCGCCGTGACGCCTGCCGCCAAGGGCGCGGCGTTGATCTCCTGGTCGGGGTCTATGTTCGAGTACTTGATGCCGTCGCTGATCATGCGAGCCGCCGGCGGAAGCCTACTTGAGCAGACGAACCAACTAATTGTGCAAGAACAGATCGCCTACGGCGAACAGCTCGGCATTCCATGGGGCATATCGGAGTCCGCCTACAACGCTCGCGACCTTGAATTCACATATCAATACCTCAATTTTGGCGTCCCGACTCTTGGGCTGAAACGTGGACTGGCGACGCACAGCGTCGTGGCTCCATACGCGACTGCGCTGGCCGCCATGGTCCATCCCAGTGCGGCGGCTCGCAACTTCGAACGGCTGACAAGCCTGGGCGCGCTCGGTCGGTACGGCTTCTATGAGGCCGTCGACTTCACGCGAAGCCGCGTTCCCACGGACGATGATTTTGCCATCGTCGGGACGTTCATGGCCCACCACCAGGGCATGACGATCGTGGCCCTCGGAGAAGCGCTTCTTGGTGGGCCAATGCAGGCGAACTTCCATGCCGAGCCCATGGTGCAGGCTTCCGAGCTCCTGTTGCAGGAGCGCATGCCCCGAGACGTTCCCGAGCGCGCGCGATGGGCGGCTGAGGCCGCGCCCACTTCCCCGGTTCTTGAGCTCGAGGTCCTGGCCGGTCGGCGCGTGCTTGGCCCCTACGGCGCGGCGCCGGCCACTCACCTACTCTCCAACGGCCGCTATTCAGTGATGATGTCGGCGGCGGGATCCGGCTACAGCCGCTGGCGCGGGGTCGCCCTCACCCGCTGGCGGGAGGATGCGACATGCGACGACTGGGGCTCCTATGTCTTTCTTCGTGATGTGAAAACCGGCCACGTCTGGTCGACTGCCGCCCAGCCCTGCGGACAGGCGGCGGACGCCTACCATGCTGTGTTCAGCGAGGATCGCTGCGAGTTCGAGCGTCTCGATGGCAGTCTGAAGACGACGATGGAGGTGCTGATATCGGGGGAGGATGACGCCGAGGTGCGGCGTGTCTCGATCTGCAACCTCAGCTCCCTCTGGCGCGAGGTCGAAGTCACCTCCTATTCCGAGCTGGCGCTGGCCCCCCAGGCAGCGGACATCGCGCACCCGGCATTCTCGAAGCTGTTTGTCGAAACCGAGTACCTCGCCGGGCCAAGCGCGGTTCTGGCCACCCGTAGGCGCCGCTCGCGCGATGAGCCCGAAGTCTGGGCCGCGCACCTGTCTCTTGTGGAGGGGGAGGCGGTTGGACGAACCGAATTCGAAACCGATCGGGCACGCTTCATCGGCCGGGGGCGTGACATCCAGCGGCCGGTCGCGCTGGATGCTGGCCGGCCGCTCGCCGGCTCGACCGGGTTCGTGCTGGACCCCATCTTCTCCCTTCGCCGTCGTGTCAGAATAGCGCCAGGCGCCACCGCGCGCGTGACCTTCTGGACCATGGCCGCTTCGTCGCGGAAGGCGATTATCGATCTCGTCGACAAGCACCAAGATTCGGCAGCGTTCAATCGCGCCGCCGCCCTCGCCTGGACCCAGGCCCTCGTTCACCTGCACCACCTCGGCGTGGATCGCGGGGAAGCAAACCTGTTCCAGCGGCTGGCCAGCCACCTGATCTACGCGTCTCCCGCCCTGCGACCGCCATCGGAGCAGATCCTAGAAGGGCGCGCAGGGCAGCCGGAGTTGTGGCGTCTTGGTATCTCAGGCGATCTGCCGATCATGCTTCTGCGCATAGACAGCCTGGACAACCTGTCGGTGGCCCGCCAGTCCCTGCGAGCCTTCCAGTATTGGCGCACAAAACAGTTCGCCTGCGACCTGGTGATCCTCAACGAACACGGATCGTCCTATGTGCAGGATCTGCAGATCGCACTGGAGTCGCTCGTCCGTGCGAGCCAGTCGAGAGCCCAGACTGGAGACGAAGCCACCGCTGGCCGTGTTGTAATCTTGCGATCAGACATGCTTGCGCCAGAGATGAGCGCATTGCTGATGTCGGTCTCGCGCGTGGTGTTCTTCGCCCGCACAGGTTCCTTGGCGGATCAGATCGAGCGCGCCTCCGAGGACCGGTCCCTGCTGGAACGACCAGCGCGGCCGAGCCTGGCGACCACTGACGCCCTGCCGGCCCTGGTGATGCCGCAACTGGAACTGTTCAACGGACTGGGCGGCTTTGCGAAAGACGGTCAGGAATATGTCACGGTGCTCAGGCCAGGCGTGAGCACGCCAGCTCCCTGGATCAACGTCATAGCAAACCCGAGGTTCGGCTTTCAGGTCTCGGCTGAGGGCGCAGGATACACGTGGTCGGCCAACAGCCGTGAGCGCCAGCTTACCCCTTGGTCCAATGACCCCATCGCCAACCCTGCGGGCGAGGTCTTCTATCTGCGAGACGACGACACGGGAGACGTCTGGTCGCCGACAGCGACGCCCATTCGGGATGAGACATCGACCTATGTCGCTCGGCACGGCCATGGCTATAGCCAGTTCGACCTCGAAACACATGGCGTCGCCACAGAACTCTTGCAGTTCGTCCCCGCGACGGACCCGGTCAAGGTGACCCGACTCCGCCTGCACAACAGGTCAAACCGCGCGCGCCGGCTGACTGTGACAGCATATGTTGAGTGGACGCTGGGATCTGCGCGCACCATGGCGGCGCCACATACCGCGACGGAGTTTGACGAGGCCAGCGGGGCGATCTTTGCCCGCAACGCCTGGGCGCCGGCCTTTGCGGACAAGGTGGCCTTCATCGGGATGGAGGGTCAGACCGGCTGGACCGCCGATCGTCGAGAATTCATTGGTCGAAATGGATCGCTAGCTGCGCCGGCGGCCCTGGCCAAGGGGACGGCGCTCAGCGGGCGGGTCGGAGCGGGTCTGGATCCTTGCGCCGCTCTGCAGACTACAATTGAGCTATCGCCGGGAGAGAGCCGCGACGTGGTGGTTCTGTTGGGCGACGCTGACAGCGCGCACGCCGCCCGCGACCTCATCGGAACGTATCGAGCCGCAGAAGTCGATGCGGTCCTTTCGGAGGCCGTCGCCGTCTGGGACGACCTCTTGACGACGGTGCAGGTGAAAACCCCTGATCGGCCCCTGGACCTGATGCTCAATGGCTGGTTGCTTTATCAGACGCTTGCCTGCCGCATCTGGGCGCGTTCGGCCTTTTACCAGGCCAGCGGCGCCTATGGTTTCCGCGACCAGCTACAAGATGGCATGGCGCTGGCCGCCCTCCGGCCCGAACTGACCCGGGAGCACCTTCTGCGGGCGGCGGCGCGGCAGTTCATCGAGGGTGACGTCCAACACTGGTGGTTGCCCCACTCGGGCCAGGGCGTACGTACGCGGATCTCTGATGATCGCATCTGGCTGGCGTTCACCGCCGCGCACTACCTCCTGACCACGGAGGACGTCAGCCTTCTCGATGAACCCGTAACCTTCGTGGAAGGGGCCAGACTGGAGCCAGGAGAAGCGGAGAACTTCTTCCTGCCAGGGACCTCGGTAGAGACCGCAAGCTTCTACGAGCACTGCGCGCGCGCCCTCGACCAGAGCATGGAGCTCGGGGGCCACGGGCTGCCCCTCATCGGCGGGGGCGATTGGAACGACGGCATGAACAGGGTTGGCGAGCGAGGCTTGGGCGAGAGTGTCTGGCTCGGCTGGTTCCTCTATCGAACGATCAACGATTTCGCCCCCGTCGCAGAGTCCCGCGGGGATGACGCCCGGGCGGCGATTTGGCGGGCCCACGCCGCGAGTTTGTTGAAGGCCACGGAGCGGGAAGCCTGGGATGGCGATTGGTACCGCCGCGGCTGGTTCGACGACGGTACGCCCCTGGGTTCAGCCAGCAGAGAAGAGTGCCGGATCGACCAGATCGCCCAGTCCTGGGCCGTGCTATCAGGGGGGGCGATGCGGGACCGCGCGGTTCAGGCGATGGAAGCGGTGGACCGGGAGTTGATCCTGGACGAACCCCCCATGGCTTTGCTGTTCACGCCACCTTTCGACCACACGCCCCTCGACCCCGGCTATATCAAGGCCTATCCACCGGGCGTCCGCGAGAATGGCGGCCAATACACCCATGCCGCCGCCTGGGCGGTCATGGCCTACGCAGAACTTGGCGACGGCGACAGGGCGGCGGACTTGTTCGCCAAGCTAAATCCGATCAACCACGCGCGTACACGAGCCGAAGCCAACCTCTACAAGGTCGAGCCGTATGTGGCGGCCGCTGATGTCTATGCCGCGCCCGGCCATGTCGGCCGGGGAGGATGGACCTGGTACACAGGCTCTGCCGGGTGGCTTCACCGGGCGGGCCTTGAGTCAATTCTTGGGCTCCGCCGGGCCGGCGCCATACTCAAGATTGACCCCTGCATCCCCGGCTCTTGGCCCTTCTTCGAAGTGTCCGTGCGTCACGGCGCGGCGCGCTACGAGATCCGCGTTGAGAACCCAGCTGGCGTATGCCGGGGCGTGGTGGCGGCGGAACTGGACGGCGTCCCGATTGAGCTGCCGGTCAGACTGTCGCTGACGGACGATGGGCTTTCCCACAGTCTCCGCCTCGTATTGGGCGAACAGGACTCGACCTCGTCCATTGGCGCGGCGGGGAAAAAGCGCGTCCCTTCTTGATCAGGCGCAATTCGTGGAGATGGCTGGAGGCGTAAACTCCCGTTGCTGCTCCATGAATGAAACCTGGGAGGCGCCAATGCCAATGGCCCGATTCAAGGTGGTGAAGGAAGTCTACGGCTGGGCTGTGCGATCTGACGAAGGGATGATGTCTTCCTTCTGGTCGAAGGACTTGGCGCTGAGACATGCCAACAATTGCGCGGACATGCTCCGTCGGCACGGAGAGCAGGCGCAGGTTGACGTCGAGGACGCGTCTGTCGGATCGCCCCGACTCTAGAGCCGAAGCGCCAGAGCCTGTCACCTAACTCGGGCCGCCCCTGTGGTATCGGCATTGGCCCGATAGTCTACGCGGACGACAAGATCCGATAGGCCAATCCCTGGAAAGAGTCATCCAGGTTTTATCCCGTGTAAGCGCTCGGAATAGAGCCCCCACTCAATCAGTTCAGGAGGGTGATCAGTGCCCAAACCATCATCTGCGCGCCAACACTGGATGCAGGGTTTTGGCGTCATTCAGCATACTCCGCTGACATGCGCCAGAATTCATGCATTGGCGTCCGCGCTGGTGGAGGACAGGCAAGCGCCCGACGAAGACGCGGTCTATGCCGCGCTGATCGCCGCGGACCGTCTCACAAGCGCCGCCATGTGGCTGGTGGCGCACATGACCTATGCCGGTCGAGTTGACCTCTCCGGCGCGCCGCTTCCAGCGGAAGCTTTCAAAGCGACACCCGAGGGACATACCGGCGGGGCTCTGAACGTCGTGCCCGCCTATGTGGGCTATCTGACCGCCAACCTTCTAACCTCTCAGACTCGTGGCTGGCTGCTGGGACAAGGCCATTGCGTGGCCGCCATAGAGGCGACCAACTGTCTGGTCGACAATCTTTCGCCCGCGCAGATAGGGCGGTATGGCCCCGACGAGGCCGGCCTCAGTCGCTTGTGCGCGGATTTCTACAGCTACGAGATTGACGCCAACGGTCGGTCGGCAGCCCCCTTGGGCAGCCATGTCAGCGCGCATACGGCGGGGGGCTTGTCGGAGGGCGGCTATCTCGGGTTCGCCGAGATCCAGTATGTTCACATGCCACTTCCGGGCGAGAGTCTGGTGGCGATCCTGAGTGATGGCGCCTTCGAGGAGCAGCGCGGGGGTGACTGGTCCGAGCGCTGGTGGCGAGCCGAAGATTGCGGCCTGGTCGCCCCGGTGATGATTCTCAATGGGCGGCGGATCGAGCAGCGTACCGAGATCGCGCAGGATGGAGGCGCCGAGTGGCTCAGCCGCCACCTCGAGGTAAACGGCTTCGATCCGTACGTGATCGATGGTCGCGACCCCGCTGCGTTCGTTTGGTCAATCCTAGAATCCGAACAGCGCCTGCGCTCTGCTACGGCCGCGATCCAGGGCGGCCGCGCCGCCTATCCAGTCAAGCTGCCCTATGCGATCGCCGTCACCGAGAAGGGATTTGGCTTCCCTGGGGCGGGCACGAACCGCGCGCACAACCTTCCGTTGGAAGGTTCTCCGCGCCATGATCCAGAGGCGCGGGCCGCATTCAACGCCGCTGCGCAGGTGCTCCATGTGCCGACTGCGGAACTGGCCGCCACGCGGCGGTTGTTTGCCGCCCACGCACAGCAGAAGCGCGTCCGCGAGCGCGACAACTCACTTGCGACACGCGCGCCACCTGCGCCAGTTCTGGCGCCGGTGACACCGCAAGCGGTGGGCGATACGGCGTCCTCCATGGCGGCGATGGACCAGTGGTTCGTGGCCTTTGTCGACGCCAATCCCGGCCACCGGTTCCGGATCGGCAACCCCGATGAGCTCCAGAGCAATCAGATGGGCGCTACGCTGGAGCGCCTGAAGCACCGCGTGAACCGTCCTGAACCCGGTGTGCCAGAGGCCATCAACGGCGCCGTGATCACCGCCTTGAACGAGGAGGCCGCCATTGGCGCGGCCCTCGGCAACAAGGGTGGGCTGAGCCTCGCAGTCTCCTACGAGGCCTTTGCAGTCAAGATGCTGGGCGCGCTTCGGCAGGAGATCATCTTTGCGCGCCAGCAGATGGAGGCTGAGCGGAGTCCGCAATGGATCGGCATCCCGCTGGTCGCCACCTCTCACACCTGGGAGAACGGCAAGAACCAGCAGTCCCACCAGGACACCACGATTGGCGAGGCGCTGCTCGGCGAAATGTCGGACATTTCCCGGGTGATGTTCCCCCCCGATGCAGCCACGGCGGTCGAGGCGCTGCGTCAAATCTACAGCGCACGTGGCGTTATCGGCTGCATAATCGCCGCAAAGCGCCCGACCCCGTGTGTCTTCGATCCCGCCGCGGCTCAGCGCGCCTTCGCTATGGGGGCCATCACGGTCGACAGTGACGCCGATCCCGAGTTGCAGGTCATCGCGATCGGCGCCTATCAGTTGATGGCGGCCAGACGCGCTGCCGACCGCCTGCGAGAGCACGGCCGGCAAGTCCGTGTCACCTGCATTGTGGAGCCGGGCCGTCTGCGCACGCCACGGGACGAGTTCGAGGCCGACTTCGTTATCTCTGATCATGCGCTGCAGGATCTCTTTCCGCCGGCCCTCCCACGCGTCCTGGTTTGCCATACCCGACCAGAAGCCATGACCGGCGTCCTGCGCCGCATCGACGGAGGTCCGGCCGCCCTGCGCGCTCATGGGTATTTAAGTCGCGGCGGCGCCCTCGACGCCTCCGGGATGTTGTTCGCCAATCGATGCACCTGGGCCCACCTGGTGGCCAGCTCGGCGTCACTCTTGCGGACCGACGTCCGGGATTTCCTGACGGCGGCTGAAGCGAGCGCCATCGCTGGAGCGGGCGATCCGCAGGCGGTGCGTTGATAGCCCAGGGCGCCGTCTCTGCTCGTCCCTCAACGGCTTCGCCGTGGGGTCTCGGACGGCCATTGCGACAGACCTATCCATGGATCCAGCAGCAGAGCTGCAACTGTGGCGGTCGTGGCCCAGATCGCGCTCATCTCCTGGACGCCCCCAGGTCACCCAGGTCGGGAGCTTGACCCAGGAGGTGCTCGCGCCGGGCGCCATGACACCCACAGCAAACAATGACGAATAAGAAGTCTCTAATATAAATGTCCCTGGCTTGCGAATAATCAATTTCTACTTTGATACGGCATGTGACCATTGGGATGAATATCATCCTAGGACAAGATGAGATGAGCAATCCATCCTGGCATCAGGGTCCTCCGCGCACAATTTTGCTGGCCTCTGATCTGAGCAGCCGATGCGACAGGGCAATGCAGCGCGCCCTTCAATTGGCTAAGTTGTGGAAATCCCGCCTAGTTATCTTGACGGTGATCGAGCCCGACGACTCCCGCCAATGGGGTGCGAACTGGGACTTGCCGCGTTGGCGACGACCGACTGACCCGGCGCGGATGGCCGCGGCTCAGTTCCGACGTCAGTTCGGTGACATAGTCCAGGAGGCCGATGTCAGGGTGCTCGAGGGTGAGCCCGCAGACGCCATCGCGCAGATGACCGTCGAGATTGATGCAGACCTGATCGTTGTCGGGGTCGCCCGGGACGAGTTGTTTGGCCGGCTCCGCCTGGGTTCCACTGTGGACCAGCTGGCGCGACAATCCCCCGCCCCGTTGCTGATTGTGAAGAGCCGCGTCTGGCCCTACGAGGAAATCCTGGTAGCGACCGACTTCTCCGAACCATCGAAACAAGCCTTGATCGCCGCGGACCGCTTTTTCCCGACAGCCCCACTGACAGTGCTGCATGGATGGGAGGCCCCGTTCGCGGCGTTCCTTGAAGATTCGAGCTTCCGCTCGGAATGGAAGGCGCGCGAGAAACAAGGCTGCGAGGACTTCCTTGCGCGTTCAAACCTCTCCTTTCCATCTCGCGCGCGAGTGAAGGTGCTTATTGAGAATGGCTGTCCTGAGGTTCTCGTTCGACAGTACATGCTCGACAGGGAGGTGGACCTCGTCGTGATAGGCGCCCACGGACGAACGGGGGCGCTCCACAAGCGGCTGGGCGACACGGCTAAGCGAATTCTGGAGTACGCGCCCGGCGATGTGCTCCTGATCCGTGAACCGCAGGCCGAACGCCAGGAGCGTTCCACAGCGGAGGCCTTGGGCGATTAGGCGGGCGGGGCAGGCGGTCCTTGTCCCCGCCGAGACCGACGCGTCCTGAAGCGCCGACGACCCGGCAGGTCGTTGCGAGCCTGAGGCGAAGCGCTGAGTCTGCGGGCCTGCAAACAAGCCCAGGAGACTCCCATGCCCGCCCCCGCCCCCCTCGACGTCGTCCGCGCATTCCTGAGAGACATGGAGCGGCTGGAGTATGACGGCGCCATCCGCTGGCTGGCTGACGATTGCGAGTATGTGAACCCGCCGCCCCTGCCCGTCGTCCATGGGCCGGCCGGTGTCCGCGGCCTCCTTGAACCCTTCTTCGCCCCGACCCTGCACAACGAGTTCAAGCTGCTGCGCGAGGCCTCCCATGGCTCGACGGTCTTCCTTGAACGCCTCGACCGGCACCAGCTGGCGGACAAGTGGGTGGAGCTGCCGGTCACCGGCGTGTTCGAGGTCGTGGAGGGCAAGATCAGCTATTGGCGGGACTATTTCGACGCCAATACGATCCTGTCCCAGTGGCCGACGGGCTGAATCGGCGGGGGCCGGCCTCAACCGCCCCAGACGCCCGCGAGCGGCGCACCGCCCCGGTGAGGCCCTTGGAGCGGCCGGGGGGAATCGAACCCCCGACATTCAGCTTGGGAAGCTGACGTTCTACCTCTGAACTACGGCCGCGCAGGACTTCCTATCGGGGGCGCAGGGGGCTCGTGTCAACCGGCGGCTTATGTTGACCCGGACTGGGGCGAGCGACACGATCATGGCGAATCCTGGAGCGCAAAGCGAGACAGCCATGAGTGACGAACACGTCTTCAGCTTCCAGGGTGCGGACGGCGCGACCATCGCTGGGTACCTGTGGCGGGACCCCGCCACGACGCCGCGGGCGATCCTTCAGGTGGCCCACGGTATGGGGGAGCACGCCGGCCGCTACCGCCCCCGGCTCGAAGGCCTGATGGCCAAGGGCTGGGTCGTCTACGCCAATGATCACCGCGGGCACGGTCGTACTGCGCCTTCGCCCGAAGCCTTCGGCGACTTTGGCGAGAGAGGCGCGGAACTGATCGTCGAGGACCTGCGCGCCCTGACCGACCTGGCCCGGGAAGCGAACCCTGGCCTGCCCCTGGTGCTGATGGGGCACAGCCTGGGTTCGATGTTCGCCCAGGCCTATGTGTTCGATCACGCTGACGCCATTGATGGACTGGTCCTGTCGGGCACCGCGGCCTTTGGCGACCGGACCGGACCGGCCCGCAGGCTGGACGAGGTGACGATGGACGGAGAGCCGCCCCGCACCCCCTTCGACTGGCTGTCACGGGACCCCGCCGAGGTCGACGCCTACATCGCAGACCCCCTGTGCGGCTTTTCCCGCAAGCCGGGGTCTGAGGCGTCCTTCAGCCGGCTTCTGGCCCGGCTGCGCGACCCGGCGGAGATCGCTAAGATTCGCAAGGACCTGCCGCTCTATGTGTTCGTCGGCGACAAGGACCCCATCAATCAGGGCCTGGCCCTGCTGACGCCGCTCATGGACCGCTATCGGGCCGCCGGCCTCACCAGCCTGACCCTCAAGGTCTATCCCGGCGGCCGGCACGAGATGCTGAACGAGACCAATCGCGCCGAGGTTATCGCCGAGCTCACCACCTGGCTGGAGGCCGTGGTCGCCTGAGGAACGGCTTGCTTCCCCGTCCGTCAGCCGGGCTAGGCTATGGCCTGTCAGAAACGGGGAGGACCTAACGATGATCGGCTATGTCACACTGGGCGTCAGCGACCTGGAGCGGGCCAAGAGCTTTTACAGCACCTTGCTTGGCCCCCTGGGCGCCAAGCCGGCCTTCGGCAGCGACCGGATGCAGGGCTATTCCAATGGGGCGGGACCCATGCTCAGCGTCTGCGCCCCCTATGACGGTGAGGCGCCCAGCCCCGGCAACGGGACGATGGTGGCCTTGGCGGCCCCGTCGCGGGAGCTGGTGGACGAGATCCACAGCCTGGCCCTGAAGACCGGCGCCGTCGACGAGGGCGCGCCGGGCATCCGCATCCCCAACTTCTATGGCGCCTATTTCCGCGACCTGGACGGCAACAAGCTCTGCGTCTTCAAGATGGGCTAAGGCCGCCTGCTCAGCCCCAGGGGCGGAAGTGTTTCGACAGCTTCAGCCCCTGGCGCTGGTAGTGGGAGCCGCCCTCTCCATAGAGCCGGGCGGGCTTTTCGGTCAGCGGCTCATAGACCAGGCGCGCCACGGTCTGGCCGTCCTCCAGCAGGAAGGGGGTCTCGTGGCTGCGGACTTCCAGCACCCCGCGGGAACCCTGGCCGCCGGCCTCCTCGGTGCCGAAACCGGGGTCGAAAAACCCCGCATAATGCACCCGAAACTCCCCCACAGAGGGGTCAATTGGGGTCATTTCGGCGGCCTGCAGGACGGGGATCTCCACGGCCTCCTTCGAGGCCAGGATGTAGAACTCGCCGGGATCGAGCAGCAGCTCTCCGTGGCGGGGGACCAGGGGCTCCCAGAAGTCCCGGGGGTCGTGGCCGTCTTCCTTGTCCATGTCGATGACCCCGGCATGGCGCCGGGCGCGAAAACCGGCCACCCCTTCGGTCAGGTCGACGCCGACGCTGCGCAAATCAAGCTTGGGCGGCGCCCCGCGCTTCAGCCGCAGCTGATTGAGCCGGGTGCCGGTGCGCACCAGGATGGAGAAGGTCTGGGGGGCGATCTCCATATAGATCGGTCCGACATAGCCCTCGGCCACGTCGTCGAAGGCCGCCCCATGGTCGGTGAGCAGGCGGACGAAGACGTCCACCCGGCCGGTCGAGCTCTTGGGATTGGCCCGCGCCGACACCCCGGCCGGCAGGGCCAGGGCCTCCTGAAGCTCGGCGATATAGACGCAGCCCTTTTCCAGCACCGCGCCGCGGGCGAGGTCGAGCTCGTGCATGGCCACATCCTCGAGCCGCTGGGCGACCTTGCGCCCCAGGCCCGGCAGGAAAGAGGCCCGCACCCGCCAGGCCCGGGCGCCCAGGCGCAGGTCGAGGCTGGCGGGCTGGACCTGGTCAAGATCGAAGGGGCTGGCGCTGGTGATGGCGCCCTGGGCGACCAGGGCGTCGATGGCCTGGCAGGGCAGGATGCCGGGCGAAAGCAGGGCGTCATTCATCGCTGGGACACTCGCCGCTGGCCTTGAGTCTGACAAGCGCCGAGACGTCGCGCCGGAGCCCTTGACCGTCAAGCCCTGAGGCGGTTGATGCGCACTCCGAGCTTGCATGCCGGGAGGAGCCCCCATGGCCGAAGATCCGCGCGACTGGAACCTGGAGACCAAACTGGTCCGGGGCGGCATGGCCCGCACAGCCTATGGGGAGATTTCCGAGGCCCTCTTCCTGACCCAGAGCTTCGCCTATGACAGCGCCGCGGCCGCCGACGCCCGGTTCGCCGGCGACGCGCCGGGCTTCATCTACCAGCGCTTCGGCAACCCGACGACGCAGATGTTCGAGGACCGGCTGGCCCTGCTGGAGGGCGCCGACCTCTGCCGCGCCACGGCGTCTGGAATGTCAGCGGTGCATGTGGCCCTGACCGGTCTGGTGCGGGCGGGCGACCACATGGTGGCCGGCCGCGCCCTGTTCGGCTCCTGCCGCTGGATCCTGTCGGAGTGGATGCCCCGGTTCGGCGTCGAGGTGACCTATGTGGACGCCGTCGATCCGGAAGCCTGGAAAGCCGCCGTGCGGGACAACACCAAGTGTTTCCTGGTGGAGAGCCCGGCCAATCCGCTGCTTGAGGTGACCCCCATCGGCGCGGTCGCCGACATCGCCAAGGCCTGCGGCGCGAAGCTCGTGGTGGACAATGTCTTCGCCACGCCGATCTTCCAGAAGCCCCTGGCTCTGGGCGCCGACATCGTCGTCTATTCGGCCACCAAGCATATTGACGGCCAGGGCCGGGTCCTGGGCGGCGCCATCCTGGGCGGCGAAGAGCTGATGCTGGAGTCCTACAAGGACATCCTGCGCCATACCGGACCGGCCCTGTCGCCCTTCAACGCCTGGGTTCTGCTGAAGGGCCTGGAGACCCTGGACCTTAGGGTCCGCCGCCAGAGCGACAACGCCGCCCATGTGGCCAACGCCGTGGCCGCCCACAGCAAGGTGCGCCAGACCGTCTATTGCGGCCGTCCCGATCACCCCCAGGCGGCCATCATCGCCAACCAGATGACCGGCGGCGGCAATGTGCTGGCCTTTGACCTGGGCAGCCGTGAGGCGGCCTGGCGGTTCCTGGACGCCCTGCAGATCGTCGACATCTCCAACAATCTGGGCGACGCCAAGTCCATGGCCACCCATCCCTGCACCACCACCCACCGGTCGATGCCGGCGGCCGAGCGGGAGTCCATCGGGCTTACCGAGGGCTGGGTGCGGATGAGCGTGGGCCTGGAGAACGACCGCGATCTGCAGCGCGACGTAGAGCGGGCCCTGGATCAGGCCTAGAGCCTGATGCGATCAGACCGAACCGTCTGATCGTTGAATCAGGCTCTCGGGCTCAAGCCGATAGGTCTTGGCGCAGTACTCACAGGTGACGTGGATCCTGCCATCCGTCTCGACCATATCGGCGCGCTCGTCAGCCTCGAACGAGGCCAGGACGCCGCGGATGCGCTCTTCCGAGCAGCGACAGACCGCGCTCAGCGCCTGGTCCTCGAACACCCGGACGCCGTCCTCATGGAACAGGCGGAACAGCAGGGTCTGGCCGGAAATGCTGGGGTCCAGCAGTTCGTCCTCGCCGATGGTCTCGAAGAAGGCCTGGCTGCGGGTCCAGGCCTCCTCGGTGGAGCCCCGGGCCTGATCCTCGGCCACGTTCTGGATCAGCATGCCGCCGGCCCGCCAGCGCAGGCCCTCGCCGACGTCAGCCTGACCGACCGCCAGCCGGACCCTTGTGGGGGTCTGTTCGGACTGGGCGAAATACTGCTCGGCGCACAGGGCCAGGGTCTCGCCCTCGATGGCGGTCACCCCCTGGTAGCGGTCCATGTCGGGGCCCTGGTCGACGGTCATGATGAAGACCCCGCCCCCCAGCAGCGTCTTGGCCCCAGGGCGCACGAAGCCCTGCGAGGCCTCAGCCACCGCGTCGGCGTCAAACCGGCAATAGCCCCGCAGGTGGCCCGCCGTGTCGTAGTCGGCGACCACATAACGCACGGGTCCCTCCCCTTGCGCCTGGACGATCAGCCGGCCCTCGAACTTCAGCGCCGAGCCCACAAGGGCGGCCAGGGCGCAGGTTTCGCCCAGCAGGTTGGCGACGGCCTCGGGATAGGCGTGGGCGGCCAGGATCTCGTCGATGGCCGGACCCATGCGCACGAGGCGGCCACGGACCGCGGCGTCCTCGATCTGGAACGGGCCGACGACGTCGTCGGGGATGGGGAGCGGGTTCTGGGACATGGGGTCGCCATATAGGGACCAGCCGGTCCGATTGCGAGCCCCCGGTCTCTGCGGCCTCAGATCGCCCCGAAGCACCAGGCCAGGATCGACTTCTGGGCGTGGATGCGGTTTTCCGCCTCGTCCCAGATCTTCGAGCGTGGGCCATCCATCACGGCGTCGGTCACTTCCTCGCCGCGGTGGGCGGGCAGGCAGTGGAGGAAGATGCCGTCCTTGGCCGCCAGATCCATCAGCTCGGCGTCCACCTGATAGGGCTCGAACGCCGCCAGGCGCGCGTCGTGGTCGGTGTCGCCCATGGAGACCCAGGTGTCGGTGATCACGCAGTCGGCGCCGCGGACCGCGGCCCGGGGATCGTCGGTCATCACCACCTGCCCCTGCATCTCCGAGGCCCGGGCGAGGTCGGTCAGGTCCGGGTGATAGACGGTGGGACAGGCGATGTTGAGCTTGAAGCCGAACTTGACCGCCGCATGGATGAAGCTGGCGCAGACATTGTTGCCGTCCCCCACCCAGGCCAGGGTGCGGCCCTTCACAGGGCCCAGATGCTCTTCGAAGGTCAGCAGGTCGGCCAGAATCTGGCAGGGATGGCTCTTGTCGGTCAGGCCGTTGATCACCGGCACGGTGGCGGCCAGCGCCAGGCGCTCCAGGTCCTCATGGGTGTTGGCCCGGATCATGATCGCGTCGACCATCCGCGAGAGCACCTTGGCGGTGTCCTCGATGGGCTCCCCGCGACCCAGTTGCATGTCGGCCGAGGTGGAGATGATCACATCGCCGCCCAGCTGGCGCATAGCGGCGTCAAACGAGAAGCGGGTGCGGGTGGAGTGCTTCTCGAAGATCATGGCCAGCACCCGGTCGCGGGCCGGGGCGTCGGCGTCCACCTGGCCCTTGGGCCAGCCGGCGCGGGCGGCCTTGCGGGCCCGGGCGTCATCCAGGATGGCGCGCAGGTCAGCGGACTCCATCCGCCAGAGGTCGAGAAAGTGTCTCGGAGGGGAGGTCATCGAAGGGAAATCCCGACGACCCCGCGCTTGCGCCGGAAATCCGAAGTGACGCGAGCTGAGCGCGGGGTCCTTGATTGCTGAGTCCCGACCCATGGCCGGGCGTGAAGGAGATCAGGCCGCCGCGCGGGCCTTGGCGCGGGCCCGGTCACAGGCGCGTTCGAAACGCTCGACCGCCTCGCGGGCCTCGCCCAGGGTGAGGTTCAGCGGCGGCAGCAGACGAACGCAATTGTCCCCGCCGCCTGCGATCAGCAGGTGCTCGTCGCGGGCGTGCTGCATGAACTCGCGATTGGGGGTGACCAGCTTGACGCCGATCAGCAGGCCCTTGCCGCGGACATCGGCCACCACGTCGGGATAGCGGTCCTTCAGGCCGGCGATCTGCTGGTTGAAATAGCCAGCCACATCGCGGACATGGGCCAGGAGTTCTGGCTTGGCCAGCTCGTCCAGGGCCGCCTCGCCGACCGCCATGGCCAGCGGATTGCCGCCATAGGTCGAGCCGTGGGAGCCGACGCTCATGGCCGCCCCGGCTTCGATGGTGGCCAGGCAGGCGCCGACGGGGAAGCCGCCGCCCAGGGCCTTGGCCACGCACATGATGTCGGGATCGCCCTCGCCCTCGGCCCAGTCATGGGCGAACAGGCGGCCGGTACGGCCCAGACCGCACTGGATCTCGTCATAGATCAGCAGGATGCCCTGCTCGTCGCAGAGCTGGCGCAGGCCCTTCATGCAGGCCACGGGCAGGGAGCGGGCGCCGCCCTCCCCCTGGACCGGTTCGATGAGGATCGCCGCCGTGGTCGGGCCGATGGCGGCGCGCAGGGCGTCGTGGTCGCCGTAGGGCAGGTGGACAAAGCCCGGCAGAGGCGGACCAAAACCCTCCAGATAGGACGGATTGCCCGAGGCGTTGACCGCAGCCACGGTGCGCCCGTGGAAGGAGCCTTCGAAGCCGATGATGTCGACCCGCTCAGGATTGCCCCGCGCCCAGTGATACTTCCGCGCCGTCTTGATGGCGCATTCCACGGCCTCGGCCCCGGAGTTGGTGAAGAACACCACATCGGCGAAGGTCTCGGCGCACAGGCGCTTGGCCAGCGCCTCCTGCCCCGGGATCTTGAAGATGTTGGAGACGTGCCAGAGCTTCTCGGCCTGGTCCTTCAGGACCTGGACCAGACGCGGATGGGCGTGGCCCAGCGCGTTCACCGCAATGCCGGCCATGCAGTCCAGATAGGCCTCGCCGTCCGCCGTGAACAGTCGCGCGCCCTCGCCTCGCTCGAACGCCAGCGGAGCGCGGTTGTACACGCCCATGATGTGGTCGCTGGGAACGGTCGCGGCGGACGTCGCGGTCTTTTCAGTCACGGGAGGAGGCCTCCAAAGGAAACGTCCCCGCACGCCGGGCGACGGGGACTGGAAGGCTCGATGTTTTCCGGCGCGAACGGCGCTCTGTCAATGACTTCGCGGGGGCGCGGCAAGACGGGCCCGAGCCTGTGTCCCGGCGACCAGCCCCTAGAGCGTGATGCAATCAGATGGAACCGTCGGAGCGCCTCACGCTCCAGAGTCCAAGGTTGGAGCGCGTTTCAACCGTAAAACCGGAGTCCACTTTTACGGAACGCGCTCTAGGTCTTCAGCTTGTAGCCGCTCTCGAACATCCACAGGCAGACACAGGCGAAGGCGATGGCGATGCCCGCCGTCATGCCCACCCCGGTCAGCAGGGAGCCCTCGGCCTGGCCGATGAAGCCATAGCGGAAGCCGTCGATCAGATAGAAGAACGGGTTGAAATGGCTCGCCGTGCGGAACGGCTCGGGTAGCCGGTCGACCAGATAGAAGGTCCCCGACAGGAAGGTCATCGGCATGATGACGAAGTTGGTGACCGCAGCCATATGGTCGAACTTCTCCGCCCAGAGGCCGGCCATGATGCCCAGCAGGCCGAGGATCATCGAGGCCACGCCGGCGAAATAGAGCACCGCCCACAGGTGGGTGAGCGGCAGGTTGGCGAAGGGCATGACCGCGATCCAGGTCACCGCGCCGACCAGCAGGCCCCGGGTGGCCGCGCCGAGCGCAAAGCCCGCCACATGCTCCAGCGGGGTCAGCGGCGGGGTCATGAAGTCCCCCACCAGGCCATTGACCTTGGCCTGCAGCAGGCTGGAGGACGCATTGGCGAAGGCGTTGTTCAGGATGGTCATCATGATCAGGCCCGGCGCGATGAAGGTGGCGAAGGCCACGCCCCCCACATTCGGCCGCGTCCCGCCGACGGCGACGACGAAGACCATCATATACAGCAGAGACGTCACCACCGGCGCGCCCAGGGTCTGGGTCCCCACCTTCCAGAACCGCTTGACCTCCCGCAGATAGAGGGTGCGGAAGCCGGGCCAGTTGAAGCCGTGATAGGCCCGCGGCGCCGGCGGGACAGCGGCGGAGATTTCGGCGGCGCGGACGGGCGACATATCGTTCATGCGCCACATGTGCGCTCACAGGGCGCAGCCTGCAAGTCTGCGACCTTCCGACGCTATATGTAGTTCCTGTGGATGGAACCAGGGGCGCCTATTGTGGCTCTTAAGGAAGTCTTTACGATATCTGGTAGTCCGTGGGGTCAGGCGAAGGCCCGCCCCACAAGATATTGTTTCGGCCGGCCGCGCGGGGTGGCCACCGAGACAGGCGGCCGTTTTGGGAGGCTCTGATGGGTTGGACTGACGAGCGAGTCGATACACTCAAAAAGCTCTGGCAAGACGGCCTTTCGGCCAGCCAGATCGCGAAACAACTGGGCGGCGTCACCCGCAACGCGGTGATCGGCAAGGTCCATCGCCTGGGCCTGTCGGGACGGGCGATCCCGTCCAAGCCGGCGCGCCCGGTGTTCAAGGCGCCTAGGCCCCAGCGGGCCGCCGCCGCCGCCCCTTCGGCGCCGCGCCGCATCGCCGAGCCGGTGGAGGCCGAGGCCGCCGCTCCGGCCCAGGCGCCGGTCCGCTATGTGGACGAGGCGCCAGGTTCGGCCACCGTGCTGACCCTGGGCGCCCACATGTGCAAGTGGCCGATCGGCGACCCGTCCAGCGACGGCTTCACCTTCTGCGGCCGCCGTTGCAGCGATGGCCCCTACTGCACCGAACACGCCCGGGTGGCCTACCAGCCGGCCCAGTCCAAGAAGCGCGCCGGCGGCTCCGACCTGGCCCGCTCCCTGCGCCGGTATATCTGACGACGATCTGAGATCGGCCCGGCGCTCAGGTGGGTTCCAGACCCGCTTGGGCGCCGGGTGGTCTTGAGATTGGACGCTGCATGTCGCCGCCCCATCCCATGCTCGTCGGCGCGATAGAAGGCGCCTTCTACCTGACCTCGCTTGCGGCGTTCGCCTGGGCCTACTTCAGCGCCTTGCTGAAGATTGCAGAGTGGCGTCGCCCACCACCAAAGGCGCTGGCTCTCATCAGCTACATCGTTTTTGCTGGAGTTAGCCTCCTGCCCTTGCTTGCGGTGGAGAGGGCGCTCGCCTGGCCGGCATTGGCGGCTTGGGGGGACAGCCCCGATGCCTTGATTTGGGCTCTCTCGTTAGGCGTCAGCACCGGCACGCTGTTTCTCGCCCACCGTCGCCGGTTGCGGGCGGCGGGGTATTTCCAGAGCTAGAACGCCGTCTCTCGCATGAGCGCGCAGGCGATCACCCGTGCCTGCAAGTCATCGCCGGCCTTGGCACGCTTTCAGGCGTCCTTGAACGCGACGAGATCGTCCCGAAGCACTCCGGCCGCCTGAACCTTCACGTCCTTCGTCATATCGCACCGCTCCGGCGCAGCTTACGGCCACCTCCGATGCGACCGAGCGAGGGGCTATTTGGACGTGGCTGACGCCTGGACAATGATCATTGCGGTCGTTTTTCAACTCTCAGCCCCCCAGTCCCAAACAGCCCATAAATTGACAATGCAATAATCGAGGCTTTCAAGGGATAGATTGGACGAAGCGAATGAATGACCACTCGCTCTTCTCCCATTTCGGCGCGGGCCGAAAAGTTGGAGGCGTTGTGTAGGAGATCGAGAATTGAATACGAAAACGTCTCCCAAGGCAGCTAGCCCCGCGATCGAATCTACGGATCGTCCCATGTGCGGACTTATAATGCCGATCGCAGCCTTTCACGACTATGGGGCCGATCACTGGGCGGCGGTCGAAGCAATACTGAGGGAGGCCATTGCGGACGCTGGTTTCGATGCAAGATTAGTCAGTCGAGACACGGCATCTGGGGTTATACATCAGCGCATAATAAATAACCTCTATGAGGATGGACTCGTCGTCTGCGACGTCAGCGCCAGAAATCCAAATGTTATGTTCGAGTTGGGTATGCGCCTCGCATTCGACAAACCAACAATCATTGTAAAGGACGACGAGACTCCGTTTTCATTCGACATATCCTCTATCGATCATCTTGAATATCCTAGAAGTCTTAGATACGCTGAAATGGTCGCGTTTCGTGGAGAGTTGGCAAGCAGAGTTTTGTCTACCTCCAAAGCCGCACAAGAAAATCCAGATTACTCCACGTTTCTTAAACACCTAAGCGGCATAACGCCGGCAACTATGGAAGTTCAAAAGGTGTCTGACACAGAGTTTATAACTAAGAGGCTCGACGAGCTGTTGTTTCGCGTGTCGATGATCGAGCGCACGACACGTTCATCAATGAACGCTCGCGCCTACGGCGCGCCTTACTCCAATGAAAATGCGCTAGCCCCCCGCAACCCCTTGGCTAGTAGCGACTTTGAGCTACTTATTGACCTTGTCGGCGTACCGCTGAGCCGCGCCGATGAGCTAACGCAATTGTTGTTCTCGTTGCGCGGCGTCAGAGCAGTTCGGACCATTCCCGTAGAAGGCGGCATGACGCTTCAGATCAGAGCCAGCGACCATCCAGAAGCTATTGGGGCTCTGGTCGCTGAAATCCTGACCTCGCGGAACATCAAGTTCTCAATTCGAGAGGTCTAGCCTCGCACTCGCATCTAGTCTCCCCGGCCAGTTTTTCCCCGCGCCCGGTTTTGCCCCACCGCGAGACGGGCTAGCTTCGCGCCATGAGCGACGCCGCGCCTGACTCCAACGCCCAGCCCTATTCGGTCTCGGAACTCGCCTTCGCGCTGAAGCGGACGCTGGAGGATCGCTACGGCTTTGTCCGCCTGCGCGGGGAGCTGTCCAAGGTCACCCACCATGGCAACGGCCACGTCTATCTGACCCTGAAGGACGAGCGCGCGGCCATTGACGGGGTGGTCTGGAAGGGGTCGGTGCGCGGCCTGTCGGTGCGGCCCGAACAGGGGCTGGAGGTGATCGTCACCGGCAAGATCACCACCTTCCCGGCCGGCTCCCGCTATCAGATCGTCATCGAGACCATGGAGGCCGCCGGCGTCGGCGCCCTGCTGGCCCAGCTGGAGCGGCTGAAGGCCAAGCTGGCCGCCGAGGGACTGTTCGAGACCGCCCGCAAACGCCCCCTGCCGGGCATGCCCGCCGTCATTGGCGTGGTCACCAGCCCCACGGGCGCTGTGATCCGCGACATCCTGCACCGCATCCGCGACCGCTGGCCCTGCCGGGTCATCGTCTGGCCGGTGGTGGTTCAGGGGGAGCAGGCCGCCTCCCAGGTGAGCGCGGCCATCCGCGGTTTCTGCGCCCTGCCGACCACCGGCGACCTGCCCAGGCCCGACATCATCATCGTCGCCCGGGGCGGCGGGTCGGTGGAAGACCTCTGGGCCTTCAATGACGAGGCCCTGGTCCGCGCTGTGGCCGCCGCCGACATTCCGATCATCTCGGCGGTGGGGCATGAGACCGACACCACCCTGATCGACTTCGTCTCCGACCGCCGGGCGCCGACGCCCACGGCGGCCGCCGAGATGGCCACGCCCGTCCTGGCCGAGCTGCGGGCGTCCTTAAGCGACCTGCACGCCCGCCTGCACCGCTGCGGCGGCAAGGTGGTGGAGGACCGCCAGGGCCGGGTGCAGAGCGCCGGCCGCAGCCTGGCCCGGGTTCCCGACCTGATGGAGATGGCCGCCCAGCGCTTCAACCTGGCCGCCGGCCGCCTGAGCGCGGGCTTGCAGAAGAACGCTGCGGCCCATGAGCGGGGCCTGGTCCAGGTGGCGTCCCGCCTGTCGGCGGGGCTTCTGTTGCGGCCCCAGGAGGCGCAGCGCCAGAAGCTCGGGGTGCTCGGCGCCCGCCTCGGCGCCGGACTTCAGCGCAACGCCGCCGATCATGGTCGCGATCTCGCCCGCCTGACGGTCCGCCTGACCCCCGTCCTTCTGGCTCGCCCCCAGGCGGCCCAGGGCGAACAGCTGCACGCCCTGGGCGCCCGGCTGACGCCGGCCGTCGCCCGGACCACCGAGCGCCTGGGGGAACGGCTGGCGGCGGTGGAGAAGCTTCGCCAGTCGCTCAATCCCGACCGGCCCCTGTCCAGGGGCTTCGCCCGCGTGCATCGGGCCGACGGCAGCCTGGCCCGCCAGGGGGCGGCGCTGGAGGCCGGCGAAACCGTCTCGCTGGTCTTCGCCGACACCCGTCGCAGCGCCGTGGTCGATGGGGATCCCGCCGCCGCCCCGCGCCCCGCGCCCGACGCCGGGCGCCAGGCCCGGCCGAAAAAGCCGACCGCGACCTCCTCCGCCCAGGGCGATCTCTTCTAGGGGTGGTCTGTTCGAGGCCCCGACAGCGCGCTACATTGGCGTGATGAACGCCCATGATCGTGACCTTTCCGGCAAGCCCGCCGAGCTTGCTGTGCTCCACTATGGCGACGGCGAATTCGTCGTCCTCAAGCCCGGCCGCCATGTGGTCTGCGCCGTCTCGGGCCTGAAAATCCCGCTGGAGGCCCTGCGCTACTGGAGCCCCGCGCTGCAGGAGGCCTATGCCGGGCCGACCGAGGCCTATGCCCGCTGGAAGGAAACCAACAGCTGAGACGGCCCCTCCATCGTCGCGCGGCCCTGCTGACGGGCCTTGCCGCCCTCGCCGCGCCGCGGGCGGCCGGCTCCCAGGGTCGACAGGCGCCTTTGCAGCTGGACGGACGGTTTGTGCAGGGGGGCGTGGCGGTCGGGCGGACCGCGCCGGACGCCGCGGTGTTTCTCGATGACACCCAGGTCGGTCTGGCCTCCGCAGAGGGCTGGTTCGTCATCGGCTTCGACCGGGACGCGCCGGCTGAGCAGGTCCTGCGGGTCTCAGGCCAGGGGGCTGACGCGGTGCGCAGGCTCACGGTGCAGCCGGGCGATTTCGACGTCCAGCGGATCAATGGCCTGCCACAGAGTCAGGTCTCTCCGACCAACCCTCAGCTGCTGGCCCGCATCCGCGCCGAGGCGCTGCGCAAGCAGGCGGGTTTCGCCAGCCAGGCGGCCCGCGCCGATTTCCGCGAGGGCTTCATCCTGCCCCTGTCGACCTACCGCCTGTCGGGACGGTTCGGGGGTCAGCGGGTCCTGAACGGCGTGCCGGCCCGGCCGCACTATGGCGTGGACATGGCCGCCCCGCGAGGAACGCCCATCCTGGCCCCGGCCGGGGGCCTCGTCGCCTTCGCCGAGACCGGCCTGCACTATGAGGGCGGCCTCGTCATGCTCGACCACGGCCAGGGACTGATCAGCGCCTATCTGCACATGTCGCGCCTGGACGTGGCCACCGGTCAGTCGGTGACCCAGGGCCAGGTGATCGGGGCGGTGGGCGCCGAGGGCCGCGCCACCGGGCCGCATCTTTGCTGGCGGATGAAGTGGCGCGAGCGCAACCTCAATCCCATGAGCCTTGTGGGCTTCCGCGCGGCCTGAGCGCCTCAGCGCCGTTTGCGGGCGTAGGCCTCGCTGGGCCAGCGCTTGTGGACCCAGAACCATTCGGCCGGCCGCTCGGCGATGCGTTCTTCCATGAAGGTGTTGATCCGACCTATCGACTGCGCGATGTCGCCGGCCCGGTCGCCGGTGGCGACCGGCTTGATCGGCGGATGGACGATCACCCGGAAGCGGGCCTTGCCCAGGCGCTGCACCGACATGGGCTGCAGGACGGTGTCGAACCGCAGGGCCAGGCGCGAGGGGCCAGGCGCGGTGTGGGCCAGCTTGCCGAAGAAGGGGGCTGCGACGCCGCCATTGAACTTCTGGTCGTTCATCAGGGCCACCGACTCCCCGCGCCCCAGGGCGTCGAGCAGTTCGCGGGCCCCGTCCCCGCCCTTGGGCGCAAACAGCCGGACCCCGTAGCGGAAGCGATTGTCGCGGATCCGCTTGTCGAAATAGGGATTGTTCGCCGCCCGGTAGGTCATGTGGCAGACCACGCCGGAATGGGCGATGACCGCAGGCATGATCTCCCAGTTGGAGAGATGGCCAGAAACGAAGACCACCGGCTCGCCGGTGCGGGCGATCTCGGCCAACCGCTCTGCGTTGACGATCTCGATCCGGTCGCCAGCCGCGACGATGCGGTCGATAATGGGAAACTCCGCAAAGGTTCGCCCAATCTGGCGCCACTGTTCGGCGGCCAGCGCGTCGATCTCAGCGGGGGAAAGCGCTGGGAAGGCGATCTGCAGATTGCGCACCGCCACCCGGTGGGTGCTGGTCAGCGGGCCCAGGCGTCCCAGGACCGCCGCGCCGAAATCCGAAACGGCGTCGATGGGAAACAGGCGGGCCAACAGGGTGATCGCATCATAGGCCGCGACCTCGATACGCCAGGACAGGCGTTGGGCGAAAATCTGGACCAGGGGGGCTTGGGCGCGCGCCATGCCCTCTACTAGTCTTGCGGCACGGCCCTGTGCAACGCGAACCACAGTCGCTTGGCGCGCGACTTGCCAAGTTCGACCCATACCGTCTCTGTTCGGGACGGCTCCGCTTCTTAACCACAAGGGGGCAAGAGACATGGGCAATGAAATTGACGTCCACCTGGGTAAGCGTCTTCGCCGTCGTCGCCGCCTGCTCGGCCTGACGCAGCAGCAACTGGCCGGGGCCTGCGGAGTCAGGTTCCAGCAGATTCAGAAGTACGAGTGCGGCGCCAACCGAATCTCGGCCGCCCGCCTGTGGCAGCTGTCGGAAGCCCTTGAGGTGCCGGTCGCCTATTTCTACGACGGTCTCTCGGCCGCCGAACAGGAACGGGCCGCGGCCTGCGAAAGCGGTGGCGAGGTCCTGGCCAGCAAGGAGACCCTGGATCTGATCCGGGCGTATTACCAGCTGGGCGAACGGCCGCGCCGCCGTCTGCTGGATCTGGCCAAGTCCCTCAATGGCGACAGCGAACACGGCTGAGCCGGTGGTCCCGCCGGTCGGCGGGATTTCACCGGGCGGCCGGGCGCGCTAAACCGGGGTCATGCTGACCCCTGAACGCCTCTCCGCCCTCGAGACCGTGATCCTCGAGCTCAATCAGGCCGCCGCTGACGTGGCCCTGCCCCTGTTCCGCGCCGACCATGGCCTGGAGGACAAGGGCGGGCCCCCCGGCCTCAACGCCTTCGATCCGGTCACCGCCGCCGACCGCGGCGCCGAGGCGGCGATCCGCCGGCTGATCACCCAGCACTTTCCCGAGCACGGGGTGATTGGCGAGGAATATGGCGAGGATCGCCCGGACGCCGAGTTCGTCTGGGTCCTCGATCCCATCGACGGCACCCGCGCCTTCATCTCCGGCCTTCCCCTGTGGTGCGTGCTCATCGGCCTGCGCCACGAGGGACGTCCCGTTCTGGGATCCATCGGCCAGCCCTATCTGGACGAGATCTATCTGGGTCACGCCGGCGGCTCACGGCTGGTGTCGCGCGGCGGCTCCCGCCCCCTGAAGGTGCGCGCCTGTCCGAAGCTGACCGACGCCACCATCTCCACCACGGACCCTGAGGGGTGCTTCAATGGCGCCGAGCTCGGCGCCTGGACCCAGGTGCGCGCGGCCTCGCGCCTGGCGAGGCTGGGCCTCGACGCCTATGCCTACGCCATGGTCGCGGCCGGTTCGATGGACATGGTGATCGAGGCGGGCCTCAAGGCCTGGGACATCGAGGCCGCCATTCCGGTGATCCAGGGCGCGGGCGGTCTGGTCACCGACTGGCGCGGGGCGCCGGTGGGTCAGGCTGGAGGCCAGGTGGTGATCGCCGGCGACCAGGCCTGCCTGGACGAAGCCCTGGTGGCCCTCAAGCGCTCGGCGACGACGGCCTAGAGCACGCGCGACGTCAGAGCGTCGAATTCCGCCCAGAAGACGGCGCGCTTGTCGTCGGTCTCCATCAGGATTTCGTGCAGGGCGCCCTTGACCACCACCAGCTTGCCGTCGGGCAGGCTGCGGGCCACCTGATCCTGGGCCCCATTGTCCACCAGACGTTCCTGCTCGGCCTGGCAGATCACGACGGGGATCTTCACCGTCGCCAGGTTGGCGGGCCTGGCGAACACATCGGCGGCCCGCAGAGCGAAGTCCAGCCAGCCCCAGGTCGGCGCGCCGAGCGCCAGGTCCCGATGGGCGGCGACCTGAGCGCGGGCGCGGGAAAAGCGCACCCGGTCGTGGGTCAGCACATTGTCATCGAAGGTGTCATCGAAGGGCTTGCCCGGATCGCCCATGCAATAGGCCCCCGCCCGCCCGGTCAGCCGGTTCCAGCCCACCAGCAGCCGCACCGCCTTGGGATAGCGGCCGACCCGGACGCCGAGCATCGGCGCCGACAGGACCGCCCCGGCGAACCGGTCGGCCTGTCCCTTGGCCAGGGCCAGCAAGGTCAGGCAGCCGCCCATGGAGTGGCCGACGGCGAGCCAGGGCTTCGGGAGACGGTCTTCGAAATGGGCCAAAAGCGCGTCAAAATCGTCCAAAAAGGGCTCAAAACCGACCGCATGTCCCTTGAGCCGGTCGTCGGCCAGATCCCGGTGCGAAAGCCCCTGGCCGCGCCAGTCATGGGCCAGGACCACGAAGCCGCGCAGGGTCAGGTCTTCCACCACCTCGAAATACTTTTCGATCGGCTCAGTCCGTCCACCGCTGAGCACCACCGTCCCGCGCGCGGGGCCCCTGGCCGGGAAGAGCGCCGCCCGAAGCCGGACGCCCCCGGCGCCTGAGACCCACTCAGCCTTCCCGCCCGTGGGAACCGGAGCGGCGGGAATGTCGATCAGCGGCGCCGGTTCGGTCATGGTCAGTCCTTCAGGCGGCCTGGGCGAAGAGGGTCTGGATCTGGGCCTGCATGGACATGGCCAGGCTCATGTCAGACATGCGCATGCGGCGGCTGATCAAGGCGGTCATGGGATCCAGCCGCCGACGGCCGAGGGCGACCACGTCGTCCAGGCTGATGGTCACCACGAGGTCGGCCGGGGCGTCCTGATTGGTCACCGCCGCGCCGTCGATATGGATGAAGCCCGCCCCCTTGAGATCGATCTTGACCACATGGGGCAGCGGATCGCCGGACTGGAGCGTCTCAGCGATGCGGGTGGTCAGCTGTTCAATCGTCGCCATCGGACCTCTCGGGGGAGCTGGACCTTGGCCCGGCCCCGGCGCGATGTAAACAAACCGGCCCCGCCCCCGTGACATGCAGCCCAAGATCGATCATCATTTGCGAATAATTCTCAAGACCACGAGGAAGCCCCATGCGACTGCTCGCCCTCGCCGACCTGGATGAGCTCTATCGCGCCCCCGGCAAGGTGGTCCTGGACAAGGTGTTGGATCATGTGGAGCGACATGGCCGGGCCTTCATCGCCCATGCGCCCTTCTGTGTGATCAGTTCGGCCGGTCCGGACGGAGCGGTGGACGTCTCCCCCCGGGGCGGTGAGCCGGGCTTCGTCCATGTGAGCGAGGACGGCAAGACTCTGTTCCTGCCCGACAGGCCCGGCAATAATCGCCTCGACATCCTGCGCAACCTGCTGGCCGGGACCGGCAAGGTCGGGCTGATGTTCATGATCCCCGGCTTCGATGACGTGTTCCGCATCAATGGAACAGCCACCGCCACCGATGACGCGGCGCTGCTGGCCCAGTTCGAAGAGTTCGGCCGCCTGCCCCGCCTGGTGCTGATGATCAGGGTGGAGGAAGCCTTCCTCCATTGTCCCAAGGCTATCATGCGCGGGCGACTCTGGGACCCGGACGCACGACTGGACCGCAGCGTACTGCCCAGCGGCGCGGAGATGGTGTCCGACCAGCTGAACCTCGGCAAGCTGCCCGTCACCAATGCGCAGATCATCGACAACTACCGTCAGCAGCTCTGATCGGACTCAGGTCGGCTTGATAAAGCGCAGGGTCATCCGGTCGCTTTCGCCAATGGCCTCATAGGGGCTGCTGTCGAAGGCGGGATCGGCGGGCTGGCCCCGGGCCGAGGTGCGACGGACGGGCGGCAGGGTCCAGACCCCGAAGGGATGGTCCTTGGTGTCCCGGGGATTGGCGTTGATCTCGCTGGCCTGGTCGAGGATGAACCCCGCCTCCTGGGCCAGACGGACCACATAGGCCTGCTCCACATAGCCGTCGGCGGCGGCGGGATCCTGAACGCCCCCGGGATTGGCCCGGTGTTCCACGACCCCGAATACGCCGCCGGGCTTTAGGGCCGCGAAGGCGTCGGCGAAGGCCTTGTCGACGATGCCGGCAGCCATCCAGTTGTGGATATTCCGGGCCGTCAGCACCAGATCAGCCGAGCCGGCCGGCGCCATGGCCCCGCTGGTGGCGCCGAATGCGGTGATCTCCACATCCCCGTAGAGACGGGGACGGGCTCGCAGCTTCTGGCGATAGGCCTCGACGACCTCCACGGCGGTGGGGTCGTTCGGCTGCAGGTTGGCGGCGTAAAGCTTGCCGCCCGAAGCGGCCAGGAACGGCGCCAGGATATCGGTGTACCACCCGGCGCCGGGCCAGATCTCCACCACTGTCATCCCAGGCTTGAGCCCGAAGAAGTTGAGGGTCTCCGCCGGATGACGCCAGGCGTCGCGGGCCTTGTCCTGGGCCTCGCGCCAGTCGCCAGCCACGGCTTCCTCAAGGCTGATGGCCGAGGCGGGCTCGGCGGGCGCCGCCTCATCCTGGCGGTTGCAGCCGGTCAGGGCCGCCGCCCCGCCGGCCGCAAGGCCGGAGAGCAGCAGGCCCCGCCGGGACAGTCTCGACAACAACACGGATCAGGACGGCTTGATAAAGCGCAGGGTCATGCGGTCGCTCTCGCCGATCTCATCATACTTGGTCCGGTCGAAATCAGGGCTGGCGGTCTCGCCCCGGGCCGCGTTCTGACGAACCGGCGGCAGGGTCCAGACCCCGAACGGATGGTCCTTGGTGTCCTTGGGGTTGGCGTTGACCTCGCTGGACTCCGCCAGTTGGAAGCCCGCCTTCTCGGCGGCGGCGACAACGACCGCGGTCGCCACATAGCCGTCACGGGCGCCCTCGACCTGCGGCCGGGGATCGGCCCGGTGCTCTTCAACCGCCAGCACGCCGCCGGGCTTGAGCACGGCGTAGAAGTCGGCCAGGGCCTTGTCGAGCATACCGTCACGCCACATCCAGTTATGGATGTTGCGGGCGGTCAGGACGATATCGGCTGAACCGGGCTCGCCCAGGGGGCCCGAGACCGCGCCAAAGCCCGCATAGGTGATGTCACCAAACACCTCTGCGTCAGCGTAGCGGGCGGCGAAGGCCTCGCGGCCACGGCGGCCGGCGTCGGTCACCGCTGGGTCGTCCAGATCGGTGACCCCGGCCACATAGGCGCCGTCAGTGGCCTTGGCGTAAGGCGCCAGGATCTCCGTCCAGTAGCCGCTGCCCGGCGAAATCTCGATCACCGTCTGGCCCGGCTTGAGCCCCCAGAATGTGAGGCTGTCATAGGGGTTGCGGGCGGCGTCGCGGGCCTGATGAGCTTCGCTGCGCTGGGGCCCCGCCACGGCCTCGCGCAGGGCGGCGTCCTCGGCCTGGGCCGCCTGTCCCAGGATCAGCGCCCCGAGGGCGCCGGCGATAAGGGCGGGGAACTTGTCGTGAAACATGGTCTGGAGCTCCGGCAAGTCGTTGAGGCGGAGACCCTAGAGGCATGGGCGCATGTGGCAAGGGTTCGAGACCAACAAGGCCTTGAAACCCGCGAACCTCTCCCCAAATTCCTTCTCGAAGGTGCTGGATGTCCGGGCCTTCCGACCGCTGACGAGGCCACACCGGCTCGCCGCAGGTCGATAACCGCAACCTTGCTTAGACAAGAAGGATGTGACGCACATGCGTACCCTCGACTTTTCCCCCCTGTACCGCTCCGTCGTCGGCTTTGACCGACTGGCTGGCCTGCTTGAGACCGCTGCGGCCGACGCCGCCTCGGGCTATCCCCCCTACAATATCGAACGCACGGGCGAGAACGCCTACCGGATCGAGATTGCGGTCGCCGGCTTCCGCGCGGACGAACTCGCCATCGAGGTCAAGGAGAACCTCCTGACCGTGCAGGGCCGCAAGACCGCCAATGAGGAGGCGCGCAGCTTCCTGCATCGCGGTCTCGCCGAGCGCGATTTCGAGCGTCGGTTCCAACTGGCCGACTATGTGGTGGTGAGCGAGGCGGCCCTGGCCGACGGCCTTCTGTCCGTCACCCTGCGTCGTGAACTGCCTGAAGCGCTGAAGCCGCGTCAGATCCAGATCACCACGGGCGTCAGCTCGACCCTGATCGAGGGCGAGCAGGCCGCCTGAGGCTCAGTCCGCAGGCCAAGAGGGGGCGGCGCGGCGACGCGCCGCCCTTTTTCGTAGGTCGAGGTCAGCTTCCGGGCGGCTCGAGGCCAAGGGCCAGGGACATGTCGGCGCCCCGCAGGCTCGCGCCGCGCATCAGGGCCCCGGCGAAGTTGCAGCCTCGAACATCAGCCTCGTCGAGAATGGCGCCGGTGAGATCGGCGCCCTGGGCCTTTACGTACCGCAGCTTGGCGTGGTGGAGGTCCCCGCGGTTGACCCGGTCAGCGCTCAGCGGCAATGGGCCAAGAATGGCCTCGCGCAGATCGGCCTTGGTCAGCTTTGCGCCGGCCAGCTTGGCGCCGCGCAGATCGGCGCCCCGCAGGCAGATGCCGCGCATGTCGGCGTTTTCGAGATTGGCGCCCTGCAGATGGACGCCTGAAAGATCCATGCCCACAAGCACCGCCCCGCGGGCGCTCATCACGGACAGACGCAGGCCCCGGAGACGTTGGTCCAGGGGCCGTAGATCCAGGCCGTCAAACTTGGCCGGCTTGCCTTCCTTGCCGCCCGTCTTGCACCAGGCCTGGTTGCCGAGGGCCATTGCATGCAGCTCGTCAGCCATATCGATAGCCGTCTGGCTTGGCGACGAGAGGCAGCCATCCATATTGGCGCCCGAGGTGCGCGCGCTGCGAATCTCCACCCCGGTCAAGACCGCATCCACCAGGCGCGCACCTTCCAGATTGGCGCCAGATACATCGGCCCAGTCCATGATGGCGCCTTCCAGATTGGCGTCCTTCAGGTTGGCGCGGTTGAGCTTGGCCCCGCGCATGGAGCAGTCGGTGAAGTCGGTGGCGAAGGCCGAGACATCCTCGAGCTGCGAGCCATCAAGATTGGCGCCGCTGAGATTGGCGTGATCGAGTTCGCCGCTGCGCTGATGGTGGGTGAGTGAGGTCAGGCCCTTGGAAGGGTGCGGCATGGCCACCTGCCCCACCCGGAAGTCGGCCTGGGTCAGGTCGGCCTCGCTCAGATCGGCCCCCCGCAGGCAGGCGCCCCGCAGATCGGCCCGGGTCAGGTTGGCCCGACGAAGGTCGGCCTTGCGCAGATCGCAGCCGAACAGATTGGCCCGGGACAGGTCGGCGCAGGACAGGTTTGCGCTGTCGAAAATCGAGGACGACAGATCGGCGTCCTGCAGGTTGCGGCCAGCCAGGTTCACGCCGGTGAAGTCAATGAAGCGCAGGGCAGCCAGCTTGCCCCCTGGGCGACCGCTGATGAAGCGCTCATGCGCGGCGAGAATCATCTCGATCTCGCCGCGGGACAGTTTCCGGCGGCCTGACAGTGCGATGGCGGCTGACACTGAAACGCTCCTGACTGTTCGGCGACCCGCGACCTTTAGACGCAGAACAGAGACTCAAGGGTTAAGAGACCGACGATATTTTAAATGACGTCTGCGAGGCCGCGGGCCCCGGCCCTTCGCGCGCCGCTGATATTGACCTGCTTCAACTGAGCGCCGGAGAAGTTGGCCCGGGAGAGATCGGCGTCCTGAAGAATGGCTTGGCGCAGATCGGCGCGGGCGCAGTCGGTGTTTTTCAGCTTTGCGCCGGTCATGTTGCAGGGAAGCAGCCGGTCGGAGCCGATCAGCAGCGGGCCCATCTGGGCGTCCCGGAGGTCCGCGCCGGAGAGCTTGGCGTTGATCAGCCGCGCCCCCCGCAAATCAGCGCGGCGCAGATTGCAGGCCCGCAGATCAGCGCCGTCGAGCTGCGCGCCCTGGAGCTGCACGCCTTCCATGTCGAGACCGTAGAAGACGGCGCCCTTGGCCGACAGGGCGGTCAGGTTGAACCCGCGGATTGTCTCCAGGGCCCTCAGGTCCGCGCCGTCGAACACCGAGGGACTGCCCTCCCCGCCGCCGGTCTCGCACCAGCGGGCATGTTCGCGGATCATGGTCTTGTAGGGCAGGTCCGAGACCGCAAGCCCCGACGGCGCGTCGGTGAGGACGCCTTCCATATCGGCCTTGCTGACGTTCCAGGAATAGGTCTTGGCGCCGACCAGGATGGCGTCGCGCAGATCGGCGCCGGCAAGATCGGCGCCGGAGAGGTCGGCCCCCTGCAGATTGGCGCCGGACATGTTGGCCTGTTTCAGGTTGGCGCGGACCAGCTTGGCGTCCTTGAGGATGGCGTCGGAAAAGTCAGCCCGGGCGGCCATCACGCCCGACAGGCGCGAGCGTTCCAGGTTCGCGCCGGCCAGCACCGCGCCCTGAACCTCGCCGGGCCGCGCCAGATGTTCGAGAATTCGCAGGCCCTTGTCCCGGTCCGCTGCGGCGATGGAGCCTTCGCGCAGATCGGCTTCGAACAGATCGGCGGCGGTCAGGTTGGCGCCCCGCAGGCAGGCGCCGCGAAGATCCGCACGGCGCAGGGACGCCTCCGTCAGATTGGCCCCCTGCATGTCGCAGCCGAACAGATTGGCGTTGTCCAACCGGGCGCCCTGCATCTGGCACTCGTTCAGGCAGGCGCCGGTGAAGTCGGCGTCGGAGAGATTGCGCCCCCGCAGATCCAGGCCCGACAGGTCCTTCCACGAGAATACCGCACGGGCGCCCCCTGGCCGGGAGGTCCACAGGCGGTCGTGCCGCGCGCAAACCGCATCGACCTCTGCCTGGGTCAGGCGCCGGAGTTCGGGGATCGAGGCGGGACGGGGGGACAACATCTGGGGCCATTGCGACGGGGAGAGTCCACGCTAACCCTGCAAGATTAACGAGGCCCTTCCGACGCTTAATGCCCTGGGCGTCGGGTCCTGGCGGGGGCGTAGCCGCGGTAGAGATCCTGGGCCTCCTCGGCCAGGACGCCAAGCCGGACCTCAAGTCCGGCCGCCCTTAGCTGGCCCACACCCTGGCCGTCGGCATAGGGGGACGGGTCGGCGCAGGCGATGACCACCTGGGCGACCCCGGCCTGGGTCAGGCGCGCGGCGCAGGAGGGCGCGCCGGAGGAGCGGGCGCCACAGGGCTCCAGGGTGACATAGACCACCGCCCCTTGGGCGGCCGGGCCGGCGGCCTGCACGGCGATCTCCTCGGCGTGGGGCCGTCCGCCCAGCCCGGTTGCGCCCTCGCCCACCACCGCCCCATTTCGGACGATGACGCAGCCCACCGACGGGTTCTCCGCCGTCTGACCAAGGTGGGGACGCGCCAGGGCGATGGCGCGCCGCATGTGGGCTTGGTCGGCCTGGCTCATGGCGCCAGGGGCAGGGATTGGGCGCGGGACTCGTCCAGATAGCGGGCCGCCACCGGGGTCAGGTCTTCCGACAGCTGGATCAGCAGCGGATTGCCCGTGGGAATCTCCACGTCGATCACCGCCTCGTCCCCCAGCCGGAACAGCAGCTTGACGATGGCCCGCAGGGAATTGCCGTGGGCGACCACCAGCAGGGTTTCACCCGCCTTCAGGTGCGGGGCGATCTCACCCTCCCAGTAGGGCTGGACCCGGTCGAGGGTGGTCTTGAGGCTTTCGGTGTCGGGCAGGACGGCGCCGGCGTAGCGACGGTCGCCGGCGAAATCGAACTCGCTGTCGTGGCTGAGCGGCGGCGGCGGGACGTCATAGGAACGCCGCCAGACCTTTACCTGCTCATCCCCGTGTTTCTGGGCGGTCTCGGCCTTGTTGAGTCCGGTCAGGCCGCCATAGTGGCGCTCATTCAGGCGCCAGTCCTTGACCTCGGGCACATAGGCCTGGCCGGCGGCGGCCAGGGCCAGCCAGCTGGTTCGGATCGCCCGGGTCAGGACCGAGGTGTAGACCCGGTCGAACTGGACGCCTTCAGCCTTGATCAGTTCGCCGCCCTTGGTCGCCTGGGCCTCGCCCTCGGCGGTCAGGTCGACATCGACCCAGCCGGTGAAGCGGTTCTCGAGGTTCCAGCGGCTCTGGCCGTGGCGAAGCAGGACGAGGGTCGGCATGGGGCATCTCCGGGGCGGCGGGGGTCGCCCGTCCGGCTAGGACGCGGCTTCACCCCCGTCAAGCCGGCAGGCCGCCTTGGGCGTGGCCGAGCGCGCCGGGAGCGGCTATATCGGAGCCAATGCTTGATCGTTTCTTCTTTCCGTTGATGGCCATTGTCGCGGCGATGATCATCGCCCTGGCGCTCGTCTGGCCCCAGGGCATAGGCGCCCGCTCGCCCGGTCCGTTCGGCCACATGCCGGTCCAGCAGACGCCGGAGATGCAGGCCGCCATGAAACGTCAGACCGAAGCCTCTCAGCAGCGCATCAATCAGGCGCGGGAAACCATGCGCGGCATGCAGGCCGAAGCCATCGCGGCCCAGCCATGAGGCCCGACTTCGACGCTGTGGCCGTGGGCCGCCGGGTGCTGGCCGCGGAGTCGGCGGCCCTGACCCTGCAGGCCGAAGCGCTGGACGAGGCCTTCGTCCAGGCTGTGGACATCCTCTACGCCGCCAAGGGCCGGATCGCCTGCACCGGCATCGGCAAGTCTGGGCATGTGGCGCGCAAGATCGCCGCCACCTTCGCCTCCACCGGCACGGCGGCCTTCTTTGTCCATGCTTCGGAGGCGAGCCACGGAGACCTGGGCATGATCGGCCAGGAGGACGCCGTCCTGGCCCTCTCCAAGTCCGGCGAAGTGCGTGAACTGTCCGACATTCTGGACTACGCCAAGCGGTTCAGGATTCCGCTGATCGCCCTGACCGCCGCGCCGGGCAGCGCGCTCGGCCACGCGGCCGACGTGGTGCTACGGCTGGCCGATGCGCCCGAAGCCACCGCCGAGGTCAGCGCACCGACCACCTCGACCACCCTTCAGATCGCGCTGGGGGATGCGCTGGCCGTGGCCCTGCTGGAGCGCCGGGGTTTCACCGCCAAGGATTTCAAGACCTTCCATCCGGGGGGCAAGCTGGGCGCCATGCTGCGCACGGTCGGCGACCTGATGCATGGGGCCGGCGAACTGCCCCTGGTGTCCCACGACACGCCGATGCCCGAGGCGCTGCTGGTGATGACCGAGAAACGCTGGGGGATTGTCGGGGTGATCGATGATCAGGGACGACTGGCCGGCGCCATCACCGATGGCGACCTGCGCCGGCACATCGAGGGCCTGCTGAGCCAGACCGCTGGCCAGGTGATGACCGCAGGCCCGAAGAAGACCGCGCCGCCAGCCATGATGGCGTCCGAAGCCCTGGCTTTGATGAGCGATCCCGCACCGTCGGTCACGGTTCTCTTCGTCGTGGAGAACGACCGGCCCGTGGGCATATTGCATGTCCATGACCTGCTTCGGGCGGGCGTGATGTAGCCACCGTCGCGAACCGGCGATACGGCTTTGCGTTAAGCTGGCCTGACGGCCGGTCGTCTTTCGAGCTGTCGACCACCCACCTGCGGAGTCCAGATGCTTCTCGCCCCTCGCGCCGATCTCGTCCCCAATACGCTTGCCTATGAGAACCAACCCCTGGTGAAAGCCACGGGTTTTCGGGAATATGACGCGCGATGGCTGTTTGGCCCTGACATCAACCTGCTGGGCGTCGAGGCCCTCGGCATGGGCCTGGGCACGCTGATCCAGCAGATGGGCCAGACGAAGATCGTGGTCGGCCACGACTTCCGGTCCTACTCCCTGTCGATCAAGCAGGCCCTGACGCTGGGCCTCATCCAGGCCGGCTGCGAGGTGCTGGATATTGGCCTGGCGCTCTCGCCCATCGCCTATTTCGCCCAGTTCGACCTGGACGCCCCCTGCGTGGCCATGGTCACCGCCAGCCACAATGAGAATGGCTGGACCGGGGTGAAGATGGGCGCCCAGCGACCCCTGACCTTCGGTCCCGACGAAATGGGCCGGCTGAAGGACATCGTGCTCGGCGGCGCCTGGGAGCTGCGGCCCGGAGGCAGCCTGACCCATGTGGACGGCGTCGCCGAGCGCTACATCGCCGATGTGGCGGCGGGCCTCAGCCTGAAGCGGCCGCTCAAGGTGGTCTGCGCCTGCGGCAACGGCACGGCCGGGGCCTTCGCCGCCGAAGGCCTGCGCAGGATGGGGGTGGCGGTGGTCTATGAGATGGACTGCGAGCTGGACTGGACCTTCCCCCGCTACAACCCCAATCCCGAAGACCAGGAAATGCTGCACGAGATGGCCAAGGCCGTGCGCCAGTACGGCGCCGACTGCGCCCTGGGCTTCGACGGCGACGGCGACCGATGCGGGGTGGTGGATGACGAAGGCGAGGAGATCTTCGCCGACAAGATCGGCCTGATGCTGGCCCGGGACCTGTCGGCGCTGCACAAGGACGCCACCTTCGTCGTCGATGTGAAGTCCACCGGTCTCTACGCCACCGACGAGGTGCTGGCCGCCAATGGCGCCAAGACCGTCTACTGGAAGACCGGCCACTCCTATATCAAGCGCAAGACCGCTGAGCTGAAGGCCCTGGCCGGCTTCGAAAAGAGCGGTCACTTCTTCTTCAACGACCCTATCGGCCGCGGCTATGACGATGGCCTGGTGGCCGCCGCCGCCATCCTGGCCATGCTGGACCGCAATCCCGACAAGAAGCTGTCGGACCTGAAAAAGGCCCTGCCCGTCGCCTACACCTCGCTGACCATGTCCCCCCATTGCCCGGATGAGGAAAAGTATGGGGTGGTCGACAAGATCGTCGCCGAATACGAGGCCCTGCGGGCCGAAGGCGGCACGATCCTGGGACGCAAGATTGTCGACCTGATCACGGTCAACGGCGTGCGCGTGGCCTTGGAGGACGGTTCCTGGGTTCTGGTCCGGGCTTCATCGAACAAGCCCGAGATCGTCGTGGTGGTGGAAAGCACCAGCTCGGCGGACGACATGCGGGCCCTGTTCCACAAGGAGGTGAAGCCCCGCCTGGGCAAGCATCCGCAGGTCGGCGGCTACAACCAGGAAATCTGAGCCGGTCTCGGCGAGGTTTTGCCGCCCCGGCAGGACGCCCCATCTGGCGGCGCAGGTCGAGTTTCGGCTAGATCAGCGCCCTGACCGCCCGGCCTCGCGGCTGCGGCGCGCATGTCAATGACGGGAACCTGCCATGCAAGTAGCGATGATCGGCACGGGCTATGTGGGCCTGGTGAGCGGGGCGTGCTTCGCCGACTTCGGTCACGAGGTGACCTGCATCGACAAGGACGCGGGCAAGATCGAGCGCTTGCGGACCGGCGGCATTCCGATCTTTGAGCCGGGTCTTGAGGGCCTGGTGGCGCGCAATGTGGCGGCTGGCCGGCTGTTCTTCGAGACTGACGCCGCCGCGGCCGTGGCCAAGGCCGATGCGGTGTTCATCGCCGTGGGCA
>NZ_JAUXSP010000031.1 GCF_030679875.1 Phenylobacterium sp. | reverse complement strand
TGAGGTGGCGCCGGTTCTCCGTACAGTTTGGCGGCTTGGCTAAGGTTGGTTCGGGTTCAGATTACGCCGCCAGTTTGTGCTCAGGGTTGGCCCTATCCGGGGCGAGCCCCGGATAGGGCGGCGCCTGGATTTGTCCATAGGCCTCGTCGGGGGTGGCCCCGGCAAGGGCCGAGTGGGGCCGGTTGGTGTTGTAGTAGCCGATCCACTTGGTGAGCCCGGTCCGCAGCTCCGATCCGGTCTCGAAGGCGTGGATATAGACGCACTCATATTTGAGGCTTCGCCAGAGCCGCTCGATGAAGACATTGTCCATCCAGCGGCCGCGGCCGTCCATGGAGACCCGCACGCCGGCGTCCTTCAGCACGTCGACGAAGCGGGGGCTGGTAAACTGGCTGCCCTGGTCGGTGTTGAAGATCTCCGGCGTCCCGTAGCGGGCCAGGGCCTCCTCCAGGGCCTGGATGCAAAACTCTGCGTCCATGCTGTTGGAGAGCCGCCAAGACAAGACCTTCCTGGTCGCCCAGTCCATCACCGCCACCAGGTACAGGAAGCCCCGCCGCATCGGGATGTAGGTGATGTCGGCGCACCAGACCTGGTTCGGCCGGTCGATGGTCAGGCCGCGCAGCAGGTACTTGTAGGCCCGGTGCTCGGGGTGCGGGATCGTTGTGCGCGGCTTCTGATAAATCGGCGCCAGGCCCATCTTGGCCATCAGCCGACGCACCCGCATCCGGCCCACCTCATAACCCTGGCGGCGCAGATGCCGGGCCATCTGGCGCGAGCCGTACCAGGGCGTCTCCAGGAACGCCTCGTCGATCAGCCGCATCAGCGCCAGGTTCAGCGGGGTCTCACCCGCCGGCTGGTAGTAGAAGGCCGACCGGCTGATCGACACCAGGGCGCACTGGCGCTGGATCGACAGCCGGGGATGCTCGGGCTCGATCATCTGCCGCCTCCGGTCCAGGCTCAACGACCGAAGGCCTTGGCTAAAAAATCCCGCTCCACCACCAGCTGCCCGATCTTGGCGTGCAGCTTATCGATCTCGCCCTCCCGGGCGCCCTCGCTCGCCTCGGCCTTGCCGGAGAACACCCCGGAAAGACCCTCGATCGCCTGCTTCCGCCACGCCGCGATCATCGTCTGATGGACGCCGTGTTTCGTCGCCAACTGCGACAGGGTCAGCTCACCCTTCAACGCCTCCAGCGCCACCTTGGCCTTAAAATCAGCCGTGTACCGCTTCCGCTTCCCAGTCATAA